>NZ_CP116413.1:8479280-9170171 GCF_030064675.1 Crossiella sp. CA-258035
CCCAGGAGAACAGCCCGGACGGCGGTGTCCGGCACGGTGGCTGGTGCCTGGCGAAGATCGGTCAGGACCCGCTGGAGCCGGGGCGCACGCTCGCCTCGCTCGCGGTCGTCGACGGCGACATCCTGCAGCTGCGCCGGCGGGTGGAGAACCCGCCGAAGGCGCTCTACGACGACGTGGTGGACGCGATCGCCGACGCCGACCCGGCCAGCTTCCGGGCCTGGGACGCCGAGACCGCGCGCAAGCTCGGGCACTGGGCGGGCGGCCTGGCCTTCCTGGCCGCCGCGGTCACCGTCGGCCTGGCCGGCACCGCCTACCCGCTGGCCGCCGCGATCACCGCGGGCGTGGCCGCGGTCGTCGCGGTGATCGTCGGCGCGGTGGTCGTGCGCTCCTACGCCGCCCCCACCACCGGCATCATCATCGCCGCCACCGGTGGCCTGCCGATGGCCTTCGTGGCCGGTCTGTACGCGGTGCCCGGCGGTCCGGGCGCGGCCAACCTGCTGCTCGGCTTCGCACTGGTCGCGGTGGTCGCGGGCGCGGCGCTGATGGTGATCGGCGCGGGCGTGTCGGTGTTCATCGCCGCGGTCACCGTCGGCGTGCTCGGCCTGCTCACCTCCACCGTGGCGATGTTCGTGGACTACCCGCCACACGGCTTCGGCGCCGGTGCCGCCGCGGCCGCGCTGGTGGTGCTGTCCACGCTGCCGCAGATGACCATCAAGATGGCCAAGATCCCGCTGCCGCACGTGCCGAGCAACGCCGAGGACCTCAAGGAGGACCAGGGCTTCCCGGACTACGAGGTGATCGAGCGCCGCGCGGGCCTGGCCCACGAGTACATGACCGGCATGATCATCGGCTGCGGCCTGGTCGCCGCCGGTGGCGCCGTGCTGGCCGGCACCATGCCGAAGTTCTGGGGCCCGATCTTCGGCGCGGTGGTCACCGCGGTGCTGCTGCTGCGCGCCCGCACCTACGCCAACGGCAGCCAGGCGGTGGCGCTGCTGTCCACCGGCATCCTCTCCGCCGGTGGACTGCTGGTCGGCTGGATGCTCACCGCCAGCCCGTTCGGCCAGCTGCTGTGGGTCTTCGGCACGCTGATCGCGCTGGCCGCGCTCGGCCTGGTGCTCGGCGTGGTGTTCCCGAACCAGCGCTTCTCCCCGCCGATGCGCCGCTCGGTCGACGTGGCCGAGGCCATCTTCATCGCCGCCGTGCTGCCGCTGGCCCTGGCGGTCATGGAGCTGTACTCCGCGGTCCGGGCGCTGTGATGCGGCGGTTGCGGCGAGCCGCGGCGCTCACCGGCGTCGCGGCCACCCTGCTCACGCTCAACCCGCTGTGGGTCGCCCAGGCCCAGCAGCCGACCCCCTCGGGTCTGGCCAAGCCGGACGACCAGTTCCCGAAGCCCCCGCCCCCTGGCACGCCCGCCCCGGCCGGACCGGCGGTGAAGGACCTGACCTACGAGGCCAAACAGGGCTGCATCCAGCCGGGCAACAACGGGCTGACCGTCGAGGAACGGCCGTGGGGCCAGATGGTGCTCCAGTTCGAGAAGGCCTGGCGGTTCGCCACCGGCAAGAAGCAGAAGGTCGCCGTCATCGACACCGGGGTCAACCCGCATCCCCGGCTGGGCAACCGGCTGCAGGGCGGCGGTGACTACGTCCAGGACGGCAAGAACGGCACCGAGGACTGCAACGGCCACGGCACGCTGGTGGCCGGCATCATCGCCGCGAACAACGACGACAGCACCGAGGGCTTCAAGGGCGTCGCGCCGGACGCGGAGATCCTGGCCTTCCGCCAGACCGACCCGTTCTTCCAGGCCAAGGACAGCAACGGGGTGACCAAGTCCGCGGGCCGGGTCGGCACGCTGGCCCAGGCCATCCGCCGGGCGGCCGACGACCCCGAGGTCACGGTGATCAACATCTCCGAGACCATCTGCGGCGCGGTCGGCACACTGGCCGACCAGCCCATGCTGCGGGCCACCGTGCGGTACGCGGTGAAGGAGAAGGACAAGGTCATCGTGGTCGCGGCCGGCAACACCGACTCCGGCAACGACAAGAGCAGCTGCAAGAACAACAACGAGCCGGGCCGGGCCAGGGTGGTCACCAGCCCCGCCTTCTTCGACGACGACGTGCTCACCGTCGGCGCGGTCAAGCGGGACGGCAGCGCGGCCGAGTTCTCCATCGGCGGCCCCTGGGTGGACATCGCCGGACCGGGCACCCAGATCACCTCGCTGGACCCCGGCCGGGGCGCGACCAAGCTGGCCAACCGGATGCTGGACAACAGCGGCAACCCGACCGAGATCCAGGGCACCAGCTTCGCCGCGCCGTACGTGGCCGGGGTGGCCGCGCTGGTGCGCGAGCGGTACCCCGACCTGGACGCCTACCAGGTGATGTCCCGGCTGCAGAAGACCGCGCAGCACCCGGCGGGCAAGGACGGCCGGGACTTCTACCTCGGCTACGGCATGGTCGACCCGATCGCCGCGCTGACCGCGGTGCTGCCGGAGGAAGCCGGCGTGCGGCCCTCACCCGCGCTGCGCGACGCCATGGCGCTGAAGCCGCCGCTGGAGAAGGACTGGACGCCGATCGTGGTCGCGATCGCGGGCGCGGGCGGCGGGCTCGGTTTGTTGCTGCTGACGCTGTTCGTCATGCACACGGTGCAGCGCAACCGGAAGGGCGAGGAAGAGTCCGCCCTGCGGCCCCTGCACTGAGACCTGTTGTGCCCTCGGGGCCCCTGCTCGCCGAGCGGGGGCCCCGAGGTCTGTCAGTCCTCGCCGATGACCGGGGGCGCGGCCTTCTTCGGCTTGCCGAACAGCTCGGTCGAGCTGGCCGTGACCCTGGTCTTGGACTTGTGCTCCTGGTCCCCGCCCTGGCCACCGCCACCGGCGCCCATCATGCCGCCCATCGGCATCATCCCGCCCATGCCGCCGGCGGGTGGCGCACCAGCGCCAGGACCCATTGCCCCGGCGGCCGCCGCCGCGGGTTGCGGGCTGGCCGCCGGACCCTGCACCGCGGCCGCCGCGCCACCGGGTGGCGGGGGCGGGGGTGCCGAGGCCGCGCCGCCGCCGAGGGAGCCGCCGCCACCGAGGCCACCGCCGCCGCCTGCACCTCCACCGCCGAAGCCACCACCGCCGCCACCGGCCCCGCCGCCGCCCCTGGCGGCCTTGGTGCCCTCCTCGGTGGGGGCTGGGGGCTTGGGGGCGTCGAAGTTCCAGTTGGTCTCGGGCATGGTGTGGGTGAGCTTGATGGCGGTGAAGGCGTCGGCCTGCTCGAAGCCGTCGCACAGGCCCACCAAGGCTTCCAGGACCTGGCGGGCCGCCTCGAAGAGCTCCTTGGTGGGGCGGTGCTGGTCGTCCAGGTACTTCTTGGCCCTGACCTCGCCCTGCACCGGCACGACCATGGCGGCCGAGACGTTCTCCGCGCTGTCGGCCAGCACCTCGACCAGGTCGCGCACGATCTGGCTCAGGCCGTCCGCGGTGGCGTCCAGCGCGTCGGCCAGGGCGACCATGGCATCGGAGACGCCGCCGCCGGCCAGGCCGACCTTGCGCATGTGGTCCAGGAAGGCGTCGGAGTCCGCGCCGTCCCACACCGAGTCCAGGCCGCCCAGCGGTGTGGTCACCTTGGCCGCGACGTCGTCCAGGCTGCGGGCCGCGGCGCGCCAGCGGGCGGCCTCGGCGTGCATGTCGTTCCACTGGCCGACCACCGGGCCGAAGTATTCCTCGACCGGATCGGCGACGCCGAGCTGGCGGGCGGTGCGGGACAGGTAGTTCAGGTGGTCGTCCAGGCCGCGGGCGGCGGCGCGGCCGTCCGGGCCGCTGTCCCGGGGGACGGTCAGCGGCTCGGGGTGGGCGCGCAGCGAGCTGAAGTCCATGCTCAGCGCCTCCCCTCGGTGCGGCGCAGGCCGCTGGCGCTGTCGGACTCGCCGCCCTGGTAGTGCTTGACCACCTCGCCGAGCTCACCGGAGGCCGAGCGCAGCACCTCGCCCGCGCGGGCCAGCTGGCCGCGCAGCAGCTCGGCGGCCCTGGCGTAGGACTCGGCGGTGCGCAGCTGCCTGCCCAGCTCGCCGAAGGCCTCCGGGCCGAGCGGGCTGGCGCCGAGCGAGCCCGCCGCCCGGCCCAGCTCGTCACCGGCCGCCGCGACCTGCTTGGCGTACCCGCTCAGCCAGTCGGTGTCGACCCTGACCTTGTTGGCCATTCCAGCCCCCAGTTCTCGCCTGCCCGTCCGCACGAACTCCGACGGTGCGCCCGGGTGTCCGGTTCCCGCCGGGGCGGTCCGGCTCAGCCGCCGGGCTGCGCGTTCTGCGAGGGCATCACCCGTCGCTTGGGGTCGGTCTCGTCCACCTGCACGGTGTCGAAGATCCGGGCGGCTTCCTTCGGATCCAGGATGGGCCCGGTCGGCAGTGTGCGCAGGATGACCTCGGGCGCGGGCCGGTAGTCGGCGCCCAGCCCCAGTCCCTCGGCGACCTTCTGGTTCGGGATGCCGAAGCGCACGCCGCGGTCGGAGACCAGGAAGATCGGGCCGGAGCCGAAGTTGTTCTCCGAGGTCGTGCTGCGCACCACCGCGGCCTTGCCCGGCGGCATGAAGAACTTGTCCACCTTGTCGCCGCTGCCGTCGGCCTGGGCCAGCTCGACCGGCTTCAGCTTCGGGTCCGGGGTGGGCGTGGCGTTCGCCAGGCCGACCCAGGTGACCGGCTTGCCGCCCTGCACGCCCCAGTTCAGGCAGGTGGTGCCCTGCTCGAGCACGCCGACGATCTTCGGCACCACCCTCGGGTAGTCCTTCATGTCGATCGCGGTGTTGCTGCGCTGCAGGTTGCTCACCGCGCCCGGCCCCAGGGTGACCCAGGCCGAGCTGCTGCCGGAGGCGGTCTGCATCAGGTCGGCCACCGCCAGCGGGATCTCCTGCACGCCGTCCTTGAGCAGCAGGTAGTAGCCGAAGCTGCCGTCCGCGCGCTGCTCCCGGACCACCTCGCCGACCTTGCGGCCGCTGGGCGCGGGGTAGGCGGTGATGCTGCTGCCCTTCTCGCTGATCTCCAGCGGCTTGAGCTCCTTGACCTCCGGGATCGCGTTGATCAACGCGGAGGAGGCCAGCCGCGGCACCGGGTTGGAGATGCGCATCGCGTTCATCAGCGCCTTGTTGGTCATGTCGATCTTGGCGCGCACCGCGCCCGCGCCCGGCAGGCCCTTGGCCGGGTCGCTGGCGAAGACCAGGTAGTGGCTGCCGTTGGGGGCCTTGAACAACAGGCCCTCCTCGTCCTTGAGCTTGCGGCCGAGGTTGGTCACGCCACCGAAGGCGGTGGTGTCGATCGCGGGCTTCTCCTCGCCCTTCACCTGGGCCTGGTCCACGGTCAGCTGGTCGCAGATGCCCCAGTCGGGTGAAACGATCTGCTCGCCGGTCGGCAGCAGCTCGGGCGCGCCGGGGATGCCGGTGAAGGCGCCCCTGGAGACCCCGGTGAGCGAGGCCTCGTCCACCGTCACGGGCGCGGTGGCCTGGCCGGCGCTACCGCCCATGGCCACCAGCAGCAACCGGGCCGAAGCCAGGTTCGGGGTCGCGACCAGCATCTTCGCCGGGTTGTTCATCGCCACGTACACGGCGCCGGACTGCTTGCTGATCACGATGCCGTTCTCCGGCGGCGTTTTACCGGTCGGGTCCAGGTAGCCCCAGACGATGAAACCCAGGCAGCAGACCGCGGCGAGGATCGCCCCGACCACGGTCGCGCGTGTCTGGGTGCGGGTCGGTTCGTGCAACATCACCGCGTCCTTGCGGACCAGCGCGGATTCCATCCTGCGAATCACGAACTGGTACGCGTGAACCTGGGACTTGGTGGTAGGTGTTGAGGGCATTCTCGGCCTGCTGCTCTCCCGGTCGCGGTACGGTTCGGCAGGATAGCCGGATCGGCGGGTCGCGTGGGTGCGGTTGGGGGAACCCGACACTCCTTCGGCGGAGCCCGGCGCACGCACATCGTCCACCGGCTGCCACCTGCCAGGTCCATCAGGGAGCGTTTTCGTGCCCACGAGGGGAACAACAGAGGGCGGATGTCCGTGACCACACCTCAGTCTGCCCAGCAGCGTCCGCCGGCGCCGCCGAGCCCGGCGGCCATGGCCGGTGCGGTGCGCACCGTGATGCGCGCCCGGCGGCGCGAGGTCGGCGCCACCCTCGGGGCGCTGCCGGTGGCCAACCTGGTCGTGCTGGAGATCGGCGGCGCGCTCGGGCTGGTGCTGCTGGCGATCAACACCGCCCTGCTGCCGGTGGCCGCCGGCGTGGCCGGACTGGCGCTGATCCTGGCGCTGGCCCGCATGCGCGGCCGCTGGCTGACCCAGTGGATCAGCCTGACCACCAGCTACCGCTTCCGCTCGCACACCAGGGTCGCGCACCCGGTGCCGCCGGAGCAGGCGGTCTCCGCCGCCGACACCGACGCCAAGGTCACCGGCACCGAGGACGTCCGGGTCGGGCTGCTCCGGCTGGCCTTCCCGGACCTGGTGGTGGCGCACAGCAAGGACCACGAGGACCGGCCGATCGGGCTGGCCTGGCACGAGGGCACCTGGACCGCCCTGCTGCTGGTCGACCCGGCGCCGCAGATGGTCTCGCACGTGGGCGCCACCCCGCCGCTGCCGCTGAGCTCGCTCGCACCCTGTCTTGAGGACCGCGGCGTGGTGCTGGACTCCATCCAGGTCATCACGCACTGCTACCCGGGCAGCGCGGCCCTGCCACCGTCCTCGCCCGCGCTGGCCTCCTACCTGGAGGTGCTCGGCCCGCTGCCCGCGGCCGCCCGGCGCACCACCTGGATCGCGGTCCGGCTGGACCCCAAGCGCTGCCCCGCCGCGGTGCGGGAACGCGGTGGCGGCGTGGTCGGCGCGCACCGCGCGCTGATCGGCGCGGTCTCCCGGGTGCGCAACGCGCTGGAGTCCCGCGGCGTGCCGATCCGGCCGCTGGACGCCGACGAGCTGCTGCGCTCGGCCACCTCGGCTGCGGAGCTGAGCAGCGCCACCGGCACCGGCAAGCCGGTCAGCCTGGTCGAGCGCTGGACCGGGGTCACCGCCGGCGGCATCGGGCACGCCAGCTACGCGGTCACCGGCTGGTCCACCAAGGGCGTGGCGCAGAGCCTGAACGTGCTCACCGGCATCCGCGCGCTGTCCTCCACGGTGTCGGTGGCGATCGCGCCCAGCGGCGAGCCCGGCCAGGTCGGGCTGCGCGGGCTGGTCCGGGTCAGCGCCCGCAACCCCGCCGAGCTGGACGCCGCGCACACCCGGCTGCAGCAGGTCAGCAACCACATCGGCATCAGCCTGACCCCGTTGAAGGGCCAGCAGCTGGACGCCTTCGCCGCCTCGCTGCCGCTGGGAGGGAACACATGAGCAGCCGCATGATGGAGAACAAGGCGGCCGACCTCGGCGTCGCGCCGGAGTTCCTGGTCGCCCCGGAGATGCTGGACGCGATCAGCCCCACCGGCGACCGCGGCGGCATGGTGCTCGGCTCCGGGATCAAGGGCGAGCCGCTCACCGTGTCGGTGATGCGCAACCAGCCCACCCGGATCGTCTCGGTCGGCGGGCTCTACCTGGCCCGCCAGGTGGCGCTGCGCGCGATGGCCATCGGCGCCTGGGTGGTCATCGCCACCGGTCGCCCGCAGGCCTGGCAGGTGCTCACCAGGGCCGCCGGACAGGGTCCTGAGGCGCAGCAGATGCCGCTGGTGCAGATCCGCAGGCTGTCCCCGATCGAGCTGCCCAGGGCCTCGGAGGACGGGCCGCTGCTGGTGGTGCACGACGGCGGCGCGGTGCCGCAGGAGATGTTCCCGCCCCGCTCGGCCTGGCAGACCACCCTGTACGTGCTGCCCTACCTGCACCCGCAGGCCTCGGCCACGGCGAACAACGCCGACCTGGTGCTGATGCAGCGCCTGCCGGTGGGCCAGGCCCAGCTGGCCGGCCGGATCTGGCGGCTGCCGCCGCCAATGGTGAACCAGCTGACCCAGCTCAAGGACGACGGCGTGGTGGCCCTCGGCGCGAACCTGTGGCGCCCGCTGCGGCTGGTGACCACGCCGAAGGAACAGCAGATCCTCGGCCCGGTCCGCCGGGGCGACTGACGTGCGACCCCGGCTGCTCAGCGGCAGCCGGGCACCGCGCGCACGTTGCGGGTCAGTTCGGCCCGCGCGGCCAGCTCGGTGTCTTCCGGGTAGTCGACCCTGACCAGCACCAGCCCGTGCGCGGGGGCCACCGTGACGCCGTTGGCGCGTTCGGTGGACCGGAGCAGCTCCGCGGGCCAGCTCACCGGTTTGCGGCCGTCGCCGACCGCGAGCAGCGCGCCGACCAGGCTGCGCACCATGGAGTGGCAGAAGGCGTCCGCGGACACCGCGGCCAGGAGCACGTGCTCGCTCTCCGCGCGCCATTCCAGCCGCTGGAGCTCCCGGACCGTGGTGGCGCCCTCCCTGCGCTTGCAGAAGGCGGCGAAGTCCCGTTCCCCGAGCAGCAGGGCGGCGGCCTCGTTCATCGCGGCCAGGTCCAGCCGGCGCGGCACCGAGACGATCCGCCTGGCGTCCAGCGGGTTCACGCCGTAGGGCGCGGTGCCCACCCGGTACTCGTAGTGCCGTCGCAGCGCGGCGAACCGGGCGTCGAAGTCGGCGGTGACCACCCTGGCGGCGAAGACCCGCACGTCGGCGGGCAGCAGCCGGGCCAGCCTGCGCGGCAGACCGTCCACATCGGACTCAGCAGGCAGGTCGAGGTGGGCGACCTGGCCGGTGGCGTGCACCCCGGCGTCGGTGCGCCCGGCCACGGTCAGCGCGATCTCCCTGCGCAGCACCCGGGAGATGGCTTCCTCCAGCACCCCGCACACGGTGCGGCGGCCGGGCTGCTTGGCCCAGCCGGAGAAGTCGGTGCCGTCGTAGCCGAGGTCGAGGCGAACGCGCACGAGCCCGCCATCCCCAGCGGGGGTGGCGGGCTCGGCGGACTGGAGCTCAGTCGTCACTTCTTGGCGTCGTCGGCCTTCTCGGCGTCCTCGGCCTTGGCTTCCTCAGCCTTGGGCTCCTCGGCGGTCTCCGCCTTGGTGTCCTCGACCTTGGTCTCCTCGGCCTCGACGACCTCGGTACCGGTCACCGCGTCGGCCTTGGGGGCGTCCTTGGCGAACTTGGTGCCGCGGGCCTTCTCCGCCTCAGCGGTGACGGTCTTCTCGCCCACCAGCTCGATGATCGCCATCTGGGCGTTGTCGCCCTTGCGCGGCATCGACTTGATGATGCGGGTGTAGCCGCCGGGACGCTCCGCGAAGTGCGGGCCGATCTCGGCGAACAGCTTGTGCACCACGTCCTTGTCGCGGACGGTGCGCATGACCTCACGGCGGTTGTGCAGGTCGCCGCGCTTGGCCTTGGTGATCAGCTTCTCGGCGAGCGGACGCAGCCGCCGCGCCTTGGCCTCGGTGGTGGTGATCCGGCCGTGCTGGAACAGCTGGGTGGCCAGGTTGGCCAGCAGCAGCCGCTCGTGGGCCGGGGACCCACCGAGCCGGGCTCCCTTGGTGGGCGTGGGCATCGGTTACTCCTCTAGATCAAGCTCAACGCTGTGACGTGTCAGCGTCCACAGTGGACGGACAGCTCAGAGCTGCTCCGTCTCCGCGTAGTCCTGGCCATCGTCGTGGACGGTGTCGACGTGCCCACTTGCCCAACCCTCACCGGTGTACTCCGAGGCCGCGGCGGACGGGTCGAACCCGGGCGGGCTGTCCTTGAGCGCGAGCCCAAGGCCGGCCAGCTTCAGCTTGACCTCGTCGATCGACTTGGCACCGAAGTTGCGGATGTCGAGCAGGTCCGCCTCGCTGCGCGAGACCAGCTCGCCAACGGTGTGGATGCCCTCGCGCTTGAGGCAGTTGTAGGAACGGACCGTGAGGTCCAGGTCCTCGATCGGCATCGCGAACGCCGCGATGGTGTCCGCCTCGGCGGGCGAGGGGCCGATCTCGATGCCTTCGGCGTCGACGTTGAGCTCACGGGCCAAGCCGAACAGCTCGACGAGGGTCTTACCGGCCGATGCCACCGCGTCGCGGGGGGTGATCGACGGCTTGGTCTCCACGTCCAGGATCAGCTTGTCGAAGTCCGTGCGCTGCTCGACACGGGTGGCCTCGACCTTGTACGTCACCTTCAGCACCGGCGAGTAGATCGAGTCGACCGGGATCCGGCCGATCTCGGCGCCGGCCTGCTTGTTCTGCATGGCCGGGACGTAGCCGCGACCGCGCTCGACAACGAGCTCGATCTCCAGCTTGCCCTTGCCGTTCAGGGTGGCGATGTGCAGGTCGGGGTTGTGCACGGTGACACCGGCCGGCGGCACGATGTCGCCAGCGGTGACCTCACCGGGGCCCTGCTTGCGCAGGTACATGGTGACCGGCTCGTCCTCTTCGGAGCTGACGACCAGCTCCTTGAGGTTCAGGATGATGTCGGTGACATCCTCCTTCACGCCGGGCACCGTGGTGAACTCGTGGAGCACGCCGTCGATGCGGATGCTGGTCACCGCTGCCCCCGGGATGGAGGACAGCAGCGTGCGCCGCAGCGAGTTGCCGAGGGTGTAGCCGAAGCCCGGCTCCAGCGGTTCGATGACGAACCGGGAGCGGGTCTCGTTGACCGTGTCCTCGGCCAGCGTGGGCCGCTGGGAGATAAGCACTGTGGAACTCCTTTACCTGTCGGCGCCCGCTATTTGACGCCGTACTGGGCCTTGCCCCGGCGGCACACCCTTCGTGCCGACGGTCAGACGCAGTGCCGGGGCGACTGTCGCAAGACAGCCGCCCCGGTACACGTCACTTCGAGTAGAGCTCGACGATGAGCTGCTCCTGGACCGGGGTGTCGATCTGAGCCCGGACCGGGAGCGAGTGCACGAGCACACGCAGCGTCGACGGAACAACCTGGAGCCAGGCCGGCACCGGACGGTCGCCGAGGGCTTCCTTCGCGGCCAGGAACGGCAGCGTCGGCAGCGACTTCGGCTTCACGTCGATGATGTCGTACTGGGACACCCGGAAGCTCGGGATGTTGACCTTCTTGCCGTTGACCAGGAAGTGGCCGTGGGCCACCAGCTGGCGCGCCTGACGCCGCGTGCGGGCCAGGCCGGCGCGGTACACGACGTTGTCCAGCCGCGACTCGAGGATGATCAGCAGTGCCTCACCGGTCTTGCCGGTGACGCGACGCGCTTCCTCGAAGTAGCGACGGAACTGCTTCTCCAGCACGCCGTAGGTGAAGCGGGCCTTCTGCTTCTCCTGCGACTGCAGCAGGTACTCGGACTCCTTGATGCGAGTCCGGCCGTGCTGGCCAGGGGGGTACGGACGGCGCTCGAAGGAGCGGTCGCCGCCGATGAGGTCAACCTTGAGCCGACGAGACTTACGAGTCGCGGGACCGGTGTAACGAGCCATCGTGAATTACTCCTTCCCGCGCTTAGACCCGGCGCCGCTTGGGCGGGCGGCAGCCGTTGTGCGGCTGCGGGGTCACGTCCTGGATAGTGCCGACCTCGAGACCAGCGGCCTGGAGGGAACGGATCGCGGTTTCCCGGCCAGAGCCAGGGCCCTTCACGAACACGTCGACCTTGCGCATGCCGTGTTCAGCGGCCTTGCGGGCACAGTTCTCCGCGGCCATCTGGGCGGCGAACGGCGTCGACTTGCGGGAGCCCTTGAAGCCAACGTGGCCTGCGGACGCCCAGCTGATCACGTTGCCCGCGGGGTCCGTGATCGACACGATCGTGTTGTTGAACGTGCTCTTGATGTGGGCGAACCCATGAGAGACGTTCTTCTTTTCCTTGCGCCGGATTTTCTTGACCCCGGCGCCCGTACGGGACTTCGGTGGCATGTTGCGGTGATCTCCTAGCTAGCGCGAGGTCTTACTTCTTTCCGGCCTTCTTCTTGCCGGCGACCGTCTTCTTCGGGCCCTTGCGGGTACGCGCGTTGGTCTTGGTGCGCTGGCCCCGCACGGGCAGGTTGCGGCGGTGCCGCAGCCCCTCGTAACAGCCGATCTCGATCTTCCGGCGAATGTCGGCCTGAACCTCGCGGCGGAGGTCACCCTCAACCTTGAAGTGGTTCTCGATGTACTCGCGGAGCTTGACGACGTCGTCGTCAGTGAGCTCGCGAACACGCAGGTCGGCGCTCAGGCCGGTCGCGCCCAGGATCTCCCGGGAGCGGGTACGGCCAATGCCGAAAATGTAGGTCAGCGCGATCTCCAACCGCTTCTCGCGGGGAAGATCGACGCCAGAGAGTCGTGCCATGCGGCGACTTTCTCCTTCGTCGTATCTCCAGGTCTTCTCCCCGACCGCCCCACGAGTCGACTCGACTACTCGTGGGCCCCGGCCTGGAGACCGGGGGTCAGTCGCGGTACCTCAGTACCGGACAGGTTCGGGGAGGCTTGTGTGGTTTGTCGTCCGGATCAGCGACCCGAAGTGCGGGTGATCAGCCCTGACGCTGCTTGTGACGCAGGTTCTCGCAGATCACCATGACCCGCCCGTGACGGCGGATCACCTTGCACTTGTCGCAGATCTTCTTGACGCTCGGCTGGACCTTCACGGTCGTGCACTCCTGCTTGGCCGCGTGTCCTGGGGGCACCAGGACACCGTGGAGGTCACTTGTAGCGGTAGACGATGCGGCCA
Organism: Crossiella sp. CA-258035; assembly: GCF_030064675.1. GTDB lineage: Bacteria > Actinomycetota > Actinomycetes > Mycobacteriales > Pseudonocardiaceae > Crossiella. Next base: position 8,491,840 of record NZ_CP116413.1, read on the forward strand.
CGGGACAGGTCGTAGGGCGACAGCTCCACGACTACCCGGTCCTCGGGCAGGATGCGGATGTAGTGCTGCCGCATCTTGCCGCTGATGTGTGCAAGGACCCTGTGGCCGTTCTCCAACTCGACGCGAAACATCGCGTTGGGGAGCGGCTCGACTACGCGGCCCTCGACTTCAATGGCCCCGTCCTTCTTGCCCATGTCCTCCGCGTTTCGTGACAGTGATGATCTGGCAAACCCGATCAGACTAGGAAAGACCCCTGATCAGGCGGTGTACGGGCAGTCGAGGGGCCCGCTACCTTCGAGACCCTGGATGACCGCCGGGTGAGCACCAGAAGTGCGGAACACCGGTCGCCAGGCAGCTGATGAACAGCCACGGGCACGTCGGAACGGGCACAACGAGATGCGCCGTCGCTCCAGTGTAGGCGCAGTATGCGCTGGTCTCCAAACCGGGGTGGGTCAGCCGCGCTCGCCGCGCTGCCGCTCGCCGCGTCTGCTCATCCAGCTGAACAGCTCGATGGCCCCCCAGATGCCCACCGGCCAGAGGAACCAGGGGTAGATCCCCTCGCCGGTGACCAGCGCCATGCCGGCCCACACCGCGACCATGATCGCGCTGGCGATGAGCCACGTCCGCACTGATTCGCTCACGTCAGCCAGGGTGGCAGCACGCCCCGTCACCAGGCGTCATCCCCGATGGGGATTCGAGGGGGTCCCTGAGAGGGAGCCCGGCGCGCCGGATGTTGTCGCCGACCGCGGTCCGGACACAGAGTGGGCGAAGGGGGGTGGCGATGAGCGGTCCGGAGGAGCGCTTCACCGCGCTGTACCAGCTGCACTACGAGGACATCGCCCGCTACCTGCGCCGACGCGCGCCGGAGCTGGACTGCCGGGACCTGGTCGCGGACGTGTTCCTGGTGGCCTGGCGCCGCTTCGCCGAGCTGGAGCGCGCCCGGCTGCCGCTGCCCTGGCTGTACGGGGTGGCCCGCCGGGTGCTGGCCAACGCCTGCCGCGGCGCGCGCCGGGCGGACGGGCTGGTGGCCAAGGCCGCCCGCTACTCCGGCCGGGACCTCGCCGCCGACCACACCGAGCAGACCGAGGACCGGCTGGCCCTGGCCGCGGCGCTGGCCGGACTGGGCGAGACCGACCGGGAGGCGCTCCGGCTGATCGCCTGGGAAGGGCTGTCCACCAGGGACGCGGCCGCGGCGCTCGGCTGCTCGGCGGCCGCGCTGAGCATGCGGCTGCTCCGGCTGCGGCGACGCCTGCGCACGGACGCCTGGCCCGCCTTGGCACTGCTGACCGGAGGAGCGTGATGGGTGCCGAGGAGGAACTGCGGCGGCTGCTGGCGCCGCTGGACCCGGCCGCGCGGGCCACGGACTGGCCCGATCCGGCGGACCGGGCCGCTGACCTGCACCGCATCCTGACCACCGGGACGGACACCGGTGGTCCCCGGTACCGGCGGCGCCCGGTGCTCGCCGGAGTGGGGGTGACGGCGGCGGTCATCACCTCGGTGACCGCCGTCGGCCTGCTCCTGCCCGAGCTCCCGGCCCAGCACACCACGCTGCCGCCACCGGCCCGGACCGTGCCGGTGGACGACGCCCCCGCGCCGGACTGGCTGCGCTCGGTGGCCGACTGGCAGGACACCAAGCCGCAGTCCCCGCCGGCCGGACCGGTCGAGCAGGTGCGGCGGGAGGAGTGGCGGGCGGTGGGCTTCGGCATGGTGCACCAGCAGCCGCCGCACGAGACCGAGGTGCTGCACCGCCCGGACGGCTCCCGGCGCATCACCGTCTCGTGGCCGGGCCAGGCGCCCACCGTCCAGGACACCCCGTCCGGATCGACCGGCTACAGCCCCGCCGCGCCGATCCCGGACGGGGAGGCCGCCTTCACCGCCTGGCTGTGGCAGGGGATCGACGTGGCCTGCGAGCCCGCCGCCGCCCTGGAGGCGGTGCGGAACCTGGTCCGGGACCGGGCGCTCACCGCGCGCCAGCGGAGCTGGCTGCTGCGTGCGCTCAGCCAGGTGCCCGGCCTGCACCGGGACGGACCCGCCGGCGACGGCCCCAGCCGGGCGGGCGAGCTGCTCAGCCGGGTCGACGAGGTGGCGGGGCGGAGGGTCCGGCACACGCTGCTGATCAACCAGTACGACGCCCGGATCCTGCGGTACGAGGAGTTCAGCGACGGCGCCAAGGTGGCCTACGAGTCCTACCTGGTGTCCACACACCTGCCGCTCGCGGGCTGAACACGCGACAGCGCCCCGGAGCCGGGACTCCGGGGCGCTGTCGTGGTGCTGTGTGGTCAGTCCTCCAGGGCGGTGAGCACCCAGGGGCCGTCCTCGGTGACCGCGACGCTGTGTTCCCAGTGCGCGGCGCGGGAGCCGTCGTCGGTGATGACGGTCCAGCCGTCCTCGAGCTCGATGGTGTCGTCGCTGCCCAGGGTGACCATGGGCTCGACCGCGATGGCCATGCCGACCTTGAGCTTGGGGCCCTTGCCCGGCTTGCCGCGGTTGGGCAGGAACGGTTCCATGTGCATCTGGCTGCCGATGCCGTGGCCGCCGTAGTCGGCGACGATGGCGTAGGCCAGGCCGTCCCGCTTGGCCGCGGCCACCACCGCGGTCTCGATGGCGTGGCTGATGTCGCTGAGCCGGTTGTCCGGGCGGACCGCGGCGATACCGGCGATCATCGACTCCCGGCAGGCGTTGGACAGCTTCAGCTCCTGCTCGGTCACCGTGCCGATGGCCAGGGTGACCGCGGAGTCGCCGTGCCAGCCGTCCAGGATCGCGCCGCAGTCCACCGACAGCAGGTCGCCGTCGGCGAGCACCTGCTCCCGGTTCGGGATGCCGTGCACGACCTGCTCGTTCACCGAGGCGCAGATCGAGCCCGGGAAGCCGTGGTAGCCCTTGAACGAGGGCACCGCGCCGGCGTCCCGGATGGTCTGCTCGGCCAGCTCGTCCAGCTCACCGGTGCTCACCCCGGCCTTGGCCGCCGAGGCGACCGCGGCCAGGGTGCGTGCCACCACCAGGCCGGCGGCGCGCATGGCCTCCAGCTCGGTGCGAGTCTTGATCTCGATTCCGCGTCCGCGCCTGAGCACGGGCCCCGCCCTTCTACCTACGGTTGTTGAGCGCGTCCAGCGCGCGGCCGGTGATCTCCTCGACCGTGCCGACCGCGTCCACCTTCAGCAGGATGTCCGCGTAGTAGTCGAGCAGCGGCGCGGTCTCCGAGCGGTACACCTGCTGGCGCCGCCGGATCACGTCCTCGTTGTCGTCGGAGCGGCCGCGGGCGAGCAGCCGCTCCACCACGACGTCCTCGGCCACCGCGAACTCCAGCACCGCGTCCAGGGCCTCGTCGTTCTCCTTGAGGATCTGGCCGAGCACGTCCGCCTGCGCGGTGTTGCGCGGGAAGCCGTCCAGTAGGAAGCCGTTCACCGCGTCCGCCTCGGCCAGCCGCTCCCGCACCATCGAGTTGGTGACCGAGTCCGGCACCAGCTCACCGGCGTCCAGGTAGCGCTTGGCTTCCTTGCCCAGAGCGGTCTCCTGGCCGACGTTGTACCGGAACAGCTCGCCGGTGGAGATGTGCGGCACACCGAGCTTCTGACTCAGCACGGTGGCCTGCGTACCCTTGCCCGCTCCGGGCGGGCCGACAAGAACGAGTCGCACTAGCGGAGGAACCCTTCGTAGTTACGCTGCATGAGCTGGCTCTCGATCTGCTTCACCGTGTCCAGGCCGACGCCGACCATGATCAGCACCGCGGTGCCGCCGAACGGGAAGTTCTGGTTCTGCCCATCGCCGGTGACACCGAGGAAGAAGTTCGGCAACACGGCGATGATGCCCAGGTAGAGCGAGCCCGGCAGGGTGATCCGGCTCAGTACGAACTGCAGGTACTCGGCCGTCGGACGGCCGGGGCGGATACCAGGGATGAACCCGCCGAACTTCTTCATCTCGTCGGCGCGCTCGTCCGGGTTGAACGTGATCGCCACGTAGAAGTACGTGAAGAAGATGATCAGCAGGAAGTACAGCGTGATGTGCACCCAGCTGCGCTGGTTGACCACCTGGTCGCGCAGGAAGATCTGCCACCAGCTCGCCTCGCCCGCGCCCTGGGTCAGCCTGGTGATCAGGTCCGGCAGGTACAGCAGCGAGGAGGCGAAGATGACCGGGATGACACCGGCCTGGTTCACCTTCAGCGGCAGGTAGGTCGAGGTGCCGCCGTACATCCGGCGGCCGATCATGCGCTTGGCGTACTGCACCGGGATCCGGCGCTGCGCCTGCTCCACGAAGATGACGCTGGCGATGATGACCAGGCCGAACACGCAGATGATGGCGAAGGTGACGCCGCCCTGGCGCAGGATGTTGGCGCCCTCGGCCGGGATCCGGGCCGCGATCATGGTGAAGATCAGCAGGGACATGCCGTTGCCGATGCCGCGCTCGGTGATCAGCTCACCCAGCCACATGATCACCGCGGTGCCCGCGGTCATCGTGATCACGATGACGATCAGGCCGAAGATGCCCTTGTCCGGGATGATGTCCAGCGTGCAGTTCTGGAACAGCTGACCTCGCACCGCGAGCGCGGTGAACGCGGTGGCCTGCAGGATGGCCAGCGCGATGGTGAGGTAGCGGGTGTACTGGGTCAGCTTGCCCTGACCGGCCTGACCCTCCTTGCGCAGCTGCTCGAACCGCGGGATGACCACGGTGAGCAGCTGGATGATGATGCTCGCGGTGATGTACGGCATGATGCCCAGCGCGAAGATCGACAACTGCAACAACGCACCGCCGCTGAACAGGTTCAGCAGGGTGTAGATGTTGTTGGCGTTGTCACCCTCGGCCTGCCGGATGCATTCCTGGATGTTGGGGTAGGAAACCCCTGGCGACGGCAGGGTCGCGCCCAGGCGGTAGACCGCGATGAGCGCGAGGGTGAAGAGGATCTTGCGGCGTAGGTCAGGCGTCGCAAGAGCCGAGCGGAAGGCGCTGAGCACGCAAGACCTCCTCGGCGTGGCCGGCCCGGTTGGCCGACTACTGACGGACCCGGCCCGCTGGCCGGCTGTACCTCACCTGGCGAGCGGAACTCGCGCAGTCCAGGGACGCATCGCACCACCACAGCGCGAAGCGTGCTGACGACTTTAACAGCCTGGATCTCCGTGCCCACCCCTACCGTCGGATTGACCTTGGGAATGCGTGGAACGGAGTACCGGGCCGGAAACTGGAACGGGCCGGCGGGTCGCCCCCGCCGGCCCGTTCCACCAGCTAACAGCTCACAGCACGGTGGTGGAGCCACCAGCTGCGTTGATCTTGTCCATCGCGCTCTGGGAGAACTTGTGCGCGGTGACGTCGAGCTTGACCCCGCCCAGGTCCCCGTCGCCGAGGACCTTGACCAGCTTGCCCTTGCGGACCAGACCGGCGTTGACGATGTCCTCCACCCCGATGGCGCCCCCCTCGGGGAACAGCCGGGCCAGGTCGGTCACGTTGACCGGCTGGTACTCGGTGCGGAACGGGTTCTTGAAGCCCTTGAGCTTCGGCAGCCGCATGTGGATGGGCATCTGCCCACCCTCCAGGCGCGCGGGGACGTTCTTGCGCGCCTTGGTGCCCTTGGTACCACGACCCGCGGTCTTGCCCTTGGAACCCTCACCACGACCCACACGGGTCTTGGCGGTGTTGGAGCCAGGGGCCGGACGCAGGTGGTGCAGCTTGATAGTCATCAGTCAGCGACCTCCTCGACCGCCACCAGGTGCCGCACGGTGTGGACGAGGCCACGGACCTGCGGGCTGTCCTCACGGACCACCGACTGGCGGATCTTGCGCAGACCCAGGGTGCGAAGCGAGTCGCGCTGGTTCTGCTTGCAACCAATGGTGCTGCGCAGCTGGGTGATCTGGAGCTTGGCCACGAGGATCACGCCCCCTGTCCAGCTCGGGCCCGCAGCATGCCGGCCGGAGCAACGTCCTCCAGCGGCAGGCCACGACGCGCGGCGACCTCTTCAGGGCGCTGCAGCATCTTCAGCGCGGCGACGGTGGCACGCACGATGTTGATGGCGTTGTCGCTACCCAGCGACTTGCTCAGCACATCGTGGATGCCCACGCACTCCAGCACGGCACGCACCGGGCCACCGGCGATGACACCGGTACCGGGGCTGGCCGGGCGCAGGAGCACGACGCCGGCGGCGTCCTCGCCCTGGACCGGGTGCGGGATGGTGCCCGCGATGCGAGGGACGCGGAAGAAGCTCTTCTTCGCCTCCTCGACACCCTTGGCGATGGCGGCCGGAACTTCCTTGGCCTTGCCGTAGCCGACGCCAACCATTCCGTCGCCGTCACCCACGATCACCAGCGCGGTGAAGCTGAAACGACGACCACCCTTGACCACCTTCGCGACGCGGTTGATCGCAACCACGCGCTCGATGTGCAGGCTCTTCTCCTGGGGAGCTCCGCCACGACCGGAGTCGCGACGGTCGCGACGGTCACGCCGCTCGCCACGCTCGTTGCCCTGGCCACCCGGACCGCCCTGGCCGCCGCCGAATTGCCGTGTACGTCCCGGCATCAGGCGTTCCTTCCTTCAGTGCTCTGCATGACTCTCAGAACTCCAGCCCGTGCTCGCGCGCGGCGTCAGCCAGCGCGGCGATGCGGCCGTGGTAGTCGTAGCCGCCCCGGTCGAAGACGACCTTGGCGATTCCGGCTTCCTTGGCCCTGGCCGCGACCAGCTCGCCCACCTTGGCAGCGCGAGCCTTCTTGTCGCCGTCCAGCGCGCGGATGTCCGCCTCCAGGGTGGAGGCCGAGGCCAGGGTGTGACCGGCGAGGTCGTCGATGACCTGCGCGACGAGGTGCCGCGAGGACCGGGTGACCACCAGACGCGGGCGCTCCGGGGTTCCGCTGATCTTCTTGCGGAGCCGGAAGTGCCGACGCGTACGGGCCACGCGACGCAGGGTGGAGACGTCCTTGCCTGCGCGCTTGCGCTTGACGGTTGTTGTCTCGCTCATGCTCACTTACCCGTCTTTCCGACCTTGCGGCGGATGTTCTCGCCCGCGTAGCGCACGCCCTTGCCCTTGTACGGGTCCGGCTTGCGCAGCTTGCGGATGTTCGCCGCAACCTCGCCGACCTGCTGCTTGTCGATGCCCTGGACCGAGAACCGGGTGGGGGACTCGACGACGAAGGTGATGCCTTCCGGCGGAGTCACCTTCACCGGGTGGCTGTAGCCGAGCGCGAACTCCAGCTCGGAGCCCTTCAGCGCCACGCGGTAACCGACGCCGTGGATCTCGAGCTTCTTCTCGTAGCCCGCGGTCACACCGACGACCATGTTGTTCACCAGGGTGCGCGACAGACCGTGCAGCGCGCGGCTGCGACGCTCGTCGTTCGGGCGCTTGACCTGGAGCACGCCGTCCTCGTCCCGCTCGATGAGGATCGGCTCGACCAGGGTGTGCGCGAGAGTGCCCTTGGGGCCCTTCACGGTGATGCTGGGGCCGTCGATCTTGACGTCCACACCGGCGGGCACGGGGATCGGGAGCTTACCGATACGCGACATGTCTACTCCCCTCCCTTACCAGACGTAGGCGAGGACTTCCCCGCCCACACCCTGCTTGTTGGCCTGCCGGTCGGTCAGCAGACCGGTCGACGTGGAGATGATGGCAACGCCCAGCCCGCCCAGCACCTTCGGCAGGTTGGTGGACTTGGCGTAAACCCGCAGACCGGGCTTGGAGACGCGCCGGAGGCCGGCGATGCTCCGCTCACGGTTGGGGCCGTACTTGAGCTCGACGACGAGATGCTGGCTCTTCTCGCCCTGCTCGGTCCGGTGGCCGGAGATGTAGCCCTCGCGCTGCAGGATGTCGGCGATCGACGCCTTCAGCTTCGAGTGCGGCATCACGACCTGGTCGTGGTACGCCGAGTTGGCGTTGCGCAGACGGGTGAGCATGTCTGCGATCGGATCGGTCATCGTCATGGTGACCTTGTCAACCTTTCTCGCCGGGGTTCCCGCACGGGCCTACGGCGAAGTGGAAATCAGCGGGGCGTGGGCCAGGCAGCCTGGATCACCAGGAGGACTTGCTCACGCCGGGAAGCTCGCCCCGGTGCGCCATCTCGCGGAGGCACACCCGGCACAAGCCGAACTTACGGAAGACCGAGTGCGGACGGCCGCAGCGCTGGCAGCGGGTGTAACCCCGCACCTTGAACTTCGGCTTGCGCGCGGCCTTCTGGACAAGCGCCTTCTTCGCCATGAATCAGTTCTCCTTGAACGGGAAGCCCAGGAGCTTCAGCAGCGCCCGGCCCTCCTCGTCGGTGCCGGCGGTGGTGACGACGGTGATGTCCATACCGCGCGGGCGGTCGATCGAGTCGGGGTCGATCTCGTGGAACATCGACTGCTCGTTCAGACCGAACGTGTAGTTCCCGTTGCCGTCGAACTGCTTCGGGGACAGACCGCGGAAGTCACGGATACGCGGCAGCGCGATGGTCAGCAGCCGGTCCAGGAACTCCCACATGCGGTCGCCGCGCAGGGTGACCTTCGCGCCGATCGGCATGCCCTCGCGGAGCTTGAACTGCGCGATGGACTTGCGCGCCTTGCGCACCTCCGGCCGCTGGCCGGTGATGGTGGCCAGGTCGCGGATGGCGCCCTCGATCAGCTTTCCGTCGCGGGCGGCGTCACCGACACCCATGTTCACGACGATCTTCACCAGGCCGGGGATCTGCATCCGGTTGGCGTAGACGAACTGCTCCTGCAGCGCGCCCGTGATCTCCTCGCGGTAGCGGCCCTTGAGCCGCGGAGCGATCTTCTCTGCGGTCGTCATGATCAGATGTCCTTACCGTTCCGCCGCGAGATACGGACGCGACGACCCTCGTCGTTGGTGCGGTAACCAACGCGGGTGGGCTTGCCGTCGGAGTCCACGACCATCACGTTGCTCACGTGGATCGAGGCCTCCTGGGTCACGATGCCGCCGGTCTGGGCGCCACGCTGGGTCTGCGAGACCCGCGTGTGCTTCTTGATCCGGTTGACACCTTCGACGAGGACGCGGTCGGTGTCCGGGTAGGCCTGGATGACCTTGCCCTTGGCGCCCTTGTCCTTGCCGGCGATGACGACGACCGTGTCGCCCTTTTTGATCTTCATGTCAGAGCACCTCCGGCGCCAGCGAGATGATCTTCATGAACTTCTTGTCACGCAGCTCGCGGCCGACCGGGCCGAAGATGCGGGTACCGCGGGGCTCGGTCTCGTTCTTGATCAGAACGGCCGCGTTCTCGTCGAACCGGATGTAGGAACCGTCCGGACGGCGACGCTCCTTGACCGTGCGAACGATGACCGCCTTGACGACGTCACCCTTCTTCACGTTGGCGCCGGGGATCGCGTCCTTGACGGTGGCGACGATGACGTCGCCGATACCCGCGTAGCGACGCGACGAACCACCGAGAACGCGGATGCAGAGGATTTCCTTCGCACCCGTGTTGTCGGCGACGCGCAGTCGCGACTCCTGCTGAATCACTTGCCTTCTCCTTGACCCATACTGGCGTGCCAGATTTCCGACCTGACACGCGCGGTCCCGTCCCGCTCGCGCGGGGCGGTGGTGTTACTTGGCCTTCTCGAGGACCTCGACGAGCCGCCAGCGCTTGGTCGCCGACAGCGGCCGGGTCTCCATCAGCAGCACGCGGTCGCCCACGCCCGCGGTGTTGGCCTCGTCGTGCGCCTTCACCTTGGTGGTGGTGCGCAGGACCTTGCCGTACAGCGGGTGCTTCTTGCGGTCCTCGAGCGCGACCACGATCGTCTTGTCCATCTTGTCCGCGACAACGTAGCCCTCGCGGGTCTTACGGTTGTTGCGCACGTCAGTGCTCTCGACATTCTCGCTCATGCTGCACCTTCACCTTCAGCGGATGCCGCGACCTCGTCCGGCGAGACGGACAGGCCCAGCTCACGTTCCCGCATCACGGTGTAGATACGGGCGATCTCGTGCCGGATGGCACGCAGACGCCGGTTGTTGTCGAGCTGCCCGGTCGCCATCTGGAAGCGGAGGTTGAACAGCTCCTCCTTGGCCTCCCGAAGACGCAGCACGAGCTCCTCGTTGGTGAGCTCACGCAGCTCGGAAGCGGTGTTCGTCGCTGCCATCAGAACTCACCACCCTCACGCGTGACGATGCGGCACTTCATCGGAAGCTTGTGGATCGCGCGGCGGAGCGCCTCGCGGGCCACGGTCTCGTTCGGGAAGCTCATCTCGAAGACGACGCGACCCGGCTTGACGTTGGCCACCCAGTACTCCGGCGAACCCTTACCGGAACCCATGCGGGTCTCGGCAGGCTTCTTGGTGAGCGGGCGGTCCGGGAAGATGTTGATCCAGACCTTGCCGCCACGGCGGATGTGCCGGGTGATGGCAATACGAGCGGACTCGATCTGCCGGTTGGTCACGTAGGCCGGCTCCAGAGCCTGGATGCCGAACTCGCCGAACGTGACCCTGGTGCCACCCTTGGCGGCGCCGGAGCGGCCGGGGTGGTGCTGCTTGCGGTGCTTGACCCTGCGCGGGATGAGCACGACTCAGCCCTCCGTCTTCTCAGCCGCGCTGCCGTTGCCGGACTCGGCCGCGGCGGGGGTGGTGTCGACCGGCTCGGTCGCGGCCTCGGCCGCGGCGCGCCCGGCCTCGGTGCTGGTCGGCGTGGTGCCGGAGGCGCCGGAGCGACGACGGCTCGGACGCTCGCGCCGCGGGGCGCGGTTGTCCGGTGCCGCGGCGGCGACGGTCTCGCGACGGCCGCCGATGACGTCACCCTTGTAGATCCACACCTTCACGCCGATCCGGCCGAAGGTGGTGCGCGCCTCGTAGAGGCCGTAGTCGATGTCCGCGCGCAGCGTGTGCAGCGGGACGCGACCCTCGCGGTAGAACTCCGAGCGCGACATCTCGGCACCGCCGAGGCGGCCACCGCACTGCACCCGGATGCCCTTGACCTGCGGCGAGCGCATGGCGGACTGGATGCCCTTGCGCATCGCGCGCCGGAAGGACACGCGGTTGGACAGCTGCTCGGCGACCATCTGGGCAACCAGCTGGGCGTCCGACTCGGGGTTCTTGACCTCGAGGATGTTCAGCTGGACCTGCTTCTTGGTGAGCTTCTCCAGCGCACCGCGAATGCGGTCGGCCTCCGCGCCGCGGCGACCGATGACGATGCCGGGACGAGCGGTGTGGATGTCGACGCGAACCCGGTCCCGGGTGCGCTCGATCTCCACCTTCGAGATACCGGCACGCTCCATGCCGCGGGCGAACATCTTGCGGATCTTGACATCCTCCGCGACGTACTCCGCGTACTGCTTGTCTGCGTACCAGCGGGACTTCCAGTCGGTGGTGATTCCCAGCCGGAAGCCGTGCGGGTTGATTTTCTGGCCCACTACCGGCCACTCCCCTTCACGCTGGACTTGCGAGCCTTGCTGACCACCTTCGGACGGGACTCCACCTCGACGGTGATGTGGCTGGACCGCTTGAGGATCCGGAACGTGCGCCCCTGGGCGCGCGGCTGGATCCGCTTCATGGTCGGCCCCTCGTCAACGAACGCCGCGCTCACCCAGAGGGTGTCGGGGTCGAGTTCGAGGTTGTTCTCGGCGTTGGCCATGGCACTGGCGAGCACCTTCGCCACCGGACCGCTTGCGGCCTGCGGCGCGAACTGGAGCACGGCCAGGGCTTCCTGGGCGTTACGGCCCTTGATCAGCTCGACCACGCGACGCACCTTCATGGGCGTCATGCGGACGTAGCGGGCCCGCGCCACTGCGCGCGGAAGCTGCTCCACGCCTGCGGCATCGTTACCCATTGCTGTTACCCCTTGCTCTTTGTTCGTGTCACTGGCCGACTCAGCGGCGACGCGACTTCCGGTCATCCTTGATGTGGCCCTTGAAGGTGCGGGTGGGGGCGAATTCGCCCAGCTTGTGCCCGACCATGGACTCGGTGACGAACACCGGGACGTGCTTGCGGCCGTCGTGCACCGCGATGGTGTGACCCAGCATGTCCGGGATGATCGTGCTACGACGGGACCACGTCTTGATCACCGTCTTCTTGCTGCCCTCGTTCTGCGCGTCCACCTTCTTGAGCAGGTGGTCGTCAACGAAGGGGCCCTTCTTCAGGCTGCGAGGCATCCTTCACTCCCTTCCTGCTCAGCGCTTCTTACCGGTGCGACGACGCCGGACGATGAGCTGGTCGCTTGCCTTGCGGCGGCGGGTCCGGCCTTCGGGCTTACCAGCGGGGTTCACCGGGTGGCGACCACCGGAGGTCTTGCCCTCACCACCACCGTGCGGGTGGTCGACCGGGTTCATGGCCACACCACGGACGGTCGGGCGCTTGCCCTTCCAGCGCATGCGGCCTGCCTTGCCCCAGTTGATGTTCTGGTGCTCGGCGTTGCCCACCTCGCCGACGGTGGCGCGGCAGCGCACGTCGACGTTGCGGATCTCGCCCGAGGGCATCCGCAGCTGGGCGTAGGGGCCGTCCTTGGCCACCAGCTGAACGCTGGCGCCCGCGGAACGGGCGATCTTGGCTCCACCACCGGGTCGCAGCTCGATCGCGTGGATCACGGTGCCGACCGGGATGTTGCGCAGCGGCAGGTTGTTGCCCGGCTTGATGTCGGCCTTGGGGCCGTTCTCAATCGGGTCGCCCTGGCGCAGGTTGTTCGGCGCGATGATGTAACGCTTCTCGCCGTCCACGTAGTGCAGCAGCGCGATGCGTGCGGTGCGGTTGGGGTCGTACTCGATGTGCGCGACCTTGGCCGGCACGCCGTCCTTGTCCGCCCGGCGGAAGTCGATCAGCCGGTAAGCACGCTTGTGACCGCCGCCCTTGTGCCGCGTGGTGATCTTGCCGTGCGCATTACGGCCGCCATGGCCGTGCAGCGGGCGGATCAGCGACTTCTCCGGGGTGGAACGAGTGATCTCGGCGAAGTCCGAGACGCTCGAGCCACGACGACCCGGGGTCGTAGGCTTGTATTTGCGGATGCCCATCTCTAACGCGTCCTCAATCCCTTAGGCGGCCGGGCCGCCGAAGATCTCGATGGCCTTGCTCTCGGCGGACAGCGTCACAATCGCGCGCTTGGTGTCCTTGCGCTTGCCATACCCGGTGCGGGTCCGCTTGCGCTTGCCCTGGCGGTTGATCGTGTTCACGGACACGACCTTCACACCGAAGACCTTCTCGACAGCAATCTTGATCTCGGTCTTGTTGGCGTCGGGAGCCACGATGAAGGTGTACTTACCCTCTTCGAGCAGCCCGTAGCTCTTCTCCGAGATCACCGGAGCGAGCAGGATGTCGCGGTAATCGGGGATCACTTGTCACCCTCCTCTGCGACGACCTCGCTGGCGCGAGCGCTGGCCTTGACCGAGTGGCCCGAGGTCGGACCGGCGATGTAGAGCGCCAGTGCGTCCCTGGTGAACACCACGTCGTCGTTGACGAGCACGTCGTAGGTGTTCAGCTGGTCCTGCACGAGCACGTGGACGTTGTCCAGGTTGCGCAGGCTGACCCAGGTGAGCTCATCCGCACGAGTCACCACGACGAGCGTGCGCTTGCCGGTGCTGATGGACTCGATGATGCGGCGGGCGCCCTTGGTCGACGGCGCGTCGCCCTCGACCAGCGAGGTCAGCACGTGCAGACGGCCGTTGCGCACCCGGTCGGAGAGGGCGCCACGAAGAGCGGCGACCTTCATCTTCTTGGGCGTCCGCTGCGAGTAGTCCCGCGGCTTCGGGCCGTGCGAGATGCCACCACCGGAGAACTGCGGCGACCGGGTCGAGCCCTGACGGGCGCGGCCGGTGCCCTTCTGCCGGTACGGCTTCTTGCCACCGCCGGAGACCTCGGCACGGGTCTTGGTGCTGTGCGTGCCCTGCCGCTTGGCGGCCAGCTGCGCGGTCACCACCTGGTGCATCAGCGGGATGTTCGCCTGAACGTCGAACAGCTCCGCGGGCAGCTCGATGGTGCCTTCGGTCTTGCCGTCCGGGGTCCGGACGTCAACGCTCACGGTCATCACGCACCACCCTTCGCGGCCGTCTTGACCAGCACCAGTCCACCCTTGGGGCCGGGAACGGCGCCCTTGATGAGCAGCAGGCCGGTCTCGGCCTCGATGCGGTGCACGGTCAGGTTCTGGGTGGTCACGCGGGCGCTGCCCATGCGGCCGGCCATGCGCACGCCCTTGAACACTCGGCCAGGGGTGGCGCAGCCACCGATGGAACCGGGCGAACGGTGCTTGGCCTGGGTGCCGTGGGACGCGCCGAGGCCAGCGAAGCCGTGCCGCTTCATGACACCCGCGTAGCCCTTGCCCTTGCTGGTGCCGACCACGTCGACCACGGCGCCGGCCTCGAACAGCTCAGCGGTGATCTCCTGGCCGACCTCGTACTCGGCGGCGTCAGTGGTGCGCACCTCGACCAGGTGGCGGCGCGGAGTCACGCCGGCCTTGGCGAAGTGGCCGCTCACCGGCTTGTTGACCTTGCGGGGGTCAATGGCGCCGAACGCCAACTGCACGGCCGAGTAGCCGTCATTCTCCTGCGTACGGACCTGAGTCACCACGCACGGCCCGGCCTTCACGACGGTCACCGGAACGATCCGGTTGTTCTCGTCGAAGACCTGGGTCATACCGAGCTTGGTGCCCAGAATCCCCTTGATCTGCCTGTCAGACATGGGTCTCGTTACTTCCTCGCCCCAAAAATCGAACGGTGCGTCCGGCTGTTACTGGATGTTGACGTCGACGCTCGCCGGCAGGTCGATGCGCATGAGCGCGTCCACCGTCTTCGGCGTGGGGTCGAGGATGTCGATCAGACGCTTGTGGGTGCGCATCTCGAAGTGCTCCCGCGAGTCCTTGTACTTGTGCGGGGAGCGGATGACGCAGTAGACGTTTTTCTCCGTGGGCAGCGGCACCGGCCCGACCACGCGAGCGCCGGTGCGCGTCACGGTTTCCACGATCTTGCGTGCGGACGCGTCGATCGCCTCGTGGTCGTAGGCCTTGAGCCGGATGCGGATCTTTTGTCCCGCCATGGTGGCTTGCCGTTCCTCTTCTCGTACCGCTGCGGTGCTGGCCAGCTGTGCCTTGGCCCGCTCTGGGGTCTTGGCCGCGCCAGGCGCCGCCTCTGTTGAGATGTCACGGTTCCCGGTCCACGCGGTCGGGCGTGTCGCGCCGTGAGGCACAGACCGGTCCCACTGACTTGAACCTGTGGGATGGGCCGCTAGGCCCGGGTCCTGCTGTCCTGGCTACGTACGCAAAGCAGCTAAGCCTCACGAACGCGGGACTACTCGTGGTGGGGCGGCCAGACGATCCATCTTGCCTGGCCGCCCCAACGAGCAACCCATACAGGATGCCACACCGGAGTATGGCGATCCAAATCGGGGCCGTGACGGGGAGAGGCAGCTCACGCCACCTCTCCCCCTGACATCACTTGACGATCTTGGTGACCTGGCCCGCACCAACGGTGCGGCCACCCTCGCGGATGGCGAAGCGCAGGCCCTCCTCCATGGCGATCGGCTGGATCAGCGCGACCTTCATGGCGGTGTTGTCGCCGGGCATGACCATCTCGGTGCCCTCGGGGAGGGTCACCACGCCGGTCACGTCAGTCGTCCGGAAGTAGAACTGCGGACGGTAGTTGTTGAAGAACGGCGTGTGACGGCCACCCTCGTCCTTGGACAGGATGTAGGAGGTCGCCTCGAACTCGGTGTGCGGAGTGACCGAACCCGGCTTGCAGATGACCTGGCCGCGCTCGACGTCCTCGCGCTTGATGCCACGGACGAGCAGACCGACGTTGTCACCGGCCTGGCCCTGGTCCAGCAGCTTGCGGAACATCTCGACACCGGTGACGGTGGTCTTCGCCGACTTCTCCTTGATGCCGACGATCTCCACCTCCTCGTTGACGTTGATGACGCCACGCTCAACACGACCGGTCACCACGGTGCCGCGGCCGGTGATGGTGAAGACGTCCTCGACGGGCATGAGGAACGGCTTGTCGATCTCGCGCTCCGGCTGCGGGATGGACTCGTCCACCGCGTCCATGAGCCCGATGAGCTTCTCGCCCCACTCCTTGTCGCCCTCCAGCGCCTTCAGCGCGGAGACGCGGACCACGGGGAGGTCGTCGCCCGGGAACTCGTACTCGGAGAGCAGCTCGCGCACCTCGAGCTCAACGAGCTCCAGGATCTCCTCGTCGTCCACCATGTCGGCCTTGTTCAGGGCGACCACGATGTACGGCACGCCGACCTGACGGGCCAGCAGCACGTGCTCCTTGGTCTGCGGCATCGGGCCGTCAGTGGCGGCCACCACCAGGATCGCGCCGTCCATCTGCGCGGCACCGGTGATCATGTTCTTGATGTAGTCCGCGTGACCCGGGCAGTCCACGTGCGCGTAGTGGCGCTTCTCGGTCTGGTACTCGATGTGCGCGATCGAGATGGTGATACCGCGCTGCTTCTCCTCCGGCGCCTTGTCGATCTCGTCGAACGGCGTGAAGGGGTTCAGGTCCGGGTACTTGTCGTGCAGAACCTTCGAGATGGCCGCGGTCAGCGTGGTCTTCCCGTGGTCAATGTGACCGATGGTTCCGATGTTGACGTGCGGCTTCGTCCGCTCGAACTTCGCCTTCGCCACTGGATTGTCCTCCTGGACTTCTTGTCTTGCCGCCGTGCCAACTGATCGTGGTCGGTCCGGCGATATCAGGGCCGGAGTGCGGACCCTGGGGAAGGCTCCCCGATTTTGGCCCACACGGGACGTGCGGTTCCGGCTGGAGCCTGCCCGGTCTCAGGTCGAGACCGGGCGGGCTCCCGGGGTCACTCCCCCGTCGCCTTCGCGATGATCTCCTTCGCCACGTTCTGCGGAACCTCGGCGTAGGAGTCGAACTGCATCGAGTAGTTGGCGCGACCCTGCGTCTTGGAACGCAGGTCGCTCACGTACCCGAACATCTCCGACAGCGGCACCAGCGCGTTGACCACGCGGACACCACTGCGCTCGCCCATGGACTGGATCTGCCCACGGCGGGAGTTCAGGTCGCCGATGACCTCACCCATGTAGTCCTCGGGGGTGGTCACCTCGACCGCCATGACCGGCTCGAGCAGAGCGGGGCTGGCCTGACGGGCAGCCTCCTTCAGCGCGATGGAACCGGCCACCTTGAACGCCATTTCCGAGGAGTCGACCTCGTGGTAGGCGCCGTCGATCAGGGTCACCTTGACGCCGACCAGCGGGTAGCCCGCGAGCACGCCGTACTGCATGGCGTCCTGCGCGCCCGCGTCCACCGAGGGGATGTACTCCCTGGGGATGCGGCCACCGGTGACCTTGTTGTCGAACTCGTACATCGCGCCTTCGGCGGTGTCCAGCGGCTCGACGGTGATGATCACCTTGGCGAACTGGCCGGAGCCACCGGTCTGCTTCTTGTGCGTGTAGGAGTACTTCTCCACCTTGCGGCGGATGGTCTCGCGGTAGGCGACCTGCGGCTTGCCGACGTTCGCCTCGACCTTGAAGTCGCTCTTCATGCGGTTGACCAGCACCTCGAGGTGCAGCTCACCCATGCCGGAGATGACCGTCTGACCGGTCTCCTCGTCGAGCTGGACCTGGAAGGTCGGGTCCTCCTCGGCGAGCTTCTGGATCGCGATGCCCAGCTTCTCCTGGTCGGCCTTGGTCTTCGGCTCGATCGCGACCTTGATGACCGGGTCCGGGAAGGTCATCGACTCAAGGATGATCGGCTTCTGCGGGTCGGCCAGCGTGTCGCCGGTGGTGGTCTCCTTGAGACCGGTGACGGCGTAGATGTGGCCGGCCGCCGCGTCGTCGACCGGGTTCTCCTTGTTCGCGTGCATCTGGAAGAGCTTGCCCAGACGCTCCTTGCGGTCCTTGGTCGCGTTGATCAGCTGAGCGCCCGCGGCGACCTTGCCCGAGTACACCCGGATGTAGGTCAGCTTGCCGAAGAACGGGTGCGTCATGATCTTGAACGCGAGGGCCGAGAACGGCTCGGTGGCGTCCGCGTTGCGGACAGCCTCGGTCACGCCGTCCTGCAGCGTGCCCTTGACCGACGGCACGTCCAGCGGGGTCGGCAGGTAGTCGACCACCGCGTCCAGCATCGGCTGCACGCCCTTGTTCTTGAAGGCGGAGCCGCACAGGATCGGGTAGGCCTGGCTGTTGATGGTGATGTGCCGGATGCCGGCCTTGATCTCCTCGATGGTGAACTCGCCACCCTCGAGGTACTTCTCCATCAGCGCGTCGTCGGTCTCGGCCACGGCCTCGACCAGCGCGAGGCGGTACTCCGCGGCGCGCTCGGCCAGGTCGGCCGGGATCTCCTCGACCGCGTAGTCCTCACCCTTCTTGGTGTCGCCACGCCAGGTGAGGGCCTTCATCTGGACGAGGTCGACGACACCCTCGAAGTCGCTCTCAGCGCCGATCGGCAGCTGGATGACCAGCGGCTTCGCGCCCAGGCGCTCCTTGATGGTGCGCACGGTGAAGTAGAAGTCGGCGCCCAGCTTGTCCATCTTGTTGACGAAGCAGACACGCGGCACGTCGTACTTGTCGGCCTGGCGCCACACAGTCTCGGACTGGGGCTCGACGCCTTCCTTGCCGTCGAAGACCGCGACGGCGCCGTCCAGGACGCGCAGCGACCGCTCCACCTCGACGGTGAAGTCGACGTGACCCGGCGTGTCGATGATGTTGATCTGGTGGTTGTTCCAGAAGCAGGTGGTCGCGGCGGAGGTGATCGTGATGCCGCGCTTCTGCTCCTCCTCCATCCAGTCCATCGTCGCCGCACCGTCGTGCACTTCACCGATCTTGTAGTTCTCACCGGTGTAGTACAGGACGCGCTCGGTCGTGGTGGTCTTGCCCGCGTCGATGTGGGCCATGATCCCGATGTTGCGGACCTTGGCCAGGTCAGTCAGCACGTCGCGTGCCACGGGTCTTCCTCGTTTCCTGATTGCGTGAGGCGCGCGTTGTCAAGCGCGGGAAGGCGGATGGCGCCTGTCGGCCCCATCCGCCACGTCATCACCAGCGGTAGTGCGCGAAGGCCTTGTTGGACTCGGCCATCTTGTGCGTGTCCTCGCGGCGCTTGACGCTCGCCCCGAGACCGTTGCTGGCGTCGAGCAGCTCGTTCATCAGGCGCTCGACCATGGTCTTCTCACGGCGCTGACGGGAGAAGCTCACCAGCCAGCGGAGCGCGAGGGTGGTGCTGCGCCCAGGCTTGACCTCGACCGGCACCTGGTAGGTGGCGCCACCGACACGACGGCTCTTGACCTCGATGGTCGGCTTGACGTTGTCGAGCGCGCGCTTGAGGGTGACGACCGGGTCGGCGCTGTTCTTCTCGCGGGCGCCCTCGAGCGCCTTGTACACGATCTTCTCCGCGACCGACCGCTTGCCGTCGACAAGCACCTTGTTGATCAGCTGGGTGACCAGCGGGGAGCTGTAGACCGGGTCGGAGATCAGCGGCCGCTTGGGGGCAGGACCCTTGCGAGGCATTAGCTCTTCTCCTTCTTCGCGCCGTACCGGCTGCGAGCCTGCTTGCGGTTCTTCACGCCCTGGGTGTCGAGCGAACCGCGCACGATCTTGTAGCGAACGCCGGGGAGGTCCTTCACACGGCCACCGCGCACGAGCACCATCGAGTGCTCCTGCAGGTTGTGGCCCTCACCGGGGATGTACGCCGTGACCTCGATCTGGCTGGACAGCTTGACGCGAGCGACCTTGCGCAGCGCCGAGTTCGGCTTCTTCGGGGTAGTGGTGTAGACGCGGGTGCACACACCGCGCCGCTGCGGGCTCCCCTTGAGCGCCGCGGTCTTGGTCTTCGTGACCTTGTCCTGCCGGCCCTTGCGGACCAGTTGCTGGATCGTGGGCATGGACCGTCTTTCTCTGTTCGCCTCTGGTGTGTCCGGTGGTTATGCGGGGCTCCTCCGTAACCCGAGGTCGGGCGTGTCGCCCGATTCCGCGCCCCATTTCCACCTGAGACGTCCCACTGGGATTGGGAGGATTCCGCGCGTGTCGCCTAGAAGTCAGCCCGGCTGCGACACACGAGCTGCGCCTCTCAGGCACGCGGAGCGGCCCGACGCAAGTCGGGCACGAGTAGCAAAGATACCTGGCTCCTACCTGGAGGGTCAAAACGGGGGCCGCCCCGCCTGTGGATACTCCCCGCGCAGGTGGTGGCGGGTGTGGATGCGCCGGATCGACGCACACCGTAACCGGCTTCACGGTAGCTTCCCTGTGACCCCGCCCGCCGCCGCGGTGGCCCACCAGCACTAGGAGTACCCGCATGTTCGACTTCGACGCAGAGAACGCCGAGCTGGAGGCACGCAACGCCCAGCTGCGCGATCGCGTCGACGACATGATGCGTGACCTGCGGGAGAAGACCGACAACCTGCGCGAGGCGCAGGCCAGGATGGCCGCCGTGGTGGGCGAGGCCAGCTCACCCGATGGTGTGGTGACCGCCACGGTCGGGGCCAACGGCGTGCTGAGCAAACTGACCCTCTCGCCGCGCGCCTTCGAGCGGGTCACCCCGGAGAGCCTGGCCAGGACCATCACCGGCGTGGTGCGCGAGGCCGCGGCCAACGCGCAGGAGCAGATCCAGGAGGAACTGGCCCCGCTGGCCACCGAGGACGAGCCCATGATCGACCTGCCGGACCTGCTGCCCGGCGCGCCCTCGCTGCAGGACCTGTTGCGGATCCCGCCGGTGGAAGAAGTGACGGAGAACACGAAACCGGCGCACCGCAGGCCGGAGTCGGAGGAGGACGAGGACGGCTACGGGTCGGTGTTCCGGAAGGACGGTTGGTGATGTCCGGCAAGACGCGGCAGAACGCCGACGGCATCCGGGCCGGAGCGGGCAGGCTCAGCCGGGTGGGCGACGACCTGGCCAAGGCGGCCACCAGCCTGCAGTCGGCGCTGACCGGTGAGGGGCAGTGCTGGGGCAACGACGAGTCCGGCCAGGCCTTCGCCAAGGACTACGTGCCTGCCGCGGACGCGGTGAGCAAGGGCATCGCCGACGTCGCGCAGGGTCTGATCAACGTGGCCAAGGGCCTCAACGACCAGGCGACCACCATGGAGCAGGCCGACACCGGCGGCGCGGCGAACCTCAAGGCGAGTGGCAGTTGAGCAGGGGCGCGCGCCGCTAGCGGCGGGATGGGGAGCACGAGCTCGTGGGAATCGAACTGCCTGGCTGGCTGCAGTGGCTGGCGCCCATCGTGGTGGGCTCGGAGTGGCCGGAGGGTGACGAGACCGCGCTGATGCGGCTCAGCCAGGCGTGGGAGAAGGCCTCGGGCGACGTCGAGAGCGCGCTGCGCAACGCCGAGAACGCCGTCCGTGAGGCCCGCTCGCACATGGAGGGCGACGCGGCCAAGGCCTTCGACGAGTTCTGGAAGAAGCTGGCCCAGGGCGGCGAGGGCGCCTTGCCCAAGCTCCAGGAGCTGACCAAGACGCTCAGCTCGGCCTGCAAGAACTGCTCCTTGCAAGTCGAGTACGCGAAACTGTCCATCATCGCGGCGCTGATCCTGCTGGCCGCGCAGATCGCGGCCATGATCGCGGCCGCCTTCGTCAGCTTCGGCGCGAGCACCGCGGGCATCCCGGTCGCCCAGATGGCGACCAGGGTGGTCGTGCAGGGCATCTTCCGCAGGCTGATCCAGACCATCGTGCAGCGCTTCGGCACCAACCTGCTGCGCCGCCTGGTGATCAACGTGGGCATCGAGGTGGCCGCCGGGGTGGCCATCGACGCCGGTGTGCAGCTGTTCCAGATGGCCAAGGGCAGCCGCGACTCCTGGGACACCAGCCTGACCATGGACGCGGCCAAGTCCGGCGCGATCTCCGGCCTGGTCGGCGGCGCGGTCAGCGGCGGCATGGGCAAGGCCTTCGGTGACGGCGTCGGCGACGGCATCGGCAAGACCATGGGCAAGAACGCGCTGGAAGAGGGCCTGACCGGGATGGGCTCGGCGGCCGCGGAAGGCGCGCTGAGCGGCAACTTCGACCTCAAGGACGTGGCCCTCGGCGGCACCTCCGGCGCGGTCTCCGGCGGCCTGGGCGGCGCCAAGGAGAGCTTCGACGCCAGGTCCATGGCCAACCTGGCCTCGCTGGACACGAACCTGGGCAACGTGGGCGGCACCGGCGACGGCGGCCGCGCGGCGCCCCCGTCGGCACCGCCCGCGCCCGACCTCTCCGGGCCGAGTCCGAGCCCCAGCCCGAGCCCGAGCTCCAGCTCCAGTTCCGGTGACTCGGGCGGCGGCTCGGGCGGCGGACCCGGTGGTTCCGGCTTCAGCGGTGGTTCCGGCGGCGGCTCCGGCGGCGCGCACAGCGGCGGACCGGGCGGCGGCTCGGGTGACGGACCGGCTCCCCGCGGCAACCAGGACAGCACCTCGACCTCCGGCGTCGCCCCGCCAGAGGCCCCGCCGGTGCGCCCGCAGAGCGACGGTGGTCCGCAGGGCCAGCCCGCGCAGGGTCCGGCGCACCAGCAGCAACAGCAGCCGCAGTTCGGCCCGTCCGGCCAGCAGCCGCAGGGCACGCCGCCACCGGGCGGTCAGCCGCCTGCGGGTGGCGGCACGCCCGCGCCGCGCGGGCCGATGGGTGGCACGCCGCCGATGGGCGGCGGTCCCAGCCCGACCCCGGGCGGCGGTCCCTCGCCGTCGGGTTCCGGGCCGGCGCACTCGCCGAACACCGCGGGCCCCAGCCCGACCCCGAGTTCAGGGCCGAGCCAGTCGCCCGGCACCAGCCCAGCACCCGGCTCCGGCCCGACCCCCGGTTCCGGCCCCACGCCGGGCTCCGGCCCCACTCCCGGCCACACGCCTGGTCCGGGTCCCTCGCCGACCCCCGGCGGCCAGCCCGGCCACGCCCCCGGCACGCAGCCCGCCCCTGGCGCGCACCCGCCGGCGGGCCACGTCGGCGTGCAGCCGGTGCCGGGTGGAGTCGTGGGCCGTCCCGGCTCGGCTCCGGGCTTCGGCCCCGGTTTCGGACCAGGCTTCGGCCCGACGCCCGGCCCCGCTCCCGCTCCGCCACCGCCCGGCCAGCCGCCCGCGCCGCCGATGA
Organism: Crossiella sp. CA-258035; assembly: GCF_030064675.1. Lineage (GTDB taxonomy): Bacteria > Actinomycetota > Actinomycetes > Mycobacteriales > Pseudonocardiaceae > Crossiella. The sequence goes on from NZ_CP116413.1 coordinate 8,514,707, forward strand.
ACCTGCGCCAGGACGGCGCTCCGGCCATGACCCCGGACACGGCGCTGGTCACCACGCCGCCGATCCAGGTGGACGGCCCGGCCGCGCCGCCGCCCACGCGTCCGGCCGGTCCGCCTCAGCACGGTCCGGTCTCGCCTGGCGAGCAGCCGCCCGCGCGGCCCGCGCCGGTGACCGCCGACGAGGCGCCCGCGCCGCGCAGGCCCGCGCCGCTGCCGGACCACCTGGCCGGGCTGGAGCCCAAGATCCAGCGGTCCCAGGCCGGGATCGTGTTGCACGCCTTCGAGGACCGGTTCTCCTCCGGTTCGCACGCCAGCATGCGGGTGGCGGCCGATCCCGGCCGGTTCACCGTGGACCTGCACGGTTCGGCGAACCAGGTCAAGGTCGGCGACCAGCAGCTGTCCGCGCGCGACCTGGCCGACATCATCCGGTCGAACCCGGACTGGGACGGGCAGCAGCCGATCCGGTTGATCTCCTGCCAGACCGGTGGCGGCGAGGACGGGTTCGCCGCCCAGCTCTCCCGCGAGCTCGGCGTCGAGGTGCTGGCGCCGACCAAGGACGCCTGGGTCGACGCCAACGGCAACGTCTTCGCCAGCAGCGCGCACCTGGACACCCGGCCGGGCCGCGAGTACAGCCCCGGCTGGCCGCCCAACGGCGAGTGGGCCACCTTCCGGCCGGATGGCACCAGCCAGCCGCACAACCAGCCGCACCCGCCCGGCCACGCGCCGACCTGGGGTGACAACCCGCCCAGCACGAGCCCGCGCGAGGTCTGGCGGCGCGGCGAGCACGAGCCAGCGAACAGCTCGATGGACCCGCGCCGGTTCCAGCCGCCACAGCCGCACGCCACCCCGCCGCCGGGCAGTCCGCCAGAGCCGCCCGACACCGTCCACAGTGGACCTGATGAGTCGTCCACTGTGGACACTCAGCGACCGGATGTCGAGCCGCCGCAAGCCGATCCGGATCCACTTCCGGAGTCCACAGAGGACCGTCCGCAGGAGTTCGCGCCCGACGGCGACTACCTCGGCAACCCGGACTACCAGGCGAGCCAGGCCGATCTCGAGCACATGCTCGCCTCCGACTACGGGCGTCAGCTCTTCGCGCAGGACATGGCGGACATGCGCGAGCTGGCCGAGTCCCGGCCGGAGCTGCGCGCGCTGCTGGAGCGGGTGCCCGCGGAGCAGGTCGCGGCCCTGTTCGGCTACACGGTGGACCACTCCTTCCGCGAGTTGAACGCGGCGCTGCGGCACGGCGATCCCGAGGCGCTGGCCAAGTTCGACGGCCAGATCCGGATGATCACCTCGGCGCTCAACGAGATGCCGGCCTTCGAGGGCCGGGTCACCCGCAACGTCTACTTCGACAACCCGGCGCACATCGACCTCATGGTGCAGGGCTACGAGCCGGGGTCGGTGATCACCGAACGCTCCTTCACCAGCACCACCGCCGGTGAGCGCAGCCCGGTCGGTGGCCAGGTCAAGATGGTGATCAACTCGCTGACCGGCCGGGACATCACCACGGCCGCGCTCAAGTCCGAGGGCGAGGTGCTGTTCGCGCCGGGCACCAGCTTCGAGGTGACCGCCAGGTACCAGGACGCCAAGGGCCGCTGGGTCATCGAGATGACCGAGGTGCCCACCCCGCGCAACCCGGACGGCTCGCTGGTCAACCCGCCGATGGCCAAGCTGCCGGACGTCCCCGCGCCGAAGTCCACGCTGGCCGACTCCCTGGCCACCGGCGACCGGCTGAGCCCGCTGTCGGCCCGCCTGGACGCTCCCGTCCCGGTGCCGGCCCGCCCGGACGTGCCACCGCCGAGCCAGACGGTCCGCCAGGACGCCCCGCCGCAAGCGCCGCCGCGGCAAGAACCGCCCGTCCAGCCCTCGGCCGGACCGCTTCCCGGCACCGCTCGACCCGACCTGCCGCCAGCCGCGCCCGCGGACCTGCCGCCAACCGGTGGTCCGGTCCGGTCCGACCTGCCCCCAGCGGGCGGCCCGGCCCGGCCGGATTTGCCGCCAGCCGCTGGACCGGCTCGCACCGACCTGCCACCTCCCGGCGGTCCGGCTCGCACCGATCTGCCCCTTTCGGGCGGCGCGCCTCGGCCCGACCTGCCACCGCCCGGTGGACCCGCTCGGCCCGACCTGCCGCCAGCGGGCGGACCGGTCCGGTCCGACCTGCCCCCTCCCGGCAGCGCTCGCCCGGATCTGCCGCCCCCCGGCCCACGTCCCGAGGCTGGACCGCCCCGGCAAGACGCCCCGGCCCAGCCGCTGCGCCAGCCCGGACAACCGATGGTCCGGCACACCCTCCCGCCGGAGGGCCCCGGGCCGCGGTTCGATCCGAACCAGGGCAGGCCGCAGTTCGGCGCGCCTGGTCGGCCGGTGGACCCGAACGCGCCCACCCCGCCGCAGGGCTTCCCGCGCCACGGTGACGGCCGGACTTCCCTGCCGCCGCAGGGTTTCCAGCAGCCTGGTGGGCCGCAGCGCCAGGTGGACCCGAACGCGCCGACCCCGCCGAGGGGTATGCCGCCGCAGGGGCAGCGGTTCGCGCCGCCGCCCGGGGGGTTCCCGCCGAACCAGCCGCCGCGTACCGGTGGGCCGCGCCGGGACCTGCCGCCGATGGCGCCGGGACAGGGTGGCCACCCGCCGATGCCGCCGCGGCACGACGGTGGACCGCGCCGGGATCTGCCGCCGGCCGGTGGTCCGCGCCGGGACGCTCCCGCCGGTTTCCCGAACCGGGACAACACCGGTCGCGCGCCCGTGCCGCCGCCCGGCCGGATGCCTCCCGGCCGAGTTCCCCCGGGTCACACCGTGCCGCCGCCTGGTGTCGCCGGGCCGCGCTTCGACGCCCCGCCGCCTCGCCCGCCCGCGCCGGTGTTCCAGCCGAACCGGTTGGACCAGGGCAGCCAGCGGGATCCGCGCACCGACTTCGGCATGGACCGCTCGCAGCCGACCAGTTTTGGGCCGGTCGGTTCCGACTACGTCGATCCGCGGGTGCAGGCCGAGCGGCAGGCGCAGCAGGACCGGGCGAACTACGACGCCAAGATGCGCGAGCTGGAGCAGCGCGCGCGGCGGGACGAGATCGACCCCAGGGACGAGATCGCGCTCAAGCACTGGAAGGCGGAGCAGGCCCAGCTCAACGCGCAGCCGAGCCAGCAGGTCCAGCCGCCGTCGGACCAGGCGCTGCCGCGGCCGACCAGGGAACGGCCGCTCGGCGAGCTGCTGAACTTCAGGCGGGACCCGGAGAGCCTCGGACTGCGCGACGGCGACCTGGACCTGATGCACCGCACCAGGTCCGGGATGTCGATCTACCCGCCGCACCAGGGTGCGCACCTGGACTCCGCCCGGCTGGTCCGGCCGGATCCGCACCGGTTCACCGTCGACCTGCACGGCGGGCCCAACTCGGTCCAGTTCGGCCGCGGCCGGGTGGACGCGAACACGCTGGCCGAGGTGATCAGGGCCAATCCGGACTGGAACGGCCAGCCGATCCGGCTGCTGTCCTGCCAGACCGGGCACCAGTTCGCCGCGCAACTGGCCGCGGCGCTGCAGGTCCCGGTCACCGCGAGCCGGTCCGACGTCTGGGTCGACACCAAGGGCAACGTCTTCGCCAGCAGCAACATCGCCAGCGACGGCTCGCCGCCGCGGCCGGGCTGGCCGCCGAACGGCGAGTGGGTCACCGTTGACCCCAGGGGCAACGAGCACCCGCACCACGGCGGCTTCGTGCCGGGCGACCCTGGTGTGTGGGGCCCCGAGGGCCCGCAGGATCCCGGGGCCGGGGCGTTCCAGCGCGGTGCGGACACCGACAGCGCGCCGGAGCCGGTGGACCCGCCGGATGGCAGGCAGGCCGACCCGGTGCCGGGCGAGCACTACACGTTCACCGACGGCACCGACTACGAGACCCAGTACTCGCACGCGCAGCTGGACAACTCGACCGGTTTCCCCGCGCGGCTGGACGACCTGCTCGGCAACGCCAGCGCCGAGCTGGGTTTTGAGGTCACCAGGGCGGACTTCGAGCGGATCCGCAACACCCCGATCGAGGACTTCACGCCGGACGACGCGGTGGTCATGCACGCCATCCGCGACCAGGTCCAGGCGGCCTCCGGGGACATGCTGCAGCGCGCGCTGACCGCGGAAGCGGCCACGAACCTGTTGCTGAACAAGGTGATCCCGCCACCGCCGGACCCGCAGGCCGGCCGGTTCGGCGTGCCGAACGAGACCAAGGGCTTCACCGCCAGGTACAGCGACGTGGCGCACCTGCGCACGCCGGCCGAGGTGATCGAGGGCCTTCGGCTGGACTACACCGACACCGGCTACGAGGGCCGCAACGGGCGGCCGCCGTACGAGTTCGGTGACGAGAGCGTGGTCTCGCTGCGGTTCCCGTTCGACCCCGGCACGGTGGATGAGGCCGACGGCTCGACCCGGCAGCGGACGCCGCAGGAGGCCATGCCGGTCGCCTACGGCAACCACGCGGCGGGCGCGCCGTTCCCGATGGGCGGCAGCACCACGGTCGACCCGCCCTTCGCCGGGCACGGGTTCACCGGCAGCCGGGACAACCCGGTGCCGGAGTTCGAGCTGTCCGCGCACCCGTTCACCGAGCCAGCCGAGATCTGGCTGACCAACCGCGACGGCGAGACCACGCTGCTCGGCGCGTACGACCCGGCCACCGGCCAGTGGAAGATCACCGCTGAGGGCGAGGCCTACACGCGGGCGCAGGAGCAGCGGGTGGCCGACTTCCAGGCCGCCAAGGCCGCGGCCGAGGCGGCTCCCCCTGCCGACCGCGGCGATGACGACCCGGAGGACCCACCGGCGGCCACCGGCACCGCCGAACCGCCGCCGGGCGGGCCGCCACCGCCGCCACCGGCCTTCGCCATGCCGGAGAACACCGACGCCACAACGGAATCCGCCGCCGAGTCCACAGTGGACACTCCGGCAGTGGAGCCGGGCGCGGACCGGGCACCCGAGGACGAGGCCGTGGACGACCCGGTCACCGACACCCAGGACGGTCCGACCGAACCCGAGCCGCCGCTGTCCGAGCGCGTCGGCGACCCGGAGGCGGAAGCCCGCCGGGACGAGGCCGTGGACGCCGCCGCGGACCGGCTGGGCATCACCGACCCCGAACAGCGGGCGGCGCTGGCCGACTCCTACGAGGTGGCCAGGGAGTACACCGCGCCGGTGATCGTCGACCTCGCCGTGCGGATGGTGGACGACCTGCGGGAGATGGTCGCGGACAACCCCGAGCACCGGGTGGTCTTCCTCGGCCGGGACGGGCACAGCCTGGCGCTGGCCGCGCGCACCCTGGACCCGGAGTTCTTCGACCGGCACTGCGGCGAGGTGGTGCTCTCCAGGGCGGTGGCCGAGACCGCGGTGCTCGACCTCGAGCGCAGCACCGGCAGGCCGTTCGAGGGCATCGAGGCCTTCCGGGACAGCCGCAAGATCGACGAGAGCCTGGTGGACGGCGCCTACGAACGCCTCACCGACTACCTGCGCGCCAGCGGCGTGCCGGTGGACGAGGCGGGGGCCTCGATCAGCCTGGTGGACACCAGCTACAAGGGCACCGTCCAGGAGCTGCTCTCCGCGATCTACGACGAGGCCAGCTTCCAGGGCCACTACGCCTTCCACGGCCAGGAACCCACCGACCCGCACCCGGACAACAAGAAGGGCTACGCGGTCGACCTGGGGCCCGATGAGGGCCAGGGCAGGCCACTGGACGAGCTGCCGACCGACCCGGGCCGCACCTTCGCCCACCAGGACGCGATCGGCATCATCGAGGAGACCCTGCACGGCACCCTGTCCAGCCCGCGCGGGGTGGGCGCGGAGGGCCCGGCCCAGGTGCCTTCGCGGCAGGAGGCCGATCCGCTGGCCGGGCTCAACCCGCTGCGGGTGGCCGCGCCGTTCACCGACCCCTCGGTGCGCGAGGGCGCGATGGAGGTCAACCTGCGCGCGGTCGGCGACTGCGCCGCGCACGTGGCGGACCGGCGGGCCGAGGGCGCGGACTGGCGGGGCGAGCTGACCGCCTCGGCCGAGCACGGCCGGGACGGGGTGCGTTCCTGGGTCGGCCAGGACGAGGCCACCGACCCGCGGTTCGAGCGGGTGATGGACTCGCTGGTGCGCAGGCACGACAAGAAGTCGGTCAACCAGATCATGGCCGTCATCGACTCGGCCGGGCTGACCGGGGAGCAGGCCCAGCGGGTGTGGGCCGCCTACGATCAGTGCGGCTCCAAGCAGGAGCGCAAGCAGTTCGCCCAGGCGTTCGAGGAGAACCCCGCGATGCTGGAGGGGTCAACCGGTGGGTGAGATCAGCGAGGACTTCGACTACGACATCAACGAGGCGCGCCAGGCGCTGATCGAGCTGAACACCCGGTTCGGCCTGCCGGCGACCCCCGGTCTGGACGCGCCGTTCCCGGCCTCGCAGCAGGGCGCCCCGCTGATCGTGGACACCGACGCGGGCGGCGACCCGGACGACGCGATCGCGCTGGTCGCCGCCGCCACGCTGCCCGAGCTGACCCTGGTGGTGACCACCGACGAGCTGCCCGGCGGCCGCCGCGCCCGGTTCGTCCGGCTGCTGCTGGACCTGCTGGGCAGGCCCGAGGTGGCCGTGGTGACCGGCCGGGACCTGGGCAACACCCGGCTGGACTGCATCGACGGGCTGGTGCCCGCTGAGGTGCCGGCGCAGCGCGAGGACGTGGTGGACGCGGTCACCGCGGTGTGCGACCGCTACCAGGGGCCGGTGCGCTGGGCCGGGCTCGGCCCGATGTCCAACCTGGCCGAGGTGCTCACCACCCGTCCCGAGCTGGCCGAGCGGCTGGTCATCACCCAGATGGGCGGGGCGCTGAACTACCGCGACCCGGAGCGGGCCGAGCACAACGTGCGGATGGACCCCGAGGCGGCCAGGGTGGTGCTGGCCAGGGCGAACCAGCCGCGGCTGGTGCTCTCCGACGTGACCTTCACCCCGGAGCTGGAGATCCGCGCGAGCGAGGACCTGCACCGGCGGCTGGCCGCGCCGCAGGCCCCGGTGTGGGCCAGGCTGCTGGCCGCGCACCTGGGCCAGTGGTTCACCCGCTTCCACCCCGGCACCATCCAGCACGACGGCCTCGCGCTCACCGCCGCGTTGCAGCTGCCCTTCGTCCGCCTGGTCGCCAGGACCGTGACGCTGGATGAGATCGGCCGGATGAGCCTGGCCGACGGCGGCGCCGAGGTGCTGCTGACCAGGGCCGCGGACTACCCGGCGTTCAACCGCTGGCTCGGCATGAAGTTCGACGCGCTGCTCGACGACTCCACGGTGACCAGGTAGCCGATGGCCGGTCCGCACAGCATCGAGGTGACCGCCTTCCGAGGGGCGGAGCTCGTCCCCGCGCGGGTGGAGTACCGGCGTGGCAGCGAGACCGAGGACGCCTCGGTGCGCGTGCACGGGCCGTGGGGCGTGGCCGAGGCCACCGCGCACGACGTGTTCGAGGCGCTGCTGCGGGTGCGGCGGGAGCTGGAGGCGGCGGAGTGGTTCCTGGCCGTGCACGGCGCCCGGCGGGACGTGGTCTGCCTGGGCCAGGTCCGCAACTGGTCCAGCGGCACCGAGGTGCACCACCCGGAGGCCACCGCGGTCGGCGCGAGCCTGTTCCTGTTCGGTCCCGCCGATCCCGCGCTGGTCGGCACCGTGGCCGAGCAGGAGGCGCTCTCCGAGGAGCACACCCCGGCCGCGGGCGAGCCGCCGGAGGTCACCGAGGAGATGCGCGCGGTGGCCCGGCACCAGCCGAACAGCTGGCTGTACTCGGTGGACGCCGAGTTCGACACCAACGGCGTGGTGCCGCCCTGGGGCGTGCGCGGCGGCTACCGGGTGGACGAGGACGGCAACTTCGGCGAGTGGGCGCCGAACCCCAGCTACCGGCCGGGCCCGCAGGCGCTGGGCTGGCCGCGGCCGACCAACCAGCTGGAACGCGATCTTGAGCTGGCCCTCTCCGGCTACGGACCGAGGGAGACCGCGCTGCGCACCCTGCTCGACTGGGAGCTGGTCATGGTCGAGTACCCGGACCACCCCGGCGAGCTGTTCCTGGCCGAGGAGCCGGGCGGGCTGGTGCTGGACGCGTGCACCTCGGCGGAACGGCTGCCGGAGAGCTGGACCCGGTGCCAGCAGGCCCGCGGCGACCAGCTGTTGGACCTCGGCGGAGTGCGGCTCCGCCTCAACGCGGGAGTGGCCGGCGCGCTGTCGGCCACCATCCCGCTCCAGGATCTGATCGACTTCGCCGCGGGCGACGGAGTGCGGGGCGTGCCCGCCCAAGGGGAGAGCTGACCGAAGATGATCATCAAGCAGCGGACCTACAACGGCGAGTTCGCCTACTGGCAGGACACGCCGTACCTGCGACGACGCCTTGGCAAGCAGCTCTACCTGGTGCCACTGGACGGCGGCGCGCCCGACGGCGACTTCGAGCGCCTGCCCGACGGCACCTTCGGCAGGCCGGTGGCGGCCCCGCTGCTGGAGTCCCGGTTCGAGCTGCAGACCATCGGCTTCATCGACGACGAGCCGTACGAGGTGGGCTACGACGAGCAGACCGAACTGGTGCCCGTGGTCTGGCCGGGCGGCCTCACCCTGGACACCGAGTCGGCGGCCCAGCGCGGGCTGGAGATCTACGACCGGTCCCTCATCCGCGGTCAGAAGCCGGTCGAGCGGATCAGCAAGGTCGTGCAGCTGCGCTGGACCGGGATGGGCGGGACCCTCGACTGGCGGCAGTTCCCGCTGCCAGTGGAGCAGGCCGAGCTGTCTGGCACCGGCCAGCCGGACCCGGCGCCGCTGCTGGCCGGACTCACCTCGGCGCTGACCGCGCTGGCGCCGGAAGGCTGGCAGGCCATCGGGGTGGTCTGCCACGCCCTGGCCGCCCACATGCAGCTGACCACGGTGGTCACCCTGGCCGACGGCGAGGAGTACTACTGGTCGCCGCCACCGCAGGTCAGCCAGTGGCTGTACCGGCTCCGGCTGGCGACCTACCAGCCAGGCGCGGGCGCCTGGTTCACCGCCGACTACCGGCTGGTCGCGGGCTCGGAACCGGTGGCCGACTTCGAGTTCCACGCGGAGCCGGAGTGGCCGTTCACCGCGTACCTGAACCTGGACCCCGAGCACCGGCAGGAGCTGCAGACGCTGCCCCGGGCCAGCGACCACACCCCGGACTGGCTGCTGCGCGCCGCGCACCGCCGGCAGCAGGAGCTGGCCCGCCAGGCCATGACCAGCCTGAGCGGCGAGGCGGGCCGCACCGTCGGCAAGCCCGTCCGGTCGGAGCTGGCGATGGCCCGGCTGTTCGACTACTTCGCCGAGGGCGAGCCGCCCCGCGCGTACCGGCCCGTGCTGCCCGCCCAGGAGCGGCTCAACGTCATCAGCTACCTGAGCGAGGCGCCGGTCGTGCTGTCCTCGCGCGGTTTCGCGCCGGACCTGCTGCACCCCGAGCGCGAGTCGCTGGTGCCGATGACCTACCACACCGACGGCCGCTGGGTCTGGCCCGGCGCGCTCGCCTACTACCTGCGCGAGCACGGGGTCACCCCGCCGCTGGAGCTGGTCAACCACATCCGGTCCCGGTTCTACGAGCCGCCGGCCTCGGTGCCCAAGCTGGTCGCCCAGGAGGCGACCTCGGTGGTCATGGAGATGCCGGAGCGGCACCCCGGCGCCAAGGACGACTGGGAGCGAGCTCGGTTCGCGGTGCGGGACTTCTGCGTCCGGTTCAGCGTCAGCCGCCGCTACGTCAGCTTCGGCGAGTACGCCGACGAGGCCTGGTGCGTGGTGCGCGAGCGGGACGACCGGTTCTCGGTGTTCTGGTGGTGGGCGAACGAGCAGCGCAAGGAGCTGGAGGCGCGCTTCGACGACGTGTCCCAGGCCGCGACCTACCTGATCGGGCAGCTGTACCTGAACTACCCGAACCTGCAGCGCGCCGAGGACGAGCCGCTGCTGCCGGAGGAGGCGCCCATCCAGGCCATGGGCGGGGACCCCGGGCTGGCCGCCTACGACCAGATCGACTCGCTGATCCTGCGCGAGGGCCACGAGATCGAGCGCTTCGGCGGGCCGGACGGCAACACCATCTTCGACGCGGGCACCGGCTTCGAGCGGACCACCCTGCCGCCGGAGTTCGCGCAGGGACCGTACGGCCGGTTCCGGCTGGCCGGCGGCGACTGGAAGATGCTCGGTGCGGTGACCAGGGCGGACGAGCGTCAGCCCGGTGGCGCGCGGGTGTACTTCCTGCCCAAGCCGCTGCGCGAGTACCTGGCCTCCGGCCTGATCGTGGAGATCCCGCCCGGCGAGGCACGGCAGTGAGCGCGCCCGTCGCCGAGACCGGGCTGCCCGGCGGCGACCGGCTGGGCCGGGCGCGGCAGGCGGTCATCGGCTGCTTCGCCGGGCAGGCCATCGGCGGCGCGGTCGGGGCGGGCGTGCAGTTCGAGAGCCTGGAGTCGTTCGCGGCCACACACGGGGATGCCTTCCCCGGGGAGTACCCGCCCGCTTTCGGCGGCGCCGGCCGGATCACCGCGGACACCCAGCTGTCGCTGTTCGTGCTGGACGGGCTGATCCGGGCGCACTTCCGGCGCAGGCGCACCGGCGCGGCCGACCCGCTGCCGGAGGTCAAGGCCGCGCTGCGGCGCTGGCTGCGCACCCAGCAGCCCGATGTCGGCGGCGCGGACGGCTGGTTCCCGGCGCGCCCGGCGCTGGCCGCCAAGCGCTGGCCGGACCGCACCACCCTGGACGTGCTGACCACCGGCCGGTTCGGCTCCATCGAGCACCCGGTCACCGACTCCGCGGAAAGCGGCGTGCTGCCCAGGGCGGCGGCCGCGGCGCTGTGGAGCGCGGCGGAGGAGCAGGTGTTCGAGCTGGGCGCGCGGATCGCCGCGCTCACCCACGGCCACCCGTCGGCCTACCTGTCAGCCGGGGCCTACGCGGTGATCGTCAACCGGATCCTGCGCGGGATCGGCAACCCGGTGCGCGCGGTGGACAGCGCCGTCCGGGTGCTGCGCCGCTGGCCAGGCCACGAGCCGGTCAGCGCGGCACTGGAGACCGCGGTGGACTGGTTCCACCACGGTGAGGAGGCCGAGGTCACCGCGGCCTCGGTGCAGGAGCTCGGCGAGGGCCTGCTGGCGCCGGAGGCACTGGCCATGGCGGTGCGGGCCACGCTGTCGGACCACCGCTTCGAGCAGGTCATCGCCAGGGCCGTCGGGCACTCCGGCAACAGCTCCACCGTCGGCGCGCTCACCGGCGGCCTCTACGGCGTGCTGTTCGACTTCACCGCCACCATCCCGGTGCCGCTGCTGCGCGACCTGGAGCTGGGCGAGGAGATCGCCACCCTGGCCGACGCCGCGGTGAAGGAGTTCGGCCCGCGCCCGCCGAGCACCACCGGCTGGCTGGAGAACTTCCCCTTCGGCAAGTAGCCCCGGCAACGGGGAAGGCCCCGCCACCGGAACTCGGTGGCGGGGCCTTCCCCGTGTGTGACTGGCTTCGTCAGCGGTAGTCGCGGCCGAAGTCGTAGTCGTCGAGCGGCACCGCCGCACCCGTGCCGGCGCCGAAGACGTCCGGGGTGTAGTAGCCGTCGTCGTAGGACGGGATCGCGTAGGCCGCGGCCCGTGCCTCCTCGGTCGGCTGCACCTGGATGTTGCGGTACTTGTTGATGCCCGTGCCAGCCGGGATCAACTTACCGATGATCACGTTCTCCTTCAGCCCGATCAGCCTGTCGCTCTTGCCGTTGATGGCGGCGTCGGTGAGGACACGCGTGGTCTCCTGGAAGGAGGCCGCGGACAGCCAGGACTCGGTCGCCAGCGAGGCCTTCGTGATGCCCATGAGCACCGGACGGCCAGAGGCCGGCTCGTTGCCCTCGGCCACCATCTGGCGGTTCTGGGTCTCGAAGTCGCTGCGCTCGACGGGTGCGCCCGGGAGGAACTCGGTGGCACCGGAGTCGATGATGATCACGCGGCGGAGCATCTGGCGCACGATGGTCTCGATGTGCTTGTCGTGGATCGACACGCTCTGCGTGCGGTACACGTTCTGCACCTCGCGGACCAGGTGGAGCTGAGCCTCACGGGGACCCATGACGCGCAGCACCTCGTGCGGGTCGACCGCACCTTCCAGCAGCTGCTGGCCGACGGTGACGTGGTCGCCGTCCTGGAGCGCCCGCTCGGAACCGTCCACGCTGATCGTCGCGAGCCACTGCCGCTTGGACAGCTTGTCGTAGACGATCTCCTCACCACCGTCGTCCGGCACGATGGTGATCTTGCGGAACCGGTCGCCCTCTTCGATCTGCACGCGGCCGTCGGCGTCGGCGATGGGCGCCTTGCCCTTGGGCACGCGGGCCTCGAACAGCTCCTGGACACGCGGCAGACCAGCGGTGATGTCATCGCCAGCCACACCACCGGTGTGGAAGGTACGCATCGTCAGCTGGGTGCCGGGCTCACCGATGGACTGCGCGGCCACGATGCCGACGGCCTCGCCGACGTCCACCAGCTGACCGGTGGCCATCGAGCGGCCGTAGCAGGTCGCGCACACACCGACCGCGGACTCACAGGTGAGCACGCTGCGGACCTTGACCTTGGCCACGCCTGCGCGGACCAGGGTCTCGATCGCCGGGTCGCCGAGGTCGGCGCCCTTGCCGATCAGCAGGTTGCCCTCGCCGTCGAAGATGTCCTCGGAGGCGTTGCGGGCGTACACGCTGGTCTGCACGTGGCGGTGCTTGACGTAACCGCCGTCGGCCGTGGGCTCGGTGAGCGGCATGATGATGCCCCGCTCGGTGCCACAGTCGATCTCACGCACGATGACGTCCTGCGAGACGTCCACCAGACGACGGGTCAGGTAACCCGAGTCGGCGGTGCGCAGCGCGGTGTCGGCCAGACCCTTCCGGGCGCCGTGCGTGGAGATGAAGTACTCCAGCACGGAGAAGCCCTCGCGGAAGTTCGCCTTGATCGGCCGCGGGATGTACTCACCCTTGGTGTTGCTGACCAGACCCTTCATGCCCGCCAGCTGGCGGACCTGGGTCATGTTGCCGGCCGCACCCGACTTCACGATCACCGAGATCGGGTTGTCGTCGGGGAAGTTGTCCTCCATGACCTGGGCGATCTCGTTCGTCGCCTGGGTCCAGATCTGCACCAGCTCGTTGTTGCGCTCGGTCTTGGACAGCAGACCGCGCTGGTACCGCTTCTCGACCTGGTCGGCCTTGGCCTCGTAGCCGTCGAGCAGACCCTGCTTGGCCTCGGGCACCACCACGTCGGAGATCGCCACGGTGACACCGGAGCGGGTGGCCCAGTAGAAACCGGCGTCCTTCAGCTTGTCCAGCGTCTGGGCGACGGTGACCATCGGGTACCGCTCGGCGAGGTCGTTGATGATCTCGGCCTGGCTCTTCTTCGGCAGCTGACGGTTGATGAACGGGTAGTCCGCCGGCAGCAGGTCGTTGAACAGCACGCGGCCCAGGGTGGTCTCGGCCAGCCAGGCCTGACCCGGCTCCCAGCCCTCAGGCTCGGTGCCACGGGTGGGCAGCCGGTCGGTGAGCCGGATCTTGATCTTCGCCTGGAGGTGCAGCGCGCCCAGGTCGTAGGCCATGATCGCCTCGGCCGGGGACGAGTACGCGCCGCCCTCGCCCTTGGCGCCCTCGCGCAGCTTGGTCAGGTGGAACAGACCGGTGACCATGTCCAGACGCGGCATCGCCAGCGGCCGCCCGGAGGCGGGCGAGAGGATGTTGTTGCTGGACAGCATCAGGATGCGGGCCTCGGCCTGGGCCTCGGCCGACAGCGGCAGGTGCACCGCCATCTGGTCGCCGTCGAAGTCCGCGTTGAACGCCTCGCACACCAGCGGGTGCAGCTGGATGGCCTTGCCCTCGACCAGCTGCGGCTCGAAGGCCTGGATGCCCAGACGGTGCAGCGTGGGCGCGCGGTTCAGCAGCACGGGGTGCTCGGTGATGACCTCTTCGAGGACGTCCCACACCTGCGAGCGCTGACGCTCGACCATCCGCTTGGCGGACTTGATGTTCTGCGCGTGGTTCAGGTCGACCAGCCGCTTCATCACGAAGGGCTTGAACAGCTCCAGCGCCATCTGCTTGGGCAGACCGCACTGGTGCAGCTTCAGCTGCGGGCCGACCACGATGACCGAACGGCCGGAGTAGTCGACACGCTTGCCGAGCAGGTTCTGGCGGAACCGGCCCTGCTTGCCCTTGAGCAGGTCGGACAGCGACTTGAGCGGGCGGTTGCCCGGCCCGGTCACCGGCCGGCCACGGCGGCCGTTGTCGAACAGCGCGTCGACGGCCTCCTGCAGCATCCGCTTCTCGTTGTTGACGATGATCTCGGGCGCGCCGAGGTCGATCAGTCGCTTGAGGCGGTTGTTGCGGTTGATCACGCGGCGGTACAGGTCGTTCAGGTCGGAGGTGGCGAAGCGGCCACCGTCCAGCTGCACCATCGGACGCAGGTCCGGCGGGATGACCGGCACGCAGTCCAGCACCATGCCCTGCGGGTTGTTGCGGGTGGCCTGGAACGCGGCCACCACCTTCAGCCGCTTGAGCGCGCGCAGCTTCTTCTGGCCCTTGCCGCTGCGAATGGTCTCGCGCAGCTTGTCGGCCTCGGCGTCGACGTCGAAGGTGCCCAGCAGCTGCTGGATGGCCTCCGCGCCCATGCCGCCGGTGAAGTACTCGCCGTAGCGGTCGATCAGCTCGCGGTAGAGCATCTCGTCCGCGATCAGCTGCTGGACGTCCAGCTTGACGAAGGTGTCCCAGATCTCGTCGAGGCGGTCGATCTCGCGCCCGGCCCGGTCCCGGAGCTGGCGCATCTCACGCTCGCCGCCCTCCTTGACCTTGCGGCGCACATCGCTCTTGGCGCCCTCGGCCTCGAGTTCGGCGAGGTCGGCCTCCAGCTTCTGCGCGCGGGCCTCCAGGTCGGCGTCGCGCTTGTCCTCCATGCGCTTGCGCTCGACCTGGATCTCGTTCTCCAGGGTCGCCTGGTCGTTGTGCCGCATCTCCTTGTTCACCGACGTGATCACGTAGGCGGCGAAGTAGATGATCTTTTCGAGGTCCTTGGGGGCCAGGTCGAGCAGATAGCCCAACCGGCTCGGGACGCCCTTGAAGTACCAGATGTGCGTGACCGCGGCGGCCAGCTCGATGTGGCCCATCCGCTCGCGGCGCACCTTGGCGCGAGTGACCTCGACGCCACAGCGCTCGCAGATGATGCCCTTGAAGCGGACGCGCTTGTACTTACCGCAGTAGCACTCCCAGTCCCGGGTCGGACCGAAGATCTTCTCGCAGAAGAGTCCGTCCTTCTCGGGCTTGAGGGTGCGGTAGTTGATGGTTTCAGGCTTCTTGACCTCGCCGAAGGACCACTGCCGGATGTCGTCCGCGGTAGCCAGTCCGATGCGGAGCTCGTCGAAGAAGTTGACGTCTAGCACGTCGGTTCTTCCCCTTGATAGTTCGGGTTCAGAGGCTGAGTCGGGCCGGGGCGGGACGGGCTTGCGATCAGCCCGTCCCACGCCGGCGGCGAGGTCAGTTGACGATGTCGTCGACCGAAGGCGACTCGGACCGGGACAAGTTGATGCCCAGGTTCGCGGCCGCGCGCTCCAGGTCCTCATCGTCGCCGTCGCGCATCTCGATGGCAGCGCCGTCGCTGGAGAGCACCTCGACGTTGAGGCACAGCGACTGCAGCTCCTTGAGCAGCACCTTGAACGACTCCGGGATACCGGGTTCGGGGATGTTCTCGCCCTTGACGATGGCCTCGTAGACCTTCACGCGGCCGATCACGTCATCAGACTTGATCGTGAGCAGCTCCTGCAGCGTGTAGGCAGCGCCGTAGGCCTGCATGGCCCAGCACTCCATCTCGCCGAAGCGCTGGCCACCGAACTGCGCCTTACCACCGAGCGGCTGCTGGGTGATCATCGAGTACGGGCCGGTGGACCGGGCGTGGATCTTGTCGTCGACCAGGTGCAGCAGCTTGAGGATGTACATGTAGCCGACCGAGGTCGGGTACGGGTACGGCTCGCCGCTGCGGCCGTCGAACAGCTGGGCCTTGCCGTCGCCCTTGACCATCCGCTCACCATCGCGGTTGGGCATGGTCGAGCCGAGCAGACCGGTGATCTCGTCCTCGCGGGCGCCGTCGAACACCGGGGTGGCGGTGTTCGTGCCGGGGTCGGCCTGGAAGAGCTCCTCGGGCAGCTTGGCGGCCCAGTCCGGGTTCCCGTCGATGCTCCAGCCCTGCTTGGCGATCCACCCGAGGTGGGTCTCCAAGATCTGGCCGATGTTCATACGACGGGGCACACCGTGGGTGTTCAGCACGATGTCGACCGGGGTGCCGTCCTCCATGAACGGCATGTCCTCGACCGGCAGGATCTTGCCGATGACGCCCTTGTTGCCGTGCCGGCCGGCGAGCTTGTCGCCGTCCTGGATCTTGCGCTTCTGCGCCACGTAGACCCGGACCAGCTCGTTCACGCCCGGGGGCAGCTCGTCGTCGTCCTCGCGGGAGAACACCCGGATGCCGATGACCTTGCCGGTCTCACCGTGCGGCACCTTCAGCGAGGTGTCGCGCACCTCGCGCGCCTTCTCACCGAAGATCGCGCGGAGCAGGCGCTCCTCGGGGGTCAGCTCGGTCTCGCCCTTGGGCGTGACCTTGCCGACCAGGATGTCGCCGTCGCGGACCTCGGCGCCGATCCGGATGATGCCACGCTCGTCCAGGTCGGCCAGGACCTCCTCGGAGACGTTCGGGATGTCCCGGGTGATCTCCTCGGCGCCCAGCTTGGTGTCGCGGGCGTCGATCTCGTGCTCCTCGATGTGGATCGAGGTCAGGACGTCGTCCTGCACGAGGCGCTGCGACAGGATGATCGCGTCCTCGTAGTTGTGACCCTCCCACGGCATGATCGCCACGAGCAGGTTCTTGCCCAGCGCCATCTCGCCGTTCTGGGTGCACGGGCCATCCGCGATGACCTGCCCGACCTCGACCCGGTCGCCCTCGTTGACGATCGGCTTCTGGTTGATGCAGGTGCCCTGGTTGGAGCGGCGGAACTTGTGCAGCCGGTAGGTCTGGCGGGTGCCGTCGTCGGCCATCACGGTGATGTAGTCGGAGCACAGCTCCTCGATCACACCGGCCTTGTTGGCCACCACCACATCGCCGGCGTCCACCGCGGCGCGCAGCTCCATACCGGTGCCGACCAGCGGCGACTCGGAGCGGAGCAGCGGCACGGCCTGACGCTGCATGTTCGCGCCCATGAGCGCGCGGTTGGCGTCGTCGTGCTCGAGGAAGGGCACCATCGCGGTCGCCACGGACACCATCTGCCGAGGCGAGATGTCCATGTAGTCGACCTCGTTCGGCGGGATCAGGTCCAGCTCGCCGCCCTTGCGGCGAACCATGACCTTGTCCTCGAGGAAGTTCCCGTCCGCGTCGATCGGCGTGTTGGCCTGGGCCTTCACGTACCGGTCTTCCTCGTCCGCGGTCAGGTAGTCGATCTCGTCGGTGACCCGGCCCTCGCGGACCTTGCGGTACGGGGTCTCGATGAAACCGAACGGGTTGACCCGGCCGAAGGAGGACAGCGAGCCGATCAGGCCGATGTTCGGGCCTTCCGGCGTCTCGATCGGGCACATGCGGCCGTAGTGCGAGGGGTGCACGTCGCGCACCTCGAGGCCGGCCCGCTCACGGGAGAGACCACCGGGGCCGAGCGCGGACAGACGCCGCTTGTGCGTCAGGCCGGCCAGCGGGTTGGTCTGGTCCATGAACTGCGACAGCTGGGAGGTTCCGAAGAACTCCTTGATCGCGGCCACCACGGGGCGGATGTTGATCAGGGTCTGCGGCGTGATCGCCTCGACGTCCTGAGTGGTCATCCGCTCGCGGACCACGCGCTCCATGCGGGAGAGGCCGACCCGGATCTGGTTCTGGATCAGCTCGCCGACCGTGCGCAGGCGCCGGTTGCCGAAGTGGTCGATGTCGTCGACCTCGACCGGGACCTCCACACCGCCGGGGGCGGTCATGGACGTCTCACCCGCGTGCAGGCGCACCAGGTACTCGATCGCGGTGACGATGTCGTCCTCGGTGAGCACACCGGTGGTGAACGGCTGGTCCAGGCCCAGCTTCTTGTTCACCTTGTACCGGCCGACCTTGGCCAGGTCGTAGCGCTTCTCCTTGAAGAACAGGTTCTCCAGCAGGGTCTGCGCGCTCTCCTTGGTGGGCGGCTCACCAGGACGCAGCTTGCGGTAGATGTCGAGCAGGGCCTCGTCCTGGCCCGCGGTGTGGTCCTTCTCCAGCGTGGCCATGAGGGTCTCGCTGAAACCGAACCGCTCGCGGATCTGCTCGGCGGTCCAGCCGAAGGCCTTCAGCAGCACGGTGACGGGCTGACGGCGCTTGCGGTCGATGCGGACACCGACGGTGTCGCGCTTGTCGACGTCGAACTCCAGCCAGGCGCCCCGGCTCGGGATGATGCGGACGCTGAACACGTCCTTGTCGGTGGTCTTGTCGACGTTAGTGTCGAAGTAGACACCCGGGGACCGCACCAACTGCGACACCACGACTCGCTCGGTGCCGTTGATGATGTACGTGCCCTTGTCGGTCATCACGGGGAAGTCACCCATGAACACCGTCTGGCTCTTGATCTCGCCGGTGTTGTGGTTGGTGAACTCCGCGGTGACGAACAGCGGGGCCGCGTACGTCATGTCCTTGTCCTTGCACTCCTCGACGGAGGCCTTGACCTCGTCGAAGCGCGGGTCGGAGAAGGAGAGGGACATGGATCCCGAGAAGTCCTCGATCGGCGAGATCTCGTTGAGGACCTCAGCGAGGCCGCCAATCGGATCCTCATCGCCGGCATCGATGCGGCGCTGGAACCACTCGTCGGCGCCGACGAGCCATTCGAAGGACTGAATCTGCAGGTCGAGCAGATCGGGCACCGTGAGGGGTTCGCGGATCTTCGCGAACGAAACCCGCTTCGGCGCCCCAGGGATCCCCGACGTGGAGTTGGTCGCAGCAGTGGCCTTGGTCGCGCGGGAGACTGCCAAGATGCGTCCTTCCAGGGACTGTTGCTGGCTGGAAGCTGCCCCGGAGCTTGCGCGCCGGTGCAGTTGTCAAGGGTGCGGCGCGGCCATCATCTCGGGACCCTGGGCAGGGTGAACAGAAAATGGACAGCGCAAAGTGGCAGTCTAGCCACACAGACGGCGGCTGTCGAGCGGGGTCCAGACTGGACACCCGAACTCGTGCTTACGGACAGAGTGAACCCACCGCAGCCCGCAGTCAAGATGCCACGCGGTGATCACTCCGTTGGCGCAGGGCCAACTCACCTCACGTAACCGTTTGACCAGGTCATCCTGTGGAGAAGTACCCGAAGAGCGGGTTTTCTATACCCGATTCCGGCCTTGCCGAGAGGGCTTGAGGAACGTCACACTGGTCCGCTTGCCGACCAGAACGACCGCTCACCGCACGAATTCCCCTGGTCACGCTGTGTCCTGACGTCACGGGGAGGACGCTCCACCCGCCATCAGCGACCGCTCGTCGCACCCTCGACCGGGTGACACCAACCCGGTCAGCGGGCCAGACCTTGATCAATTTGTGACCCGGACCCCAGCCGACCCCGGTCAACAGTGCCGCCAGTTCGGAGAACGCGCACTCCGCGTCGCCGAACGGCAACTCCCAGCGAACCCCACGCGGCCGGTCCTGCGCTGTCCCCGCCGCGGAAACCCTGCCCAGGGAACTTGATCAAGGATACCGGTTTCCGGGCCCCTCGGCCATGCGCCAACTGGCGCTTGACTAGGGGCAGTTGCCAGTCCTCGGCCCATCACCGCAGGTCAACGCGGTCGCCCCGCGGTCACCGGCCCGGAGATGGGCCGGGCCCAGGCGATGCGCTCCACCAGGAACTGCGCCTCGGTCTCGTGCCGGTGGCACCAGGCGAGCAGGATGCCGTGCTCCAGCGTCAGGTCGCTGACCACACGCGGGCTGGCAGGCCCGTCCGGGCTCCGGTAGGAGATCTCCACCGGCCCGCCGGTGCTGATGGCAGCGGCCAGCCAGCCCCGATCGGGTTCGGGCAGGTCCGGCGCCTGGTACCGCAGGTGGCGGTCCGGGTCGAGGGGCCCGTCCACCGCGGGCGCTTCGGCCAGCGCCTCGGCCAGCGCGGCCGGGGTGGCGGCGTGGTCCTCGGGCCGCCAGGGCGCGGGCTGCGCCCGTCCGCGCCGGGGTTCCTGCGCCTCGGGCACCTCATTGCCGGTGGCGTCCTCGCCGACCGGGGTGAACCCGGCCCGCCGCAGCTGGGCCAGGCTCTCCGGCCGCGGCCGCGGACTGACCAGCACGGTCGGCGCCACCTGCCGCAACCCCAGCCGCTCGGCAGGCCGCGAGTTCATGATCTCCAGAGCTTGGATCTCATCCGCGGTGTGGATCACGCACCCGGCGTCCACCACCCTGATCGACCCGTGCCGCCGCGCCACGTCCCGGACCAGGTACGCCAGCGGCTGGGGCACGCCACCGGCGGCCACCTCGGCCAGGTCGGCGAGCAGCCCGTCGGCGGTGGCGCCGGTGTCCAGGGCTCGCCGGATGCTGGCCGCGGAGAACCGCCAGACCCGGGCCGAGCTGTTGGTCTCCAGGTCGGCGACGGTGTCGAGCAGCCGGACCAGGTGCTGGGCCGGGTCACCGGTGACGATGGCGGTGAGGTCGGACTGGAGGCGGGCGGTGCCCACGGTGGCGGGCAGCAGGGCGGTGGCGGCGGCGAGCAGGGCGGCTTCGGGATCCGGGGCTGATCCGGCGGCCAGGGCTGTTCCGGAGGCGGGAGCCGTCCCGGGCCGCGAGGCCGCTTCGGAGTTCGGTGCTGGGCTGGGGGCGGGCGCTGCTTCAGCGGGGCTGGTGGCGGGCGACCGGCCTTCCGGGGCCACCGCGCGAGCGCGCCTGGATGCCGTGGCGGCCAGGAGGGCGTGGCCGGCTTCGGTGAGCTGGTCTTCGGAGAGCAGGCCCAACAGGCGGGCTTCGGTGAGGGTGGCTTGGGCCAGCGCCCTGGTGTGGTCGGTGGTGGTGAGCATGGGGACGTGCCAGGCGAGCTGGGCCAGGATGGCGGGGTCGGCGGCTCGTTGGTCCGGGGCGAGTTCGGCGTAGGCGGTGAGGATGGCCTGGCGCTGGGCCTTGGCGGGGCCGGGGTTGGGCACCGTGGGCGGGATGGTGCGGCCGTCGGGGGTCTGGCGGTGGGTGGGGGCCTCGGGCAGGGTCAGCCAGGTGCGGACCAGGGTGGTCCAGCGGTGCGCGGCGGGCTGGGTGCGCCAGTCGTCGTAGGCGGCGGTGGGGGCGTAGCTGTCCAGGTGGTGGCCTGCGCGGTGGTGGCCGAGCAGGTCGGCGGCGTAGGCCAGGTCCAGCCACAGGGCGGCGTGTTCCGGTGGGCAGCCGAAGGACTTGGCCAGGCGGCGCAGCTCCCTGGTGCCGATGCCGCCGGAGAGCAGCGCGGGGATGGGTTCGGCCTCGGCGTGCTCCAGCAGAGTGGTGGTCAGGCGGACCGCCTCGGCGGCGGCCACGGCGGCCTGGCTGCGCGCGAGCTCGGGGGTGGCCGGGCTGGTGGCCGGGCGGGGCGGGCCGGTCAGGCGGAAGCGGCGGCGGTGCTCGGGCAGGGCGAAGCCGACCTCACGCGGGACCTCGGCCGCGGACTTGCCCCTGCGCAGCAGCAACCCGAGCTCGAGCAGTGGGGCCGCGGTGGCGGCCAGGTCCTCGTCAGTCAGCTCGCCGTCGGTGAGGGTGACGCGCGGGTGGTCGGCGAGCAGGCCGGTGAGCAGCTTGGCGGCCGGGCGGGGCAGGCCGGCCAGCAGGCGGGTGAGGCGGGACCGGTCGCCGAGGTGGTCGGCGAGCCGGCGGGTCAGGGTGGCCCGGGTGCCCTCGGCAGGCAGGCCGTGCCTGACGGTCAGCGCGCGGACCTCGGCCAGTGGACAGGGGGTGAGCAGGTCGGCGAGCGGGGCGCCGAGGCCGAGCGGGGCGGTCCACCAGGTGGCCAGCCGGGGCGGGCAGGCCAGGCCGCCGTCGGCGGTCGGCCAGACCAGGGCGTGCTCGGCGAGGCGGGCCAGTGCGGCGGTGACCAGCGACCGGGGTGAGGCGAGGGTGCCGGCCAGCTCGGCCGGGGTGGCCGAGGGACCGAGCACCTGGATGGCCTGGGTGATCGACAGCGCGTCCTGGTCCAGCTCGCGCAGGGCCAGCTCCAGCGAGGTCCTGGTGGACAGGGCCTTGGCCAGGCCGTCCCAGTACCGGGGCGCGGGTTCGACCAGGACGTCCGGCCGGAGCTCGAACAACCGCACCAGCGCCGTCCGGTCGAGACCGCGCAGGTACTCCTTGAGCTTCATCGGCCTGCCTACTCCCGCGTTGTGATCAGTCCTCCCCTGCCCTGCGCATGTAGTCACCGGCGACTGAGCTGAGCTCCACGGCGCTGTCCACGTCGTCCCTGGCGAAAGCCCGGCCCGACTCGGCGATCAGCGCCAGTCCGGTGAGCAGGTCGGTGAAGGACTCCTTGGCGTCCTCGTTGGGCTGATCGCCCAGCTCCGCCTGCATCTCGCCGACAAGTTCGTCCAGCCGGTCGGCGAAGCGTTTGCCGTCCTCGCGCAGCGCCACCAGGGCCGCCCGCCGGGCGTGCCACCAGTCGAGCAGTTCGTGTCTGCGCTCCGGGGGCAGCTCGGCGAGGAACGCCAACTGCTCCTCGGTCAGCGCGGTGATCCCGTCGGGCTCGGAGTCACGCATGGGCGACGACTATGCCACAGCCACCGTTAGCATTTCGTGACCGATCGGGACTTCACAAATCCGAGCTGGTGCTACCAGGCACGACCGCGAGGAACTCACCCACTTGTCGTAGCGGGGCGGGGGTCTGGCGGTTGCGGGGCCCGCGCCGGTGGGGTGCGGGTAGGGGCGGCGGGTGTCTCGGCTGGGGTGCATGGCCTGAGACTGCGCTGTGCCAGGTTGGCAAGGCCACTTTGGCGGGGGACACGAACGGGTGATTCGACGCTGGGGTGGCGAAGGTGGCGCTGAGCTGCGGAAATGGGCAGCACGGACGGTCCGGGGAGCGTGGCGGCGGGGAGACCGGCGCACGGGGCGGGGCGTTCGGGGTCGCGTGATTCTGCCCTGTGCCAGGCTGGCAAACCGGGCTTGGCGACTCGCACGATCGAGTGCATCCGGCTGATCCGGCTTGGCCCTACGCTGCCTGCGTGACCGACCAACCGGCGACGGCGCGCCTGCCGCGCCCGCCAGCGGTGCTCTTCCGGCTGGGCTGTGCGGCGCTGCTCGGTGTGCTGATCTGGCTGATGGTGCTGGTGTTCCAGGCGGGCCCCGCGGCGAAGTTCCACCGGGGCGCCGCGCCTGCCGAGGACGACCTGCGCACCGGCACGGCCCAGGTCGAGCAGTGCGCGAGAGTGGACCGGAGCCTGCTGGTCACCGAGCTCACCGCGTACTCCTGCCCGGCCAAGGTCCGCTGGGACAGCGGCGCGGAACAGGGCCTGGAGCGGGAGACCGTGGTCTGGTCCCGGCACGACATCTCCGGCAGGCGGCTGCCGGTCCGGGAGGGCGCGGGCAGCGCGTGCCAGGGCTGCCCGGACACCACCGTGGTGCCGGTGGACCACCCGAAGGCGGACCGGGGCACGCGCGGCGAGGTCGACCTGTGGGTGCTCGCCGGTGTGTTCCTGCTCGGCATTCTCGCGGTGTTCCCGCTGGTCGGGATGCTGAACGGACCTCGGCCTCCGCGGGCGGACGGACGGAAGCGACGGCTCGCCCGGCACGTGGCCGCGGCCTTCGTGGTCTACCTGGGCATCGGCGTGCTGGTCGGCGGGATCCTGCTGCTCAACGCGGTCGACTTCCAGGCGGGGGTCCGGCCCGGCGCCGAGGTGCGCGCGACCGGCACGGCCACCGTGGAGCACTGCCGGCGGGCCGACCGGAACTTCCTGCTGGTGGAGTTCACCCGCTACGAGTGCCCGGCGCAGGTGCGGTGGCGCGACGGCGCGCTGCCGCCTGGCCACACCAAGGTGGAGTCGCTCCGCGAGCTCAGCGGCCAGGTCGAGGTGCGCTCGGCGAAGGTCTCCTGCGGCAGGCGGTGCGTGGGCTGGGTGACCGTGCCCGCCGACCACCCCGACCCCAGCGGCGCCGTCCGCTGGTGGGTCGGCTTCGGCCAGATCGCGGGCGGGCTGCTGCTCATCGGGCTGGTCACCGGGGCCGTCCTCGCCATCTACCGGATCCGGCCGACGGGTACCGCCACCGGGGGAACCGCATTGCCCCCGGACTCGTCGGAGTCGCAGGGTGCGGGGGTGGCACCGAAGAGCACCGATCAGGGAGGGGCGGCCGGATGAGCCGACCGATCACCGATCCGATGGCCTGGCTGGATGCGCAGGAGGCCAGGATCGAGGCGTTGCAGGCCCGCGCCGAGCAGGCCAAGGAGGCACTGGCCAGCGCGAGTGCCACGGCCACCAGCCGGGACGGCGCGGTGACGGTCACGGTGAACCCCGGCGGGGTGCTCACCGACCTCCGGCTCACCGCCAAGGCGAGCGGGCTCGGGCCCGAGGAGCTGGCCGCGGCGATCATGGCCACGGTCCGGCAGGCGCAGGGCAGGGCCGGTCAGCAGACCGCGGCGATCATGGCCACCGTGGTCGGCGAGGACTCCGAGGCGATGGACTTCGTCCGGGAGAACCTGCCGGAGCCCGCCGAGGAGGACGCGCCCGCGCCACCCCGGCGTCGGCCGGACGACGGCGATGACGAGGGCGGCCGCCCGATCATGCGAGAGGACGGCTGGTGATGACCGGCATCCACGGTGACCTGCCCGCGCTGCAGGCGCACGCGAAGGCGGTCGAGGCCATCACCGCGCGGGTGGACAAGGCCGCGGGCGCGGCCGCGAACGGCTCGCGCAACACCGCAGCCTGGGGCGTGCTGCTCTACCCGTACGGCGAGATCTTCGTCAACGGCCTCGGCAACCAGGTGTCCCAGATGATCTCCGCGCTGAGCGAGACCGGCGGGGTCTGCGGCAAGGGTGTCGAGGACTGCCGGGCCAGCTACGAGCAGGTCGAAGCGGCCCTGACCCAGATGTTCAAGGGGATTCAGAAATGAGCCAGCCCACGCCGAGCGTCCAGGCGCCCCGCCCCAAGGCGGACAGCAACCCGGAGACCAACGACCTGATCGAGAAGGAGAAGCCGGAGCACGGCTTCTTCCAGGGCAACGTCACGCTCAAGGGCGCGGGGATCGCGGACAGCCTCAACGAGGCCATCGGCGACTTCGGCCGGATCGGCGAGCCCGACTTCAGCGTCACCGAGGCGGTCACCGACGGCGCGGTGCTCGCGCTGGACGTGCTCGGCATCGTGATGAACCCCTTCGGCGAGCTGGGCAAGGCCGCCGCGGGCTGGCTCATCGAGCACGTGGACTTCCTGCGCGAGGGCATCGAGGTGGTCACCGGCGACCCGGACGCGGTGAAGGCGCTCAAGGGCACCTGGACCAACATCGCCAACGAGCTCAACAGCGCGGCGGGCGACTACGAGCGCGAGCTGTCCTCGGTGCAGTCCTGGATGGCCAAGACCCCCTCCGGCCAGATCTACCACCAGACCGCCACCGCGTACGTGAAAGCGCTGCGCGCCTCCAGTGAGAAGGCGGCGTCCGCGGCGAAGGTGGTGGAGTACTCCGGCATCGCGGTCGCCTCGGTGCGCGGACTGATCTTCGACCTGATCGCCGAGCTGATCGGCAAGTGGATCGGCAAGCTGATCGCCGCCGGGCTCACCGCGCTGTTCACCCTCGGCGCCTCCGCGGCCGCGTTCGTCACCAGCGCCATCGCCGACGCCTGCGCGCTGGCCCGCAAGATCTTCGGCAAGCTGCGCAAGCTCACCGAGGCGATCGAGCAGCTGGGCGTGTTCATCCGCAAGTTCTCCAACAGCGCGGCGGGCGCGGCCGCCTCCACCAAGGCCACCAGGGCCGCGGTGGACAGCGGCATCGGCGCGGTGAACAACCTCGGCAAGCGCGCCACCGACGCCCTGGGCACCGTGGGCAAGGTGGCTGGCAGCAAGGGCACGGTGGCGGCCAAGGAAGCGGTCAAGGAGGGGACGAACGCCGAGCACCCGAAGTAGTCAGCGGGGCTGGATCTCGGTGATCTTCCACTTGCCGTCGACCTGCTGCATGTTCACCACGACCTGCAGCGCGGTGTCGCCGCGGTAGCCGTCGCTGGCGCGCTCGCTGTGCTGGTCGGCGAAGACCAGGACCATGGCCCGGTCGCCCTCCAGCACCCGGACCGCGGCGGAGCGGACGATGGTGCTGTACACCAGCTTCTGCTCCGGCCCGGTCTTGCGCAGGCCGGTCAGGATGGTGTCGTAGTCCTGGGTGGCCTTGCCCATCAGCACCGCCTTGGCCGCGTCCTCGTTCTTCTGCGGCTCGGCGAAGTTGTAGGACAGCACGGTCTGGATCGCGTTGGTGACCTGGCCGACGACCTCGCTGGTGCGCGCGTTGTCCACCAGCGCCTGGTTGCTGCCGCCGCTTTCCGCCTGGAGGTACTCGCCGCGGAACCAGAAGCCCAGCACGGTGAGCACGGCCGCGACCAGGACCAGCGCGGCGGGCAGCAGCCAGCCCGAGCGCCGGGGCTCGACGGAGTCGGCGTCGGCTTCGGGTTCCGGGTCGGGCTTGGCTTCGGAGTCGGGCTGGGGCTCAGGGGCGGGCTTGGGCTTGGCGGCTTTGGCGCTGGGGCGCGGTTTGACCACGGGTTCCGGGGTGGGCTCCGGCTCGGCGGGCGCCTCGGGCTCCAGCACGCCGCGCGCGGAGAGCTCCGCGGCGGCGGTGTCCTCGACGGGGGCGGGGGCGGGCGCTGCGGTGTCCTCGAACTCCTCGGGAGCGGCGGCGGGGTCCTCGAAGCGCTCGGTGGCCGGGCGGCCCCTGGTGCCCGCGACCTTGGGGTGGCGGGCCGGGGTGCCGGCAGGACGGTTGCGACGGATCGGTGGCACTGCTCGGTCCTCCTCAGACGGCCGGGGCGGGGCGAACGGCGTCCAGCGCGGACAGCCGCCAGCCGTCGGGGGTCCTGGTCAGCTCGACGGCGACCCGGCCGGTGGAGACCTGGGGCTGCTCGTCGCCGGACTTGCCGGTGAGCTCCACGATGGCCAGCATCTTCGCCTTGCCCGCGCGCAGGTCCAGCTCGGTCAGCGCGCTCTCCCTGGCCTTGGCCGTGGTGACCAGCTTGCGGTCGTTGAGGTACTTCTTGGTGGCTTCCTTGTCCGCGGCCAGCGCCTCGCTGAGCGGACTGGTGGTGGCCGTCTTCAGCTGCTCGAAGATCTCGTCGTACTTGCGGTAGTCCTGGTGCAGCAGGTTGACCACGTGCTGCTGGCCGACGAGCACCACCTCGTCCCGCTCCCTGGCGAACTCCAGGCCGTCGTCGGAGCCCGCAGCCGCCCACGACACCCCGTACCAGCCCGCGAACAGGGCCGCGAGCACGACCAGCACGGTGGCGCCCAGCACGAGCACACGGCGTGGATCGGCGCCGGGACGTGGATCAGTGGATCGGTCGGTCATAACGCTCCAAAGCTCGCTCAGCCGGAGAGGCCGAGCATCTGGGCCAGACTGCGCGGCGCCTGGCTGCCTGGCAACTGCAACAGCGCGAGCAGGCCGGACGCGGCGCCCGGCTGGGGCTGCCTGGCCGGGCCGACCAGCTTGGTCGAGGGCGGCGGGGTCATCGGCCTGCCACCGTAGGGCGCGTTCTGCGCCCCGCGCACGTCGACCGGACTGCCGGGTCCCTCCGCGCAGTACGCCTGGGTGTTCAGCGCGATCGGCCCGGTCGCGTTGCCCGGCCTGCGCTTGGTCTTCTCGTAGCCCTTGGTGCAGGGCGGCGGGTCGAACAGGTTGATGGCCAGGCCGAAGTGCGCGGTGCCGTCGCCGGGGGCCACCGTGAACGCGCCGCCGACCACCAGCGGGTAGGTGACCATGGCCTGTTCCAGGCCGTCCTTGCGGGGCAGCGCGACATCGACCGTGGTGAGCAGGTTCGCGGTCAGCTCGGAGATGCCCTGCCCGGACTCCCGCAGCAGCCCGCTGATCTGGTCAGTGGCCTTCGGCGTGTTCTGGATCAGCCTGCGCAGGTCCGGATCGGAGGTCTTGAGCTGCTCGGCCAGCAGCCGCAGGTCCTTGCTGAAGGAGGTGATCGAGGAGGACTGCTGGTTCTGCGTGCCCAGCACGGTGCGCGCCTTGCGCAGCAGCTCCAGGGTCTGCGGCAGGTTCTTCACCGCGTCCTTGGTGAACACCGAGGTGGTGTCCAGCAGCCGTTGCAGCTGCGGCCCGGTGCCGTCGAAGGCGGTGCCCAGCTCGTCCACCACGGTGCGCAGCGAGTCCAGCGGCACCGAGGTGGTCAGCCCGTCCAGGTTGGCCAGCAGCGTCTCCACCGGCGGCGGGGTGGCGGTGCGGTCCACGCCGATCACCGAGCCACCGGCCAGGTACGGCCCGGTGTCGGTGTTGGGCCGCAGGTCCACGTACTGCTCGCCGACCGCGGACCGGTTGGTCACCACGGCCTTGGTGTCGGCCGGGATCCGGTCGAAGCCCTCGTCGATGTCCAGCTCGACCTCGAGGCCGTTGTCGGTGAGCCGCAGCTGCCCGACCCGGCCGACCGTGACGCCGCGGTAGGTCACCTCGGCGTTGGTGAAGATGCCGCCGGAGTCGGCCAGCTTCATGGTCACCACGTAGCCGCGCGGCCCGAACAGCCGGTCCATCCCGGCGTAGCGGGCCCCGGCGTAGCTCACCCCGACCAGCGCGATCAGCACGAACGCGATGATCTGGATGCGGATGCGGCTGGTCATCATCAGCGATCACCGCCCAGCAGCGAGCCGATCAGGCCGCCGAGTCCGCCCTGCTGCGCGCCGCCGCCCGGCCGGTTCGGCGTCGGCGGGGTGGGCAGCCCTGGCAGGCCGGGCAGCAGCGGCGGGGCCGCGCCGGGCTGCTGCGGCCCTGCGGACGGCGGGCCGAGCAGGCCCTGCCGGGAGCTGCCCAGATTGTCCAGGATGCGACTCAGGTCGAGGTCGATCTTGGCGTGCAGGTTGGTGAAGTCGCCCTTGATGCCGTCCACCGCGGAGTCCGGGAACGGGAAGGTGAGCAGCACCTCGAAGCCCTTGGGCAGGTTCTGACCTGCCTCGGCGAGCTTCTGCAGGGTGGGCGTGAGCGCCCTGAGGTCGTGGATCACGTCGTCCTTGCTGCGGTTGACCACGTCGGTGGCCACCCCGGAGAGCCGGTCCAGCGCCTGCAGCATGCCGACCAGCTGCTGCCGCTGCTCGGCGAGCACCTTCAGGCCGGGCTCCAGCCCGTCCAGCGCCTTCTTGATGTTGCCGATCTGGCCGACCAGGGTGGCGGAGAGCCGGTTCAGCCCGTCCAGCGCGCGGGCGATCTCACCCTTGTGCCCGTCCAGCGTGCTGACCAGCTTGTTCACGTTGCCCAGCAGCTCGCGCAGCTCCGGCTCCCGGCCGGAGAGGGCCTTGTTCAGCTCCTTGGTGATGGTCTGCAGCTGGGCCACCCCGCCGCCGTTGAGCAGCAGGGACAGCGCGCCGAAGACCTCCTCGACCTCCGGGTTGCGGTTGGTCCGCTCCAGCGGGATCAGCGCGCCGTCGGCCAGGCTGCCCTGCGGGGACTTGGGCGCGGCCAGCTCGACGAACTTCTCCCCGAGCAGGCTGGACTGGCGGAGCTTGGCATCGGCGTTGGCCGGCAGCTTCACCTCGCCGTTGACCAGCACGGTGACCTCGGCGGTCCAGCCGTCCTGGGCCAGCGCCACGCTCTCCACCCGGCCGACCGGCACGTCGTTGACCTTCACCCCGGCCTGCGGGACCAGGTCGAGCACGTCCTTGAACCGCACCTTGACCCGGTACGGGTGGTCGCCGACATCGGCCCCGCCGGGCAGGGACACGTTGTACAGCCCGGTGAACTCGCCGATGCCGCACCCGGCGAGCAGGCTGGTGGTCAGCGCGAGCCCGGCCACGCGGAGCAGGTTCTTCATCGCTGCCCCTTCCCCGGCGGAGTGCCCAGCAGCGGTGGCAGCTGCGGCAGCTTGCCCTGCTGGAGCGAGGTGATCACATCGGCCACGCTGGGCAGCTTCACCACGCCGTCGACCACGCCGGCCAGCTTGCCGCAGATGTCGGCGAGGGTCTGCGGCAGTTCCTTCGGCGTGGTCTGCCGGAGCAGCTCGCAGACCATCACGATCGGTGGCCTGGTCAGCTCGTTGATGTTCGCCCGGGTATCCAGGGTGCCACTGGCCGCGTTGTAGGTGTTCTGCAGGTTGCCCAGGGCCAGCGGGGCCACGTCGAGCACCTCGGCCAGCGCGGCCCGCTGGTCCACCAGCACCTTGGTGATGCTGGCCAGCTTGTCCACATTGGACTTCAGCTGCTCCCGGTTGTCCCTGATGAAGCCCTCCACGCTGACCAGTGCGGCGGCCAGCTCGCGCACCGCGGCGCCCAGGTCCTCGCGCTCACCGGCCAGGAACCGGTTCACGTCGGCCAGCTGGGTGTTGAACTCGCGCACCTGCTTGTCGTTGGCGGCCAGCATCGAGGTGAACCTGCGCAGGTTGTCCACCGTGCCGAACAGGTCCTCCCGCGCGCCGTTGAGCGTGCCGGCGGCGTCGCCCAGCTCGCGGATGGTGTCCCGCAGCTTCGCGCCGTTGCCCGCCAGGTTGTCCGCGCTGACGTCGAGCAGCTGGGACAGCGCGCCGTTCTTGTTGGCGCCCTTGGGTCCCAGCGCGGTGGTCAGCTTGTCCAGGCTGCCGTAGACCTCGTCCAGCTCCATCGGGGTGACCGTGCGCTCGCGCGGGATCACCGTGTTCTCGCCCAGCTTCGGGCCGCCGGTGTACACCGGGGCGAGCTGCACGTACCGGTCGCTGACCACGCTCGGGTTGACCACCGCGGCGTTGGGCTGGGCAGGCAGTTCGACGTCGCGGTCCACCCGCATCTCGACCTTGACCTGGGTGCCCTGCGGCTCGACCTTGTCGATGGTGCCCACCCGCACGCCGAGCACCCGCACGTCGCCGCCCTCGTACACGCCGATTCCGGCGGAGAAGTACGCGGTGACCAGCCGTCCGGCCGGGCGGGCCAGCACCCACCACAGGGTCGCGGTGAGCAGCAGCACCACCACCGCGCCGAAGGCGATGATCCGGGCCGGGTCCGGCCTGGCCTTGAGCGGAGTGCTCATGGGCGGCACCCCTCCGGGTTGATCGGGCCGAGCGAGGGCGGCAGCAGCCCGCAGATGTAGGTGTCGAACCAGCGGCCGTTGCCCAGGGTGTTGGCGAACACCCGGACGAACGGGGCCAGCAGGTTGATGCTGCGGCCGAGGCTGTCCTGGTTGCGCTGCAACATGGTGGTCACCCGCTCCAGCTGCTCCAGCGCGGGACGCAGCTGGTCCTTGTTGTCAGCCACCAGACCTTGCAGCTCGGTGGACAGCTTGCGGGTGCCGTCGAGCAGCGAGCTGATCGCGTCCTTGCGCTTGCGGATCTCGGCCAGCAGCTTGTTGCCGTCGCCGAGCAGCTTCTCGAACTCGGCGTTGCGGTCGGCCAGCGTCTTGCTGATCGAGTTGGTGTTGGCCAGCAGTTTCGCCAGCTGGTCGTCCCGGCTGGAGATGGTCTTGGACAGCGCGTTGAGCCCGTCCAGCGCGCCGCGCACCTCGTCCGGGGTGTCCCGGAAGGTGGTCGCGATGACCTGGAAGCTCTTGGCCAGCTGATCGGTGTCGATTTGGCCGACGGTGTTGGCCAGGCCGGTGAACGCCTCGGTCACGTCGTAGGGCGACATGGTGCGCTCGCGCGGGATCGCCTCGCTCGGCTTGAGCGGGGCGGCGCCCTGCGGGTCCAGCGCGAGGAACTTCTGGCCCAGCAACGTCTTGATCTTGATGGCCGCGGTGCTGCGGTCGCCCACCCAGGCGTCGTCCACCCGGAAGGTGACCAGCACGTGGTCCTTCTCCAGCTCCACGTCGGCGACCTTGCCGACCTTGACCCCGGCCACCCGCACCTCGTCGTCCGGCTTGAGCCCGGCGGCCTCGCTGAACTGGGCCCGGTAGCTGGTGCCGCCGCCCACGATGGGCAGGTCCTCGAAGAAGAACGCGCTGAGCAGGCCGAGGCTCAGCACGGTCAGGCTGACCAGGCCGATGGTGATCGGGTTGCGCTCGCGGAAGGGCTTCATGCCTTGCACCTCGGCTGGGTGTTGGGCATGACCGGGATCTCCACCGGCTTGTTGATGATCGGCACGGTGACCTGGCCGCTGGCCTCGCACAGGAAGAAGTTGAACCAGGAGCCGTAGGTCGCGGTGCGGGTGATCGTCTCCAGCTTCTTCGGCATCCGCTGCAGGATGCCCTCCACGATGTCGTTGCCGTCGCCCAGGTTCTTGGCCAGCTTGCCCAGCTGGTCGATGTCCTTGCGCAGCGGTTCCCTGGCCCCGTCCAGCAGTCCGGCGGTGGCATTGGTCAGCGAGCCGAGCGCGGTGATCGCCTCGCCGATCGGCTGGCGGTCCTGGGACAGCCCGGAGACCAGCTGCTGGAGCTGGGTGACCAGGCCGCTGAGCTGCTGGTCGCGTTCGTTGACCGCGCCGAGCACCTGGTTGAGGTTGTCCACCACCTCGCCGATCACCTTGTCCTTGCCGGCGATGGTGGTGGTCAGCGAGGCGGTGTGCGCGAGCAGGCTGGTGATGGTGCCGCCTTCGCCCTGCAGCACCTGGACGATCTCGTAGGACAGCTTGTTCACGTCGTCGGGGTTGAGCGCCTTGAACAGCGGCTTGAACCCGTTGAACAGGGCGGTCAGGTCCAGCGCCGGCCGGGTGCGCTCCAGCGGGATGACCCCGCCGGGCGGCAGCGTGCCCGCGCCGCCGGAGCCCTGCTCCAGCGCGATGTAGCGCTGGCCGACCAGGTTGCGGTACTTGACCGTGGCGGTCACCGTGGCTGGCAGTTTCCGTTGCTGCTCAACGGAGAACCGGACCTCGGCCAGCCGCCGGTCGGCGACCGTGACCTCCTTCACCTCGCCCACCTTGACCCCGGCGATGCGCACGTCGTCGCCGGGGTTGAGCGAGGTGACGTCGGTGAACCTGGCCAGGTAGCCGGCGGAGTCGCGCAGGTCGGAGTTGGCGATGGTGATCGCCAGCAGCGTGGTGGCCAGCACGGTCACCACCACGAACACGGTGAACTTGACCAGCGGCGCGGTGAGTCCCCTCATTTCAGCGTCACCTCCGTGCCGCGGTAGGCCGGGCCGAGCGCCAGGCTGGCCCAGCTGGGCACCTGCTGCGGCGTGACGCCGAGCTGCCCGGCGATCAGCGCGGCCAGGAAGTCCTGTTCGGCCGAGGAGTTCGCGATCCCGGTGTCGGCGACCCCGCCGGAGGCCGCGGACGGGGCCACGTGACCACCGTTCTGGACGTTGATCGGCGGGTTCAGGCCATCGTTGGCGCTGCGCGCGGCGGGCGGCGGTTTGCTGCCGTCCTTCACCGGGCCCTCCGGCGGGTACTGCGGGAACGGCTCGGGCCTCGGGTGGATGTCGTAGCAGCGCGGCCCGCGCTTGTCCCCGTAGCGGGGCTCGTCCTGGTTCGGCACGTACTTCCCACGGTTCGCGGTGATCTCCATGGTGATCCGCAGGCCGGGCGAGCTGGTGCCCTTGCCGAAGGCCTTGTCCAGCCTCGGCACCAGCTCGGCCATCCCCTTGAGGAAGCAGGGATATTCCGGCGCGTACTTGGCCAGCACGTCCAGCAGCGGTCTGCTGTCCTGGGCCACCCTGATCAGGTTGTTGCGGTTGGCGGTCAGGAACCCGGTGAGGTCGGCCGAGGTGTTGCCCACGCTGGTGTAGAGCGTCTGCAGGTTGGCGCGCTGCTCGGCCACCGTCTTCGTGGTGGTGGTCAGGTCGGCCAGCGCCTGCAACAGCTCCGGCGCGGCCTTGTCATAGGTGCCGCTGACGTCGGCCAGCGCGGTGATGTCCGCCTTGAGGTCGGGCAGCGCCGGGTTCAGCTCGCGCAGGTAGCGGTTGAGCAGGGTCAGCGTCTCGCCGAGCTGGTCGCCGCGCCCGTCCAGCGCGGTGGCCATCGAGCCGAGCGTGCTGGCCAGCTTCTGCGGCTGCACCGCCTGCAGCACCGGCATCAGGTTGGACAGCACCCGCTCCAGCTCGATCGCCGAGCTGCTGCGGTCCTGGCTGATCACATCGCCCGCGGCCAGGTGCCCGCCGGCCGGCTTGCCGGTGGGCACCAGCGCGACGTAGCGCTCGCCGAAGAGGGTCTTGGGCAGCAGCCGGGCGGTGACGTCCTTGGGGATCAGCGCCAGCTTGTCCGGCTGCAGGGCCAGCTCCAGCTCGGCGCCGTCGCCCTTGCTGGAGATGCGCTTGACCTCGCCGACGATGAGCCCGCGCACCTTCACGTCGGACTCGGTCATCAGCTGGTTGCCGATGTGGTCGGTGCGCAGCGTGACCGCCGCGGTGCGCTCGAAGTCGCCGCGGTAGACCGCCACGGACAGACCGAGCAGCAGTGCGATGACCGCCAGGAACACGACACCGAGGAGTCGGCGGCGCAGGACGGGCAGGGTGGAGCGAGCGGTCATCCAGCGATCCTCACGGTGGTCGTCGTGCCCCAGATCGCCAGGCTGAGGAAGAAGTCCAGCAGCGCGGTGGTCACGATCGCGGTGCGCACGGCCCGGCCGACCGCGACGCCGACGCCGGCCGGCCCGCCGCTGGCCCGGTAGCCGTAGTAGCAGTGGGTCATGATGATGACCACGCTGAACACGAGCACCTTGCCGAAGGACCAGAGCACGTCCTCCGGTGGCAGGAACAGGTTGAAGTAGTGGTCGTAGGTGCCAGCCGACTGCCCGTAGAACTCGGTCGTGATCGTGCGCGAGGCCAGGTAGGAGGTCAGCAGGCCGATCACGTACAGCGGGATCACCGCGACGAACCCGGCGATGATCCGGGTCGTCACCAGGAACGGCAGGCTGGGCACGCCCATCACCTCCAGCGCGTCGATCTCCTCGGAGATGCGCATCGCGCCGAGCTGGGCGGTGAAGCCGGAGCCCACCGTCGCCGAGAGCGCGAGCCCGGCCACCAGTGGCGCGATCTCGCGGGTGTTGAAGTAGGCCGAGACGAACCCGGCGAAGGCCGAGGTGCCGATCTGGTTCAGCGCCGCGTAGCCCTGCAGACCGACCACGGTGCCGGTGAACAGGGTCAGGCCGATCATCACGCCGATGGTGCCGCCGATGACCGCGAGCGCGCCGCTGCCGAAGCTGACCTCGGCCAGCAGCCGCAGCGTCTCCCGCATGTAGCGGCGCAGCGCGCGCGGCACCCAGGCCAGCGCCCGCAGGTAGAAGGACAGCTGGTCGCCGAGCGCGTCCAGGCCGTGCAGGGGCCGGTTCGCCGCGTTCCGGAGCCGATCGCCGAGGGTCACCATCACATGCCCTTCGCCGGGACGAGCTGCAGGTACACCGTGGTCAGCACGAAGTTGACGAAGAACAGCAGCAGGAAGGTGATCACCACGGACTGGTTCACCGCGTCACCGACGCCCTTGGGGCCACCGGCCGGGTTGAGCCCGCGGTAGGCGGCCACGATGCCCGCGATGAAGCCGAAGATCAGCGCCTTGATCTCGCTGATCCACAGGTCCGGTAGCTGGGCCAGCGCGGAGAAGCTGGCCAGGTAGGCCCCTGGTGTGCCGCCCTGCATGACCACGTTGAAGAAGTATCCGCCGAGCACCCCGACCACGCTGACCATGCCGTTGAGCAGCACGGCGACCAGCATCGCGGCCAGCACCCTCGGCACCACCAGGCGCTGGATCGGCGAGACGCCCAGCACCTCCATCGCGTCGATCTCGTCCCTGATCTTGCGCGAGCCCAGGTCCGCGCAGATCGCCGAGCCGCCCGCGCCGGCGATCAGCAGCGCGGTCACGATCGGGCTGGCCTGCTGGATCACCGCCAGCACGCTGGCCGCGCCGGTGAAGGACTGCGCGCCGATCTGCCTGGTCAGCGAGCCGAGCTGGAGCGCGATGACCGCGCCGAAGGGGATCGCGACCAGCGCGGTGGGCAGGATGGTGACGCTGGCGATGAACCAGCACTGCTGGATGAACTCGCGGAACTGGAACGGGCGCTTGACCATCGCCCTGGTGGTGTCCAGGCCGAGGGCGAACATCCGGCCGGTCTCGGCCAGCGCGCCCGCGCCGGGGAACTTCGCCGTCGGCCTGGTCATGGCTGGCCTCCCGGCCTGGTCCACGGCGAGGGCTGCCACGGCTCCCGCGACTGCGGGCTGGGCGGCTGGGTCAGCTGCTGCGTGCGCGTCGGCGCGGCCGCACCCGCGTAGACGCCGAAGTAGGCCTGCTCGTCCGGGGTGAGGCTGGCCACGATGGCCTGCTGCGCGATCGGCGGCAGGGTGTGCAGGATGCGCATCACCCGCTCCTTGCGGCGGCGCACCGCGGCCCGCACCGGCAGGCCGGGGCTGACCTCGATCTGCGGCACGATGCCGGTGCCGCCCCCGCCCTTGGGCCCGCCGAGGGTGCTACCGCCGTTGGCGGCCAGCGCGGCGAGCTCGGCGGCGGCCTGGGCCGCGTCCTTCTCCTCGCTCATGCCGATCGGGCCCTCGCGGCGGCCGTTGAGGAACTGCTCCACCACCGGCTCGGTGGAGGTCAGCAGCACCTCGCGCGGGCCGAACATGACCAGCTCGCGGCGGAAGAGCATGCCGATGTTGTCCGGCACGGTGCGCGCGGTGCCGATGTCGTGGGTGACGATCAGGAAGGTGGCGTCGATCTGCGCGTTGAGGTCGACGATCAGCTGGTTCAGGTAGGCCACCCGGACCGGGTCGAGGCCGGAGTCCGGCTCGTCGAACAGGATGATCTCCGGGTCCAGGATCAGCGCGCGGGCCAGCCCGGCGCGCTTGCGCATACCGCCGGAGATCTCGCCAGGCAGCTTCTTCTCCGCGCCGATGAGGCCGACCATCTCCATCTTCTCCAGCACGAGGCGGCGCACCTCGGCCTCGCTCTTGCGGGTGTGCTCACGCAGGGGGAAGGCGATGTTGTCGAAGAGGTTCATCGAGCCGAACAGCGCGCCGTCCTGGAACAGCACGCCGAAGAGCTTGCGGATCTCGTACAGCTTGTGCTCGGAACAGCTGCAGATGTCCACGCCGTTGATCATCACCCGGCCGTGTTCCGGCCGGAGCAGCCCGACGAGCGACTTGAGGAAGACCGACTTTCCGGTACCGGAGGGGCCCAACAGCACGCTGATCTCGCCTGGCGGCAAGGTCAGCGTGACATCTCCCCAGATGGCCTGCCTGCCGAAGGACTTGCTCAGGCCTTCGACGACCACCTCGACGCCCATCGCACCTCCCGCTTCACTGCGGCTCGTCCGTGCCTGCCCAGGGACAGATCGACGCCGTAGCGACCGGCGTCACACTGGTGCAACGAGCGTTGCCGCAGCAAGTTACTGCCCAGTTGGGTTAGCGGTCACAGGTGTATAACGCGATCGGACAAGGCGCGCACACACGACAGCGGGGCGGGCTCCCGATTGGGAACCCGCCCCGCTGTCGTAGCTACGCTGCTGTGCTCAAGCGGCCGAAGCCGCTCGGATCACTTGACGGTGATCTTGGCGCCAGCGGCTTCCAGCTTCTCCTTGGCGGCCTCGGCGGCCTCCTTGGCGACCTTCTCCAGGACCGGCTTCGGCGCGCCCTCGACGAGCTCCTTGGCCTCCTTCAGGCCCAGGCCGGAGACGATCTCACGCACGACCTTGATGACCTGGATCTTCTTCTCACCGGCGGACTCGAGGACGACGTCGAACTCGTCCTGCTCCTCGGCGGCCTCGGCCGGCGCGGCACCCGGGCCGGCGGCGGCGACGGCGACCGGCGCGGCAGCGGTGACCTCGAAGGTCTCCTCGAACTCCTTCACGAACGCGGAGAGCTCGAGCAGGGTCATTTCCTTGAAGACGTCGAGCAGCTCTTCGGTGCTGAGCTTCGCCATTGTGGCGTTCCTCTCAAATACGTTGCGACGCGGTGATCACGCGGCGCGGTTCGGTGTTTGGTCAGCTCTCGGCAGGCGCGTCGGCGGCGTCGGCCGGCGCCGCGGCGCCACCCTCCGCAGCACGCTTGTCCGCCAGGGCCTGCGCCAGACGCGCGACCTGCGACGCCGGAGCGGCGAACAGACCGGCGGCCTTGGCCAGGTTGCCCTTCATCGCGCCCGCCAGCTTGGCGAGCAGCACCTCACGGGACTCGAGGTCCGCGATTCGGTTGACCTCATCGATGGAGAGCGGCTTGCCCTCCATGAAGCCACCCTTGATGACAAGGGCCTTGTTGTCCTTCGCGAAGTTGCGCAGCGCCTTCGCGGCGTCGACCGGCTCACCCTCGATGAAGGCGATCGCGGTCGGGCCGACCAGCAGGTCCGCGAGGCTGGCCATGCCGGCATCCTCAGCGGCACGCTTCACCAGCGTGTTCTTCGCGACGGTGTACGTGGTGCCCGTACCGAGGGCACGACGCAGCTCCGTCAGCTGCGCCATGGAGAGCCCGCGGTACTCGGTGACAACCGTGGCCGAGCTACCACGGAACTTCTCCGTGATCTCGGCGACGGCCTGAACCTTGTCGGGCTTCGCCATGGTCGCCTCCTCTCCAAGCTCTGATGAATGGGGCCCGGAGACGACGAACGCCCCGGCGCACAGGCACGGGGCGTGAAAGACGCGCGAACGAACGCGCGAAACTTGCCTCGTCCTCCTGCGCGGGCCGCCCTCGTGATCACGGGGCCTTCGTCTCCCGGTCCGGAGAACCGGACAGGGAAAGACCAGCGGTCTTTGGTGGAACTGCGACCAGACTACGCGACGGCCTGTCAAGGCTCCAAATCGGCCGGGCGGGGCAGGGCGTTGCGCATCCGGATCATGGAGAACTCCAGCCCGCTGCGCTCCACCAGCCCGGCCACCGGCCACAGGTTCGGCGCCAGCCGCAGCTCGATCCCGGCCGCCGCGTGCAACGCCACCACATCCCCCACCGGCTCCACTACCAGCGGCCGCACCGCCTCCCGCGCGGTCAGGTACCAGCGCGGGTTGGCGCACCGCCGGAACGGCCCCGGCGCGAAGGCGTACCGGAACAACCGCACCCCGCACACCCGCGCCCACCACCCCCACTCCACCACCGCGACCTGCCGCGCCCCACCGAGCAGCGCCAGCCCCGCCGCCGAGGGCTCCCGCCCCGCCTCCGCCCGGAACAACACCCGCGGACAGTCCCTCGGAAACCAGAAGTCGCTGGCCCTGGCCTCCTCCACGGCCCACACCACGGGCTCGGGATCGCGGGCGGTGGGCGCGCGGTGCGGGCGGAACTCGGTGATGCCGGGGTCCTCGGAGAAGTGCCATACGGGTGCTTCGGCCACCAGGCCAGCATGCCGGGTGACCGAGACGGCACCATGTGTCAGGACAGGAGGTAGTGGTGGACCGACAGTTCGATGACCAGGGCACCCCGGCCAAGCGTGAGCTGGAGCTGCGAGAGGTCGAAGACCGCATCGTGCAGCGCCTGGAAAAACGCCTGCCGAAGCAACGGACCTGGCGCAACCGGCTGATCAAGTACGGGGTGATCGCGGCGGTGCTGATCCTCGCCTACTTCTACTTCTTCAGCTGCGAGGACAGCCCGCTGCGCGGCGGCGGGGGGTCCAACGGCGGTGCGGGGCAGCAGGACCAGACCGTGCAGCAGACCTCGCCCAAGGAGGCGGTGCGCACCGTCTACCACTACGTGGCCGGTGATCCGAAGCAGGCCTGCGCGGTGTTCTCCGCGGCGGGCAAGGCCGCCTTCGCGAAGAGCTTCGGGGTCGCCGACTGCGCGCAGGCGGCGCTGGCGGCCGCGGCGAAGGTCACCGACAAGGCCCGCTACGCCAACCCGGACATCCCGGAGAACGCCGCCTTCACCAGCGGGAGCACCTCGGAGGTCCGTTCCTGCGACCTGGGTGTCACCGGCGGGGAGCGGCTCGGCGTATTCATCCTGACCAAGCAGGGCGACGGCGGCTGGCTGATCACCGGGCACGAGAAGGAGACGGCCGACTGCCTGACCGGCTGAGCCGGACGAACGAAAACGGGGCGCCCTCCTCGCGGAGAGCGCCCCGTTCCGGGTTTGCGGCCGATCAGGCGGTGGCCTCGTCGGTCAGCAGGTTGCGGGTGCGGGCCGGGTCGACCGGGATGCCCGGGCCCATGGTGGTGCTGAAGGTGACCTTCTTGACGTAGCGGCCCTTGGCGGCCGAGGGCTTGGCGCGGAGGACCTCGTCCAGCGCGGCCGCGTAGTTCTCGACCAGCTTGTCCTTGTCGAAGGAGGTCTTGCCGATGACCAGGTGCAGGTTGGCCTGCTTGTCAACGCGGAAGTTGATCTTGCCACCCTTGATGTCGTTGACGGCCTTGGTGACATCCGGGGTGACGGTGCCGGTCTTCGGGTTCGGCATCAGGCCGCGCGGGCCGAGGATGCGGGCGATCCGGCCGACCTTGGCCATCTGGTCCGGGGTGGCAATCGCCGCGTCGAAGTCGAGCCAGCCGCCCTGGATGCGCTCGATCAACTCTTCGGAGCCGACCGCGTCCGCGCCGGCGGCTTCGGCCTCAGCGGCCTTGTCGCCGACGGCGAAGACGATGACGCGGGCGGTCTTGCCGGTGCCGTGCGGCAGGTTCACGGTGCCGCGGACCATCTGGTCGGCCTTGCGGGGGTCCACGCCGAGGCGGATGGCGACCTCGACGGTCGCGTCCAGCTTGACCTTGGAGGTCTCCTTGGCGAGCTCGGCGGCCTCGAGCGGGCTGTACAGCCGGTCGCGGTCGATCAGCTCGGCTGCCTGGCGGTAGGCCTTGCTGCGCTTCATGGTGCTGTCCTTTTCTTCAGGTCAGTTGTGGTAGCGAGCCAGCGCCTGGCTCTCCCACGGGGTGATCAGGTGGTGCGAAGAACGGCGGGAACTCAGCCCTCGACGGTGATGCCCATGGAGCGGGCGGTACCGGCGATGATCTTCGCGGCCTGGTCGATGTCGTTGGCGTTGAGGTCGACCATCTTGGTCTGGGCGATCTCGCGC
Source organism: Crossiella sp. CA-258035 (assembly GCF_030064675.1). Lineage (GTDB taxonomy): Bacteria > Actinomycetota > Actinomycetes > Mycobacteriales > Pseudonocardiaceae > Crossiella. The sequence goes on from NZ_CP116413.1 coordinate 8,555,535, forward strand.
ACCTGGTCCATGGTCACCTTGGCGACCTTGGTCTTGTGCGGCTCGCCGCTGCCCTTCTCCACGCCCGCGGCCTTGAGCAGCAGCCGGGCAGCCGGCGGCGTCTTCAGCGCGAAGGTGAAGGAGCGGTCCTCGAACACGGAGATCTCGACCGGCACCACGGTGCCACGCTGCGACTCGGTCGCGGCGTTGTAGGCCTTGCAGAACTCCATGATGTTGACGCCGTGCTGACCCAGCGCGGGGCCAACGGGCGGTGCCGGGTTCGCCTGACCGGCGGTGATCTGCAGCTTGATGATCGCTGTCAGCTTCTTCTTCTTGGGCGGCATCTCGTCTTTCCTTCTGCCGTGTTGAGGTGGGCGCCGAGCCACGGTGCCCACCGGATGTCCACGTCGAGGTTTGCCTGACCCCGGCGCGGCCGCCGCGCCTCCTGCCGAGGCGGCGCGGTCAGATCTTGGAGACCTGGGTGAACGACAGCTCGACCGGAGTCTCGCGGCCGAAGATCGACACCAGGACCTTGAGCTTCTGCGCGTCCGCGTTGACCTCGCTGATGGTCGCCGGGAGGGTGGCGAACGGGCCGTCCATGACGGTGACCGACTCGCCGACCTCGAAGTCCACCTCGATGGTGGGCTTGGCGACGGTCGCGGCGGTCTGCTTGCCGCCCTTCTCGGGCTTGGCCTGCTCGACCCGCGGGAGCAGGAACTTCAGCACCTCGTCCAGCGTCAGCGGGGACGGCTTGGAGGTGGCGCCGACGAAGCCGGTGACACCGGGGGTGTTGCGCACCGCGCTCCACGAGGTGTCGGTCAGCTCCATGCGGACCAGGATGTAGCCGGGCAGCACCTTGCGCTGCACCAGCTTGCGCTGGCCGTTCTTGATCTCGGTGACCTCTTCGGTCGGAACCTCGACCTGGAAGATGTAGTCCTCCTGGTCCAGGGTCTGGATCCGGGTCTCGAGGTTCGCCTTGACCTTGTTCTCGTAGCCGGCGTAGGAGTGCACGACGTACCAGTCGCCGGGCGCGTGCCGCAGTGCCTCACGCAGCTCGTCGGCGGGGTCGCCTTCCTCGGCGACGGGCTCGGCGAGCTCCGCCTCCTCGGTGGCCTCGTCTTCCGAGTCTGCGACCTCAGCGGACTCCTCGGCGTCCGTACCGGCGTGCTCGACCTGCGCGGAGTCACCCTCGATGCCGGGGTGCTCCTGCTCGTCGGTCACGCCGGCCACTTCCTGGCCGCCGTCGTGTGAGGTCACAGTCGGTCTCGCTTCCTATCGAACGTTGCTCGTGTGGCCGACGACCTCACGCCGACCCCAGCGGGCGGGCGTCACTTGTTGTCGAACAACCACGTCACGCCTTGCACGAAGGCCAGGTCAAGGCCGGTGACCAGCGCCACCATGAAGGTGACGAACACCAGGACCACGGCGGTGTAGGTGACCAGCTGCTTGCGCGTCGGCCAGATGACCTTGCGCAGCTCGGAGAACACCTCGCGGAAGAAGCGCCCGATCCGCTTGATCGGGTTGCCCTTGCTCTCCTTGGTCCGCCGGGCGGGCGTGGGCCTGCCCTTGGCGCCCTTGGCGTCGGACTCGTCGGCCTTCTTCGCGGGACGAGCCCGTTCCGGCCGGGCGGAGGCACGACGTTCACGCCGCGACGCGGCGGTAACAGGGCGGGAGGAGTCCTTCTTCTCGTCCTCCGGCCGCGTTTCCTGCTCGCGGTCTTCGCTCACGCCGCCGCCCTCCGCTCGACCGACCACTTTGACGCAGGGGCGACAGGACTTGAACCTGCAACCTGCGGTTTTGGAGACCGCTGCTCTGCCAATTGAGCTACGCCCCTTCGCAATCACTGCCCAGCCTACAGGCCCGCAACCGCGATTTAGGCCGTCTTCCACCACCCCCACGTGGGGCGTGGGGCTCGGTGTTCGGACGTCCCAGTTCGATGAGTGTAGAGCACACCTCACCGAAGTCCCCAACCGCGTGGTCGGAAGGGGTGTCGACGCCCGAAAAGCGGTCGCCGCGCCCCCCGTGCGCTCTGCCACGATGCCGGTCATGGGCGCACGCATCTCAGCGCGGATCGGCGGCATCGCCCCGTCCGCCACCCTCGCCGTCGACAGCAAGGCCAAGGCCCTCCAGGCCGAGGGCCGGCCGGTGATCGGCTTCGGCGCGGGCGAACCCGACTTCCCCACCCCCGGACCCATCGTCGCGGCGGCCGAGGCGGCCTGCCGGGACACCCGCAACCACCGCTACAGCCCGCCCGGCGGCCTGCCCGAGCTGCGCGCCGCGATCGCGGACAAGACCAGGCGCGACTCCGGCCTGGACCTGCAACCGAACCAGGTGCTGGTCACCAACGGCGGCAAGCAGGCCGTCTACACCGCCTTCGCCACCCTGCTCGACCCCGGGGACGAGGTCCTGCTGCCCGCCCCGTACTGGACCACCTACCCGGAGTCGATCACGCTGGCCGGCGGCGTGCCGGTGGTCGTGCCCACCGACGAGTCCAGCGGCTACCTGGCCACCGTCGAGCAGCTGGAAGCCGCGCGCACGCCGCGGACCAAGGTGCTGCTGTTCTGCTCGCCGTCCAACCCCACCGGCGCGGTCTACCCGCCGGAGCAGGTGCGCGCGATCGGCCGCTGGGCCGCGGCCAACGACATCTGGGTGCTCGCCGACGAGATCTACGAGCACCTGGTCTACGGCGGGGCCGAGCACGTCTCGATGCCGGTGGTCGTGCCGGAGCTGGCCGACCGCTGCGTGGTGGTCAACGGCGTGGCCAAGACCTACGCGATGACCGGCTGGCGGGCCGGCTGGCTGCTGGGCCCCAGCGACGTGGTGGCGGCCGCGACCAACCTCCAGTCGCACCTGTGCTCCAACGTCGCCAACGTGGCCCAGCGGGCCGCGCTGGCCGCGGTGTCCGGCCCGCTGGACGCGGTGGCGGAGATGCGCGCGGCCTTCGACCGCCGCAGGCTGCTCATGGTGGACCTGCTGACCAAGATCCCCGGCGTGACCTGCCCGGCCCCGCAGGGCGCCTTCTACGCCTATCCCAGCGTGCGCGAGCTGCTCGGCAAGCAGATCCGCGGCCGCCGCCCGGCCAGCAGCCTGGAGCTGGCCGAGCTGGCCCTGGAGGAGGCCGAGGTCGCGGTGGTGCCCGGCGAGGCATTCGGCACCCCCGGCTACTTCCGCCTCTCCTACGCCCTGGGCGATGCGGACCTGGTCACCGGCGTGACCCGCCTCGGCGAGCTGCTCTCCGAGGCCCGCTGACAAGACGGAAAAGGGGCACACCGGCCGCGCTGGCCGATGTGCCCCTTCCCGGCGCTGATCGCCTGGGCCCGTTCAGGCCAGGCGCACGATGGCGTAAGCCCGGCCGAAGATCGACTGACCGGCGAACTTGGCGGTGATGTCCACTCGCACGGTGTTGTCATCGCGCTTCTCGCCGACCTTGGCGACGACCTCCACGGTGGCGCCCTCGTCGTCGTCCGGCACGACCACCGGGCGCCCGAAGCGCACCTGGTAGTCGATGATCGCGGCCGGGTCGCCGGTCCAGTCGGAGACGATCCTGGCCACCATGGCCATGGTCAGCAGCCCGTGCGCGACCACCCCTGGCAGGCCGGCCGCCTTGGCGGCCCGGTCGCTCCAGTGGATGGTGTTGCAGTCGGTGGACACCCCGGCGTAGCGGACCAGGTCGCGACGGGTGATCTTCAGCTGCAACGGCGGCAGCTGGAAGCCCTTCTCGACGTCGTCGTAGCGCGGCAGCGCGGTCGCGATGCTCATGCGGAGGCTCCCCCTTCGGCCACCGGCTTCTCGCCGCGGACGATCAGGGTGGCGATGGCGGTGCAGATCGCCTCGCCGTCCTCGGTCAGCAGCTCGGAGCGCAGCGTGATGTAGTCGTTGCCCATCCGGGCGGAGATGTCGTCGACGTGCAGCTCGCAGATCAGCCGGTCACCCGGCTTGATCGGGCGGTGGTTGATGAACCGCTGGCTGCTGTGCATCATCCGGCTGTAGTCCAGGCCCAGCTCGGGGTCGTCGGTCACCACGTGGTGGGAGCGGACGGCGAGCACGGTCGCGAACGTCGGCGTCGCGACGATGTCGGAGTGCCCGAAGCTCTTGGCGACCTCGGGATCCCGGTAGGCCCGGTTCAGGTCACCGATCGCGTACGCGAGGTCACGGATACTCTCGCGGCCGACTTCGTAAACCCACGGAAGCCGGTATGAGCGTCCTACGAAAGACTGGTTAAGCGCCACGGCGGGCAGAGTACCCGGTAACAAGAAAGCTGCCCTGCTCCGAACAGGGCAGCTTCTCAGCCTGCAGACTTAAGTGTTCAATACCCCACACCGGGGCCCTACACTCAGCGAGTCTCCTTGTGCGCACGGTGCGTGCCACAGTTGGGGCAGAACTTCTTGATCTCCAGACGATCCGGGTCGTTACGCCGGTTCTTCTTGGTGATGTAGTTCCGGTGCTTGCACTCCTCGCAGGCGAGAGTGATCTTCGGCCGAACATCGGTGCTAGCCACAGGGCAGCCCTCCCAAACCATCTCGGAAAACCGGCCCCGCTGAACGCGGGGGGTCCGGGGGCACACCCCCGGCTGGGGGTCTGGGGGCTCGGCCCCCAGTGTGATGCGAAGCGAGACCCGGTCTGCCGCAAGGCAGACAGGGCTCACCCATCTCGCGTAGCGGTGGCCGGACTTGAACCGGCGACACAACGATTATGAGCCGTTTGCTCTACCAGGCTGAGCTACACCGCTATCCGAGGAGACCGAGTCCCCTCACACGGACAGGCCGTGGCGATCATTGGATGATCACCCCGGCCCACCCGTAGAGCCCCAATACGGAATCGAACCGTAGACCTTCTCCTTACCATGGAGACGCTCTACCGACTGAGCTATTGGGGCGTTGCGCTTGTCCTGCTTGGCGGTTCAGGCCCTCCGAGCGGGACGTGGAGAACTTTACAACAGGCCTGCCCCAGAAGCGAAATCGGGGGGTGGGTCATCTGACCAACGTGAGCACCATCTCGTCGTGACGTCCCCTGGCGCGCACCGTGCGGGCCCGCAGCCAGGCCTCGAAGCGGTCCTCCGGCAGCGGCCGGGAGATCAGGTAGCCCTGGGCGATGTCGCAGCCCATGCGCACCAGCGCCTCCTTGGCCGCGTCCTCCTCCACGCCCTCGGCGACCACCTGCAGGCCGAGGGAGTGGCCCAGCTCGACGATGGAGCGGACCACGGCCAGGTCGCCGAGATCGGTGCCCATGCCGAGCACGAAGCTCTTGTCGATCTTGACCTCGTCCACCGGCAGCTGGCGCAGGTAGGCCAGCGAGGAGTAGCCGGTGCCGAAGTCGTCGACGGCCAGCACCACGCCGAGCCCGTGCAGCCTGCGCAGCACCGGCAGGCAGCGCTCCGGGTCGGCCATCACGCCGGACTCGGTGAGCTCGAAGGTCAGCAGCCGCGGCGGCACGTCGTGCCTGCTCAGCGCGTCGGCCACCTTGTCGGGGAAGGTCTCGTCCTCCAGGTTGCGCACGGACAGGTTGACCGCAACGGACAACCGCAGGCCGCGGTCCAGCCACTTGCGGATGCGGATCAGCGCGCACTCCATGACGAACCCGGTGAGCGCGTCCACCAGGCCGGTGGCCTCCACCGCTGGCACGAACTCGTCCGGATCGACCCGGCCGAACTCCGGGTGCACCCAGCGCACCAGCGCCTCCACCCCGACCACCTCGCGGCTGGGCAGGGCCACCTTGGGCTGGTAGTGCACCTGCACCTGGCCGCTGTCCAGCGCGTGCCGGAACTGGGTGACCAGCTGGAAGCGGCGCAGGAAGCCCTGGGTCATGCTGGGCAGGTAGCTGCGCACCGAGTCCCCGCTGGAGCGGGCCGCGCGCACGGCCACGTCGGCGTGCTGGAGCAGGGTGTCCACGTCCTGCACCGGGCTGCCGTCCTCGGCGATGGTGGGCACGTAGCCGACCACCGCGGTGGCCTCCACGGTGAGCCGTTCCACCGGGTAGGGCGCGGCGACCTGGGCGCGCAGCTTCTCCGCGATGCCGTGCGCGGCCTCGGTGGTGCAGTCGACCAGCAGTGCGGCGAAGGTGCCGCCCTCCAGCCTGGCCAGCGGCACGTCCGCGCCGAGCGCCTCCCGGATGCGGCGGCCCGCGGCCACCACCATCCGGTCGCCCCACGCGTGCCCGAGCGCGTCGCTGACCTGGCTGAGCACGTCCAGGTCCAGCCGGATGACCACCGAGCGCGGGGACTGCCGCAGCGGTTCGGCCGCGGCCTCGCGCAGGCCGGGCCGGTTGAGCAGGCCGGTCAGCGGGTCGTGGTAGGCGTCGTGCCGGAGCCGGGCGAGCAGCCGCCGGTTGTCCAGCGCGGTGGCCAGGTGGCTGGCCAGGGTGCGCAGCAGCCGGACGTCGGCCCGGCCGAACCCGCGCCAGCGGCTGAGCCGGTCGTGCGTCTCCACCGCGCCGAGCAACTGGTGCGCGCCGCGCAGCGGGACCACCAGCGCCTCGTGCGCGCCGCGCCGGGTCAGCGCCTCGCGCACGTCGTCGGCGGCGTCCACGGTGCGGAAGTAGCGGACGTGGCTGCCGGGCAGTTGCAGCATCGGGTCATCGCGCAGCTCCACCGCGTCGTTGGCCGGCGCGCCCTCGGGCAGCGGTTCGCCCGCGACCAGGCTTCGCACGCCCGCCGGCGGGTCGGGGCGCAGGTGCAGCACCACCCTGGTGGCGTTGAGCTGCTCGCGGATCCGCTCGGCGATCTGCTGCCACTCGACCGTGCTGGTCGGGGTGTGCAGCTCGGTGTAGCCGTTGTCCGCGCCGGTGGGTCTGCTGACCGCCTGCTGGCCGGAGCGGGCCACGGTGAGGCTGACGTCGCTGAGCGCCTCCAGGTCGCGCTGGTCGCGCAGCAGGCCGGAGTAGGCGCGGTAGAGCAGCACCAGCGCGGCCGAGACCAGCACCACCAGCACCCAGCCCCATGCGGTGCTGCGCACGATCTCGTAGCCGACCAGGCCGGTGGAGGTGTTGAGCAGGCCGATGACCAGGGTGCGCAGGCCGAGCCGGGCGGCGCCGGCCACCCGCATCTCGCCGCCGAGCACGTACACCGCGGCCAGCGCGAAGATCACGCTGACCAAGGGTGAGGTGACCGTGCCGAACACCGCGCCCAGCCACTGCGGGCCGTCGGTGATGGCCCGCTGCACCAGGGTGGCCACGGTGAACGGCACCGCGATCTCCAGGCACATCACGCCGGCGTTGTAGATCACGTGGTCGCCGCCGCGCCTGCCGAGCTGGGCGCCGAGCCCGGCGACCAGGTGCGCGGCCAGCACCACTTCGAACGGGGCCACCAGCAGGCCGATGACCAACGGGATCTCGGTGAAGGAGATGGTCCAGCCGACGGTGCGCACGTCGACGTCGATGGTCAGCTGCTCGGCCAGCAGGAAGGCCGCGGCCAGCAGCGGGCCGATCCAGAGCAGCTGCGCGTCGAGCTCGGTGGGCAGCCAGTAGGAGACCGCGGCCGCGGCGGTGACGCCGACCAGCAGCACGACCATGGAGAACCGGGTGAACGCCCGGCCGCGGGCGGCGTGGTCCAACGGGCTCGCCAGCGGACGCGGTGCGTCAGGGGGCGAGTCCGGGTCCAGTGGCCGTCGGCGATCCGACATCCACCCTCCTTACACCTCGATTTGCAGCTTGCAAACCGCATCAACAGCCGATCGTGACTGACGTACGGCCGCTTGACCAGAGCGATGACGGAGCGTTCTCACCCAACTGGCGAAGGCGCCCGGGTAGTGGTGTCACAGATGGGGGAGCAACGCAATGACACCGGGGGCTTTGACCTGCAACTTAGCCCGATCAGATGAAGGTCAACCGGCCCTGAGTGTGAACGTCTGGCCACCACAAGGGTCACTCCGCGTGGTTTCGACCACAGCCCAGCGGCACCCCGGACGGCCGCACGGTCATCACCTCAGCTGCTCAATGGCATCTTTTTCTCCTATTGGACTGCGCCAATGTCTCGAAGAAGAATCGGCCGCATGACAAGCGGAGCACTTCCCACCGTCCCCCTCGGCCGCACTGGCATGGACATCACCAGGGTCGGCTTCGGCGCCTGGGCCATCGGCGGCGCGGGCTGGGCGTACAGCTGGGGAGCGCAGGACGACGCCGACTCCATCGCGGCCATCAGGCACGCGGTCGCGGGCGGCGTCAACTGGATCGACACCGCCGCGGTGTACGGCCTCGGCCACTCCGAGGAGGTGGTCGCGGCCGCGCTGCGGGACATCCCGGCAACCGAGCGCCCGTACGTCTTCACCAAGTGCGGCATGGTCTGGGACCCCGCGAACCCGGCCACCGAACCCACCGCCGTGGCCGCGCCGGCCAGCATCCGCCGCGAGGTGGAGGGGTCACTGCGCAGGCTGGGCACCGAGCGGATCGACCTGTACCAGGTGCACTGGCCGGCCGGGGACGGCACGAGCCTTGAGGAGTACTGGCAGACGCTGCTGGACCTCAAGGCGGAGGGCAAGATCCGCGCCGCCGGACTGTCCAACCACAGCGCCGGGCAGCTGACCCTGGCGGAGGAGCTGGGGCACGTGGACACCCTGCAACCGCCGTTCTCCGCGATCCAGCGCGACGCGGCCGCCGAGGAGCTGCCGTGGTGCGCCGCGCACGAGACCGGCGTGATCGTCTACAGCCCGATGCAGGCCGGTCTGCTCACCGGCGCGTTCAGCCGGGAACGCGCGGCCGCGCTGCCCGCTGACGACTGGCGCTCACGCAGCGACCACTTCACCGGCGCGGGACTGACCGCGAACCTGGCACTGGCCGAGGCGCTGCGGCCGGTGGCGCGGCGGCACGGAGTGAGCCAGGGCGCGGTGGCGGTGGCGTGGACGCTGTCCTGGCCAGGGGTCACCGGCGCGATCGTGGGCGCGCGCAACCCGGCGCAGATCGACGGCTGGCGGCCGGCCGGCGCGCTGGAGCTGACCGGGGCGGACCTGGCCGAGATCACCGAGGCGATCATCAGCACCGGCGCGGGCAGCGGTCCGGCACAGCCCTGACACGGCCCGGACACGATCGGCAACGGCCAGGACACAGGACGGTGACGCCGGTTAACCCCGCCACGACTGTCCACGATGGACAGACCACCTGGAGATCAACAATCAACAGGAGGTCCGGCTTCGTGGAGGTTCGCATCACGCACATCCACCTGAGCGGTGGCGAGACCTACCGGCACATCCAGTCGGTGCGCTGGCAGAACGCCGACAACAGCAGTGAGTGGGACACCGACAGCACGGCCACCATGGTCAGCCGCCTCCGCCGCGGCTGGCGGATGTTCGTCTGGAGCGGCTGGAACAAGGTGGAGGTGACGGCCGTCGGCGGCCGGTACCTCAGCACCGAGGCGGGCGAGCTGATGAAGCTGCCCCGGTTCTAGCCGGTGTTCTTCTGGCCGTAGCGGCGGCGCAGGTGCACCTCGACCAGGTTGAGGAAGGCGTCCACCTCGTCCGGGTCGTAGCCGGAGCCGGAGTGCTCGGTGAACCGGACCCGGCGCACGTCGTGCGGGGTGAGCGTGTCCGCGCCGAGCAGGGTGCCCTCGATCCGGTCCAGGAAGGCGTCCACCTCGTCCTCGTCGTAGCCGCGGCGATCGCCCCCGGCCAGGTGGAACCCGACGTTGTGCACGTCCTCGGCGGTCAGCGCCGCCGGGGACGGGCCACCGCGCACCGGGACCAGCTGTGGCCGGGGCGCCGCGGCCCGCTGCAGGGCCACCGCGACCTGGTCCAGGAAGGTGTCCACCCCACCCCGGTCGTAGCCACCCCGCCCCACCGGCGCCGCGGAGAACTCCACCGCCTGGACCTGTTGCGGCGTCAGGTCATCCGCCCCGCGCAGGGTCGCCTGCACCCGCGCCAGGAAGGCGTCCACCTCACGCTCGTCGTAGCCGACCGCGCCCGGCTTGGGCCGCTGGAACCCGACCTCGGCCACATCCGCGGCGGTCAGCCTGCCCTGCTCGGCCAGCGCCCGCTTCTCCAGCACCGTGGCCACCAGGTCGAGGAACAGCTCCACCTCGTCCCGGTCGTAACCGTTGCCGTCCACCGGCGCCGGCGGGAACCGCACCTTCAGCACGTCCTGCGCGGTGATGCCGTCCTGCCCGCGCAGGGTGTCCGCGATCCGCACCAGGAACGCGTCCACCGGCGGCTCGTCATACCCCTTCACATCCGACGGCGGCCGGTGGAACCGGACATCACGCACGTCCTCGGGAGTCAGCGTCATGGCGCCTCCAGGAGACCTAAGTGCGGCCATACTGCCCCGGTTTCGACACGACGGAACTCCGCCTGTCGGCCCAGCCACACACACCCGTACGGATGTCCGCGCCCAACGGTTCAGCGGTGCAGCGACCGGTCGAGCGGCCGGATGTGCGCGCCCTCCGCGTACGCCCGGCCCGGCGCGGCCAGCCGGGTCCGGCAGATCTGGCAGGTGTGGTCGTAGAAAACCTGCACCTGCTCAGCGGCGACCGCTGATGATCACCACCGTCCCGCCGGGATCCGGTTCGGCCAGCCGGTCCACTCGCCAGGCGCCCGCGCCACCGGCCAGTCTGCCCAGGTTGACCAACAATCCCGGCCGGGCCGGGTCGGTGAGCACCACGCGGTTGCCCGCTGCCGGTTCGGCACCACCGCCGGGCTCGAACAGCAGCTCGCCGCGTGCCCCGGGGCGCAATGAACCGGGGAGACCCGAGATCGCGACCTGAACCCGGCTGCCCGGCGGCAGGGACGTCAGACCGGTGTCCACCGTGGCGGTGTCTCCTTCGGCCGCACTGACCACACCGACCAGGCCGGTCGGGCCTGCCACCAGATCTCCGATGGCCACCGGGTTGCCCCGTTCCGGGCGGATCCGCGCCGTGCCGGGACCGGTCAGCGCCTCCAGCGTGCCGGCCTGGACCGCCGGGTCCGCGGTGCCCGCGGCCAGCGGCTCCGTCGTCCGCGTGCTTCCGGAGGACAGCGTGAGCCGGGTGTTCCAGGCGCCGGCGCCGGCGGGCAGCACCGCCCAGATCGCGTCGTCGGCCGACCGGTTGCCGTCGGTCAGCTCGTGGTCCACCGCGCTGGTGGTGAAGCCGAGCCCGTCCTTGCCGGGGGCCGCGAGCGCGAACGCGAGGACCTCCCCCTCGGCAGCCGGTTCATCCCGCTGGTCGGGTTGTGCGGCGGCGAAACCGATCGCGGACGCTTCCGGCTTGACCTCGGCCACCGCGCGGAGCAGCAGGTGCTCCCGGTCCGGTGGCCGGGCGGTCAGCGCGCTGGTCACGAACGCCACCCTGGTGCGACCGTCCGGTCCGGACGCGGACAGCGCGACCACCAGCACGTTGCGCCGCAGGCCGGTGGAGGCCTGGGCGAAGAGGAGGTGCACCCGGTCGGCCTGCGCGATGCCGCGTCCGGCCTGCCGCCACACCTGTTCGGCCCGCCGCGACAGGTCCCGGTCCCCCGCCAGCTCGCCGCGGGCCGGCCACTGCCCCACCGGGGCCGCCGCCGTCACCCGCTCCGGCGCGGGCGCGCCACCGAGTACAGACCAGAGGCCGGCTGTCGTCAGGACCACGGTGGCCACCACGGCCAGCAGCGCCACCCGCTGCCTGCGCTGTTCGGAGCGCCTGCGACGGCATGCCTTGATCACCTCGTCCACCTGACCGGCCCGCAGTTCGGGTCCGAGCCGCGCGGTGGTCAGCTCGACGCGCAACCGCGACTCCACCAGGTCCTGTTCCGGTGCGTTCACCACAACTCCCTCCCCCTGCCCACGGGCAGCGCGCTCCCCGGCGGCACCCCCCACGACTCCCTGATCCGAGCCAGTCCCCTGCTGGTCAGCGACTTCACCGTGCCCACCGTGCAGCCGAGCTCCCTGGCGGCCTGGGGCTCGGACAGGTCGAAGAGGAACCGGGCCACCACCGCGGCCCGTTGCCGCGGCGACAGCAGTCGCAGCACCGCGAGGACGTCGCCACGCTCGGCCACCGAGGGCGAGAAGTCCTCCACCCGCTCCGGCACCGCGGTGATCCGCCGCCGCTGCTTGCGTGCGGCGGCGCGGAGGAACTCGTGCAGCACCGCCTTGCGGGCATAAGCCATCTGGTTGTCCGCGGCGACGCGCCGCCATCGACGCAGGCAGCGCAACAGCGCCTCCTGCACGACCTCCTCGGCGTCCCACCGGCTGCCGGTCAGGATCAGGGCGTAGCGCAACAACTGTTCGTACCGTTCCCGGACGAAGTCGTCGAACTCCCCGTCGGCCTCCACCGCACACCCCCCTCCCGTTCCCTGGACCTTCCCCCTACAGGCCCTAGACCCGGTGAAGGCACGGAACGGTTGCCACCCCATTCGGGTGATGTGAGTGGCTCAGAGCGCGTCAGTACGAGAACACCCCCGTGACCTGTTCTTACCGGTCACGGGGGTGTTCTCGCTGGTGTGGCAGGTGAAGGATTCGAACCTTCGGAGCTTTCGCGACGGATTTACAGTCCGCTCCCTTTGGCCACTCGGGCAACCTGCCAGTGCAGCTGATCTCTCGGCTGCAGGAAGCAGCTTACATACCCCTGGGCAGGGGCGTGCAAGCGGGTATCCAGCGGGTACCGTCTTGGCCCTCAGGAGCCTCTTCGGGGGCTTGAGTTCACAGCTGGGAGAGGTGCGGCAACGTGGCGGACCCGTCATTCGACGTGGTGAGCAAGGTCGAGCGGCAGGAGGTGGACAACGCGGTCAACCAGGCCACCAAGGAGCTGTCCACCCGGTTCGACTTCCGGGGTGTCGACGCGAAGGTCAACTGGGTCGGTGAGGACGGGATCGCGATCCAGGCGGAGACCGAGGAGCGGTGCCTGGCGGCGATCGAGGTGCTCAAGGAGAAGCTGATCAAGCGGGGGATCTCGCTCAAGGCGTTCGAGGTGGGCGAGCCGCAGCTGTCGGGGAAGATCTACAAGGTCACCGGCAAGGTCATCGAGGGCATCGCCTCGGACAAGGCCAAGGAGATCGCCAAGGCGGTCCGGGACGAGGGTCCCAAGGGCGTCCAGGCGCAGATCCAGGGTGACCAGCTGCGGATCACCGGCAAGAAGAAGGACCACCTGCAGGACGTCATCGCGATGCTCAAGTCCAAGGACTTCGGGATCGCGTTGCAGTTCACGAACTACCGCTGACGCGCGGGCCGCCCCGGTCGCGCGCCGGGGCGGCCAAGCGGGGATGGCATCGAACACTCTTCGACCGCGGCTCCACCCAGCTGGACTACCGTGGTTCTCACCAGCGTCGGTAGGACAAGGTGGGGGCGATGAAGGGGATCATCCTGGCCGGGGGCAGCGGGACTCGGCTGCACCCGATCACCCAGGCGGTGTCGAAGCAGCTGCTGCCGGTCTACGACAAACCGATGGTGTACTACCCGCTGTCCACGCTCATGCTGGCCGGCATCCGGGAGATCCTGCTCATCTCCACCCCGGCCGACCTGCCGATGTTCCAGCGGCTGCTGGGTGACGGCTCCCAGTTCGGGCTGCGCCTGTCCTACGCCGAGCAGCCCCAGCCGAACGGGCTGGCCGAGGCGTTCATCATCGGCGCCGACTTCGTTGGCGACGACGACGTGGCGCTGGTGCTCGGCGACAACATCTTCTACGGCCAGGGTTTCTCCCGGCAGCTCCAGCAACTGGTCGGCGGCCTCGACGGCTGTGTGCTCTTCGGCTACCCGGTCAAGGACCCCGAGCGCTACGGCGTCGGCGAGGCGGACGCGGACGGCAACCTGGTCTCCATCGAGGAGAAGCCGAAGCGGCCCCGGTCGAACCGGGCGATCACCGGGTTGTACTTCTACGACAACGAGGTGGTCCGGATCGCCAAGGAGCTGACCCCGTCGGCCCGTGGCGAGCTGGAGATCACCGACGTCAACCTGGCCTACCTCAAGCAGGGCCGGGCCAAGCTGCTCGACCTGGGCCGCGGGTTCGCCTGGCTGGACACCGGCACGCACGACTCGCTGCTGGAGGCCGGGCAGTTCGTGCAGGTGCTGGAGCACCGGCAGGGCGTGCGGATCGCCTGTCTCGAGGAGATCGCGCTGCGCATGGGCTACATCGACGCCGACGCCTGCTACGCGCTGGGCGCGGCGCTGGCCAAGTCGGGTTACGGCCAGTACGTGATGGACGTGGCGCTCAACGCCGGCGCCAGCCCGGCGGCTCAGTAGCGGCCGTAGCCGCCGCTGCGGGCCATCTCCTCCAGCCGCCGGATCCGGTCCTGGATCGGCGGGTGGGTGGAGAACCAGCGCGCCATCGACTCGCCCGCCCGGAACGGGTTGGCGATCATCAGGTGGGACTGGGACATCAGCTGCGGTTCCGGCGCCAGCGGCGCGGCCTGGGTGCCGATCTCCAGCTTGCGCAGCGCCGAGGCCAGCGCGAGCGGGTCGCCGGTGAGCGCCGCGCCCGACTCGTCCGCCTGGTACTCCCGCGAGCGGCTCACCGCCAGCTGCACCACACCGGCGGCCACCGGGCCGAGGATGGCGATCAGCAGCACCGCCAGCGGGCCCGGCCGGTCCTCCTCGCTGTCGCCGAAGAACCCGGCGAACATGGCGATGTTGGCCAGGAAGGTCACCACGCTGGCCAGCGCGCCGGCCACCGAGGAGATCAGGATGTCCCGGTTGTAGACGTGCGCCAGCTCGTGCCCCAGCACCGCGCGCAGCTCGCGCTCGTCCAGCAGCTCCAGGATGCCGGTGGTGCAGCAGACCGCGGCGTTGCGCGGGTTGCGCCCGGTGGCGAAGGCGTTCGGCGCGGCGGTCGGGCTGAGGTACAGCCGGGGCATCGGCTGCCGGGCCGAGGTGGCCAGCTCGCGCACGATCCGGTACATCCCCGGCTGCTCCCACTGGGAGGCCGGCCTGGCGTGCATGGCGCGCAGCGCGAGCTTGTCGGAGTTGAAGTACGCGTAGGCGTTCACCGCCAGCGCGCCGAAGAGCGCGACCCACAGCCAGACGCCGCCGAAGAGCGAGCCGACCAGGATGATCAGCGCGCTCAGCCCGCCGAGCAGCAGGGCCGTCTTGAGCCCGTTGTAGTGACTTCGCATGGTCCCTCGGCCTCCTCCCGGCCTCGTCGGATCAACCGGCCTACTGATCAGTCAACGTGTGAAAGGGGCGTCAGGTTCCTGGGCGGCCCGGCCTGCCGCCCCTGGGCGCGGCCTCCGGGGCCGGTTCGGCCGCCGGGTCCAGCGGTGGCGGCGGGGGCGCGGCGGCCACCCACTCGCCCAGCCGGTCCCGCTCGTGCACCAGTTCGGCGACCGCGCCCTCGCCCTCGGACGACCCGGTGCCGGGGTAGCCGAAGTCGGGGGCCCAGTGCAGGGCGTCGAACGGGCAGACCTCCACGCAGATCCCGCAGTAGAGGCACTGGCCGTAGTCGATGGCGAAGCGGTCCAGCACGTTGACCTGCCGCGGCCGGGCGGTGCCAGGCGGCTGCGTGGTCTCGGTGTGCGAGGTGATGTGGATGCACCAGTCCGGGCACTCCCGCACGCACAGCATGCAGACCGTGCAGTTGGCCTCCAGCAGCGCGATGACCCCCCGGGTCCGCGGCGCCAGGTCCTCGGGATCAGTCACTGGTCTCCCTCTTCTCGACGCGGTCCCCACTCGGGGCCGGGCACTCCTGGCGGCGCGATCCGCCTGCGGCTGGGCGCGCCGGAGCCGTCCTCGCCGGGCTCCAGCCTGCCCGGCCACGGCCGCACCACCCTGGCGGCCAGCACGAAGTCCTTGCGCAGCGGGTGCCCGGCGAAGGAGTCCGGCAGCAGCAGCCGTCGTGGGTCGGGGTGCCCGGTGAGCGCCAGGCCGAACATCTCGGCCGCCTCCCGCTCGTGCCAGGCCGCGCCCGCCCACTCCCCGGCCACGCTGGGCAGCGGCGTGCCCGGGGACACCTCGGTGCGCAGCAGCAGGCCGGTCCACGGGCCGGGCCGCAGCACGTGCAGGGTCACCGCGTGGGTGGCGCCGGCCGCGCCGGGGCGGCCGGCGTCCTCCGCGCCCAGCCAGTCGAACAGCGCGCAGCCCAGGTCCGCGCGGGCGTGCCGGGCGGCAGCGGCCCAGGACTCGACCGGCACGTGCGCGGTGCTCTGCCCGAAGGCCGTCTGCACGGTGACCCCCGGCAGCAGCGCGGCCAGCTCCTCGGCCGTGGCCAGCGCGGTCATGCCCGCACCAGCTTGTGCAGCGCGACCATGCCCTCCAGCAGCGCCTCCGGGCGCGGCGGGCAGCCGGGCACGGCCACGTGCACCGGGAGCAGCTGGTCGATGCCCTTGGTGACCGCGTAGGAGTCCCAGTACGGGCCGCCGGTGTTGGAGCAGGCGCCGACGGAGAGCACGTACTTCGGTTCGGGCAGCTCGCGGTAGGTGGCCAGGATCGCGGGCAGCATCACGTCGGTCACCGTGCCGGAGACCACCAGCACGTGCGCGCGCTCCGGCCCCCCGGCAGGTTCGATGCCGTGTCCGGCCAGGTCGGCGTTGTGCAGGGCGGCCATGACCTCCACCCCGCAGCAGGCGAGGCCCAGATCAAGGACGGTGACCTGGTAGGAGGTCCCCCAGTCCAGCTCAACAGCGGTGTTCACAGCTGCCGAGGGTAAAAGACCGCCCACTTGGAGCAGCGATTGACATGGGTTTTGTAGGCGGACCGTAGCTAGTTGATTACGGAAAGAGAGTACCCTGGCCAACGGCAACTGCGACTCGAGAGGGGCCGATCCCAGTGGCTGAGGCGGGCTCTGCGTACCGGGTTAAATTCCGCGGCATAGCCGACGAGCTCCGATCCGCGATCTCCTGCGGCAAGTACCCGCCCGGCTCGCGCCTCCCCGGCGAGAACGAGCTCATGGAGCGGCACGGCGCGGCGAGGATGACGGTTCGGGCGGCGTTGGAGGTTCTGAAGAACGAGGGTTTGACCTGGTCCCGCCGGGGCTCGGGGGTCTACGTCCGGGACGACCGGCCGATCAGGCGCAACTCGCCGCAGCGCCTGCGCGGGGACCGCAGCGCGTCCTGGCCGAGCCGGTGGGAGACCGACCTGACCGGCCGGACGCTGACCATCGACAGCGTCGAGGTGGCCGAGGAGCAGGCGCCGCACTACGTGGCGCGGGTGCTCGGGCTGCACGAGCCGGCCAGGGTCTGGGCGCGGCGGCGGCGCAACCTGGTGGACGGTCACCCGGTGATGCTCTCGGTGTCCTACTTCCCGGCCTCGCTGGTCGCCGGTTCGGCGCTCACCAGGGCCAACCCGGGTCCTGGCGGGGTGTACGCCCGGCTCCGCGAGCTGGGCAAGCCGGCCGCGGCCTTCCGGGAGGAGATCCGGGCCAGGATGCCGCGCGGCGAGGAGGCCAAGGCGCTGCGACTGGAGCCGGGCACCCCGCTGGTGGTGATCGTGCGCACCGCCTTCACCACCACCGGCGAGGCGATCGAGGTCACCGAGATGACCCTGGACGCGGGTTCCTACGTGCTGGAGTACGAGTTCCCGGCCTGAGCAGCAGGACGTAACGCCGGTCGCGGCGGCCTCGACACCGATCCCGGGGTGGACGTGGCAGAGACACAGAGCCCGGAGGACGGGCAGCGGCGACCGGCGCCGAGCTTCGCCGACTGGCGCAAGGAGCTGTTCACCGCCTTGGGCGCGTTGGTCGGCCTGGTGACCGTGACGGTCACCGGGTTCAAGGTGGACCCGACGACCCCGGACGGCCGCCGCGTGCTGACCACGGTGGTGCTCTTCGGCGTTGGCGCCTACCTGCTGGCGTGGCTGGCCTGGGGCCGCAGGCACGGCCGCCACGGCAGGCCGCGCAGCCTGCTGCTGGCCGCGGGCTGTGTGCTCGCGCTGGCCGGTGGACTGGTGCTGGCGCTGCCCCGGGCCGAGTCCTCCGGCCAGCCGCCTACCGCGTCCCAGGGCGCGGGCAGCGGGCAGACCAGCCCCCCGGCCACCGACGCCCCGCCGAGCTCGACCTCGGCCGGACAGCCGGGCAGCAGCAGCACTCCCGGCCCCAGCTCCAGTCCCAGCGGTCCGCCGGGGCAGCCACCGCCCAGCGTCGGCGGCACGACCGGCTCCGCGACCAGCTCGCCGCAGCGGCCCGGCCCGTCGCCCAGCACCACCGACCGCCTGCTGGACGGCCCCGGCCCGACCACCGGGCAGGCGCCGCCGGTGAGCCACCAGAACGAGGTCACGCTGAACACCACGCCAGGCGACGACTCGGTCTGGATGGACTACTGGCGGCAGCAGCACGAACGGGACGGCGACCTGAACATGGACCGGAACGGGATCTTCACCGCGCTGGGCGCGCAGCTGAAGGTCATGCCCGGCAGCGCGGAGCCGGACTGGTTCGCCTGCCGCAACGCCACCGGCATGACCACCCGCGCGAACTTCTCCGCGCTGCGGGTGGGTGGGCACCTGTGCGCCCGGAGCCGGGAGGGTCGCTACGCCCGGCTCCGGGTGATCGCACTGCCGACCTCGCCGAACAGCAACGGCCGGTTCATCTTCTACGGCCTGGTGTGGCACCGGGGGCCGTGACGATCAGCCGCCCGAAGATCAGCCGCGCAGCTCCATCGTGCAGCACTTCGGGCCGCCGCCGGACTTGCGGAGCTCGGAGATGTCCACGTACACCGGGTCGAAGCCGCGCAGCGCCAGGCGTTCGCCGAGGGCGGTGGCCTCGGTGGGCAGGATGACGTTGCGGCCGTCGGAGACCGCGTTGAGGCCGAGGCAGGCCGCGTCCTCGGCGGTGGCCAGCACGGCGTCCGGGAACAGCCAGCGCAGCACCTGCTGGGAGCCGGCGGAGAAGGCCTCCGGGTAGTAGACGACCAGGCCCTGCTCCGGGCGGTCGTCGAGCACCGCGAGCGCGGTGTCCAGGTGGTAGTAGCGCGGGTCGACCAGCTGCAGCGAGACCACCGGGACGCCGAGCACCTCCTGGGCCTCGGCGTGCGCGCCGGGGTCGGTGCGGAAGCCGGTGCCGGCCAGCAGCAGGCGGCCGGTCCAGGCGAAGTCGCCCTCGGCCTCGTTGACGCTGGCCGGCATGACCACGTCGCGGTAGCCGTTGGCCAGGAACCACTGGCGGAAGTGCTCGGCCTCGTCCGCGCGCTGCTTGGCGCGGAAGCGGGCGCCCAGCACCCGGCCGTCGACCACGGTGCCGGAGTTGGCCGCGAAGACCATGTCGGGCAGGCCGGGGGCGGGCTCGATCACCTCGACCTGGTGGCCGAGGGACTCGTAGGCGGATTTCAGGGCAGTCCACTGCTCCAGCGCCCGGTCCGCGCTGACCGGCTGGCTGGGGTCCATCCAGGGGTTGATCGAGTACTCCACCGTGAAGTAACGCGGCGGGCACATCAGGTAACGACGACGAGTCGGCGTGCGGACCGCCGGGGCTGCGGTCGCGGAGGTCTCCACCGAGGCGGCGGGCGAGACGTCGAGAGCGGAGGACATGATTCGAAATGTAAATGGCCACCTGACGTTCGTTCAACGCCGCATCGTGCCCAAATTGGGGCAGTATGTTGCGCATGGACACCATCGACCATCGAATCATTTCGTGCCTGGTCGCGGACGCCCGATCGAGCTACGCGGAGATCGGTTCCAGCGTCGGTCTGTCCGCCCCCGCGGTGAAGCGCCGGGTGGACAAGTTGCTGGATACGGGCGTGTTACGTGGCTTCACCGCGGTGGTCGACCCGGAGGCGCTCGGCTGGGGCACCGAGGCCTTCGTGGAGGTGCACGGACAGGGCAACGTGACCCCCGGCAAGATCCGCGCCGGGCTGGAGTCGCTGCCCGAGGTGGTCGCCGCCTACACCGTCTCCGGCTCGGCCGATGCCATCGTGCACCTGCGCGCCGGGGACATCCACCACCTGGAGACCGCGCTGGAGCGGCTGCGCGCACTGGACTTCGTGGACCGCACCGTCTCCACGGTCATCCTCTCCACCCTGCTGGAACGCCCACCCGCGCCGGAGCCCCCTCGCTGAAGAGGCGTAAATCACCGGCCGGATCGGCAATTGGCCACTCCGATGCGGCAGGATCACCGCCATGTCAGCTGAGGTGCTCCTGGAGCAGCGCGACCGGGTGGCGATCATCACGGTCAACGCCCCCGACCGCCGCAACGCCCTGACCCCGGCCATCTCCACCCGTCTCGCCGAGGCGGTCACCGCCTGCGAGCAGAACGGCGACGTCCACGCCGTGGTGGTCACCGGCGCCCCGCCCGCCTTCTGCGCGGGCGCGGACCTGACCGCGCTGGGCGAGTCCCGCGAGGCCGGGCTGCGCACCATCTACGCCGGGTTCCTGGCCGTGGCCAACTGCGCGCTGCCCACCATCGCCGCGGTGAACGGGGCCGCGGTCGGCGCGGGCCTGAACCTGGCGCTGGCCTGCGACGTGCGGCTGGCCGGTCCGCTGGCCCGCTTCGACGCCCGCTTCCTGCAGCTGGGCATCCACCCCGGCGGCGGCATGACCTGGATGCTCAACAAGATCGTCGGCCCGCAGACCGCGACCGCGATGGCGCTGTTCGGTCAGGTCCTGGACGCCGAGGCGGCCGAGCGGGCGGGCCTGGTGTGGGCACGGACACCAGGTGAACCGGCAGATGTGGTGGCCGCGGCGGTAGAGCTGGCGGCCGCTTCTGCCGGAGCGCCCCGGGAACTCGTGCTGGCCACCAAGCAGTCCATGCGCCGCACCGCCGCGGTGGCCGAGCACGCCGAGGCGGTGGAGGTCGAACTGGTCTCCCAGCTCATCTCCATGAACAGCCCGGCCTTCGCCGAGCGCCTGGCCGCGATGAAGGCCCGGATCAGCGGGAAGTGACTGTTACTCTGGAGTAACACCCAGCCTCGGCACGACCATGTGGGATGACGTATGTGACGTGCGTCTCTCCAAGGGGAACACGGCAAGGGCACCCTTACCGTGTTCGAAGCGTTGTCAAGGCAGTACCAGCAACTCCGATCCGTGAGTTCCCCGACGCTGACGGTCCCTGACGCGGACTACTCTCGTTGGGGGGCATCGGTTTTCGATGGCCGATGCAGGCGCGTGAGGTGAAGAGAGGGATCGCGAGCCCATGAGTGTGAGCACCGAGGGCCACGAGACCGCGGAGGTCCGCAAGCTCGACCGAGTGGTCATCAGGTTCGCCGGCGACTCCGGTGACGGCATGCAGCTGACCGGAGACCGGTTCACATCGGAGGCAGCGGCCTTCGGCAACGACCTGGCCACGCTGCCCAACTTCCCCGCCGAGATCAGGGCGCCTGCAGGAACCCTGCCCGGGGTGTCCAGCTTCCAGCTGCACTTCGCCGACTACGACATCCTCACGCCGGGCGACCGGCCGGACGTCCTGGTCGCGATGAACCCCGCGGCGCTGAAGTCCAACATCGCCGACCTGCCGCACGGCGGCATCCTCATCGTCAACACCGATGAGTTCAACAAGCGCAACCTCAGCAAGGTCGGCTACGCCGCGGACCCGCTCGAAGACGGCTCGCTGGAGCCCTACGTCGTGCACAAGGTCGCCATGGCCACCCTGACCCGCGGCGCGCTGGAACCCACCGGGCTGTCGAAGAAGGACGCCGAGCGCGCGAAGAACATGTTCGCGCTGGGCCTGCTGTCCTGGATGTACCACCGGCCGACCGAGGGCACCGAGCGGTTCCTGCGGGAGAAGTTCGCCAAGAAGCCGGACATCGCCGAGGCCAACGTGCTGGCCTTCCGCACCGGCTGGAACTACGGCGAGACCACCGAGGCCTTCGCGGTGACCTACGAGGTCGCCCCGGCCAAGCTGGCCCAGGGCACCTACCGCCAGATCACCGGCAACACCGCGCTGGCCTACGGCATCGTGGCTGCCGGACAGCGCTCGGAGCTGCCGGTCTTCCTCGGCACGTACCCGATCACGCCAGCCTCGGACATCCTGCACGAGCTGTCCCGGCACAAGAACTTCGGCATCACCACCTTCCAGGCCGAGGACGAGATCGCCGGTATCGGCGCGGCGCTGGGCGCGGCCTACGGCGGCGCGCTGGGTGTGACCACCACCTCCGGCCCGGGTATCGCGCTGAAGTCCGAGACCATCGGCCTCGCGGTGATGACCGAGCTGCCGCTGCTGGTGGTCGACGTGCAGCGCGGCGGCCCGTCCACCGGGCTGCCCACCAAGACCGAGCAGGCCGACCTGTTGCAGGCCATGTTCGGCCGCAACGGCGAGGCGCCCGTTCCGGTGCTGGCCCCGGCCACGCCCGCGGACTGCTTCCAGATGGCCATCGACGCCGCGCGGATCGCGCTGAAGTACCGCACGCCGGTGCTGCTGCTCTCCGACGGCTACATCGCCAACGGGTCAGAGCCCTGGCTCATCCCGGCCGTGGACACCCTGCCCGACCTGCGGGTCTCCTTCGCCACCGAGGTCAACGCGCCGGACGGCTCCGGCGAGTTCTGGCCGTACCTGCGCGACCCGGAAACCCTGGCCCGGCCGTGGGCCCTGCCGGGCACGCCCGGTCTGGAGCACCGCATCGGTGGCCTGGAGAAGGGCGACGGCCAGGGCAACATCTCCTACGACCCGGACAACCACGACAAGATGGTGCGCCTGCGCCAGGCCAAGATCGACGGCGTGGACGTGCCGGACCTGGTGGTGGACGACCCGACCGGCGACGCCGAGGTGCTCGTGGTCGGCTGGGGTTCGACCTACGGCCCGATCGGCGCGGCCGCGCGGCGGGTGCGCAGGCTGGGCCTGAAGGTCGCGCACGCGCATCTGCGGCACCTCAACCCGTTCCCGAGGAACCTGGGTGAGGTGCTGGGCAGCTACCGCAAGGTGCTCGTCCCGGAAATGAATCTCGGCCAGCTCGCGTTGTTGTTGCGGGCCAAGTACCTGGTGGACGCGGTCAGCCACACGAAGGTGGCGGGCACGCCGTTCAAGGCCGAAGAGCTCCAGGACGTGTTCACCGAGATCATCCAGGGGGTCAAGGCATGACCGCGGTCGACATCGGGTTGCCGATCATCGGCGGCCTGGACGGTGTTCCCACCACGGACGAGAAGCAGACCGCGAAGGTCTTCAAGTCCGACCAGGAGGTGCGCTGGTGCCCCGGGTGTGGTGACTACATCATCCTCAACGCCATGCAGAGCTTCCTGCCGGAGCTGGGGCTCAAGCGGGAGAACATCGTCTTCGTCTCCGGGATCGGCTGCTCCTCCCGGTTCCCGTACTACATGAACACCTACGGGGTGCACTCCATCCACGGCCGCGCCCCGGCCATCGCCACCGGGTTGTCGGTGTCCCGGCCGGACCTGTCGGTGTGGGTGGTCACCGGTGACGGCGACGCGCTCTCCATCGGCGGCAACCACCTGATCCACGCGCTGCGCCGCAACGTGAACCTGAAGATCCTGCTGTTCAACAACCGGATCTACGGGCTGACCAAGGGGCAGTACTCGCCGACCTCGGAGGTCGGCAAGGTCACCAAGTCCACCCCGATGGGCTCGCTGGACCACCCGTTCAACCCGATCTCGCTGGCGCTGGGCGCGGAGACGAGCTTCGTGGGCCGGGCGCTGGACTCCGACCGGGCCGGGCTGACCGACGTGCTGCGGCAGGCCGCCCAGCACCGGGGCAGCGCGCTGGTGGAGATCTACCAGAACTGCCCGATCTTCAACGACGGCGCCTTCGACGTGCTCAAGGAGCCGGGCGAGAAGGACCGGCGGATCATCCCGCTGGAGCACGGCAAGCCGATCCGCTTCGGCGCCGAGGGCGAGTTCGGGGTGATCCGGGAGGGTCAGCACGGCTCGTTCGTGGTGCGCAAGGTGGACGAGGTCGGCGAGGACGCGCTGGTGGTGCACGACGCGACCCTGCAGGACCCCAGCTACGCCTTCGCGCTGTCCCGGCTGGGCGGGCAGAACCTGGACCACACCGTGACCGGTGTGTTCCGCTCGGTGCCCCGCCCGACCTACGACGACCAGGCCCGCAGCCAGGTCCAGCAGGCCGTGCAGAGCAAGCCGGCCGACCTGGCCGGGCTGCTCCGCGGCAAGGACACCTGGACCGTGCTGGCCTGACCCAGCAACGAAAAAAGCCCCCCGGCGCGTCCGGGGGGCTTTTTTCGTGTCACTGCTTGTCGGGGTCGATCACCGGCTCGAACAGCGAGCGGGACCGCTCACCGCGCGGCGGCGTGGTCGGCTCGGCCGGGGCCACCGGCGGGGGCGGCGGCTGCTCGGCCGGGGTGACCGGGCGCGGCGGCGCGGGCGGGACCGGCGGCACCTGGCGCGGCGGCGCGGGCACCGAGGGCGGCACCGGCGGCGCGTTGTTCCCCGAGCTGGCGGCCAGGTGCTGGAAGTAGGCGGTGTCCCTGGCCTGGAGCTCCTGCGGCGGCAACGGCCGCGGCGGGAACTGCGGCGGCGCCACCCGCTGGGCAGGCCGCGGCGGGCGGGACGGCCGGTGGTCGGCCAGCTCGGTGTCGGTGACGTCCAGCTCCGGCGGCGCGCTCACCTGCGGCGCGGGCGGGGCGGGCGAGGGCACGGGGCGCTGGGCCTGGCGCGGCTCGGGGTCCTCTTCGAGGGCGTCCAGGATCTCGTTCTTGGGGATGCCGTAGGCCGGGGTCTCCGCCTCGAAGAACAGCGGGCGCTCGTCCTCGTCGGACTTGCCGGACTGGGCGGCCGGTTCCGGGGTGCGGACCGGGGCGAAGATCGCGGTGGTGGGCTGGTCGGCGCCCCGCGGGGACTGCTGGGCGGCGGTGGGCTGGTCGTCGACGTCCTCCGGGGTGGACCACTGCTGGGTGGCGGCCGGGGCGTCGGGCTGGGACTCGGGCTGGGCCGGGGGCTCGGGGCGGGCTGGGGCCTCGGGCTGGGCGGCGGTGGTCCAGGTCAGCTCGGGGGCGGGCTCGTCGGCGTCCTGGCGGGACCACTGCTGGGTGGGCTGCTGGGCCGGGGCGGGCTCGTCGGCTGGGGGCTGGGCGGACCAGCGCTCGGTCGGGGCGGGGGCTTCGTCCTCGCGCGGCTCGGGCTCGATGCGCTGGGTGGACCACTGCTGGGTGGGGGCGGGCTCCGGGCGCTCGTCCTCGGCGCGCTGCGCGGACCACTGCTGGGTCTTGGCGGGCTCGGGGCGGCGCGGGGCCTCGTCCTCCGGCTGGCGGTCCTCCTCGGCGCGCGCGGTGGACCACTGCTCGGTGGGCGCGGACTCGGGGCGCTCGTCCTCGGCGCGCTGCGCGGACCACTGCTGGGTCTTGGCGGGCTCCGGGCGCTCATCTTCGGCGCGCTGCGCGGACCACTGCTGGGTCTTGGCGGGCTCCGGGCGCTCATCTTCGGCGTGCTGCGCGGACCACTGCTGGGTCTTGGCGGGCTCCGGGCGCTCATCTTCGGCGTGCTGCGCGGACCACTGCTGGGTCTTGGCGGGCTCCGGGCGCTCATCTTCGGCGTGCTGCGCGGACCACTGCTGGGTCTTGGCGGGCTCCGGGCGCTCATCTTCGGCGTGCTGCGCGGACCACTGCTGACCGGAGGCGGGGCTGGGCTGGGACCAGGTGGGTTCGCGGCGGCGTTCCCAGGGGGCCTCGGACTGGGTGGTGGGTTCGTGGGCCGGGTCGGGGGTGAACAGGCTGGTCTTCGGCTGGGCCGGGAGGACCGTGGTCTGCTCGGAGCTGCTGGTGACCGGGCGTGGAGCGGCCACGGGGGTCTGCATGGGCTCGAAGACGATGTCGTCGTCCTCGTCGTGCTTGCGCACCACCGTGGGCGGCGGTTGCGGCCTGCGGGACCTCTCCTCTTCCAGCGCGGCCAGCTCGCGGCGGGCGGGGGTGACGAAGAGCACCCAGGTGGCCAGGCCACCGATCACGAATGCGAGCAGGCTCCACAGCCAGACCTGCCCGAACAACGACGACACCGCGACATCCCTCCGGCCTTCTCCATACTTTGCCGAACCCTAACGCGCAGGGCCGTCCGCCGCGTCCTGTTGACCAGCTGGCGGTAGTTGATGTGACGAAGTTACTTGCCGGGCGAACAGCCCCGCGGCGTAGGCTCGGCTGGTGCCGTCCTCGCCCTCTTCCCCGGCCGGTGCGGCCGGGCTGGCGTGCGGGGCGGGCGCGTACGTGCTCTGGGGTTTCTTCCCCGCCTTCTGGCCGCTGCTGGCACCCGCCGGTCCCGTCGAGATCCTGGCACACCGGCTGGCCTGGACCCTGGCCGTCATGGTGTTGGTCACCCTGCTCCTGCGCCGCGGCAAGATCCTGCTGCGCCTCTCCCCCGGCACCTGGGCGCTGGCCGCCGCCGGGGCAGCACTCATCGCGGTGAACTGGGGCACCTACATCTACGGGGTGACCAGCGGGCAGGTGGTGGAAACCTCGCTGGGCTACTTCATCAACCCGCTGGTCTCGGTGCTCTTCGGCGTGCTGGTGTTCAACGAGCGGCTGCGCCGGCCGCAGTGGGCAGCGGTGGCCGTCGGCGGCGCCGCGGTGTGCGTGCTGACCGTCGAGCACGGGCAGGTGCCGGTGATCGCGCTGGTGCTGGCCGCCAGCTTCGGCACCTACGGGCTGCTGAAGAAGACCTCGAAGCTGGCCGCGGTGGACTCGCTGACCGCGGAGAGCGTGGTGCTGGGACCGCCCGCGATCGTGTTCCTCATCTGGCTGGGCCTGGCGGGGCAGGGCACGTTCCTCGGCTCGGGCACGGCGCACGACCTGCTGCTGGCGGTCACCGGGCCGATCACCGCGCTGCCGCTGCTGCTGTTCAACGTGGCCGCGCGCCGGGTCTCCATGACCACGCTGGGCATCCTGCAGTACCTGGCGCCGATCCTGCAGTTCGCCTGGGGCGTGCTGGTGATGCACGAGCCGATGTCGCCGGGCCGCTGGACCGGGTTCGCGCTGGTCTGGGTGGCGGTGCTGGTGTTCACCGTGGACGGGGTGCGTGCGGCCAGGGCCACCAGGGCGGCGTCACTGCGGAGCCGGGCGGAACCGGCCCCGCAGGTCACCTGAACTACTGGGAGCGGGCCACCACGAAGTTCGCCAGCGCGGACAGCGCCGAGCGGGCCGGGCACTCCGGCAGGTCCACCAGGGCGGCGTGCGCGCGCTCGGAGTACTCGCTGAGGGTCTTGCGGGCCTCTTCCAGGCCCGAGGACGCCCGCAGCAGCTCCAGCGCCTCCTCGACCTCGGCGTCGGTCTCCAGCGGCCGGGACAGCAGCTCACGCAGCCGGGCGCCGGAGACGTGGTCGTCGGCCAGCGCGTAGAGCATCGGCAGCGTGCGCACGCCCTCGCGCAGGTCGGTGCCCGGCGTCTTGCCGGACTCCACCGCGGGCGAGGCGATGTCGATGATGTCGTCGGAGATCTGGAAGGCCGCGCCGATCACGTCGCCGTACCGGCGCAGCGCCTCGACCTGCGGCTCCGGCACCCCGGCGAACATGCCGCCGAAGCGGCCCGCGGTGGCGATCAGCGAACCGGTCTTCTCGTCGATCACCGACAGGTAGTGGGTGACCGGGTCCACGCCCTCGGCCGGGCCGACGGTCTCCCGCATCTGGCCGGTGACCAGCTCGGCGAAGGTGTTCGCGATGATCCGGGCCGCGTCCGTGCCCAGGTCGGCCACCAGCCTGGAGGCGTGCGCGAACAGGAAGTCGCCGGTGAGGATGGCCACCGAGTTGTTCCAGCGGGCGTTGGCGCTGAGCGCGCCCCGCCGCATCGGCGCCTCGTCCATCACGTCGTCGTGGTAAAGCGTGGCCAGGTGGATCAGCTCCACCACGACGGCCGAGGTGATGACCTCCTGGCGGCTCGGGTCGCCGAAGTGGGCGGCCAGGAGGGCGAAGAGCGGGCGGATTCGTTTTCCGCCCGCCTCCATCAGGTGCAGGGAGGCCTCGGTCGCGAAGTCGAGGTCGCTGCGGACCGAGTCCTGCAGCACTGCCTCGACCGCGGCCAGTCCGGCAAGGACCGTGGCCTCGAGGTCGGGGTCGGCCAGCACGATGCCGGCGCCCCGACCGGCCTGCTCACTCGTCGTCACACTTGCAGCCTACGTAGGCCTCAGAACGCGAACACCCCGAGGTCCGCCCAGTTGAGGGCGAACTGCGGGACGACTCCGAGCAGCAAGGTCACGGTCACACCGAGTGTGATGGCCATGACCGTGAACGCCCCCGGCACGGTGACCGTGGGGCCGTCCTCCTTCGGCTCCTGGAAGTACATCAGCACGATGATCCGCAGGTAGAAGAACGCGGCCACCGCGCTGGTCACCAGGCCGACCACCACCAGCGGCGCGGCCCCGTCCTCGATCGCCGCCGCGAACACCACGAACTTGCCGATGAACCCGCTGGTGAGCGGGATGCCGGCCAGTGCCAGCAGCAGGAAGGAGAACACCGCGGCCACCAGTGGCGACCGCTTGGCCAGACCGGCCCACTGCTTGATGTCGGTCGCCTCGCCGTTGCTGTCCCGGACCAGGCTGATCACGCCGAAGACGGCCAGCGTGGTGAAGCCGTAGGCCAGCAGGTAGAACATGGTGCCGGAGAGGCCCTGCGGGGTGAGCGCGATCGAGCCGACGAGCAGGAAGCCCGCGTGCGCCACCGAGGAGTAGGCGATCATCCGCTTGATGTCGCTCTGCGTGAGACCGAGCACAGCGCCGATGACCATGGACACGATGGCCACCGCCCACAGCACGTACTGCCACTCCCAGCTGCTGGACTTCAGCGCCACCTGGAACACCCGCAGGATCGCGCCGAAGGCCGCCACCTTGGTGCAGGCGGCCATGAACGCGGTCACCGGCGTGGGCGCGCCCTGGTAGACGTCCGGGCTCCAGGTGTGGAACGGGCCGACCGCCGCCTTGAACAGCAGGCCGACCACCAGCAGCCCGACCCCGGCGAAGAGCAGGGTGTCGGAGCGCTCGTTGCCCGCGGCCGCGTTGGCGATCGCGGCCAGGTTCACCGAGCCCGCGTAGCCGTAGAGCAGCGCCAGGCCGTAGAGGAAGAACGCCGAGGCGAACGCGCCGAGCAGGAAGTACTTGACCGCGGCTTCCTGCGAGATGAGCCTGCGCCTGCGGGCCAGCGCGCACAGCAGGTACAGCGGGAGGCTGAGCACCTCCAGCGCGATGAACATGGTCAGCAGGTCGTTCGCCGCGACGAAGGTCATCATGCCGCCGAGGGCGAACAGCGCCAGCGGGAAGACCTCGGTCTGCATGCCGCTGGTGGCCGCCTGGGCGCGGTCCTGGATGGTGCCGGGGCGGATCGCGGCGTGCGCCACGAAGTAGCCGCCGCGCTCCACCGAGCGGTCCGCGATCAGCAGGATCGAGCCGAAGCCCAGCGCGAGCAGCGTGCCCCACAGGAACAGCGTGGGGTAGTCCACCGCGAGCGCCTTGGCCATCGGCAGCACACCGGTGCCGTTCTCGCCCAAGCCCTTCACGACCAGCACCACCGCGGCGGCGGCGATCGAGAACAGGCTCAGGAACACCTGCACCGACCAGCGCAGGTGCCGCGGCAGCAGCGCCTCGAACAGCACCGAGACACAGGCCGCGCCGAGCACGATCAGCACCGGCACCATGTGCTCGAGCAGGAAGTCCGGCAGTTCCAGCAGCTGCTGAGGCTGCTGTTGTGCCAGGTGAGTCAGGGTCACCACGTCACTTGCCTTCCTTCACCAGGTCCTGCTGCCCGGCCTCGGTCATCGTCGCGCCGACGGACGGGTTGATCACATCGAGCACCGGCTGCGGGTAGACCCCGAGCGCGATGATCAGCACCACCAGCGGGGTCAGCACCGCGATCTCCCGCTTGGACAGGTCGGGCACCTTGGCCTTGGCCGTCTCCGAGCTGGGGTCCACCGCGGAGCCGGGGCCACCGGCCAGGCCCACCAGCGCGTTGCCGCGCACCGGGCCCTGCATGACCCGCTGGTAGGCCCACAGCACGTACAGCGCGGCCAGCACCATGCCGACCGTGGCGATGATGGTGAACACCGGCTCCCTCGGGAACGACCCGATCAGCACCAGGAACTCGCTGACGAAGGAGTTGGTGCCGGGCAGCGCCAGCGAGGAGAGCCCGGCGATGAAGAACATGCCGCCGAGCACCGGGGTGAGCTTGGCCATGCCGCCGTAGTCGCTGAACTGACGGGAGCCACCGCGCGCGATCACCATGCCGACCACCAGGAAGAGCATGCCGGTGGAGAGGCCGTGGTTGACCATGTACAGCACCGCGCCGGAGAGCGACTGGCTGCTGAAGGCGAAGATGCCCAGCGCGATGAAGCCGAAGTGCGCGATCGAGGTGTAGGTGACGAACCGCTTCATGTCGGTCTGTCCCGCGGCCAGGATCGCGCCGTAGATCACGCCGATCACCGCCAGCGTCAGCACCCAGGGCGCCAGGATCCGGCTGGCGTCGGGGAACAGCGACAGGCCGTAGCGCATCAACCCGAAGGTGCCGACCTTGTCCAGCACGCCGACCAGCAGCACGCCCACGCCCACCGGGGCCTCGCCACCGGCGTCCGGCAGCCAGGTGTGCAGCGGCACCAGCGGCGCCTTGATCGCGAAGGCGATCAGGAAGCCGAGGAACAGCCAGATCTGCACGCCCTGCGGGATGTCCTTGGCGATGCCGACCAGGGTGGCCCAGTCGAAGGTGCCCTTGCCCAGGCGGCCGCTGGCCACCACGTACACGCCGATCACCGAGGCCAGCATGACCAGGCCGCCGAAGAGCGAGTACAGGAAGAACTTCACCGCCGCGTACTGCCTGCGCGGCCCGCCGAAGCGGCCGATCAGGAAGTAGGCGGGCACCAGCATCGCCTCGAAGAAGACGTAGAACAGGAACACGTCGGTGGCCGCGAAGACGCCGATCATGAAGGTCTGCATGACCAGCAGCAGGGAGAAGAACCCGGCGACCGTGCGGCCCTCCGGCAGCTTCTCCTCCCAGGCCGCGCCGATCACGATCGGCACCAGCACCGCGATCAGCGCGATCATCACCAGCGCGATGCCGTCCACGCCGAGGGCGAAGCGCACGCCGAAGGCCGGGATCCAGTCCACCCCGAAGGCCAGCTGGATCCGGTCCCCGCCGGGGGTGAACCCGGCCCAGGCCACCGCGGCGAGCGCGAGCTCGGCCAGGGCGAAGCCCAGCGCGGTCAGCTTCGCCGCGCGGTCGTTGCCGCGCAGGAACGCCACCACCAGGCCGCCGAGCAGCGGCAGCAGCAGTAGTGCGAGCAGCACGAGGCCGTTCATCCCGCCAACCTCACCATCAGCAGGGCGGCGATCAGGAGGACCGAACCGCCCAGCATGCTCAGCGCGTAGGAGCGCACGAAACCGGTCTGGAGCCGGCGGACCCGGCTCGAGACGCCCCGGAGCAGCACGGCCGTGCCGTTGACCACCCCGTCGACGCCCTTGTTGTCGAAGAAGAGCAGGAACCGCGTGAGCAGGAAGCCCGGGTTCGCGATCAGCCCCTCGTTGATCGAGTTGGCGTAGAGGTCCTTGCGGGCGGCGCGCACCAGGAAGGAGACCTTCTCCGGGCGTTCCACCGGGACCGGCTTGCGGCCGAAGATCAGCCAGGCGGTGAGCGCGCCGAGCGCGGCCAGCGCCACGGTGAGGATCGGCACCAGCGCGTGCGGGAGCACCCCGTGCTCAGCCACTTCCAGCTTGCCCAGCGCGGGTTCCAGCCAGGTGGCGAGCCTGCCGCCACTGGCGAAGAAGAAGCCCGCGCCCACCGAGCCGACCGCCAGCACGATCATCGGCACGGTCATGCTGGCCGGGGACTCGTGCGGGTGGTACTCGCGGCCGTCCGCGGACTTGAGGTTCTTCCACCGCTTCTCGCCGAAGAACACCAGCAGCATCAGGCGGGTCATGTAGAACGCGGTCAGCCCGGCGCCCAGCAGGGCCGCGCCGCCGAAGACCCAGCCGCGCCAGCCGCCCTGGCCCAGCGCCGCCTCGATGATGGCGTCCTTGGAGTAGAAGCCGGACAGCAGCGGGAAGCCGATCAGCGCCAGGTAGCCCAGGCCCCAGGTGACGAAGGTGACCGGCATGTGCCTGGCCAGCCCGCCCATCCGGCGGATGTTGCCCTCGTCGTTCATGCCGTGCATCACCGAACCGGCGCCGAGGAAGAGCCCGGCCTTGAAGAAGCCGTGGGTGAGCAGGTGCATGATGCCGATCGCGTACCCGGCCGGGCCGAGGCCGACGGCCAGGATCATGTAGCCGATCTGGCTGACCGTGGAGTAGGCCAGCACCTTCTTGAAGTCGTCGTAGGCGCAGCCGATGATGCACCCGATCACCAGCGTGATCGCGCCGATGATGACCACGACCAGGCGGCCGTCCTCGGTGAGGTTGTAGATCGGGTTGGCCCGCGCCACCAGGTACACACCGGCGGTGACCATGGTCGCGGCGTGGATGAGCGCGGAGACCGGGGTCGGGCCCTCCATCGCATCCGGCAACCAGGCCTGCAGCGGGAACTGGCCGGACTTGCCACAGGCGCCCAGCAGGAGCAGCACCGCGATCGCGGTGACCACGCCCGGCGAGAGGTCACCCGCGCGGGCGAAGACCTCGGTGTACTGGGTGGTGCCCAGGTCCCGGAACATCAGGAAGATGGCCAGCGCCAGGCCGACGTCACCGACCCGGTTCATCAGGAACGCCTTCTTCGCCGCGGTGGCCGCGGCCGGCTTGTGCTGCCAGAAGGCGATCAGCAGGTAGGAGGCCAGGCCGACGCCCTCCCAGCCCAGGTACAGCGTCACGAAGCTGTTGCCCAGCACCAGGACCAGCATCGCCGCCACGAACAGGTTCAGGTAGGCGAAGAACTTCCGCCGGTCCGCGTCGTGGCTCATGTAGCCGACCGAGTAGATGTGGATCAGTGAGCCCACACCGGTGATCAGCAGCACGAAGGTCATCGACAGCGGGTCGATGCGCAGGCCGAACTCGACCTTGAGCGCGGCCACGCTGAACCACTCGAACACCGGCAGCTCGGCGACCCTGGAGCCCGCGTCCTTGCCGATGGTCTGCACGAACAGCACCGCGCCGTAGACGAAGGACAGGATCGCCATCGCGCTGCCGAGCAGGTGGCCCCAGCCGTTGGTGTGCTTGCCGCCGACCAGCAGCACGGTCGCGCCGACCAACGGCAGCAGGATCAGCAGCCAGGCGTACTGGGCCGCGCCGGTGGCCTCCACCACCTCGGTGGCGGCCAGAATGTTTCCCTTCACCGTCTGCACCTCAGTACTTGAGCAGGTTGGCGTCGTCGACCGAGGCCGAACGGCGGGTGCGGAAGATCGACATGATGATCGCGAGTCCGACGACCACCTCGGCCGCCGCGACGACCATCACGAAGAAGGCCATCACCTGGCCGTCCAGCGCGCCGTTGATCCGGGCGAAGGTCACCAGGGTCAGGTTCACCGCGTTGAGCATCAGCTCGATGCACATGAACACCACGATGGCGTTGCGCCGGATCAGCACGCCCACCGCGCCGATGGAGAACAGCAGCGCGGACAGCAGCAGGTAGTAGGTGGGGGTCATGCCTTCCCCTCCTCAGCGCCGGACTTCTTGTCCTTGCTGGACGGTCCGGTGAGCGCGTGCGCGTCCGGCTGCGGGCCGGCGCCCTTGACCTCGGTGATGTCGTCGGCCAGGCGCTCGCGCGAGGTGGACTCGATGATCTTGGACAGCGACTCCGGGGCGACCGAGCCGTCCGGCAGCAGCGCCGGGGTGGCCACCGAGTTGGCGGTGGCGAACACACCGGGGCCGGGCAGCGGCGATGGCCGGTCGTGCTCGCCGCGCAGGCGGGCCTCGACCAGCTCGCGCTGGCTGCGCTTGGTGGAGTGTTCCTTGTCCACGAAGGCCAGCAGCATCGCGCCGAGCGCGGCGGTGATCAGCAGCGCCGAGGTCAGCTCGAAGGCGAAGACGTACTCGCGGAAGATCAGCTGCCCGAGGCCGAGCACGTTGCCCGGCCCCTCGCTGCCGTTGACCTTGGCCAGCCCGGTCGAGGGCACGTCGGTGAACGCGCGGGACAGCGCGGCCACCAGCAGGGCGGCCAGGCCGAGGCCGAGGAAGGTGGCCGTGAGCCGCTGGCCGCGCAGCACCTCCACCACCGAGTCCGAGCTGTCCCTGCCGACCAGCATCAGCACGAACAGGAACAGCATCATGATCGCGCCGGTGTAGACGATGATCTGCACCACGCCCAGGAAGGGCGCCTGCTGCACGATGTAGAGCACGCCGAGGCTGAGCATGGTGAGCACCAGCCACAGCGCCGAGTGCACCGCGTTGCGGGCGAAGAGCATGCCCATGGCGCCGATCAGCGACACCGGGCCGAGCACCCAGAACATGATCTGCTCGCCGAGTTTGATCACCTCGGGGGCGTTCGGCGGCGCCTGGGCGAGGATGGCGATGACGGAGCTCAACGCACGGCCCCCTCGGCGGGCTTCTCGCCACGGGCCAACTGCGGTCCGTTGACGTAGTAGTCCTGCTCGTTCTCACCGAGGCGCATCGGGTGCGGCGGCTGCTCCATGCCTTCCAGCAGCGGCGCCAGCAGCTGTTCCTTGGTGTAGATCAGGTTCTGCCGGTTGTCATCGGCCAGCTCGAACTCGTTCGTCATGGTCAGCGAACGGGTCGGGCAGGCCTCGATGCAGAGACCGCAGCCGATGCAGCGCAGGTAGTTGATCTGGTAGTCCGCGCCGTAGCGCTCGCCGGGCGAGTAGCGGGCGTCCTCGGTGTTGTCACCGCCCTCGACGAAGATCGCGTCCGCCGGACAGGCCCAGGCGCACAGCTCGCAGCCGACGCACTTCTCCAGCCCGTCCGGGTGCCGGTTCAGCTGGTGGCGACCGTGGTACCGCGGCGCGGTGACCTTCATGACCTCGGGATATTCCTCGGTGACGACCTTCCGGAACATCGTCGAGAAGGTGACGCCGAAGCCCTTGATGGGATCAAGAAGTCCCATCGCCAGCCTCCTTTCCGCCTTCGGTGCCGATCGCGGCCGGCGTGGAACTCTGCTGCGCGGCGGCCACGGGGGTCCGGCGCTTGGGGGGCTTGGGCACGGCCAGGTCCAGCGGCGGGATCGGGTAGCCGCTGCCTGCCACCTGCACCCGCTCCTCCCGGATCTCGCGCTCCGGGATCAGGAACACCAGCAGGATCAGCACGGCCAGCGCGGCCCCGCCGAAGATCAGGATCTGGGTGGAGCTGATCGTGTTCCAGTTCTCCCGGATGTACTTGACCACGGTGACCGCGACGAACCAGACCAGCGCGACCGGGACCAGGACCTTCCAGCCCAGCTGCATGAACTGGTCGTAGCGCAGCCGGGGCAGGGTGGCGCGCAGCCACACGAAGAAGAACAGGAAGGCCAGCATCTTGCCGATGAACCACAGCACCGGCCACCAGCCGGTGTTGAACATGCCGTCGGCGATGTAGCTCAGGCCGAAGGGCGCCCGCCAGCCGCCCAGGAACAGCGTGGTGGCCAGTGCGGAGACGGTGGCCATGTTGATGTACTCGGCGAGGAAGAACATGGCGAACTTCAGCGAGGTCGAGTACTCGGTGTGGAAGCCACCGACCAGCTCCGACTCGGCCTCGGGGAGGTCGAACGGGGCGCGGTTGGTCTCACCGACCATGGAGATCACGTAGATCACGAAGCTGGGCAGCAGGGTGAAGACGAACCAGACACCCGACTGCGCGTTCACGATGTCGCCGGTGGACAGCGACCCGGCGAACAGGATCACCGAGACGATGGCCAGGCCCATCGCGATCTCGTAGGAGATCACCTGCGCGGCCGAGCGGAGCGAGCCGAGCAGCGGGTACGGCGAGCCGGAGGACCAGCCGGAGAGCACGATGCCGTAGACGCCGACCGAGGCGCAGGCCAGCACCACCAGCACGCCCACCGGCACGTCCGCGATCTGCAGCGCGGTCTGGTAACCGAACATCTGGACCTCGCCGCCGAACGGGATCACCGAGAAGGCGAGGAAGGCGGGCACCGCGGAGATGATCGGGGCCAGGAAGTAGACCCACTTGTCCGCCATGACCGGCCGGATGTCCTCCTTGAAGGCCATCTTGAGCGCGTCGGCCAGCGACTGCAGCATGCCGAAGGGGCCTGCCCGGTTGGGGCCGGGCCGCTGCTGCATGAACCCGACGATCCGGCGCTCGCCCCAGACCAGGCCGATCACCAGAACCACCAGGAAGGCGAAGACGGCGACGACCTTGATCAGGCTCAGCCACCACGGGTCGTCGGCGAGCAGAGCGCCGATCTCCCCGGCTGCGAGGGGCTTCATGCGTTTCCTCCGTCGGTGACGGTGACGAGGGCGCCGTGCCCGGCGCCCAGGGTGCGGCGCACGGTGGACGCGCCCGAGTTGCCCGGCAGCCAGACCACCTGCTCCGGCAGATCGGCCAGCTCCAGCGGGAGCGTGATCGCACCGGCCTCGGTGGCCACGCTGACCGGCTCGCCCTCAGCCAGGCCGAGCTTGGCCGCGGTGGCCGGGGCCAGCCTGGCCACCGCCGGGCGGGCGGTGCCTGCCAGGTTGGGCTCGCCGTCCTGCAGCGAGCCGTTGCCCAGCATCTGCGGCCAGCTGGCCAGCACCAGGTGGCCGTTGGTCAGCGCGGGCGCGCCGGCCTCGGCGGCCGGGGTGAACTGCGGCCGGGCGCCGCGGTGGGCGCCGAGCCTGGCCAGGTCCGCGGCCGCGGCGGCCGGGGTCTGGGTGAACAGGTCGGAGTCCATCTCGATCGCCAGGGTGTCCAGCACCCGGCAGTCCGGGACCACGCCCGCGACGTCCAGCGCGGCCTTGAACTCGCGGCGGCGGCCCTCCCAGTTGAGGTAGCTGCCCGCGCGCTCCACCGAGGCGGCCACCGGCAGCACCACGTCGGCGTGCTCGGTCACCGCGGAGTGCCGAAGCTCAAGGGAGACAATGAAACCAGCCGCCTTGACACCGGCCAGCGCGGCGGCCGGGTCGCCGAAGTCGCCGGGGTCCACCCCGCCGACCAGCAGCGCGTCCAGCTCGCCTGCCGCGGCCGCGGCCAGGATGCCAGCGGCGTCCCGGCCCGGGGTCGCGGGCAGCGAGCCCGCTGCCACACCCCAGGCCAGCTCGATCTCGGCGCGGGCCTCCGCGTCGGTGACCGGGCGGCCGCCGGGCAGCAGCGTGGGCAGCGCACCGGCCTCGACCGCGCCGCGCTCACCGGCGCGGCGGGGGATCCAGGCCAGGGTGGCTCCGGTGCTGGTGGCCAGCTCGACCGCGGCCGAGATCAGGCCGGGCACCTCCACCGCGCGGGCGCCGAGCAGCAGCACCGCGCCCGGGTTGCGCAGCGAGGTGTCCACGTCCTCGGGCAGCGCGCGCAGTGCGGCCGGCTCGCCGCCGGGCACCGCGGGGATCAGCGTGCCGTAGGTCTTGCGCACCGCCGGGGTCGTGTACTGGCCGAGGTGGAAGACCTTGGTCCGGCCCTTGCGCGCCGCCTTGCGCAGGCGCAGGAACAGGATGCCCGCCTCTTCCTCCGGCTCCAGGCCGACGCAGAGCACCGAGGGCGCGGCCTCGACCACGCCGTAGGTGACCCCGGTCTCCGGGGTGACGCCCACGATCGAGGAGGACAGCAGCGCCAGCTCCTCGTCGGAGTGCGGGCGGGACCGGAAGTCGATGTCGTTGGTGCGCGCGGCGACCCTGGCGAACTTGCTGTAGGCGTAGGCGTCCTCGACGGTCAGCCGGCCACCGGGCAGCACGCCGACGCCCTTGCCGTCCCTGGCCTTGGCCAGGCCCTCGGCCGCGACGCGCAGCGCCTCGGTCCAGGACGCCTCGACCAGCTCGCCCTGCTCGTTGCGCACCAGCGGGCGGCGGATCCGGTCGGGCAGGGTCGGGTAGACGAAGGCGAAGCGACCCTTGTCGCACAGCCATTCCTCGTTGACCTCGGGGTCATCGCCCGCCAGGCGGCGCATCACCTTGCCACGCCTGGTGTCGACGCGGGTCGCGCAGCCGCCGGCGCAGTGCTCGCACACGCCGGGGGTGGAGACCAGGTCGAACGGCCGGGAGCGGAACCGGTAGGCCGCGCTGGTGAGCGCGCCGACCGGGCAGATCTGGATGGTGTTGCCGGAGAAGTAGCTCTGGAACGGCTTGCCCTCGGCGATGCCGATCTGCTGCTGCGCCCCGCGTTCCAGCAGCTCGATGAACGGGTCACCGGCGATCTGGTCGGAGAAGCGGGTGCAGCGCTGGCAGAGCACGCAGCGCTCGCGGTCCAGCAGCACCTGGGTGGAGATCGGGATCGGCTTCGGGAAGGTCCGCTTGGTCTCGACGAACCGGGACTCGGTGCGGCCGTGCTTGAGCGCCTGGTTCTGCAGCGGGCACTCGCCGCCCTTGTCGCAGATCGGGCAGTCCAGCGGGTGGTTGATGAGCAGCAGCTCCATCACGCCCTGCTGCGCCTTGTCCGCCACCGGCGAGGTGTGCTGGGTGCGCACGACCATGCCGTCGGCCACCGTGAGCGTGCAGGAGGCCTGCGGCTTCGGCATCGGCCGGCCGCCCATCTCCACGTCCACCAGGCACTGGCGGCAGGCGCCAGCCGGTTCGAGCAGCGGGTGGTCGCAGAAGCGCGGCACCACGATGCCCAGCCGCTCGGCGGCGCGGATGACCAGCTCGCCCTTGGGCGCGATGACCTCGCGTTCGTCGATGGTCAGCCGGACATGGCCCGCGGGCACCGGGGTGCTCTCGGTGTTCTTCTCGGGTGCGACGGTCATGTCAGTGCGCTCCTGCTCCGGCCAGTTCGGCCTGCGCGTTCCCGGCGTTCTTCGCGCACAGCTCGAGGAACTCGTGCTTGAAGTACTTGATGGCACTGGTGATCGGGCTGGTCGCGCCGTCACCGAGGGCGCAGAACGAGCGGCCGAGGATGTTGTCGCAGACGTCCAGCAAGGTCTCGATGTCGGCGGGGGTGCCCTCGCCGCGCACCATCCGCTGCAGGATCTGCACCAGCCAGTAGGTGCCCTCCCGGCAGGGGGTGCACTTGCCGCAGGACTCGTGCTTGTAGAACTCGGTCCACTTCATCACGGCCCACGGCACGGACACGGTCTCGTTGAAGATCTGCAGCGCCTTGGTGCCCAGCATCGAACCGGCCTCGGCCGCGCCCTCGAAGTCCAGCGGCACGTCCAGGTGGTCGGCGGTGAACAGCGGGGTGGAGGAACCGCCCGGCGTCCAGAACTTCAGCGGGATGCCGTCCTTCATGCCACCGGCCAGCTCCAGCAGCTCGCGCAGCGTGGTGCCCATCGGCGCCTCGTACTGGCCGGGGTTGGTCACGTGCCCGGACAGCGAGTAGATCGTCGGGCCGGGCGACTTCTCCCGGCCCATCTCGCGGAACCAGCCGGAACCGCCGTTGACGATGTAGGGAACCGAGGCGATGGTCTCGACGTTGTTCACCACAGTGGGAGAGGCGTACAGACCCGCGGTGGCCGGGAAGGGCGGCTTGAGCCGGGGCTGGCCGCGCTTGCCCTCCAGCGAGTCCAGCAGCGCGGTCTCCTCACCGCAGATGTACGCGCCGGCGCCGGCGTGCACCACGATGTCGAGGTCGAAGCCGCTGCCCAGGATGTTCTTGCCCAGGTACCCGGCGGCGTAGGCCTCCTGGACCGCGGCGTTGAGCCTGCGGATGCAGTGCAGGACCTCGCCGCGCACGTAGATCGCGCAGAAGTTGGCCCTGATCGCGTAGGAGGTGATGATGCAGCCCTCGATCAGCGAGTGCGGATCGGCCATCATCAGCGGGATGTCCTTGCAGGTGCCCGGTTCGCCCTCGTCGGCGTTGATCACCAGGTAGTGCGGCTTGCCGTCGCCCTGCGGGATGAAGCCCCACTTCAGGCCGGTCGGGAAGCCCGCGCCGCCGCGACCGCGGAGACCGGAGTCCTTGCACAGCTGGATGAGCTGGTCCGGGTGCGCGCCGAAGGCCTTGCGCAGCGCGCTGTAGCCCTCCAGCTGCTCGTAGGTGCGCAGCGTCCAGGAGTTCGGGGAGAGCCAGCGCTTGGTGAGCACCGGCGTCAACGGCTCGGGCATGCCAGCCTCACTTCTTCTCGGGGACGGCCGGGAGCGGGACGTCCTCCGGCATGACCGGGGCGGTCCAGCCGCGCTCGTTGGCCATCTTGGCTCCGCGCAGGGTCTCCACCGCGGCCGAGGGTCCGGCCACGTCCTGCTCGCGGCCCTCGAAGAAACCGGCGAGCTGGAGCTCGGCCTGCTTGAAGTCGGTCAGCGGGGCGCCGCGGGTGGGGTTCGGCTTCTCCCCCCGCTGCAACGCCTTGACCAGCTCCAGCGCCGACTCGGGCGTCTGGTTGTCGTAGAACTCGTAGTTGACCTGGAGCACCGGGCCGAGGTCGCAGGCGGCCAGGCACTCGGCGTGCTCGATGGTGACCGACCCGGGAGTGCCGGGCTCACCGGCGGTCTCCTCGTGGCCGACGCCGAGGTGCTCGCGCAGCTTGCCGTAGATCGCGTCCCCGCCCAGGGCCGCGCACAGCGTGTTGGTGCAGACGCTGACCAGGTGTTCGCCGCAGGGCTTGCGCTTGTACATGGTGTAGAAGGTGGCGACCGCGCTGACCTCGGCGGTGGCCAGGTCGAGCTGCTCGGCGCAGAAGGCGATGCCGGCCTGGCTGACGTGGCCCTCAACCGATTGCACCAGGTGCAGCATGGGCAGCAGCGCGGAGCGGCTCACCGGGTAGCGCGCGATGATCTGCCGCGCCTTGTCAACGATGTCCGCGAACTGCGAGGTGTCCACGCTGTCCACTTCGGACATTCGCTCTGGGGTCCTTGTCATCGGTCCACACCACCCATCACCGGGTCGATCGAGGCCACCGCGGCGATCACGTCGGCGACCAGGCTGCCCTCGCTCATCGCGGGCATCGACTGCAGGTTCACGAAGCTGGGTTCGCGCACGTGCACGCGCAGCGGGCGGGTGCCGCCGTCGGAGACCAGGTGGTAGCCCAGCTCGCCGCGCGGGGACTCCACCGGCACGTACACCTGCCCGGCAGGCACGTCGAAGCCCTCGGTCACCAGCTTGAAGTGGTGGATGAGGGACTCCATGGACTGGCCCATGATCTTGCGGACGTGCTCCAGCGAGTTGCCCATGCCGTCGGAGCCGATGGTCAGCTGCGCGGGCCAGGCGATCTTGCCGTCCTCGACCATCACCGGGCCGGGCTCCAGCTTCGCCAGGCACTGCTTGACGATCTTGAGCGACTGGTGGATCTCCTCCACCCGCAGCAGGTAGCGGGCGAAGCAGTCCGCCTCGGTGGAGGTGGGGACCTCGAAGTCGTACTCCTCGTACCCGCAGTACGGCTCGACCTTGCGCAGGTCCCAGGGCAGGCCGGCCGAGCGCAGGATCGGGCCGGTGATGCCCAGCTGCATGCAGCCGTCCAGCGGCAGGTAGCCCACGCCCTCCAGGCGGCGGCGCCAGATCGGCTGGCCGGTGAGCAGCTTGTCGTACTGCGGCAGCCGGGAGTGCATCACCTTGAGGAAGTCGGTGATCTTCTCGTGGTAGTCCTCCGGCAGGTCCTGGGCGAGCCCGCCCGGCCGGATGAACGCGTGGTTCATCCGCAGGCCGGTCAGGTGCTCCAGCAGGTGCAGGACCTCTTCGCGCTCGCGGAAGCCCGCGGTCATCGCGGTCAGCGCGCCCAGCTCCATGCCGCCGGTGGCCAGCG
The DNA here is from genome assembly GCF_030064675.1 of Crossiella sp. CA-258035. Lineage (GTDB taxonomy): Bacteria > Actinomycetota > Actinomycetes > Mycobacteriales > Pseudonocardiaceae > Crossiella. The sequence continues at coordinate 8,596,822 of NZ_CP116413.1, forward strand.
CCACCAGGTGCGAGCTGATCCGGTTGAGCTCCATCAGCAGCACCCGGATCACCTGGGCGCGGCGCGGCGCGGTGACGCCGAGCAGCTTCTCCACCGCGAGGCAGTAGGCGGCCTCGTTGTGCAGCGGCGCCAGGTAGTCCATCCGGGTCACGAAGGTGACGCCCTGGGTCCAGTTGCGGTACTCGACGTTCTTCTCGATGCCGGTGTGCAGGTAGCCGATCACCGAGCGGGCCTGGGTGACGGTCTCGCCCTCCAGCTCCAGCACCAGGCGGAGCACGCCGTGCGTGGAGGGGTGCTGCGGACCCAGGTTGATGACGATGCGCTCGTCGTGGGTGGCGTCCTCCAGCACCGCGTCCCAGTCACCGCCGCTGACGGTGTAGACCGGGCCCTCGGTGGTCTGCCGGGAGTCCGCGGCATACGGGTCGCGCGGGCCGGTGGCGCCGTCGGCGACCGTGCTGTCGCTGCCCACGGCGCTGGTGTCGGTGCCGTCGGTGACGTCGGCGAGACGTTCGTGGCTCATGAGTAAGACCGCCTCTGGTCCGGCGGAGGAATTTCCGCGCCCTTGTACTCGACCGGGATCCCGCCGAGCGGGTAGTCCTTGCGCTGGGGGTGGCCGTCCCAGTCGTCCGGCATGAGGATCCGGGTCAGCGCGGGGTGGCCGTCGTAGACGATGCCGAACATGTCCCAGGCCTCCCGCTCCTGCCAGTCCGCGGTCGGGTAGACCTCGACCACGCTGGGCACGTGCGGGTCCTCGATGTCCATGGCGACCTCGAGCCGGATCCGGCGGCGGTAGGTCATCGAGGTCAGGTGGTAGACCGAGTGCAGGCGCTGCGGCACGTCCACGCCGTAGTCCACGCCGGAGACCGAGCTGCACAGCTCGAAGCGCAGGGCCTGGTCGTCGCGGAGCAGCCGGCACAGTTCGAGCAGGTGCTCGCGGCGGACGTAGAAGGTGATCTCGCCGCGGTCCACGGTGATCTGCTGGACCGCCTCGGCCGGGATGCCCTTCTCCGCCATGGCCATGGACAGCTCGTCGACGAACTCGTCGAACCAGCCGCCGTAGGGGCGCTCGCTGGGCGCGGGCGCGTAGGCGGGCAGGCGCAGGCCGCCGAAACCGGAGGTGTCGCCGGAGCCGGAGACGTTGAACATGCCCTTGCGGTTCTTGCCGGCCACGACACCGCCAGCGGCGAGGTGCTCCTCGTGCTGGGCCTCGGTCATGTCCGCCGAGCTGTGGGCTTCGCCCTTGGGCTCGGGGAGGTTCGCGTCAGTCACAGCCGATCACTTCTTCTTGGCGTACCGGACGGAGGACGGGATCATCTCGGTGCGCGCGCCGCTGGCGGCCCGCAGCGCGGCCCGCTTGGGCCCGAGCGGCTCGTCCATGATCTTGGCGTGGATCTTCAGGATCGCGTCCAGCAGCATCTCCGGCCGCGGCGGACAGCCGGGCAGGTACATGTCCACCGGCACGACGTGGTCGACGCCCTGGACCACCGCGTAGTTGTTGAACATGCCGCCGGAGGAGGCGCACACGCCCATCGCGAGCACCCAGCGCGGCTCGGGCATCTGGTCGTAGATCTGGCGCAGCACCGGGGCCATCTTGTTGGTCACCCGGCCGGCCACGATCATCAGGTCGGCCTGGCGCGGGGAGGCGCGGAAGGCCTCCATGCCGAAGCGGCCGAGGTCGTAGCGCGGCGCGCCGGTGGTCATCATCTCGATCGCGCAGCAGGCCAGCCCGAAGGTGGCGGGCCACAGCGAGGACTTGCGCGACCAGTTGACCAGTTTCTCCACGCTGGCCAACAGAATCCCGTTGGGCAGCTTCTCCTCAAGACCCATGACTCAGCTCCAGTCCAGGCCGCCGCGCCGCCACACGTAGACGTAGGCGAAGCCGACCGTGCCGATGAAGAGGGCGATCTCTACCAGTCCGAACAGGCCGAGCTGGCCCGCGGTCACCGCGAAGGGGTAGAGGAACACCATTTCGATGTCGAACAGGATGAACAGCATCGCCGTCAGGTAGTAGGCGACCGGCATCCGCCCACCGCCGACCACCGGCTGGGGCGAGGGCTCGATTCCGCACTCGTACGCGTCGAGCTTGGCCTTGTTGTACCGCCGGGGCCCGATGTAGGGCGCGACCGCGACCGAGCCCAGGGCGAACACCAAGGCCAGCAAGAACATCAGCACGAGGGGGAGGTAAGAGTGGAGCACTGTCCCGCCGCCGTCCTTTCCTCATCCGCGCTCGTCAACGGCCGTGACAGCCGCCGTCCGATGGGCACCCTAGGCATTCGGGCGATCCAGCCATGCAGTAAGGTTCACCTAACTTGCCGGTGAGGTGCGCCAGAGCTTGTGAACTTGTTCACGAACTCCAACTCCGAAGTGTATGACCCGCTCAACGACTCGCGCGCGCCGGGACACCCTTGGGCCACCCCTTCGAAGCTGGACCGCCGAATGGCCCAACACGCTAGGCCGTCCGCCCGGTGCTCGCCAGGCGGCGCGCACCGGGCCGTAAGCGTGAACCTCTCTCATACCGCGCTCCGGATTCACCGAGCACCTTGCTTCCATTCTTGTCTGCCAATAACCTCGCCTCCGCAAAGGGGGGCCTTTGCGAACATGATTCGATAGCCAGGGGGGCAATCGATGTGGTTTCGCTTATCCATAATTGCAGTAGCGCTGATCTCTGGCGCGATATTGGCACCACCAACCGCGCTGGCTTCCGGCAACCAGGCGAGCGATCGCGACAAGCAGTGGGTCGCCGACGCGAGTCTGCGCTACCTCCAAGAACGAGCTGATCGCCTGATCCTCGGCTCGGCAAGATCAAACCAGCGCATGACCTCCGTACGACTCGGGTGGGAACTCGATCAGCGGCTCAGCCTGGAGTCGGCCCGGCTCGACCAGCGACGTGTCGAATACCAGAACCTCACCGGCGGGAAGCGGGCGGCCGAGGTCACTCTGACTGATCAACATTGGCGGCCGGGCTCCGCCGACCGGATTGTTCTGGAAGCCACCGAACACACCAAGCTGTGGTTCGCCAAGGTTTTTCCGGACTCGCCCACCCACGAGCAGTTCCGGCTGCGCCACACGTTCGAGTTCCGCCGGGACGCCGCCGGGTGGACCATGGTTGACACGGTGCCCCATCTGGTGAGCAGTCTGCCGCCACCCACGCAGTTCGGCCGGGGCCCCGGTGGCAGGTCCGCTGGCGCCGAGCCGGGCACTGCCCGGTTGAAGGGGGTCGTTCGGTCAAGTACCGACCGAACGACGGCCGACTCTCCCCTGCGAACTGTTCCCGGCAAGTTCTCCGCTGACGCCGCGCGCCGGCCCGCCTACGACTATGGCGCGATGGTCGCCTACGCCCATCGCCATGCCAAGACCTACAATCCCAACTATCGCGCGTACTCCGACACTGACTGCACCAACTTCATCTCGCAGATCATGGAAGCGGGCGGCTGGCAGTACGTCGGATCCACCGTTTTCGAGCGCGATGACCCCACCAAATGGTTCTACGGGCCATTCCCCTGGACCACCAGCTACACCTGGTCGGCAGCGCACAACTGGGCCTATTTTGCCCAGATCCACTCACGCCGCACCGCCGGACTGGAGAACGTGTGGTTGATGGATCTCGCGGATGTGCTCCAAGTCGATTGGGATCATCCACATGAGGATCCGAATGAACCCGCTGACAACATCGACCACACCATGTTGGTCACGGGCCGCGCCGGTGTCAGCGGAAATCCGTACGCCACTCACCTGTGGATGACCTATCACAGCAACGACACCGTGGATCGACCGCTCATCGAGATCCTCAAGGAGAACGAGGATCCTGCTAACAAGTGGTATGCGCACCGAACGTGACGTGCCACCGGCCAGACGGCACCGGCTGCCTGCGTGGCTGTTCGCCGCGCAGGCAGCCGCAGTCCTGCTGGCCGGTTGCGCACTGGAGAAGGTCAGCTATCCGGAGACCGCGCGGCCCTGCGGCAAGCACAACCGCGAGGCGGCTACCCAGGCTTACCTCGACGCCCTCAACCGCAACGATCGCGAGCAGGTGAAGGCGGTCACCGAAGGGAACGGTCCTGAACTGGAGACGGCGATCGACGTCCGGATGCGCGCATTCGGCGGCCGCGGGATCGTCGTCGATCGGGTGCGGTTCGCCGACACCGTCCCCTACGTCGACATGGCGCACCTGACCGGGAAGATGACCGGCGGCGTCTACCAGGAGGCGGTGCCGCTGGCTCGCCGGGCCAGCGGTTGGTGCGTCAGTATCCACGGGCGGCCGGTACTCACCGAGGTCTACTACCCAGCCAACTACCCGACCAGCACGCCGCTGGTGATCCCGCCGCCGTCCAGCACTCGTTAGGCCAGGCCGGACGGCCGCGGAACCGGGTCAGGCGGTCGGGGCCAGCTTGGTGGCGGCGGTGATCACGCGGTCCATCGCGTCGCCGTCCTTGGGGTCGTACAGGCCAGCCAGCAGCTTGAGCACGAAGCGCATCAGCGGCTTGATCGGCATGCCGTACTTGGTGGCGGTGCGCATGATCGTCGGGTTGCCGATCAGCTTGCTGAAGATGTTGCCGAGCCGGTAGTAGCCGCCGAGGGCCTCGGAGACGGCCACCGGGTAGCGGTGCAGGGCGCGCTCGCGGCTGAGGCCCTCCGGGCGGGCCAGGGCGTGCACCACGCATTCGGCGGCCAGCCGGGCGCTTTCCATGGCGTAGCCGATGCCCTCGCCGTTGAACGGGTTGACCATGCCGCCCGCGTCGCCGACCAGCAGCAGGCCGTTGCGGTAGTGCGGGGTGCGGTTGAAGCCCATCGGCAGCGCGGCGCCGCCGACCTTGCCGATCGCGTTGGGCTCGCGCAGGCCCCACTCCTCCGGCGTGCCGTCCAGCCAGGAGCGCAGCAGCTGCCGGTAGTCGACCTTGCCGTAGGCCTTGGAGGTGGACAGGATGCCCAGCCCCACGTTCACCGTGCCATCGCCCATGCCGAAGATCCAGCCGTAGCCGGGCAGCAGCTTGGGCTCACCGGCGTTGGACCTGTCCCACAGCTCCAGGTGCGACTCGAGGTAGTCGTCCTTGCTGCGCGGGGACTCGTAGTAGCGGCGCACCGCGATGCCCATCGGGCGGTCGTCGCGCTTCTCCAGGCCGACCGAGAGGGCCAGCCGGGCGGAGACGCCGTCGCAGGCCAGCACCAGCGGGGCGCGGTAGGTGACCGGGGTCTTCTCCTTGCCCGCGTTGGCCGTCACGCCGATCACCCGGCCGGTCCGGTCGTCGGTGACCGCGCCGGTGACGTGCGTGTTCTGCAGCAGCCGGGCCCCGGCCAGCTGCGCGTTCTGGGCCAGCATCTCGTCGAAGTCCTGGCGCGGGCGGACCACGCCGTAGGGCGGGAAGGTGGCCAGATCCGGCCAGTCCAGCTCCAGGGTGACGCCGCCGCCGACCACGCGCAGGCCGCGGTTGTGCAGCCAGCCCGCCTCTTCCCTGGTGTCGATGCCCAGGTCGATCAGCTGCTTCACCCCGCGCGGGGTGAGGCCGTCGCCGCAGACCTTCTCCCGCGGGAACTCGCTCTTCTCCAGCAGCAGCACGTCCAGGCCGGCGCGGGCCAGGTAGGTGGCCGCGGTGGAGCCGGCCGGACCGGCGCCGACCACGATGACCTCGGCGTCCTCGTGCGGCTGACGTCGGCTGGTCGGGGTGGTCATCGAGGCTCCTCAGTCGATCGGGGCGAGCTTGTGAACTTCTTCACGAAGTCCCAAGTCGGAGTGTAGTCGGTGGTCAGGGCTTGACCGCGCGGTGCAGCGCGACCACGCCACCGGTGAGGTTGCGCCAGGCCACGTCCTCCCAGCCAGCGCCCGCGATCAGCTCGGCCAGCTCGCGCTGGTCCGGCCAGGCCTTGATCGACTCGGCCAGGTAGGCGTAGGCGTCGGTGTTGGAGGAGAACCGGCGCGCGATGACCGGGAAGGCGCGCAGGTAGGTGTGGTAGCCCAGCCGCATCGGGCCCCAGGTCGGCCGGGAGAACTCGCAGATCACCAGGCGCCCGCCGGAGCGGGTGACCCTGGCCAGCTCGCTCAGCGCGAGGCTGGTCTCCTGCATGTTGCGCAGCCCGAAGGACACGGTGACCGCGTCGAAGACCTCGTCGGCGAAGGGCAGCCGCAGGCCGTCGGCGGCCACCATGGGCAGCCCGCGCCGCTTGCCGCGCTGCAGCATGCCGAAGGAGAAGTCCGCGGCCACGCACCAGGCCCCGGTGCTGGCCAGGTCCGCGGTGGAGGTCGCGGTGCCCGCCGCGAGGTCCAGCACCCGGTCGCCCGGCCGCAGGTCCAGCGCGCGGGTGGTCTTGGCCCGCCAGCGCCGGTCCATGCCCATCGCGAGCACCGTGTTGGTGAAGTCGTAGCGCCGCGCGACGCCGTCGAACATCTCGGCTACTTCGCGCGGGTTCTTGTCCAAACCAGCCCTGACCATGGGGGCAGCCTAGGGCCTGCCTGCGGAGCACCGCCTGTGAGAGTCATGATCGAGGCGGTTCCTGGTGGCGCAGCCGGACCGCCCTCATACCGGGCGTATTCGGGTGGTCCGGCTGTGTCACCAGGGACCGCCTCGGCGCGGCTATCGCGGGCGGTGCTCCGCAGGCAGGCCCTCGCTTATCGGCTGACTTGCAGCGCGTCCAGCATCCCGTCCACCGCGCGCGGCCACGGGAACTGCTCGGCGCGGGCGCGGGCGGCGGCGCGGCGGCCGACCTCCGGCTTGTCCAGCAGCGCGGTGACCGCGCCGGCGAAGGCGCGGGCGTAGTCGGGCACGGCGGCGCCGCAGTTCGGGCGGACGATCTCGCGCAGCGCGGAGGACTGGGAGACCACCACCGGGGTGCCGGAGGCCAGCGCCTCCAGCGCGGCCAGGCCGAAGGTCTCGTGCGGGCCGGGGGCCAGCGAGACGTCCGAGGTGGCCAGCAGGTTCGCCACGTCGTTGCGGGAGTTGACGAAGCCGAGGAAGGTCACCGGCAGCCCGGCGGCCCTGCGTTCCAGCGCCTCCCGGCGCGGGCCATCACCGGCGATCACCAGGCGCACGTCGTGGCCGGACTCGTGCAGCTCGGCCAGGGTGTCCACGCTGCGCTCCACGTGCTTCTCCACCGACAACCGTCCACAGTGGACAAGCAGGTTCTCCGCGCCGGCGGCCAGCTCCGCGCGCAGGGCGGGGTCGTGCCTGGCCGGGGTGAAGGTGTCCAGGTCGACCCCGAGCGGCACCCGCAGCACGTTGTCCGCGCCGATCCGGTCGAACTCCTCGCGGGCGAACTCGGTGGTGCACACCACGGTCTCGTACCCGGCGGCCATCCGGGTGTTCGCCCAGTCGGCGACCCGGCGGGCGGCGGGCGCCGGCAGGAAGAACTGCTCCAGCAGCCGGTCGAAGCGCTCGTGCGAGATCACCACGTTGGGCACCCCGCGCTTGCTGGCCCAGCGGCCCATGCCGCGCAGGGTGATCCGGTCGGAGACCTCCAGCCGGTCCGGCCGCAGCCTGCTCAGCAGCGACTGCACCCGCACCGGGTCGACCACCCGGTAGCCGCCCATGAACGGCACTTTCGGCGCGGGCAGGGTGATCCGCCGCACGCCGGAGGGCAGCAGCTCGTCGTCCCGGCGCGGGCCGGGCACGATCAGCACCACCTCGTGCCCCGCGGCCACGTACCCGGCGCCCAGGTGGTTCAGCGCGGTGCGCAGGCCGCCCGAACGCGGGCCGTAGAAGTTCGCCAGCTGCACGATCCGCATCGGGGCACCGGTCCTTGGTAGTCGGGCTAGAGCCCTTCCAGAGTGCCCTACGCGGCGTGGCTGTCCGCTTCGGGCAGGGATGTGACCTCGGCGTAGTGACCGAGGAGTTCGTCACACACGGCCGGCCAGGTGCGGCGGAGCACCGATTTCCGGGCCTCCGCGCCGTACTTGGCCCGCAGCACCGGGTCACGCAGCGTGTTGACCGCGGCACAGAGCGCCTCGGCGTGCGCGTCCGCGTCGAAGGGCGGCAGCAGGAAGCCGGTGCGGCCGGGGGTGACCAGGTCACGCGGGCCGCCCGCGTCCGGGGCCAGCGCGGGCACGCCGGAGGACAGCGCCTCCTGCACCGCCTGGCAGAAGGTCTCGTACGGCCCGGTGTGCACGAACACGTCCAGGCTGGCGTAGGCGGTGGCCAGCTCGTCACCGCCGCGGAAGCCGAGGAAGTGCGCGTCCGGCAGCAGCTTGCGCATGTGGCCCAGCTCGGGACCGTCGCCGACCACCACGACCTGCACCCCCGGCATGTCGTGCAGTGGGGCCAGCCGGTCCACGCACTTCTCCAGCGCGACCCGGCCGACGTAGCCGACCAGCAGCTCGCCGTTGGGCGCCAGCCTGGCGCGCAGGGCCTCGTCCCGCTTGCCGGGGTTGAAGCGGACCGTGTCCACACCCCGCGCCCAGCGGTGCACCCTCGGGATGCCGTGCTCCTCCAAGGCCTGCACGGCCCAGGTGGAGGGGGCCAGGGTGCGGTCGGCCATGGTGTGCAGCCACTTCGTCCACTTCCAGGCGGCGCGGGCGGTCAGCCCGAGGCCGTAGGAGGTGGCGAAACCGGCCACGTCGGTCTGGTAGACCGCCACCGTCGGGATGCCCAGCTTGCGCGCGGCCACCAGGCCGCGGGCGCCGACCACGAACGGCGAGGCCAGGTGCACCACGTCCGGCCGGAAGTCCTGCAGGGCCTTGAGGATCTTGCGGCTGGGCCAGCCGATGGGCTGGGCCTTCAGCACGGGCAGCTGGAGCTCCGGCACCCGGACCACCGGGTAGCCGCAGTACTCGTTGACGCCGTTGCCGGGCGCGATGACCAGCGCCTCATGCCCCGACCTGCGCAGGTGTTCGAGCACTCGCATGACGGAGTTCGTCACGCCGTTCACCTGCGGAAGGAAGCTCTCGGTCACGATCGCGACTCGCACGGCACTCACGGTGCCGTCACTCGCGGCCCGTGGGTCGACACGGGCGTGACGCGCCGCGTAACTGTTGTCGAACTCCTCGTTGTCCTGCTTCACGACCGCCGCACCTCGCCTGCTCAGCTCCTTCCCGACTACCCCGGCAGACGGATGTTCACCCCCATCGCGGGTGCCCGCCACTCCGGCGCGCCGTGGGCCGAACCGCAGTCTTGACCTGGTGATCCCCGACACGTCACCTTCGCTTCGCGTCACTGACACCGTACGCGGTCAGGCTAGGTCGGCATGACCGTCGTGCCCCCAGCGCCTCCGCACCCCGTCGAACCAGGGCTTTTGTCCAGGGCGCTGGAGGTGGCGGGCCGGCTGGCCAACGACGCCGCCGACGTGATCACCGCCACCGCGGGCCGCGGCGCGCACCCGGAGGCCGGGGACAATCCCTTCGACTGGGTGACCGACACCGACCACACCCTGGAGCGGCACACCCGCCGGGTGCTGGCCAGGGAGTTCCCCGGCATCCCGGTGATCGCCGAGGAGTTCGGCGCCGAGGCGCACCCGCCGGGCGCGGAGTACCGCTGGCTGGTCGACCCGGTGGACGGCACCGCCAACTACGTGGCCGGCATCCCCTGGTGCGCCTACAGCCTGGCCCTGATGGACAGCGCGGGCCCGGTGGTCGGCGTGGTCGCCGACCCCTACCGCGGCCAGATCTACGCCGCCGCCCGCGGCCGGGGCATCCGGGCCAACGGCGCCCCGGTCCGGCTGGACCCGCACGCCGGCGTCTCCGGCGGCATCGTCTGCGCGGAGCTGACCAGGGCCGGGCCCTGGCCGGGCATGGGCGAGTTCATCACCGCCGCGGCCCTGGCGCACACCGGGGTGCGGGTGCTGGGCTCGGCGGCGCTGGCGGTGGCCCAGGTGGCGCTGGGGCACGCGGTGGCCGCGGTGCTGGACAGCTACCGGGAGTGGGACGTGGCCGGGTCGATCGCGCTGGCCCTGGAGTCCGGCGCGGTGATCCTGGACCGGGAGGGCCGCCGGCGGTCGCTGCCCGCGGACGGGATGCTGGTGGCCACCCCGGCCGCGGCCGCCGACGTGCTGTCCTGGTGGCAGGCCGGGACTACTTCCCGTCCTGGCTGATCCCGCCGCTGACGCTGCCCGCCTGCACCGAGCTGTCCATGTTGCCGCCGACGAAGTTCAGCCTGCCGCCGGTGTTGTCGATGTGATTGTTGATCACCTGGTTGGCCCGGGCCTGGAACTCGACCACGGAGATGCCGCGGGCGGTGAGGAACTCGCCGATGGCCCGGAACGCCCTGGCCTCCAGCAGCTGGAGGTAGCGCTCCAGGTCCTTGCGCTGGAAGTAGTTGGCCACGTCCTCGTCGGCGGTCAGCTCGCGCAGGCTGGCGGCCGCGCCGTACTTGTCCGGCACCAGCATGCCGTGCGGCTGCGGGATCGGCCGCAGGGTGCGGAACAGGGCCTGGATCCGGCGGGGTGCGGTGACCGGCAGGCTGAGCAGGCTGCCGAAGGCGTGCCGGATCGGCGCCCAGGGAGTGGCCGGGCGGCGGTCGGCGACCCGGTAGTGCTCGGCCACCGGGCGCAGCACACACGGGGTCCACTCCAGGTAGAGCATCTTGTCGTCCGCGGCCAGGTGCAGGTAGGTGGAGACCACCAGGTTGCGGTCCCAGGTCTCCACCTGGAAGCAGCGGTAGTAGCGCATCCACTCCAGCGGCCGCTCGCGCAGCTCGGCGACGATCTCCGCGGGCAGGGTGCGCACCGGCGGCCGGTCCACGTCCGGCAGCACCCAGCCGGCCCGCTCGTCGTGCAGGTGGTCCAGCAGGGTCTCCGCGGCCACCACGACCTGGTGCCGCGGGGTCAGGCCGCCCAGCCGGCGTTCCGGGGTCAGCGAGGCGGAACCGCCCAGCTTGGCCAGCTCGGTGCTGATGTGGTCGTACAGCTCGGTGAGGGTGAACTCCGCGGGCTTGCTCGGCCCGGCCGGATCCAGCGGCAGTGCGATGGACCAGGGCTGGAACGGCACCCCGCTGCCGACGAAGGGGTGGTAGTCCCGGTAGACCAGCACGTCGGTGTCCTGCTCGATCTCCTCGAACCGGCCCAGCGCGCGGCGCAGCCGGGGGAAGCCGAGGTTGCGGACCAGGCGTTCGCCGCGCCAGGCGCCCTCGGTGGGCGCGGCCTGGAAACCGGGGCCGGGTCGGAAGCTCCGGCTCAGCAGCGCGGCCAGCAGGAACTCGTCCACCAGCACCACCAGCAACGCGATCAGCACGAACACCCAGGGCAGCAGACCGATGTCGGTCGGGTCCGGGGCGCGGCGGGAGCCGGTGACCTCCCGTGGCGCGAACTGGTTGGCCGCGACCAGCACCGCCAGCACCAGGAACAGGATCAGCGCCCAGCGCCGGATCCGGCGCACCACCTGGAGCTTGACCACCCCGCTCCACTCGCGCAGCAGGGTGGAGCGCTGGCCCGCGGCGTGCCGGGGGGAGAGGTAGCTCCAGGCGATGGCGTAGAGCAGCCACAGCATGAACAGGTAGCCGCCGGTGTAGAGCACGCCGAGCAGGCACACCAGCAGGATCGCGTCCCGGATCCGGCGGCGGGTGCGGGCGGCCACCGCCTCGCGCAGCACCGCGCCCACGTTCACCCCCGGCATCGGCGGGGCCGCGCGCAGCGGCTCGACCAGCGTCTCCCTGATCGCCTGGTCGGCGAACTCCTGGTCCAGATGAGCGGCCGCGCACAGGTAGCGGGTGGTCTCGTCCTCCTGCCGCCACGGCGCCCTGGCCGCGTGGCGGGCCCCGGTCCTGGCCCAGGGCAACACGATGTCGGTCACCGTTGTCCTCCGAATCCGCCGAACGGGCCGGTCGTGGTGGTCTCGCCGGTGGTCGTCGCCGTGGTGCGGCGGGTGGTGGGCCGGGTCGTGCGGGTGGTCGGGCGGGCGGTGGGGAAGTAGGTCGGGAAGTAGGTGTCGGTGGGCTCGAAGCTCGGTTCGACGGGATATTCCTGGTAACTGTCGCCGGTCAGCGTGACCAGCGCGATCGCCCCACCGCTGACGGTGAGCCAGCCGAGCGCGAGCACCGCGCCCAGCGCCAAGGAACTCAGTTGCCTGGGGGTTCCGTTCGGAGGCACTCGAGGAAGCTAGCCCCGGCGGAGCAGCCCCACTGCGTCATAGGTCACAGAAGATTCGACCGTTATCGCCAGACTTCATCCATGACCACCGAAGTCCAGACGGACCGGCTGCGCACCATCGTGCGGGCCAAGTGGGGACTGCGGACCCCCGGCTCCTCCCCGGCCGACGAACAGGTGCTGGCCGCCGACGAACTGGCGCTGGCGCAGGACCACGAGGGCGCGCTGACCGGCTACCGCACCGCGCTCGCCCAGGACCCGGCCAACGAGGTCGCCGCGCTGGGCGAGGTGGTCGCGCTGCTGGCCACCGGCGCCACCCAGCCGGCCTTATCGATCATGGAGACCCGGTTCGCCCAGCACCAGGGCGATCCGGTGACCCGCTTCCACCTCGGCCTCGCGCTGTACGCGCACAGCCTGGAGGTCAGGGCGCACACCAGGGGCGGCGCGCCGATGATCATCTCGCGGCGGCAGGCGGAGACCTGCCGGTCGCTGGCCGACCGGATCACCGCGCTGGGCCTGGACGATCCGCTGCTCAACCAGGCCGCGGCGGACCTGCGCGCGGAGACCGAGGCGGACCAGGCGTGGGTGTGGAGTCCCGGCACCCGGTACCTGCCGGTGGTCATCGGGCTCGGCCTGAGCCTGCTGTTGCTGGCGCTGGGCGCGGCGGCCGAGGACGGCACGCCGATGGTCATCGGCGGACTGCTCGGCGCGGTGACCCTGTTCCTGCACGTGGTGCTGAACCGGCGGCAGCGCCTGGACCTGCGCTCCCGCCGGTACGCCCGGCTACTGACCCATCGCGGGGCCTAGAGCCCGGCGAGCACCTGCTCGGTGGCCTGGTTCACCGTGCCGCAGTCGGCGGGCGGCACCTGCTTGCCGTTCGGCGGCTTGCTGAAGTCGATCGAGACGTCGGCCTCCACCTTGACCAGGTGGGCGCTGAACTTCACGTCCTTCTGCCCCGGCTTCACCGTGATCGAGTTCATGCAACGGCCACCCTTGCCCTGGTCCACGCTCATCACCCGGACCCCCGGCAGGTCGGCCATGGTGATCTTCTCGGCGCGCAGGCCGCCGCTGGAGTTGGCCTCGGGCTCGTCGTCGAGGTCCCAGCTGACGCTGACCAGCAGCTTGAGCGGCTCGGTCGGGCTGGTCAGGTAGATCCGGCAGTCGTACGGGCTGACGTAGTCCACCCGCTGGAGCTGGTAGTTCGGGTACAGCGCGGTGAGCTGGTCCTTCTTGGCGCACGGGTCCTTGCCGAGCAGGCGGCTGTCCGCGGCCGCGGTGCGCACGGGCGGCGACTCCAGCTTCGGCGCGAGCTGGGCCAGGTAGGCGCCTGCCTGCTGGCAGCGCTCGGGCCAGGGCGCGGGCTTGCCGGTGTTGGGCACCATCCGGGCGCGCAGGGTGGCGGAGAAGTCGGTCTGGCCGAGCTGGATCTTGGCGTGGCAGGTGTCGTCCTTGTCGCCGCTGCTGAAGGTCGGGAAGTAGACCTTGCGGCCGCCGACGTCCTCGGCCTTGTCCTTGGCCTTGTCCTTCGGCTCGTACGGCGCGCCCACCTTGAGCTCGAAGAGCCAGAAGTGCTCGGCGTTGGGCGTGCCGCCGATCCCGGTGCAGCCGTGGAAGCCCGGCCCGGGGGTGACGATCACCTTGGGCCCGAACTTCTTCAGGAACTCCTGGTCGTGCAGCGCGCAGATGTCGGCTTCCTGGATCTTCTTCATCAGCGCGACCGCGGTCTCGGAGGACTTGTCCGACTCCACGGGCGCGCCCGGCCGGGCGGTGCTGGTGGGCCGGGCGGCGCCGCTGGGCGTGGGCCCGGCCTGCGGGGTGCCGGGAACGGCGGTGGTGCAGCCCGCCGCGATCACCGCGACAAGGCCGACGACTCCGGGGAGGAGACGGGACATGGCTGACATGGGGTCCTCTGGCGCACTCGGTCTGGTCCTTCCCCCCGTTCGGCGGAACGGTAACAGCGGGACCAGCCCCGCCGCCGGGAAACGAACTGATCAGGCGATGCCTCAGTCCGCCTGGCGCAGGTGCGGCAGCTGCTGTTCGAGCAGCTGGAGCTGACTGTCCACCCGCTTGAGGTCGGGCTGGGCCATCAGCTGGGTGATCAGCTCGCCGATCCGGCGCTCGGTGGCGGAGAACTCCGCGGCCGCGGCCACCAGCCGCCGGTACAGCGGGTGCTCGGTGAGCCGGGGCTGCCGGGGCGGGTGCAGGCGGCGGCCGGTCTCGGCCAGCGAGCGCGCGGTGGGCAGCTCGGCCCGCATGGTGGCCACGATCTGGCCGAGCCAGTCCCGCGCGGGCGAGGGCGGCACCTGGGCCAGGGCCTGGTCGCAGCGCCACACCGGCCCCTCGCAGTCGGCCAGCAGCCGGGACCAGGCGTCGTTGACCGGCGGCAGCGGCGGCAGCGGCCGGTGTGCGGGCATCGGCGGCGGCAGCGCCGGGCGGCGGCGCTCCCCCACCGTGCTGACCGCCATCACCACGCCGCCGATGACCAGTCCGGGCAGCCCGCCCACGATGGCCGGGCCGAACAGCAGGGCGAACACCGAGATCACCGCGGTGCCGCCGACGAAGGACCCGCTGATGATCAGCAGCAGCAGGAAGGGCAGGAAGACCACGCCGTAGCCGATCAGGAACCCGGTCAGCACCGGGTTGTGCTGGCGGCCGCGCGGATCCCGGTCAGTCATGGTTGATCTGACGCAACAGGGACAGCTGCTGTTCCAGCATGCGCAGTTCGTCACCCGCTCGATGCAGCCCCGGCGCGCCGGCCAGCCGCACGATGATCTCGCCGAGGTGCCGTTCGGCCGCGGCGAACTCGGCCACCGCCGCGGCCAGCCGCACCCGCGCCGGGTGCTCGGGCCCGGCGTGCAGCCGCCGCCCGGTCTCGGCCAGCGCCCGCGCCGCGTCCAGCTCCGTGCGCATGGTCCGCAGGATCCGGACCAGCCAGTCCCTGGCCGGGGACGCGGGCACCGCCTCGGCCGCGTGCCCGACCCGGCGCAGCGAACCCGCGCACTCCTCGTACATCGCGGTCCAGACATCCGGCGGTGGCGCGCGGAACTCGGCGGGCCTGGCCATCGAGGGCCGCGGCGGCGCGACCGGCTCCGGCGCGGGTTCCGGGAGCGCCTCGGCGGCCGGGCCGACGCCGCGCAGCAGTCCGAGCGTGGCGCCGCCCAGCGCGCCGAGCCCGCCGCCGACCAGGCTGATCAGCACCAGCACCGGGAGCAGCGGCACATCGGGGTCCACCGGCACCAGCAGCTTGCCGCCGAGAAAGGTCGCCACCGCCCCGGCCAGCGAGCCCAGCGCCGTCGAGGTGGACAGCCGGGGGGCCCGCACGCGGGCCAGCGGCGCGCGCGGCCCTCGCTCGGGCAGGCCCGGGATGCCAGGCAGGGTGGTCACCCACCCCAATTTACGGCCCGCCGCAAGCTCAGGCGTCGAAGTCCACCGTCACGGTGTCGGTCACCGGCAGGGCCTGGCAGGTCAGCACGAACCCGGCCTCGACCTCGTGCGGCTCCAGCGCGAAGTTGCGCCGCATCCGCACCTCGCCCTCGGTGACCTTGGCCCGGCAGGTGCCGCAGACCCCGCCCTTGCAGGCGAAGGGCAGGTCGGCGCGGACCTTCTGCGCGGCGTCCAGGATCGGGGTGTCCCTGGGCAGCGCGAGCACGGTCTCCCGGCCGTCCAGCAGCACCACCACCTCGGCCGCGTCACCGTCCACAATGGACTCTTCTTCGCGGAGGAGCTCGGGCGGCGGCTCGTCGACGTAGAACAGCTCCTGGTGCACCCGCTCGATGGGCACCGCCCTGGCCAGCAGCACGTCCTGGGCCGCGGTGACCATGCCGTAGGGCCCGCACAGCCACCAGTGCGCGACATCCCGCACCGGGACCAGCAGGTCCAGCAGCTTGCCGATCCGCCCGGCGTCCAGCCGCCCGGCGAACAGCTCCACGTCGCCGCGTTCCCGGCTGAGCACGTGCACCAGTTGCAGGCGGCCGCGGTAGGCGTCCTTGAGGTCGGCCAGCTCCTCGGCGAACATCACCGTGTCGCTGCGCCGGTTGCCGTAGAACAGGGTGACCCGGCTGTCCGGGCAGTCGGCGAGCAGGGTGGCCGCGATGGACAGCACCGGGGTGATGCCAGAGCCCGCGGCCAGCAGCACGTGGTGGCCGCCCAGCTCGGTCGGGCTGAACCCGCCGGAGGGCGGCAGCACGTCGATCTTCTCGCCCGCGCGGACCTCGTCCACCAGCCAGGAGGAGAACAGGCCGCCGTCCACCCTGCGCACGCCGATCTGCGGGGCCCGCCCGCGCGGGGCGCAGATCGAGTAGGACCGCCGCTCCTCCACACCGTCGGGGGTGAGCCTGCGCAGGGTCAGGTACTGGCCAGGGCGGAAGGCGAACTCCGCGCTCAGCTCCTCGGGCACCGCGAAGGTGACCGCGACCGCGTCCGCGCACAACTGGTCGACCCTGGCCACCTCCAGGGTGTGGAAGGCCGCGCGGGGGCGCGACATCGCCGGAGCGGCCATCAGATCTCCTTGACGTGCTCGAAGGGTTCGGCGCAGGCCGAGCAGCTGCGCAGGGCCTTGCACGCGGTGGAGGAGAACCGGGACAGCTCGACGGTGTCCCGTGATCCGCAGCGCGGGCAGGGCACCACCGCGCTGGGCGGGTCCAGCCGCAGCGGCACCGGTCCGGCCAGCCGGGGCCCGATCCGCTGGGGCGGCGCGATGCCGTGCTCGGTGAGCTTGCGGCGGCCGTCCTCGCTGATCCAGTCGGTGGTCCAGGCCGGGCTGAGCACGGTGCGCACCTCGACGTGCTCGAACCCGGCTTCGCGCAGGCCCTTGCGCAGGTCGGCGCGCATCTCATCCAGGGCCGGGCAGCCGGAGTAGGTGGGCGTGATGGTGACCAGCACGGCGTCGCCGCTGACCGCGACCTCGCGCAGCACGCCGAGGTCGGCCAGGGTGAGCACGGGCAGCTCGGGGTCGAGCACCGCCTCGGCCGCCGCGCGCGCTCGCTCCACTGTGGACAGTGCCATGGCGGTCACCACACCGCGTCCGGCTGGGAGCGGGCGATGTGCTGCATCTCGGCCAGCAGGTAGCCCATCGGCTTGGAGTGCACGCCGTCCCGCCCGGCCCGGCCGCCCACGGTGGCCAGCGGGAGGACCTCGGGGCGGGTCAGCGTGGCCGCCGACAGCACCTGGTCCAGCACCGCGTCCACCTCCGCGCGCAGTTCGCCGGGGTCCACCGCGACCCCGGCCTCGGCCAGCCGCAGCTCCACCGGGTGCGCGGTGCACAGCTCTTCGAGGTAGGGCCACATCCGGTCCAGCCCGTCCTGCATCCGCCGGTGCGACTCCTCGGTGCCGTCGCCGAGCCGGACGGTCCACTGCGCCGCGTGGTCGCGGTGGTAGGCCAGCTCCTTGACGCCCTTGGCCGCGACCGCGGCGAGCACCGGGTCGGCCGAGGCGGACAGCCTGGTGAACAGCGCCAGCCGGGCGGAGGAGAACAGCAGCAGCCGGGCGATGGTCTGGGCGAAGTCGCCGTTGGGCTGCTCGACCAGCCGGACGTTGCGGAACTCGGTCTCGTCCCGGAAGTAGGCCAGCCGGTCCTCATCACGGCCCGCGCCCTCGGCCTCGCCCGCGCGGGTCAGCAGCAGCCGGGCCTGGCCGAGCAGGTCGAGCGCGATGTTGGCCAGCGCCACGTCCTCCTCCAGCTCGGGCGCGTTCGAGCACCACTCGGCGGTGCGCTGGGACAGCACCAGCGCGTCGTCGCCGAGCATCAGCGCGTACGCGAACAGGTCCTGACGGTCCACTGTGGACGGAAACTCTCTGTCCACTGTGGACATCTCGTCGTGGAAGCCGGAACCGTAGGCCCACCGGGCGTCGTCGTGCTCCTCGGCGAGTGCCTGGTAGGCGTTGTCGAAGGACATCAGTGCCTCACAGGTGCGGGACGCCGTCGGGGATGTCGTAGAAGGTCGGGTGCCGGTAGACCTTGTCCCCGGCGGGCGCGAAGAACGGGTCCTTCTCGTCCGGGCTGGAGGCGGTGATCGCCTCGGCGGGCACCACCCAGATGCTCACACCCTCGTTGCGCCGGGTGTAGAGGTCGCGCGCGTTGCGCACGGCCATCTCCGCGTCCGGGGCGTGCAGCGAGCCGACGTGCACGTGGTTGAGCCCGCGCCGGCCACGCACGAAGACCTCCCACAGCGGCCAGGAGGAACGCACCTCTGCCATCACGCGACTCCCTTCGCCCGTTCCGCCCGCTTGGCCGCGTAGGCCGCGGCCGCCTCCCGCACCCAGGCCCCGTCCTCGTGCGCCCGCCGCCGGTGCTCGATCCGCTCGGCGTTGCACGGCCCGTCGCCCTTGACCACCCGCATCAGCTCGGCGAAGTCCGGCGTGCCGAAGTCGTAGTGCCCGCGGGCTTCGTTCCAGCGCAGCTCCGGGTCGGGGAAGGTGACGCCGAGCGCCTCGGCCTGCGGCACCGACATGTCCACGAACTTCTGCCGCAGCTCGTCGTTGGTGTGCCGCTTGATCCGCCAGGCCATGGACCGCTCGGTGTTCGGCGAGCTGTCATCCGGCGGCCCGAACATCATCAGCGACGGCCACCACCAGCGGTCCACCGCCTCCTGCACCATCCGCCGCTGGTTCTCGCTGCCCCGCATCATGGTCATCAGCAGCTCGTAGCCCTGCCGCTGGTGGAAGGACTCCTCCTTGCAGACCCTGATCATCGCGCGGGCGTACGGCCCGTAGCTGGTGCGGCACAACGGCACCTGGTTGCAGATCGCCGCCCCGTCCACCAGCCAGCCGATCACGCCCACGTCGGCGAAGGTCAGCGTGGGGTAGTTGAAGATCGAGGAGTACTTCTGCCGCCCGCTGATCAGCTTCTCGGTCAGGTCGGTCCGGTCCGCGCCCAGCGTGGCCGCCGCCGCGTACAGGTACAGCCCGTGGCCGGCCTCGTCCTGCACCTTGGCCAACAGGATCGCCTTGCGCCGCAGGCTGGGCGCCCGGCTGATCCAGTTGCCCTCCGGCTGCATCCCGATGATCTCCGAATGCGCGTGCTGGGCGATCTGGCGGATCAGGGTGGCCCGGTAGGCCTCCGGCATCCAGTCCCTCGGCTCGATCCGCCCGTCCGCGGTGACCGTGGCGGTGAACTCGGCTTCCAGCTCTGGCGGTTCGGTTTCGAGCACGGCAGGCACCTCCGGCCGGTTCGGGAACACGCTCGATGTTACACCGAATCGCCGGAGTTGGAAGAAAGTGTCACATCAGGTTTGGGTGACCGTCCACCCGGACGAACTGACGGTTGCCAACCACTCACAGCCAGCTGCTAGCTTGAGATCACCTGGGGGAACCGCCGGGCGCGATCGCGCCCAGGGCGGCAGGGGTGCAGCCATGCACAGGAGGGGACCGATGACCACGGGGGATGGACCGCCGTCACCGGCACGGAGACGGGCACAGGTCGAAGTTCACAGCGGAATGTAGGCGAAACACATTCCAGCGATCACGAGAGCCCCTACTGCGCCGACAACGGACCAGGCGGATCCACGTTTGGTCGGCGCACGCCAGGAAATCACCGCGAGGACTGTGGCCACCAGGCATACTCCAAGCGTCACGAAGCTCTTCGTAATCGGATAGAAGTAGACCAGAATCGCAGCGCAGGTCGTGATCGCAACCACGGCCCAGCACACACGATCGCGGAGTGGTTGCCAAGGATCGTAGGTTTCATAGGCCACGTTTGAGATGCTACCGCAGCAGCGGACTAAGACGGAGGGGATGCGGATGGGTTTCAAAGCCGACTATCGGGTGATCGATGGCTACCGACAGCTTGTCCGACGAGCCTGGGACGACACTCAGGAGGCTCAAGGGTATGCGAACAAGTACTGCGATGTGCCGCGAGCAGATCAGGGGTGGCTGCAACTACTCGGCGATGCCAACGAAGCAGTCTCGAACAGCGTGCAGGACCTGCTAGGCAGGATCCACAGTGTGGTCAACTCAGCTCACGGTGAGCTGAGTGGAGTCGTGGAGCACTACAAGCTCACCGACACCGGAGCCGCCGCACGTGTCGACCAGACCTATCCGAAGGTCGACCGGATCACCGAGGGCAAGCTGGACAACGGAGGCAGGTGACCATGTCCGTCCCGAGTGTCAGCATGGCAAGTGCCGCTACGCACCTGGTCCCTCCAGGAAAACCGGCCGAGTTCCAAGACCCCCTGGCCATCCTCAACGCGATCTCGGACGGACTGAGCCCTTCCTGGTGGCTGAACGAGGTTTTCGCAGCCACTATCGGCTTCAATCCCATCCAGGAAGTCACCCAATGGGTCATCGGCGATTGGGAAAGTTTCGCACGCTGCGCGAAGGCTTACGAGTCACTCGGCAAATGCCTGAATTCAGTTGGAGACAGCCTGAAAGGCGGTCTCGGCACTCTTGATTCTGGTTGGCAGGGAAATGCCGCCGATGCCGCGCACGTCTACTTCCAAGACCTCGCCAAGGCCATCGGCGACAAGCAGCAGGATCTGCAGGAGCTGCACGACGAGTACATGAAGGCCGCCCGGGGGATCTGGGAGTTCGCCAAGGGGGCCGGCGACCTGATCAAAGAGATCCTTGACATGGCGATCATCGCCGCTGTCGAGATCGCGGCCGGAGCTGCGCTCAGCTGGACCGGAGTGGGCATGGCCATCGCATGGGCGCTGGCCGCGTTGGAGTGCGTTGCCATCGTCAAAGCATGGGCCTCTGTGGTGGGGCTGATCAACAAAACTCAGATGATCGTGTACATGGCACACGGGTTCGGGATGCGGGTCGCCGGGACGCTCGGAAACCCGACGAGCATTCCGTTCCCGGAAACGACCTACAGCCACCCCGCCGTGAAGTGAGACAAGGACATTTCATGCCCGCCGAAGACGACCCGCTGCTCGACATCGCCAAGGACCCGGCTCGCGCCAAGGCGTTGCGCCAGTCACTCGAACGGCTGGCCGCCGGGGCGGGAGGCTCAGCCCTGGCCGAGATGGCCAACGACGTGCTCACCGGCCGCAGCGACCTGCGCACCGCGGTCCTGTCTGGTACCTACGCGGAAGCGTTGAATTCCCGCGTGCAGCAGTTCAGCACGTGGTACCAGGGCCTGTCCGAGCAGGAGAAAGAGGAACAGACCGAGCGTGCCAGGGCTCACCTCGACCAACTGCGGAACGAGGATCAGCCACCTCCACCGCCAAGCCGGAACCGGACCCGCCCAGCGGATGACGGTGACGATGAACCGCCGAACAGCTTCCTCAGGGACGCCTGGTAGGCAGCGTCAACTGCGACGCTTCTCCAGCCAACGGACCAGCGGATACGCGATCACCCACACGCCGGCGATCACCGCGATGATCGGCCAGATGCCCATCCAGGCGTGCCGCCCGGCGACCCGGACCAGGTCGTCGGGGGCGTTGAGGTCGTACTCGACCTGGACCATGTTGCCCTCGGCCAGGCCCTGCGGGTACAGGATGCCGCGGCTGGGGCTGTGGATGGCGCCGTCGGGGGTGTTGTAGCGGACGATGGTGCGGCC
The DNA here is from genome assembly GCF_030064675.1 of Crossiella sp. CA-258035. GTDB lineage: Bacteria > Actinomycetota > Actinomycetes > Mycobacteriales > Pseudonocardiaceae > Crossiella. The sequence goes on from NZ_CP116413.1 coordinate 8,618,315, forward strand.
GAAGGTGACCGCCTGGACCTCGGCCACGGCGGTGCCGGTGCGCTTGCCGATCTTGTAGTCGTTGACCAGCATCGCGCCGAAGAGCACCACGCACATCAGGGTGAGCAGGCTCGCGGCCGCCAGCACCGCGACCGAGGTGCGGCGCAGCCTGCGCGGCTTGGGCAGTGTCGCCACGCGACGGCGCAGCCGGTCCAGTAGTCCTGCGTTCTCCGCCACAGCACGAACTGTAGTGCGCGCGGCCGGGCGGGCGCGGGCCATACGCTGCTGGGGTGACCTTCGCTCCGTCTCGCCACAGCGCGCGCGCCGTGCGGGTGCGCACCCGGGAGCTGCCCGCCGGGGTTGACCTGCTCGGACAGCTGCCCGACGCCGACGACGTGCTCGCCTGGGTGCGGGCAGGGGACGGTCTGGTCGGCTGGGGAGTCGCGGCCGAGTTCCGCTGCTCCGGGCCGGACCGGTTCGCCGCGGCGGATGACTGGTGGCGGGAGCTGCGCGCCTCGCTGGAAGTCGAGGACGAGGTGGGACTGCCCGGGACCGGGGCGGTGGCCTTTGTCAGCGTGACGTTCGCGGACGGGCCTGAGGAGTCAGTGCTGGTGGTGCCGCGGGTGATCGTCGGGCAACGCGATGGGCGGGCCTGGCGGACCGAGATCGGCGAGGTGGCCGGGGACCCGGTGCGGCCGGTGCGCGGGCCGGGACTGGTGCGCTACGCCGAGGGCCAGCTGCCGGTGACCCGGTACCGGGAGGCGGTGCGGGCCGCGGTGGCCCGGATGCGGGCCGGGGAGCTGGCCAAGGTGGCGCTCGCGCACGACCTGCTGGCCACCGCGGCCGAGCCGTTCGACCCCCGGTTCCTGCTGGCCGGGCTGGCCCGCCGGTACCCGAGCTGCTGGGCCTACTCGGTGGCCGGGCTGGTCGGCGCGACCCCGGAGTTGTTGTTGCGGCGCAACGGGTCCGAGTTCTCCTCCCGGGTGCTGGCCGGGACCACCTGGCCGCGCGAGGGCGCTACCGAGGACGAGCTGGCCGCGGAGCTGCTGGCCTCGGCGAAGAACCGGGAGGAGCACGAGTACGCGGTGCGCTCCTTCGTGGACTGCCTCGGCCCGCTGTGCGCCGAGCTGGATGCCCCGCCCACACCGGAGGTGCTGCGGCTGCGCAACGTGCTGCACCTGTCCACCGACGTGCGCGGCCGGCTGCACGACGACGGGTCGCTGCTGCGGCTGGCCCAGGCGGTGCACCCGACCGCGGCGGTGGGCGGCACGCCGACGCCGGACGCGGTGGCGCTGATCGCCGAACTGGAGGGCATGGACCGGGGCCGCTACGCCGGTCCGGTGGGCTGGATCGACGGCGCGGGCGACGGCGAGCTGGGCATCGCGCTGCGGTGCGCGCAGCTGGACGGCAACACCGCGCGGCTGTTCGCCGGGTGCGGGATCGTGGCCGACTCGGATCCGGACACCGAGGTGGCCGAGGCGCGGGCGAAGATGATCCCGGTGCGGGACGCGCTCGAAGGCGCATAGGAAACGGCGGGATCCCCTTCGCGGAGCAGGGGATCCCGCCGTCCTTTGTGGACCTACTTGCCCGCGCGGGCGGACAGGTCGTGCAGGATCTGCTGGTTCTCGATCGCCTTCTTGGCGTTCTTCGGCTCCTTCACCTTGGGCGCGCGCTCGGTGCCCTGGGTGGAGACCTCGGGGTTGAGCTTCGGCTTGCCCTTGGTGAACAGCCAGGTGTTGAAGACCTCGTCCAGCTTCTTGCCGGAGAGCACCTCGGCCAGCGCCTTGAACTCCTCGATGGTGGCGTTGCCGTACTTCTTGTTCTCGGTCCAGGTCTTCACCGTCTGGAAGAAGACCTGGTCGCCGACGGTCTTGCGGATCGCGTGCAGGGCCATCGCGCCGCGGTCGTACACCGCGCCGTGGAACTCGTTGCCCGAGCCCGGCTCGCCGATGACGACCTGCCAGAACGGGTCGTTCTCGGCGTAGCGCGCGTAGGTGAAGTCGAACCACTCCTGCGCGGTGCCCTCACCCTTGTGCTCCGACCACAGCCAGGGCGCGTAGGTGGCGAAGCCCTCGTTCAGCCAGATGTTGCGCCACTTGGCCACCGACACCGAGTCGCCGAACCACTGGTGCGCCAGCTCGTGCACCACCACGTTGACGTTGGTGCCGTTGCGGAAGAAGCCGGTCGCGTAGGTCGGCCGGGTCTGGTTCTCCAGCGCGAAGGTCAGGCCCTCCTTGGGCACCACCCCGCCCTGCGCCTCGAACGGCCACTCGCCGAAGACGGTCTCCAGGAACTCGATCACCTCGGGCGTGCGCTCCAGCGAGGCCTTGGCCGCGCCCTCGAACTCGCCGAGGCCCTCGGAGTAGGCCGTGATGAACGGCTGGCCCTTGTGCCCGGTGCTCTGGTGGATCTCGAACTGGCCGATGGTCAGGAAGGCCAGGTAGGTCGCCATCGGCTTGGTGGAGCGCCAGTTCCAGCGGGTCCAGCCGCCCGGCTGCACCGCCCGGCTCTTCAGTGAGCCGTTGGAGAGCACCTCCACCCCGGTGGGCACCGCGACGCTGATGTCGAAGGTCGCCTTGTCCGTGGGGTGGTCGTTGCTCGGGTACCACCAGCGCGCGATGTGCGGCTCGTTGATCGCGGTCGCGCCGTCGGAGGTGCGCTTCCACAGCGTCTGGCCGTTGATCTTGACCGTGGAGGGCACGCCCTCGTACTCCACCACCACGGTCAGCAGCGAGCCCTTGGCCGCCAGCCGGCCCGGGGTCACCACCAGCTCGGCCTCGGGGGTCTGGGTGAAGCTCGCCTTGGCCCCGTTGACCCGCACCGACTTCACCGGCAGCGCGAAGTCCAGGTTGAACCGGGTCAGGTCCTGGGTCGCCGCGGCCACGATGGTCGTGGTGCCGGTCAGCGTGTCGCTGGCCGGTTGGTACTTCAGGCGGATGTCGTAGTGCGAGACGTCGTATCCGCCGTTGCCGTCGTTCGGGTGGTACTCGTCACCGATGCCGGGAGTACCGACCGAATCGATGCCAGCCGACGCCGGCCACGCGAGCAGCGCGACGGCCGCTGCCGTCGCCGCCGCCACGCGGAGGCTGTGTCGTCGAAGCATGGTTGCCCCTCCTGAGTGCGATCGTGCAGGTAATCGCGCAGGCTGGAACATAGCCAGATGCGCAGGTCAGCACCAGGCTGTTACCGGTATGTCCAGGACATGGGATCAGGTGAAACGGAAAAACTGAACGAGATCAGGACGCGGTGATCACAGCGCGCACCCTGGTCCGCAACAGCTCGTGCACGGCGCGCAGCCGTTGCCGGTCCGCGCGCACCTCCACCACCTGGATGCCCGGCGCCGGTCGCAGCGCCGCCCGGAAGTCCGCCCCGTCGGTCGCCAGCCGGTACCGGATGCCGTAACCGGCGCACAGCGCGCCGAGGTCGGAGCCGTGCGGGGTGCCGAAGACCCGCTCGAAGGAGTCCGAGTGGTCCGGCGAACCCTGCTCCAGCAAGGAGAAGATGCCGCCACCGTCGTCGTTGAGCACCACGATGGTCAGGTCCGGCCGCTGCTCCAGCGGGCCGAGCAGCAGGCCGTTGAGGTCGTGCAGGAAGGTCAGGTCGCCGAGCAGCGCGTAGCCGTGGCCGATCCGGCTGTCCGCGCTGACCGCGCCGAGCACCGCGCCGATCGCGCTGGAGATGCTGCCGTCGATACCGGCCACGCCGCGGTTGGAGATCACCACCGGGCCGAGCCTGCGCGCGCCGACCAGGTCGATGTCGCGCACCGGGTTGGAGCTGCCCAGGAACAGCACCGCGTCCTCGGGCAGCTCGCTCATCAGCGCGCGGGCCACGTGCAGCCCGGTGGGCCACTGCTCACCGGCGAGCAGCTCCTCCACCACCGAGGAGGCCAGCGCGTCGGCCTGCTGCCAGTCGGTCAGCCAGTCCGGGTCGCCGGGATAGGTCTCCACCCAGTTGCGGCTGCCCTGCTCGATGTCCATGGCCGCGTAGTTGAGGTCGTCCAGGCCGAGGTAGCCGGTCACGTGCGTGGCCACGTGCTGCGGGTCGGCCCAGGACTCGCCGTTGCGCACCACGTGCACCACCGGCACCGTCTTGAGCAGCTTCTGCACGCCACGGGACAGGGTGGGCCGCCCGATCACCACCACCGAGTCCGGCCGCAGCCGCTCGGGCAGCTCGCCCGCGTTGAGCAGCAGCGAACCGTGTTGCAGCACCACCGCGCCGGAGGCCACCGGCCCGCCCATCGCGGTCGGTTCGGTGATCACCGGCCAGCCCAGCTTGGCCGCCACCTCGCAGGCGGAGTGCGCGGCGTTGAGGTCGGCATCGCCCACCACGACCAGGGTGCGCGGCCGCAGGTGGAAGATCGGGCCGCCGCCGACCGGGTCGGTGCCGACGAAGCCGGGGCTGACCGAGGTCCAGCGCTCGGACTCCGGCCGCCCGTCCAGCGGCTCCGGCCAGTCGGCGAGGTCCCCGTCCGGCACCAGCGGCTCCCGGAACGGGATGTTCACGTGCACCGGGGTGCCGGTGTCGGCCTGCACCACCGCGCGGCAGACCAGCCCGCGCCACACCGCGTTCTGCCCGGCCCGCCGCTCGGCCACCGGGAAGTCGATGGTGGTCGCCGCGCCGCCGTAGACGCCGTTCTGCTGGATGGTCTGGTTCGCCCCGGTGCCGTAGACCTCCGGCGGCCGGTCCGCGGTGACCACCAGTAGCGCGGCGCCCGAGTGGTACGCCTCCAGCACCGCCGGGTGCAGGTTCGCAACCGCGGTGCCGGAGGTGCACACCACGGCGGCGAACCCGCGCCGGTGCGGCCGGTGCGCCAGTCCCTTGGCCAGGCCGAGGGCGAGGAAGCCCGCGGTGCGCTCGTCGATGCGCACGTGCAGGGTGAGCCTGCCTGCCGTCGCGGCCTCGTAGAGGGCGAAGGACAGCGGAGCGTTGCGCGAGCCGGGGCAGAGCACGACCTGACGCACGTCGTTGCGGATCAGCTCGTCAACGACGACCCTGGCTTGCGCTGTGGAAGGGTTCACGGTCGCTTCGGGAACTTCCCGAAGTCGGGCTTGCGCCGCTCGGTGTAGGCGTTGCGGCCTTCCTGCGCCTCTTCGGACATGTAGAAGAGCAGGGTGGCATCACCCGCGAGCTGCTGGATGCCGGCCAGGCCGTCGTCGGCGGCGTTGTGCGAGGCCTTGAGCATGCGCAGGGCCAGCGGCGAGTGCTGGAGCATCTCGCGGCACCACTGCACGGTTTCCTTCTCCAGGTCCTTCAGCGGCACCACCGTGTTGACCAGGCCCATGGCCTCGGCCTGCTGGGCGTCGTACTGGCGGCACAGGTACCAGATCTCGCGGGCCTTCTTCTGCCCGACCATCCTGGCCAGCAGACCGGAGCCGTAGCCACCGTCGAAGGAACCGACCTTGGGGCCGGTCTGGCCGAACCTGGCGTTGTCCGCGGCGATGGTCAGGTCGCAGACGATGTGCAGCACGTGGCCGCCGCCGATGGCGTACCCGGCGACCATGGCGATCACCGGCTTGGGCGTGCGGCGGATCTGGATCTGGAGGTCGAGCACGTTCAGGCGGCCGATGCCCTTCTGGGCCACCTCGTCCTCGCCGATGTAGCCGTCGTTGCCGCGGATGCGCTGGTCACCGCCGGAGCAGAAGGCCAGGTCACCCTGCCCGGTGAGGATGATGACGCCGACCTGGTCGTCGTCGCGCGCCCGGTTGAAGGCGTCGGAGAGCTCGAAGAGGGTCTGCGGCCGGAACGCGTTGCGCACCTCTGGCCGGTTGATCGTGATCTTGGCGATGCCCTCCGCGGTCTCGTACCGGATGTCCCGGTAGTCGCCATCCGACTTCCAGTCGGCAGCGAGCTCGATCGAGGAGTGGGCGGGGTCGGTCGCGGTCACAAGATTAGGCTAACCCCGATGCGCCGCCGTCCGATTCTGACCCTGACCTGCGACAACACCGCAGGCTCGGCTAGTGATGCTCACCACGCCCTGCGCGCCGCGCTGGACGGCGGTCCGGCGCTGTTGCCGCTGGCCCCGGGCCTGGCCGGAGCGCGGGTGGCCGCCGCCCTCAGACCGGAAGAGGGTGAGCAAGACCTCGGTGTGGCACTGATCGTGCCCACCTCCGGCTCGACCGGGACGCCCAAGGGCGTGCTGCTCACCGAGGCCGCGCTGCGCGCCTCGGCGGCCGCCACGCACGAGCGGCTGGGCGGTCCCGGCCGCTGGCTGCTCGCGCTGCCGGTGCACCACATCGCCGGACTCCAGGTGCTCACTCGGTCCCTACTGGCCGGTTTCGACCCCTGCGTGCTCGACTCCGCCACCGGCTTCCGCCCGGCCGCCTTCGCCGCGGCCGCCGAGCCGCTGCTGGCGCAGGGGCGGGCCTACACCGCGCTGGTGCCGACCCAGCTCTCCCGTCTGGTCGCCGAGGGCGGCGCGGCGCTGGCCGCGCTGCGCGGGTTCGCCGCGGTGATCGTCGGCGGCGCGGCCACCCCGCCCGCGCTGCTGCGCGCGGCCAGGGCCGCGGGGGTGGCGGTGACCACCACCTACGGCATGAGCGAGACCGCGGGCGGCTGTGTCTACGACGGCTTGCCGCTGACCGGGGCCAGGGTCCGGCTGGCCGAGGGCGGCGCGGTGGAGCTGGGCGGTCCGATGCTGGCCAATGGCTACCGGCTGGCCCCGGACTCCACCGCGGCGGTGTTCGCCGACGGCTGGTTCCGCACCGGCGACCTGGGCCGCTTCACCGGGGACGGGCGGCTGGAGATCCTCGGCCGGGCCGACGACGTGATCATCACCGGTGGCGAGAAGGTGCCACCGGCGCTGGTCGAGCGCGCGCTCACGGACTGCCCCGGCGTGCTGGAGGCCTGCGTGGTCGGCGTGCCCGATCCGGAGTGGGGGCAGGCGGTCGCGGCCGCGGTGGTGCCTGCCGACTGGACCGAGCCGCCCGCGCCGGAGCGGTTGCGCGAGGCGGTCCGGGAGGTCGCGGGCCGGGCCTGCGCGCCGCGCCGGGTGCTGTTCCTGCCGGAGCTGCCCCTGCGCGGACCAGGCAAGATCGACCGGCGCGCGGTCGGCGAGCTGTTGGCCGAACCCGACTAGGCCAAACTGGTTACCAACTTTCAACTAGTTCATACGATCCGTTGACAGATCACCACTGGTCCGGTTTCCCTGTCTGGGCGATCCGGACATGCGGCCCCTGCTGCGGTTGATCCGCTCCGCGTGCTCCGGGGAACGGAGCAGTCATGCGCGTCCCGAACAAGGCCCGGACGCGATTACTGGGCCTCGCAATGCCAACGATTGCCCTGCTCGCCCTGCTAACCGCACCAGCTGTCGCGACGCCAACCGGTCCCCCTGAGACACGGTCGGCCCTGACCGAGCAGGCCTCCGCCTGGACCCCTGACCTCACCGTGATCGACGAGGACGACAGCAACGTCAGCACCACCGGCGGCGCGGTCACCCTCGGCACCACCGCGGCCGAGCACGCCAGCGCCCGCACCGGCCTGGCCACCGGCTTCCTCCAGCTCACCCCGCACCAGCTCGACCAGCCGGTCAACCGCGTCGCGGCCGCCGTCCGCAGCGAGGTCCCGGCGGGCGCGGAACTGGCCATCGACGTCCGCGGCAGGCTCGGCGAGGACGAGTGGACCGAGTGGGCGGAAGCCAGGCCCGGCGAGCCCGCCGAGATCTCCGCGCCATCAAAGGTGATCCAGATCCGGGTGGCGCTCACCGCGCCCAAGGGCCAGACCCCCAAGCTCACCGCGCTCACCCTCACCGCAGAGCTCGCGCCCAGCGCTCCGTCGGCACAGGGCGTGCAGGGCCTGAGCTACCGGGTGTTCGCCACCAGGGAGGGCCTGGTCGGCGGCACCACCGCGAACGGTCACGTGATCGTGGCCAGGGACCACTTCGTCGCGCTGCCGTCCCGGCGCGGCCTGGCCAGCAAGGGCACCGGCACCTACAGCGTGAAGGTGTGCGCGGCCAACGGTCGCTGCGAATGGGCCCCGGTCTGGGACGTCGGTCCGTGGAACATCAAGGACGACTACTGGAACCCCTCGGCCACCAGGGAGATGTGGAAGAACCTGCCGCAGGGCAAGCCGCAGGCCCAGGCCGCCTACCAGGACGGCTACAACGGCGGCAAGGACGGTTTCGGTCGCACGGTGGCCAACCCGGCCGGGATCGACCTGGCCGACGGCACCTTCTGGGACGGCCTGAAGCTGACCGACAACTCCTGGGTGACCGTGGAGTACCTGTGGACCGGCGGCGGCACCTTCGGCACCGTGCGCACCGCGGGCGACACGCTCAACGTGCGCACCGGGGCCAGCTCGGCCAACGCCCAGGTCGGCCTGGCCGCGAACTTCGCCAGGGTCAAGGTGGAGTGCCAGGTGACCGGGGAGAACGTGACCGGCACCCAGGGCACCAGCAACGTCTGGTTCCGGATCAGCGCCGGGAAGTTCGTCTCGAAGGCATACATCGCCGGGGTGGGCACGGTCGGCCGCTGCTGACCGTGGCGCGTGCCCGCCCGCGCGGGGGCGGGCACGCGTTCCCACCAGCCGTGTTGCAGGATGACGGCATGCCGACAGTCGCCCAGTGGGTTGAAGGTGCTCGTCTGCGGACCCTGCCGAACGCGGTGGCCCCGGTGGTGGTCGGCTCGGGCGCGGCCGCCGCGGTGGAGGGCTTCAACGCCCTGCAGGCCGTGCTGTGCCTGGTGGTCGCGCTCAGCCTGGTCATCGGGGTGAACTTCGCCAACGACTACTCCGACGGCATCCGCGGCACCGACGACAACCGGGTCGGCCCGCTCCGCCTGGTCGGCTCCGGCACCGCCCCGCCGAAGACGGTGCTGCGCGCCGCCCTCGTCTGCTTCACGCTGTCCGCGGTGGCCGGCGCGGTGATCGCGCTGACCTCCGGCCACTGGTGGTTCATCCCGCTGGGCGCGGTGTGCATCGCGGCCGCCTGGTTCTACACCGGCGGCAAGAAGCCGTACGGCTACGCGGCCCTCGGCGAGATCGCGGTCTTCCTCTTCTTCGGCCCGGTCGCGGTGCTCGGCACGCTCTACATCCAGTCCAGCGAGCTCACCGGCGCGGGCATCGGCGGCGCGGTCGGCGCCGGCCTGTTCTCCGCCTCGGTGCTGGTGTCGAACAACCTGCGCGACATCCCCTCGGACCGGGAGACCGGCAAGCGCACCCTGGCCGTGCTGCTCGGCGACCGGGACACCCGAGGGCTGTACACCGCGCTGGTGGTGGTGCCGTTCCTGCTGACCACGCTGATCGGCTTCCGGGAACCGTGGGCGCTGCTCGGGTTCCTGGCCGCGCCGCTGGTGTTCTTCTCGCTGCGGCGGGTGCTGCGCGGGGACGCCGGACTCAAGCTGATCCCGGTGCTCAAGGACACCGCACTGGCGATGCTGGTGTGGTCCCTCGGCACCGGGATCGGGCTCGCGATCAGCTAGTCGTCACCAGGAGTCGTGCCGCAGCACGATGTTCTCGCCGCCGTCGTCGTCATCGTCGTTGCGGCGCTGCTGGGACTGGCGGTGCGCCTCGACCACCTCGTCCAGCGTGTGGCCCTCCTGGAACAGCTGGTAGGTCGTGCCCATCCGGCTCAGGTTCGGCTCCAGCGCCGCGCGCACGTCCGGGTCCGCGTACGCCCTGCCCTCCAGCACGTCCCGCCAGCTGAGCTCCCCGGCCTCGACTTTCCGTTGCAGCGCACGGAGTTCCGCGGGCGCGTCGGGCTTGGCGGCCTCGCGCTCGATGGCGCGGACGTCCTCCTCCGAGGCCACGGGCTCTTCGGCGGGGCGCAGGCTGTCCTGGAGCTCCTGGGCCGAGCGCAGCACCTCCTCCATGGCGTCCATGGAGGCGTCCAGCTCGGCCTCGGCGCGCCGGACCTCCGGGGTGCGCCAGTCCTGTTCGGGAGTGGTCATCGCGGGCTCGCTCCAGCCGGTTTGCGCAGGTGGTCGTTGAGGGCCTTGGCGTCCTTGCCGGTTTCCCGGCCGGCCGCCTGGGCTTCCTTGGCCGAGTCACCGATGCCCTTGGCGTCGTCGCGGATGCTGGTGGCCCCGTCCTTGATGTCGGTGGCGGACTGCTTGAGCTCCTTGCCCACCTCGATCGCGTCGCCCACGCTGCGCACGTCCTTGATCTTGGACAGCTGGGACGGCACCTGGGAGACGGTGTCGTGCAGCTGCTTGGCGGTCTCGATGATCCGCTTCACCGCCTCCACGATCTCGATGATCTTGCGGTAGATCTGGTAGGCGTCCCAGACCAGCTCGGCGGCCTTGATCCAGCCGTAGGCGGGGACCCAGGCCTTCTTGATCGCGTCGATGAGCTTGTTGACCAGGAACTTGATCAGGTCCAGTGCCTTCTGGCACAGCTTCTTCGCGCCCTCGGCGACCTTGTCGAAGCCCTTGGCGATCAGCTTGGCGACCTGGGCCTCGGCCAGCAGCCCGGCCTTCCACACCGCCTTGACGAAGACCTCGTGCGCCACCGCGGCCGCGCCCTCCCAGGTCTCCCGGACCTGGTCGACGTTGGCATTGAGGTTGGCGGACATGGCGTTCATCGCCTCGGCGCCACTGCGCCAGGCGTCACCGTTGTTCTGGATGCGCGTGTAGTCACCGGTGATCGGCATGATCACCTTCTGCACGATGCTCTCGCCGGTGACCTTGGTGAAGGCCCAGTCCACGGCCTGCACCTGCCAGCCCTGCTCCTTGATCAGCTCCTCGATCTTGGCCCCGGAGCTGTCCTCGGGCGCCTTGAGCAGGCCGCCGAGATCGGTCTTGTCCGCGTACCCGGTAGCCATCAGGCGCGCACCTGCCCGACCTGGTCGTTGAGCCGGGCGAAGGTCAGCGCGACCTTCTGGTCGGTCTTCTCGTAGTCGGCGGCGATCTGGGCCATCCGCTCGGCCGAGCCGTGCATCCGGTCCTGCCCGAAGTCCAGCGCCAGGTCGTAGGCGCCGCGCACCAGGTCCACCCCCGGCTGCAGGATGGTGAGCAGGCCGGTGAAGCCGCTCTTGTCGCAGCCGTGCTCGTGCAGGTACTTCTTGACCTGGTCGAACTGACCGGCCACGGTGCCGAGGTAGGCCGCGTAGGCCTTCAGCTCCTCGGTGTTGTGCCGCTGGACCATGTGGTGGACCCCCGATGCGCGCCGTCACTGACCGCGGTTGGACGGCGCGAGGCTATCGGGGGTTCCCGATCACTGTGCGCCGGGCCACTGCCCTGACCGGTGGAACTCGGTCACGGTCGCGGTCGGTCCGGTCAGGTCCAGCTGCTGCCCGCCCACCCACTCGTCGTCGTAGTAGGTGTTGGCGTAGCGCTCGCCGCCATCACACAGCAGGGTGACCACGCTGCCCTGCCGCCCCTGCGCGCGCATCTCCGCGACCAGCTGGAACGCGCCCCACAGGTTGGTGCCGGTGGACCCGCCGACCCGGCGGCCGAGCACCGCCTCGGCGTGCCGGATCACCGCGACCGAGGCCGCGTCCGGCACCTTGATCATCCGGTCGATCACCTGGCCGACGAAGGAAGGCTCCACCCTGGGCCGCCCGATGCCCTCGATCCGCGAGCCCCTGGTGCCGGTCAGCTCGGGGTCGGCGTCCCGCCAGGCGTCGTAGAACACCGAGAACTCCGGGTCCACCACGGCCAGCTTGGTGCGCAGCTGCCGGTACCGCACGTACCGGCCGATGGTCGCCCCGGTGCCGCCGGTGCCCGCGCCGACCACCACCCACTCCGGCTCGGGGTGCCGCTCCAGCCGCATCTGCTCGAAGATCGACTCGGCGATGTTGTTGTTGCCGCGCCAGTCGGTGGCCCGCTCGGCGTGGGTGAACTGGTCCATGAAGTGCCCGCCGAGCTCGGCGGCCAGCCGCCGGGACTCGTCGTAGATCGCCCCTGGCGAGTCCACGAAGTGGCAGCGCCCGCCCTCCCGCTCGATCAGCGCGATCTTCTCCGGCGAGGTCGAGCGGGGCATGACCGCGATGAACGGCAGGCCGAGCAGCCGGGCGAAGTAGGCCTCGGAGACCGCGGTGGAGCCGGAGGAGGCCTCGATCACCGGGGTGCCGCCGACGATCCAGCCGTTGCAGATGGCGTAGAGGAACAGCGAGCGGGCCAGCCGGTGCTTCAGCGAGCCGGTCGGGTGGGTGGACTCGTCCTTGAGGTAGAGGTCGATGCCCCACTCCGTCGGCAACGGGTAGGACAGCAGATGGGTGTCCGCGCTGCGGTTGGCATCCGCCTCGATGATCCGGACAGCCTCGTTGACCCAGCTCCGGGTCTTGTCACAACAACGATCGAGCACGGCCATGGGCCGCACTCTAACTGTGGGGCTGGTGTGGCTCAGCTCTCGCCGCGCAGCTGCGCGCGCAGCCGGGCGCGCTCGGTCCGGCGCTGCTCGCCGCGCTCGGCCAGGCCGCGGGCCACCCGCTGGCGCAGGCCGCTGAACAGCACGAAGGACAGCGGCAGCGCGACCACGAAGCCGACCGCCAGTGCGACCAGCAGCGGGACGCCCACCGTGGCCAGGATGGCGGCGAAGAGCACGACCATGCCGAGCCGGCCCGCGGTGTACAGCGCCAGGTCGCGGTTGAGGTTGTTGTCCGGCGTGCCGGTGTTCGAGGTGTCGGTGGCCTCCACGGGTGTGAGGCTACGCGCCGCCGCCGGGGGTGTCGCCGGGAGCCGGGTCGGCGATGGAGCCCGGGGTGTTCGGCCTGCCCTCGAACCGGGTGCTGAGCACCACCGTGGTGCGGGTGCGGGCCACCCCGTCGATGCGGCGCAGCCGGACCAGTGAGCGCTCCAGGTCGTCCACGGTGGCCACCCTGATCTTGACCACGAACGCCTCGTCGCCCGCCACCGCGTAGCAGGACTCGACCTCTTGCAGCGCGGCCAGGCTGGCCGCGATCTTGTCCTCGTCGCCGGTGTCCGAGGGGTGGATGCCGACCAGCGCGGTCACCCCGAGGCCGACCGCCATCGGGTCCACCATGGCGTGGTAGCCGGTGATCACGCCGGAGTTCTCCAGCTTGCCCACCCGCTCGTGCACCGCGGAGGCCGACAGCCCCACCTGCCGGCCCAGGTCGGCGTAGGTCGCCCGCCCGTTGGCCCGAAGCGCCGCGATGATCTGCCGATCCACGAGATCCATGGCAGCAGACCCTAGAGCGTGCCCAGATGCTCCCATGATGGGCCGTTCGAGTGACCGATTCGTCCCTTACCTGCCCATTACCTACGGACAAACGTTCGAGTACCTGACGGGTGAAATGCCACCATTTCACCGAGTACGGACCCGAGGACCTCGGGCCCGTGGTGAGGAGGGAAAAGTGACCACCATGCGTCCAGCGCCCCGTCCCGCGGGAGCGGAGCGGCTGCTCACGCCAGGTGAGGTCGCCGGCCTGTTCCGGGTCGACCCGAAGACGGTGACCCGGTGGGCCACCGCGGGCCGCATCGGGTCGATCCGCACGCCAGGCGGGCACCGGCGGTTCCGGGAGTCCGAGGTCAACGCGCTGCTGGCCGAACTCACCACCCCTGGTCCCGCGCTCGCCTGACCAGGAAAGAGTGACCGAGATCACCTCGGCGAGAACGGCCGGAAACGGCCCGTTCTCGCCGTTCGGCTTTTACCTCTCTTTACCTTTCGGGTGCACCTCGGGGTGGGCAGCCCACCAGGCGGCATAGCTCGGGTTCGAGGTCACCAGGCCCAGGTAGGCATCGGCGGCGGCCTCCAGCGCCAGCTCCTCGCCCACCGGCCCGGACTCGTTCCAGGCCACGTCCAGCCGCCGCACCAGCGGGTCCCCGCGCAGCGGCCGGATCACCAGGCCGAGCCCCTCCCGCGCGGTGGCCTGCGCCAGGCTCACCGCCAGGCCGCTGGAGACCGCGCCGCGGGCCGCGCTGGTCTCGGTGGCGTGGTGCCTGATCAGCGGCTCGAACCCGGCCTCCTGGCAGCGGCGGCGCAGGTGCGCGGTCTCGCCGGAGTCCATCAGCGGGTCCACGATCCAGGGTTCCTCGGCCAGCTCGGCCAGGTCGATCACCGCCTTCGCGGCCAGCGGGTGGGTCTCGGCGACCGCCACGAACACCGGTTCCACCGGCACCAGCGGGGCCCGCCGCACCCCGGCCACCGAGGGCAGTTCGTGCCCGCGGAACTCCTCCACCACCGCCACGTCCATCCGCCGCCCGCCGAGCAGGCCGAGCATGGCGAAGGAGGACTGCTCGGCCAGGCTGTGCACCTCGATCTCGCCCGGGTAAAGGCGTTGCAAAGACAGCGCGAGCCGGGAGGCGATCGGACCGGGCACGCTGCCCACCTGGATCTTGGTCGCGCCGCCCGCGCCACCGGCCTGCCCGGCCCAGGACCGCAGCTCGTCCAGCTCGGCGAGCACGGTACGCGCCTTGGCCAGCACGAACCGGCCGACCGAGGTGGGCTGCACGCCCTCGGCCGAGCGGTCGAACAGCGGCGCGCCCATGCTCGTCTCGATCCGCCGTAGCTGGGCGGACAGGCTGGGCTGGGACAGTCCGAGGGTGCTGGCGGCCTTCGAGACGCTGCCCGCGTCGGCGACCGCGAGCAGCACCCGGAGGTGGCGTACCTCCAGTTCCATAACCCGCATGCTATGGCCAGCCGGGATGTGTGCAAGGTCATTCCGGCTGCCAGAGTTGAAACCACAGCGGCAGGCATAACGACAAGAGCAGCCCGGGAACCAAGGTGGCCTGGAACCCGAGGCGCCCCTGCCGCAGGACCCCGGCGGGGCCGGTTGGATCACGTAGAGCGATCCGCCGGCTCCACCGGGGTCTTCTTCTTGTTGTTACGCCGCTCTTTCGGCGCCGACCCGCTCCGGTCAGCTTCGGTTAACCTCGGGTGTGGGTCTGTGAGAGGAGGCAGCGTTGCTGTACCTGTACCTGCTCGCGGTCATCGGGGCGGTCACCGTTGGCGCGCTGATGTGGCGGGCGTTCGGTCCGGAACGGCCGAAGAGCTACCGCGCGGCCGGTGGCCCGGTGGCCCCGGACGACGACCCGGACTTCCTGCGCCGCCTGGACGAGAACCGTCGCAGGCAGAACCGCAAGGACTCCGACGAGTGAGCTGAGACCCGCCGGGACGGCCACTGGCCGCCCCGGCTGGCAAAACTAACGAGCCCGGGAGCGGGCGACCGCGTGCGGGAAGTCGTCGGCCACGGTGGCCGCGAGGTCCAGCATGGCCAGCCGGGTGTTCGGCGCCAGGCGCTCCAGCTCGATCTCCGCGCCCTCTTCCAGGTGCGGGTCGAACGGGATCCGGCAGACCGCGCGGCAGCGGGCCGCGAAGTGCTCGCTGAGCCGGTCCAGGTCCACCTTGCCGGAGCCCGGCCGGACCGAGTTGATCACTGCCACGGACCGGGCGACCAGGTCGCGGTAGCCGTGCGCGTCCAGCCAGTCCAGGGTGGCCGAGGCGCTGCGCGCGCCGTCCACCGAGCCGGAGGAGACGATCACCAGCGAGTCGGCGAGCTCCAGCACGCCCTTCATCGCCGAGTGCATCAGGCCGGTGCCGCAGTCGGTGAGCACGATGTTGTAGAAGACCTCCAGCAGCGCCACCGTGCGGCGGTAGTCGTCCTCGCTGAATGCCTCGGACACGGCCGGGTCCTGCTCGCTGGCCAGCACTTCCAGGCGGCTGGGCCCCTGGGAGGTGTAGGCGCGCACGTCGCTGTACCGGCGGATCCGCTGCGCGTCCCGCAGCAGGTGCCGGACGGTGGCGGTGGTCTCCAGCGGGATCTTCTGCGCCAGCGTGCCGCGGTCGGGGTTGGCGTCCACCGCGACCACCCGGTCCCCGCGCAGCGAGGAGAAGGTGGAGCCGAGGCTGGCCGTGGTGGTGGTCTTGCCGACCCCGCCCTTGAGGCTCAGCATGGCGATCTTGTAGCAGCCGTGCACCGGCTGGTTGACCCTGGCGATCAGGTCCCGCCGCTGCACGTCGGCCGGGCTCTCGCCCAGGTTGAGCAGGTGGCCGGAGGCCTTGTAGACCGCGCGCCGCCAGCCGGTGGACGGCGGCCGCTTGGTCTGCCGGAGCAGCTGCTGGGAGGACAGGTCCGGCGGGCCGGACTGCGGCTGGCGCGGCTGGGCGTGCGCCTGCTGCGGGTAGCCGGGCGGCGGGGCCTGCTGCTGGAACTGCGGCTGGTAGTGCTGCTGCGGCTGCGAGCCGGAGGCGGTCTGCTCGACGTAGTAGGCGCCGGAGCTGTTCGGGTCCACCTGGTGCGGGCCGGAGGGGCCGCCGCTGACCGGGTGCGGACCGGACGGGCCACCGCTGACCGGGTAGGGACCGGAGGGACCGCCGCTGACCGAGTATGGGCCGGAAGGTCCGCCGCTGACCGAGTAGGCGCCGGACTGGCCGCCGCCGACCTGGTTGGGTCCGGAGGGACCGCCGCCGACCTGGTACGGGCCGGAGGTCGACGGGTCCACCCGATAGGGGCCGGACTGGCCGCCACCCACCTGGTGCGCGCCCGAGGTGTTCGGGTCGACGTAGAGCGGTTCAGGTTGCTGCTGCTGCTTTTCCGGCGGCACCCAGTGCACGTTCTGGGTCTCGGGCTCCTCGTACCGTCCGGTCACCGTTGGAGTCCTCCATCACCGGCGTAGCGTCAAGTCAACGCCTGCGACGGTAGCCGCCAGTGCGGGGAGCGTGCGAGTCGGGGTCGCGGTGTGTCGGATCAAACTCCGGCGTAGGAGTGCAGTCCGGCGACCACCATGTTGATGAAGAACAGGTTGAACACCACGCTGGCCCAGCCGAAGATGTTGATCCAGGCGGCGGGCTTGCCGCGCCAGCCGGCGGTGGCCCTGGCGTGCAGGTAGGCGGCGTAGATCACCCAGGAGACGAAGGCGACGATCTCCTTCGGGTCCCAGCCCCAGTACCGGCCCCAGGCGGACTCGGCCCAGATCGCGCCGGCGATGATGCCGAAGGTGAACAGCGGGAAGCAGAACACGGTCACCCGGTAGGCGATCCGGTCCAGGGTGTCGGTGTCCGGCAGCTTGCTGGCGAAGCTGGCCAGCCGGGCCGGGTTGTCCTCGTTGGCCCTGCGCACCAGGTACAGCATGCTGGCCACGCCCGGCAGCAGGAACAGCCCGCTGGCCACCACGATCACCGAGACGTGGATGACGATCCAGTACGAGCGCAGCGCGGGCACCAGCGGCGCGGCCTTGGCGTAGAGCACGGACCAGGCCAGGAACAGCAGGATCACCATGGGCAGCAGCACGAACATGCCCAGCCTGCGCACGTTGTGCTTGCGCAGCAGCACCAGCCAGGCCACCACCGCGACCAGCACCACCGCGGAGACGTACTCGTACATGTTGCCCAGCGGCCACCGGCTGGTGGCCAGCCCGCGCAGCAGCAGCGAGCCGAAGTGGAACAGCGCGCCCAGCCCGGTCAGCAGCACCGCGATCCGGCCCGCGCGCTCGGGCACGGTGGCCCTCGGCGGCTCGGCGATCCGGCCCGGCTGCACCGGCTCCGGCGCCGGCGCCCCCGCGCCGACCAGCGCGGAAGCCTTGGCCTGCTCGGGCTTGCGGCCGAAGGCGTACTCCGCGGCGTAGGCGGCCATGGCCAGCACGTAGACGGCCAGCCCGCTGGTGTAGGACCAGTCGCTGTAGGTGGACAGGGTCTCGTTGACCGCCATCACTTGTCCCTTCTCGCGAAAAGCTGGTTGGCCACGCGGGTGAACTCCTCGCCATAACCGGCTTGATCAGTGCGAGCCAAGCCGCCGACCTCGACCAAGGTACGGCCGTCCTCGGCTGGCGAGATCCGCACCCACAGCCGCCGCCGCTTCACGATCAGCGACAGCGCGATGCCGATCATCACCGCCAGCCCGGCCAGCAGCACGGCCACCTGCGCCGGGTCGCTGGAGACCTGCAGCGAGACCCAGGGCACCACGCCGTCGAAGCGGACCTTGGTGCCGTCGTCCAGGCTGACCTCCTCGCCGAGCGCGAGGTTCTTGCGCAGCACCTTGGTCAGCCGCCCCGACTCGACCATCGACTTGTCGACCTCGAAGATCGACTGACCGCGGCCGGAGTCCAGGCCCAGGTCGCCGCGGTAGATGTCCACCGCGACCGCGGGGTCGTCGGCCGCGGGGAAGACCGAGGTGAGCACCGAGCCGTGGTAGCCCGCGGTCGGCGCGAACAGCCCGGTGATGGCCAGCTGCTTGCGGCGGCGCTCGTCCGGGTCGGTGACCCCCGGCGGGTCGAACTTGGTCGCGCCCTCCGACAGCAGGGTGGCCTGGTCCATCGGCTTCCACTGGATCAGGCCGGTGCGCTGCTCCCCGCCGGGGAAGGTGACCACGAAGCGGGGCGCGTAGCCGGTGCCGAGCAGGTAGACCCGGTCGCCGGAGAGGCGCAGCGGGTGGTTGACCTCCACGTCGGCGGCGCGCCAGCCGGCGCCGTCCAGCTCGTGCGCGTCCTGGTAGGAGACCTTGGCCCGGTAGAGGTCGGGCTGCAGGTTGTCGAAGTAGCGGCTTTCGAAGCCGTCCACCCGCACGCAGAACGGGTTCAGCTCGGTGCCGTCCACGGTCAGGCCCGGCCGGAAGGAGTCGTAGGCGTAGATGCCCGCGTTGCAGAACTGGGAGCCGTTGGCCAGCACGATGACCTGGCCCTCGTAGCCGAACAGCTTGCCAGCCGCCATCCCCAGCAGCAGCGCGACCAGCGCGAAGTGGAAGACCAGGTTGCCCGCCTCGCGGGTGAAGCCGCGCTCGGCGCTGACCGTGGCCACGCCGCCGTCCTCGGTGCGCTCGACCTTGCGCCAGCCGCGCAGCGTGCTCTTGGTGCTGGCCAGCACCTCCGCCACCGAACCGTCCACGGTGCCGTGGACGTGGTGCGGCATCCTGGCCAGCTTGCGCGGCACCAGCACCGGCTGCTGGCGCAGCTGCCTGGCGAACTCCACGGTGCGCGGCAGCAGGCAGCCGATCAGCGAGACGAACAGCAGCACGTAGATCGCGGCGAACCAGGGCGCGCCGTAGACGGCGAAGAAGCCGAGGTCGTCCAGGATCGGGCCGAGGGTGGGGTACTGCTTGAGGTAGTCGGCGACCTTGGCCGCGTTCAGCGCGTACTGCGGCAGCAGCGCGCCGGGCATCGCGGCCAGCGCGAGCAGGAACAGCAGGATCAGCGCGGTGCGCATGCTGGTCAGCCCGCGCCAGGTGTTGCGCAGGAAGGCGAGGGCGGCGCGCGGGGCGCTCTGCCGGACCGGCGCGCTCACAGCGGCAGCCTGAAGTCGGCGACCAGGCTGATCTGGATCCAGGACACCAGCTGCCCCCACAGCCCGGTGACCAGCAGCACGCCCACCAGCACCAGCATGCCGCCGCCGAAGAGCTGCACGCCGCGGGTGTGCCGCCGCAACCAGCCGGTGGCCCGCACCGCCCAGCGCGCGCCCAGCGCGAGCACCAGGAACGGCAGGCCGAGACCGAGGCAGTAGGCCAGGATCAGCACGATCCCGCGCAGGCTGCCGCCACCGGTGCCCGCGGCCACGGTGACCACGCCGGTGAGCATCGGGCCCATGCACGGCACCCAGCCCAGCCCGAACAGCGCGCCCAGCACCGGCGCGCCGGCCAGGCCCAGCCTGGGCACGTGGTGCGAGCGGACATCGCGCTGGAGCAGCGGCACCAGGCCCATGAAGACCAGGCCCATGAAGATGGTGACGACGCCGCCGATGCGTTGCAGCAGCGGGCCGTTCTCGATCAGCGCGTCGGCCACCCCGAGCACGCCGAGCATGCCGATGGCGAAGACCACGGTGAACCCGGCCACGAACAGCAGCGCCGCCCCGGCCACCCGCCAGCGGCCCTTGCGCGCCTGCGCCGCCTCGTCGCTGGTGATCGGCGGCTGCTCCGCCCCGACCAGTCCGGCCAGGTAGGAGAGGTAGCCGGGGACCAGCGGCACCACGCACGGGGAGGCGAAGGACAGCGTCCCGGCGAGCACGGCCACCAGGGCCGCGAGGATGAGCGGCCCCGAGATGGCGAGCTGGGTGGCGGGGTCCACGAGTAGCCAGAGTACGTAACTCGACCGGAGACATGCTCGTCAGGGTCGACCAACGTCACAGCGATCAGCTTTTCGGGGTTGCGTCGTGGGCTCGGCCACACTGTCCAGTTGGGACGAACGGAGGCTGGTCCGCGAGCCCCGTGGCACCTAGCGTCTAGCCGTGCTTCGCCCCTTCGCCGCACTCGCCGGCGCGCTTTCCTGCACCGCACTCGTGCTCTCGCTGTCCCAGCCGGTGGCCGACGCCGCCCCGCAGCAGTTCGAGCTGCGCGAGGTCTTCGCGCCGGACGGCACCATCAGCAAGGTCAAGGTGCCGGTGCTGCCGGACCTGCCCAAGGCCGCCGACGAGATCCTGGCCCAGATCGGCATCGTGCACGAGACCGGGCCGTCCACCGAGCGCTTCGACCTGGTCTTCGTCGGCGACGGCTACACCGCGGCCGACCTGCCCGCCTACGAGCGGCACGTGCGGGAGAAGTGGGCCGAGCTGGCCCAGGTGGAGCCGTTCAAGTCGCTCACCGGCCACCTCAACGTGTGGCGGGTGGACGTGGTGTCCACCGACTCCGGCGTCGACCACGACCCGGCGCGGGGCGTGCTCAGGGACACCGCGCTGGACATGGGCTTCTGGTGCCAGGGCAGCAGCGGCACCGAGCGGCTGCTGTGCGTGAACGAGACCGCGGCCAGGCAGTACGCCGCGCTGGCCCCGCAGGCCGACCAGGTGATCGCGCTGGGCAACACGGCCAAGTACGGCGGCGCGGGCGGCCCGGTGGCCACCGCGGCCGGTGGCAACGCCCAGGCCGGGCAGATCGCCATCCACGAGCTGGGCCACTCCATGGGCGGGCTGGCCGACGAGTACTTCTCCCCCGGCGACCCCTACACTGGTCCGGAGCTGGCCGAGCCGAACGCCTCCGTGCTGACCGAGGCGCAGATGCGCGAGCAGCGGGTCAAGTGGCACTCGCTGATCGGCCAGCCGACCCCGGACGGCGGCGTGATCGGCGTCTTCGAGGGCGGCCGGTACCAGGAGCGCGGCATCTTCCGGCCCAGCCAGGACTCGATCATGCGCACGCTCGGCCGGGAGTTCAACCTGATCGGCCGCAAGGCGATGACCGACGCGATCCTGGCGAAGTCGCAGCCGCCGGCGGACCCGGTGGCCCTGCTCCGGCAGCTGCGACTGCTGCCCAGCTAGCTCTTTTCCGCGGCCAGTTCCTGAACCACCGGCAACAGCTCGCTGTCGGTGAGCTTGCTCAGGAACACCGCGGCCACCCGGTGCTGCCGGTCCAGCAGGATGGTGGAGGGCACCGCGTTGCGCGGGTAACCGCGCAGGCCCAGCAACGACCGGCCGGGCGGGTCGTAGATGGACGGGTAGGTCTGCTTGTGGTCGCGCACGAAGTCGGCCGCGGCGCTGCGGATCTCGTCCCGCAGGTCGATGCCGAGGAACTGCACGCCGGAGTCCTTGGTCTGCTCGAAGACCCGCTCCAGGTCGTCCACCTCGTCCCGGCAGGGCGGGCACCAGCTGCCCCACAGGTTGAGCACCACGACCTTGCCCGGGTAGTCCGAGGTCTTGATCGTCTTGCCCTCTTCGAGCAGGTTGTCCCCGCTGAGCACCGGCGACTTCTGCCGCTTGGCCGGCTCGTACCGGATCCGGGTCTGGCCGCCGGGGGCGACGAACTCGAAGTCGCCGCCGGTGGCCACCGCGTCGGTGCCGGTGGCGCAGCCGGTCAGCACCAGCGCGGCCAGCAGCGCGGGCAGCAGTCGCCTCATGCCCCGGTCACCCTCGGGTCGGTGCGGCCGACCGGCTCGCGGTAAACGATCCGGACCAGCTCCTCGTCCTGGAAGACCAGGCTGGTCAGCGAGGCCAGCGAGCACTGGCGGCGGCGCGGGTCGTGCCACATCCGGCGGCCCTCCAGGAACCGGCGCACGGTCCAGATCGGCAACTGGTGGGACACGCAGACCGCCTCGTGCCCGGCCGCGGCCACCCTGGCCCGGTGCACCGCGCCCAGCATCCGGTGCGCGATGTGCAGGTAGGGCTCGCCCCAGGACGGGCGGAACGGGTTGTACAGCTTGGCCCAGTGCCGGGGCGAGCGCAGCGCGCCGTCGCCGACGGAGACCTTGAGGCCCTCGAACTTGTTCGCCGACTCGATCAGCCGGTCGTCCACCGCGACCTCCAGCTGGTGCGAGTCGGCCAGCGGCCGGGCGGTCTGCTGCGCGCGCTCCAGCGGCGAGGCCACCACGTGCGTGATGTCCCGCTCGTTGAGGTGCTCGGCGACCAGCTTCGCCTGCTGCTGACCCGCGCCGGAGAGCCGGAACCCGGGCAGGCGGCCGTAGAGGATGCCGTTGGGGTTGTAGACCTCGCCGTGCCGGAGCAGGTGGACCACGGTGCGCGTCACGAGTTCTCCTTGGCTGCCGCCGCGGCCGCCGCGGCGTGCGGCAGGGCCTCGGTGATCCGCTCGAAGGCCCGCTCGTCCAGCGCCGCGGAGACGAACCACGCCTCGAACGCGCTGGGCGGCGGGTACACGCCACGAGCCAGCAGCTCGTGGAAGAACGGGGCGAACCGCCAGGTCTGGGCCGCCTTGGCGCCCTCGTAGTCGCGCACCGGGTCCTCGGTGAAGAACACGCTGACCAGGTTGCCCGCGTACTGCACCCGGTGCGCCACGCCCTCGGCGGTGAGCGCGTCGGCCAGCAGCGAGCCCAGCTTGCGCGCGTTGGTGTCCAGCGCGGTGTAGACCTCGGCGGTGGCGTTGCGCAGCGTGGCCAGGCCCGCGGCCACCGCCACCGGGTTCCCGGACAGCGTGCCCGCCTGGTAGACCGGCCCGGCCGGGGCCAGCCGCGCCATCACGTCGGCCCGCCCGCCGAAGGCCGCCGCGGGCAGCCCGCCGGACATCACCTTGCCGAAGGTGTAGAGGTCGCCCGCGACCCCCTCCACGCCGTACCAACCGGCCGGGGAGACCCGGAACCCGGTCATCACCTCGTCCATCACCAGCAGCGCCCCGTTGGCCGAGCACAGCTCCTTGAGCCCGGCGTTGAAACCGGCCTCCGGCGCCACCGCGCCCATGTTGCCCGCGGCCGCCTCGGTGATCACGCAGGCGATGTCACCGCCGTGCTCGGCGAAGGCCGCGCGCACCGCGTCCAGGTCGTTGTAGGGCAGCACCAGGGTGTCCTCGGCCTGCGCGCCGGTCACGCCGGGCGTGGTGGGCAGTCCCAGCGTGGCCACACCTGACCCGGCCTGGGCGAGCAGCGCGTCCACGTGCCCGTGGTAGCAGCCGGCGAACTTGACCACCTTGCGGCGCCCGGTGAACCCGCGGGCCAGCCGGATCGCGCTCATGGTCGCCTCGGTGCCGGAGTTGACCAGCCGCACCTGCTCCACCGGGGCCACCCGGGAGATGATCTCCTCGGCCAGCTCGATCTCGCCCTCGGTCGGCGTGCCGAAGGACAGCCCGCTGCTCGCGGCCCGCTGCACCGCCTCGACCACCGCGGGATGCGCGTGCCCGAGGATCATCGGCCCCCAGGACGCGACCAGGTCCACGTATTCGTTGCCGTCGGCGTCGGTGAGGTACGCGCCCTGTCCCTTGACCATGAACCGCGGCGTGCCACCCACCGCCTGGAAGGCCCGGACCGGGGAGTTCACTCCACCCGGTGTGGCCTTGGCCGCCCGGTCGAACAGGGCACGGGAGGTGGCGACGGAGGCTTCGTCACTGCGGTTGCTCACTGGCGTCGACGTCACTGCTCCAGTGTCGCAACACCCGAGCTGGTGGTGTCGTGGGGGCTGGTGTGCCCGAGCGATAAACCGCTCGGGCACACCAGCCACCTGGGAGATCCACGAAACTGCTTCGCAATTACCGCGAAAATGGCGGAATGCGCTGAGCAGCTACTCAGTTCTCCGAAGCGCTCTCCATCTCGGCTTCGATGCACGCGCCGTCGTACTTCTTGTTCAGCGCGTCGACCGGCACCAGGCCGACCTCGGGGTCGTCCAGGCACACGGGCAGCTGGATGTTCGTGTTGTTCAGGACCTCGATGACGGCGTCATCGTTCTTGAAGAACTGGGACGCCGGGTGGCGGTCGCTCTTCGTGTCCTCGTCCGCCATGGCCGTGGCAGTGCCACCCAGCATCGCACCGGCAGCGGCCAGCAACGCAACAGTCTGCTTGATCACTTGAGACTAACCTCTCGGATTGTTGCTTGTCACCCGGCAAGAAGCCGGATGCGCAGAAGCTAGCGGATCTCAACTTGTCGATTGCCCCGCATCACCCATCCAACGAATGAACCGCCCGGGAAACTCGCAGGTCACGCCGCAGGCGCGGCGGATGCCAATTCACACTTTCCGGTTCCGTCATTCTTTTGGTACGCCGACACGCCCGGATCGCCAGGCAGCCGGGGCGGCGGAATAACCCGAAAGAAGAGGTTTCAGCCGCCCGCACCGCGTCGAGCTGCACTGATGGCGGCCGTCGTCACACCCGACTCGGGGCACGCCAAGTCACACTGCGTCACGGAAGGTGATGTTCGCCGAGGTGTCGCCAGGCCCGGCGCCGGGGCCTGGCGACCTCCGCTCACTCGTGCCGCAGCGCCTGGATCGGGTGCAGCTTGCTGGCCCGGTTCGCCGGCAGCGCGCCGAAGAACAGCCCGATCAGCGCCGAGACGCCGAAGGCCAGCAGCACCGAGGAGGGCACCACGGTCAGTTGCAGGCCACGGATGCTGAACTGCCCGGCGACCAGCCCGACCACCACGCCGAGGAAGCCGCCGAACATGCTCAGCATGGTGGCCTCGGCCAGGAACTGGCCCATGATCGCGCCCCTGGTGGCCCCGATGGCCTTGCGGATGCCGATCTCGCGGGTCCGCTCGGTCACCGTGACCAGCATGATGTTGGTGATGCCGACGCCGCCGATGAGCAGCGCGATGCCGCCGATGGCCAGGATCAGGTAGGTCAGCACGGTGTCGATCTGCCTGCTGCTGCGGGTCAGCTCCCTGGGGTCGCTGATCTCGAAGTCGGCGGGCTTGTCCGCGTCGATGCGGTGCTTGGCCCGCAGCACCTGGTCGATGGCGGCCCTGGCCTGGTCCATCTTCTCCACCGAGTGCGCCTGCACGGAGAACTGGCTCAGCGGCTGCTGCCCGGTCAGGGTGTTCTGCAGGGTGGACAGCGGCATGGCCAGCATCTCGTCGGTGGAGCGGCCGCGACCGCCCTCACCGGCCTCCTCCAGCACGCCGACCACCACGAACTGCATGCCGCTGATGATCACCTGCCGGTTCACCGGGTCCTGCCCGTTGAACAGCTCGCCGGCCAGCTTGCCGCCCATCACGATGACCTTGCGGGACTCGGTGACGTCGGCCTTGCTGAAGTAGGTGCCCCGCGCCAGCAGGGCGTTGTTCAGCTGGAAGAAGTCCGGGTGGGTGCCCAGCACCTGCGCGTTGTCCTTGGTGCGCACCCCGTCGTTGACCGAGCCCTGGCTCCACACCCCCGGCACCACCGCCTTGATCCGGTCGGCCAGCTCCGGCGCGGCCAGCGCCTCGGCGTCCTCCAGGGTCAGCGCGCGGCCAGGGCCGGACTCGGAGTACTTCTGGTAGACGCTCAGGGTGTGCGCGCCCAGGCTGTTGATGCTGTTCATGATCATGTTGGACGCGCCCTGGCCGACCGCGACGATCACGATCACCGAGGCCACCCCGATCAGGATGCCCAGCGTGGTCAGGATCGAGCGGAGCTTGTTGGCCAGCAGGCCGCGCACCGCGGAGAAGAGGATCTCGCCCATCCTCATCGGGCCACCCCCACCGCGTGCCGGTTCGGCTGCTTGCGCTCCTCGTGCACGACCTTGCCGTCCACCATGTGCAGGATCCGGTGCGCGTGCTCGGCCACGTCCCGCTCGTGCGTGATCATCACGACCGTGCGGCCGGTGGCGTTGAGGCGGTCCAGGATGGCCAGCACCTCCGCGGTGCTCTTGGAGTCCAGGTTGCCGGTGGGCTCGTCGGCCAGCAGCAGCGCCGGTTCGGTGACCAGCGCGCGGGCGATGGCCACCCGCTGCTGCTGCCCGCCGGAGAGCTCGGTGGGCAGGTGCCCGACCCGGTCGGCCAGGCCGACGGTGTCCAGCGCGGCCAGCGCCCTGCGGCGGCGTTCGGCCTTGCGCAGCCCCGCGTAGCTCATCGGAAGCTCCACATTGGACAGTGCGTTGAACCTGGGGATCAGGTTGAAGGACTGGAACACGAACCCGATCTTCTGGTTGCGCACCCTGGCCAGCTGCCTCGGCTTCTGCTCGGCCACGTCGACCCCGTCGAGGAAGTACTCGCCCTCGGTGGCCGGGTCCAGGCAGCCGACGATGTTGAGCAGGGTGGACTTGCCGGAACCGGAGGCGCCCATGATCGCCACGTAGTCGCCGGTGGGCACCACGAGGTCGACCCCGGCCAGCGCGTGCACGGTGGCCTCGCCCATGCCGTAGGTCTTGCGCACCCCGCGCAGCTCGATGACCGGGTGGTTCCCGGGCGCGGGCTGGCTCACCGGCCCACCCGGACCGGCGCGGACTTGCCGGGGAAGCCACCCTCCGGGAACCGGCCGGGGCCGCCGGAGTCCGACAGCAGCACCACGTCGCCCTCGCGCAGGCCGGAGGTGATCTCGATGATGTGGTCGCTGCGCACGCCCAGCTGCACCGGGGTCTGCTTGGGCTGGCCGTTCTCCAGCACCGTCACCGTGCTCTTGCCGTCCACCGTGCGCACCGCGCCGGAGGGCACCTGGAGCACCGCGTCCGCCTTGGCGGTGGTGACCACCACGTTGGCCGACTGGCCGGGCTTGAGCTCGGCCGAGGCCTCGTCCAGCTCCAGCAGCACGCCGTACTGGACCACGCCGGAGGAGCTGGCCGGCATCAGGTCCACCTGCACCACCTTGGCCGGGAACTTCTTGCCGCCCAAGGCGTTCACCGCGACCTGGGCGGTCTGACCGACCTTGACCTTGACGATGTCGATCTCGGAGAAGGTGGCCGCGATCTGGTAGCCGGACAGGTCGGTGACGGTGAGGAAACCGCTGCCGGCGGAGGAACCGCCGCTGGGCGGCTGCGGGACGTCCGGGATGCCGCTGGGGCCGCCCCGGCCACCGCCGCCGCCCGGCCCGCCCTGGCCGCCGGTCGAACCGCCCGCGCCGCCGGTGTTGCCCGCGGAGGTGCCGCCACCGCCGGAGCGCTGGCCGACCGCGCCGTTCATCGCGGTGACCGTGCCGGCGAAGGGCGCGTAGATGGTGGTGGAGCGCACGGCGTCCTGGGCCTGCTCGACCTGGAGCTCGGCCTGCTTGACCTGGGCGTTGGGCCCGGTGACCGGCTGCTTGGCCTCCTTGGCCGCGGTCACCGCGGCCTTGGCGGACTCCAACTGGGCCTTGGCCGCCTCCAGCTGCGCCTTGGCCTGCCGGTCGTCCACGGTGGCCAGCTTCTGGTTCTTGCTGACCTTGTCGCCGAGCTTGACGAAGACCTTGTTGACGATCGCGCTGGTGCCGAAGTCGACGTTGGCCGACCGGGAGGCGCGCAGGCTGGCCGCCGCCGACACGGTGTCGATGACCGAACCCTTGCTGACCGTGGCGGTGGGCGGACCGGTCGGACCGCGTTCGGCGGCCGAGGTCGGCGCCCACCAGCGGTACCCCAGGTATCCGCCACCGGCAACTACGACGAGAGCGACGACGCCGACAATGATCCACCTACGGCGTCGAGGACGTGGTGACATTTCGCCACCCTATCCACCCAGTGCATAGCTAGATCAGGGGAATACCCTGATTTCCGGCGACTGTGACAGGGCTATTACACAGCAGGCGGCATCCGCTCAGGCGCGACGACGGCCCCGGGCCCTGGCGGCCAGCATGACCTGCCGGATGGCGTCCACCACGGCCAGCAGCGCGCACAGCGCGAGCAGCGTGGCCAGGCCGAGCCAGGGCCCGGCGTACCTGGTCAGCTCATACGGCGGCCCGCCCGGCTTGGCGTTGGGCAGGGTCATCGGGACCAGCCCGCGCTGCCAGGCCCAGCACGCGCCGAGCACCAGCAGCACCGCGAGCACCAGTTCCGCCAGTGCGACCAGCGCCCGCCATGGCTGGTGCAGCCGGGGCTGCGCGGGCGCCGCGGGCAACGGGCTCTCGGTCTGCGGGGAACTCACGCCGGACAGCTTCTCACGACCGCGCGTCCAACCGCCGTCGCAGTGCGTCACGCAGGCCCTCGGCGTCCCGCGCCCAGGCGAGCACCACCGAGTCGTCGGTCAGCCGCACCGGCAGCTCGTCGCAGCCCTTGGGCACGCTCCAGCCGCCGCCGAGCACCCTGGCCCCCACCGGCGCGCCCACCGCCTCGCCGACCTCGGCGATCCGCTCCACCGGCAGCTGCTCGCGACCGCAGCGCAGGTGGTACGGGGTCAGCGCGACCGAGCACACCCGGCGCCGCGCCTGCACCCAGACCAGCGCGGCCACCCCGAACCCGCCGCCGATGAGCAGCCACGGCACCCAGTTCACCCGGCCGCCGGTGATCAGCTCGACCAGCAGCGCGACCGCGGCGAACCCCGGTCCCCACAGCACCGGCCACCAGCTGGAGCCGGGTTCGCCGTGCAGGACCGGGGCCGGTTCGTCGGGCTGGGTCACCGCGCGGTCTTCACCGCGATGAGCCAGTCGGTGCTGTTCCGCCACCAGGAGGTGAGCAGCGCCCCGGTGAGCAGGACCGCGATCAGCAGACCCTCCGCGGTCAGCCCCTGCCGCAGCATGAACACCAGCTGGAGCACCGCGGCGATGGTCAGCGCCAGCCGCGCCCAGCTGAAGCCGCGGCGCAGCAGCAGCCCGAAGCCCACGTAGATGATCCCGAAGAACACCATGGTGACGCTGTGGAAGGTCAGCAGGGTGGTGGCGACCTTCTCCGGGTCCGGCACCTTCTGCTGGGTCAGCGCGTCCCGCACGGTGCCGTACTGGGTCCAGTAGAAGATCGTGTTCAGCACGCCGAAGGTCGCGGTGGCCAGCCAGAGGCCAACCGCGATCCTGATCGAACCCGGGTGCGGCGAACCTGCCGCCATCAGGCCTGCTTGAAGTAGAAGTTGGCGTTGCGGTGGAACATCAGCACGATGCCCGCGATGGCCAGCAGCGGCGGCAGGAAGCCCAGGTACATCGCGATCGAGGACATCGCCGGGACCTGGATCGGACCGTCGGCGGGCATGCTGGCCAGGATGCCGACACCGGCCAGGCCCAGCAGCCCGCTGAGGATGCCCAGGCCACCGAGCACGGTGAGCACGACCCGCGCCCAGTTCCGGCCGTTGCGCATGAACACCGCGAACATCACGAACAGCCCGGCCATGATGATGCCGAACACCATGCCGACGATGAGCGCGGTGCCGCCCGCGGACTCCATGGTCTGCGCGAACCGCTCCTGCAGCTCCGGCGGCAGGTTGTTGACCTGCGAGCGCTGGAACTCCTGCAGTCCGGCCAGCTGCTCCTTGCTGCCGAGGTAGCCGAGCACGGAGCCGATCACGTAGATGACCGCGCCGGCCACCCAGACCCAGAAGGCCAGCTCGACCTGCTGCGGACGGGCGATCGCGCCACCGCCACCGGGCATGCCGGGGGGCAGGTGCTGGCCCTGCTGGCCGTACTGGCCGGGCTGTGCGTACTGCGGCTGCTGCCCGTACTGGGGCTGGCCGTAGCCGGGCTGCTGCTGCGGGTGCCCCTGCTGCGGGAAGCCCTGCGGGGTGGAGGGGTACCCCTGCTGGGGGTACTGCGGTTGACCCTGGTTGGGGTCGTACGGGTTGCTCACGCGCTCACGCTAGGGCCGACCACCGACGCTGTCCAACGGCTATGCCGGTGTGTTACCTGGTCGGGTCCTGCGCACGCCGGTGAAGTAGGCCCGGGAGGTCGGGTGGAACATCATCACCAGCGCCCCGACGTCCAGCGCGAAGATCACCACGGACAGCGTGACCTGGATGAACCCGAGCTGGGCCAGCGCCGCCGAGGCCCCGCCCAGCAGGCCGAGCACACCGATCAGCCCGAGGCCGACGCTCATCCCGCCGAGCACGGTCAGCACCACCCTTGGCGCCTCCGCGCCCTGCACCATCCGGGTGGCCAGCCACCAGAACAGCGCGATGAGGCCGAGCCGGAACAGCACCGCCATCACCACCGCGAGGCTCACCGCGCCGTCCACCTGGGCCATGGTCAGCTGCGGGGCGAACTGGCCGAGCATGTCGCTGATGCCGCGCCGGTCGAGCAGCCGCAGCACCACCGCGACCAGCCCGACCACACTGCTGGCCACCCACAGCTGCCGGGACCGCAGCAGCTGCGGCGGCGGGGTCAGCGCCTCGCTCATCCGCGGTCCAGCCACTGCGCGGCCTCGGTGGCCCAGTAGGTCAGCACGATGTCCGCGCCGGCCCGCCGGATCGAGGTGAGGGTCTCCAGCACGGTGCGCTCCCGGTCGATCCAGCCGTTGGCCGAGGCCGCCTCGACCATCGCGTACTCCCCGGAGATCTGGTACGCCGCGACCGGCACGTCACTGGCTTTGGCCACTTCGCTGAGCACGTCCAGGTAGGGCAGCGCGGGCTTGACCATGACCAGGTCCGCCCCCTCGGCCAGGTCCAGCGCCAGCTCGCGCAGCGACTCCCGCACGTTGGGCGGGTCCTGCTGGTAGGTCTTGCGGTCCCCGCGCAGCTGGGAGTCCACCGCCTCGCGGAAGGGCCCGTAGAGCGCGGAGGCGTACTTGACGGTGTAGGCCAGGATGCCGGTGTCAGTGAGCCCCGCGGCGTCCAGCGCCTCCCGGATGAACCCGACCTGCCCGTCCATCATGCCGCTGGGCCCCACCAGGTGCGCCCCGGCCTCGGCCTGCGCCACCGCCATCTCGCCGTAGAGGGTCAGGGTGGCGTCGTTGTCCACCGACCCGTCCGCGGCCAGCACCCCGCAGTGCCCGTGGTCGGTGAACTCGTCCAGGCAGCAGTCCGACATCAGCACGGTCGAGTCGCCGAGCTCACTGCGCAGCTCGCGCAACGCCACGTTGAGGATGCCGTCCGGATCAATCCCACCGGAACCGGTGGCATCCCGGGTCTCCGGCACCCCGAACAGCATGATCCCGCCAACCCCGGCCTGCACGGCTGCCACGGCGGCCTTGCGCAGCGAGTCCATCGAGTGCTGCACCACCCCGGGCATCGACCGGATCGCGATCGGCTCGGCAGCGCCTTCCTTGACGAACATGGGCAGCACCAGGTGCTGCGGACGCACCGTGGTCTCGGCGACCAGACGGCGCAACGCGGGGGTGGTGCGCAGTCTGCGGGGGCGGTGGGACGGGAACACTGCGGAACTCCCTGGGAACGTGGCCGAGGTACAGAACCACGCTACGCGCCCCCCACCACCGCTTCACGGGAAGGCAACCCAAACCACAAGCGAAACCACAGACGCGAACAACTTGTCGCGAAAAAGGCGTGGCGCGCGGCAACACCAACCACCGCGGCGTCGCGACCAAAGGTCACGCGCAGCAAGACCGCGCGCTGCCCCGTTGCGAAAGAGGCGTGGCGCGCCAGCGACACGCCGGGCTCTTAACCAGCGACGGGGTTGATTTTTCGCGTCGTGCGTTCGTGCCCTCGACACACCGAAGCTTGCTTCGGGGGTGTGTCGAGGGCACGAACGCACGACTCTAAGAGCGAAAAATCCCGCGCGCGGAGCGCGCCAATGTCACAGTCACCGTCGGGCGCGCTTGGTCTTGCGAGGTGGCGGCAGTGCCCCCTCGGCCCGCAACCGAGCCGCGTGATCCGCCAGCGCGTCCACCAGCGCGGGCACCTGGGCGACCTCCGGCTGCACATCCACCCGCAACCCGAACTCGATCGCCGTCTCCGCGGTCTGCGGCCCGATACAAGCCACGATCGTCCGGGTGTGCGGCTTGCCCGCGATCCCGACCAGGTTCCGGACCGTCGACGAGGAGGTGAAGCACACCGCGTCGAACCCGCCGGTCTTGATCATCTCGCGGGTGTCGGCGGGCGGCGGCGCGGCGCGCACCGTGCGGTACGCGGTCACGTCGTCGGGTTCCCAGCCGCGCTCGCGCAGGCCGGCCGCCAGGGTCTCGGTGGCGATGTCCGCGCGGGGCAGCAGGATCCGGTCGACCGGGTCGAAGATGTCGTCGTGCGGCGGGAAGTCGGCCAGCAGGCCCTCGCTGGACTGGTCGCCGGAGGGCACCAACTCGGGGGTGATGCCGAAGGAGCGCACCTTCGCCGCGGTGGCCTCGCCGATGCAGGCGATCTTCACCCCGGAGAACGCGCGGGCGTCCAGGCCGAACTCCTCGAACTTCTCCCACACCGCGCGCACCGCGTTGGTGGAGGTGAAGATCACCCACTGGTAGCGGCCGTCGACCAGGCCCTTGACCGCGCGTTCCATCTGCGCGGGGCTGCGCGGCGGCTCCACCGAGATGGTGGGCACCTCGACCGGGATGGCGCCGTGCGCGCGCAGCCGGTCGCTCATCTCGCCGGCCTGCTCCTTGGTGCGCGGCACCAGCACCCGCCAGCCGTACAGGGCCCGGGACTCCCACCAGGAGAGCTTGCTCCGGTTGCCCACCGAGCTGCCCACGGTGACCACCAGCGGGCCGTTGAGCTCGCCGGCGTCGGCGGCCAGCGAGGCCAGCGTGGAGTCGATGGTGCGCTGGGCGCAGCTGGTGCCCTCGGTGGTGACCGCGGCCGGGGTCTGCGGCGCCAGGCCGTACTCCACCAGCGAGGACGCCGCCTCGGCCAGGTGGCTCGCGGAGGCGTGCAGCACCAGGGTGCCGGGCGCGCCGGCCAGGGCGGCCCAGTCCACGCTGCCGCGCACGTCGGCCTCGGTGTGCACCGCGCCGAGCGCGACACCCGCGTAGGCGGGCACCGCGGTGCCCGCGGCCACGCCGGGGATGACGTCGAAGGCGACGCTGGTCTTGGCCACGGCCTGCGCCTCGGCCACCACCGCGTCGGCGGTCAGCGGGTCACCGGCGACCAGGCGGATCACCGAGCGGCCGTTCTTGGCCTCGGTGGCCAGGTCCTTGGCCACATCGGCCGGGTCGCCGACGGCGGGGCGGACCTCGATGCCCTCGGGGGCGAGCGCCAGCACCTCC
Organism: Crossiella sp. CA-258035; assembly: GCF_030064675.1. GTDB lineage: Bacteria > Actinomycetota > Actinomycetes > Mycobacteriales > Pseudonocardiaceae > Crossiella. The sequence goes on from NZ_CP116413.1 coordinate 8,651,197, forward strand.
TGCGGGACGTCCGGGTCGGTCACCACCAGCTCGGCGCTGGTGAGCAACTGCTGCGCCCGGACGGTGAGCAGGCCCAGGTCACCGGGACCGGAGCCGACGAAGGCGATCCGTCCGGGGGTCTTGCGTGCGCGGGTCATCAGGCACTCCCCATTCCATTAACTCCCTTGGGGCCGCTGAGCACGGCAGCGCCAAGGTCGAGCAGCTCCGCGGCCAGTGCGCGGCCCAGCTGCTCTGCTGCGGTCATCTCTCCGATGGCGGATGCGCGCAGCAACTCGTTCTGCGGCGTCGCGGCTACCCCGCGCAGGGACAGCCGTTCCACGACGCGTCCCTCCGCGTCCAGGTCCTCCACCACGTCGGCCAGCGCACCGATCGGCGCGCTGCAGCCCGCCTCCAGAGCGGCGAGCATCGCGCGCTCCGCGGTGACCGCGGCGCGGCTGGCCTGGTCGTCCAGCGTGGACCGGAGCAGGTGCTCGGTGTCCACGTCGTCAACACGGCATTCCACCGCGAGGGCGCCCTGGGCCGGCGCTGGCAACATCTGCAGGGGGTCCAGCGACTCGGTGATCGCGTCCAGCCTGCCCAGCCGGGCGAGCCCGGCGCGGGCCAGCACCACGGCGTCCAGCTCGCCGTTGACCACCTTCTTCAGCCGGGTGTCCACGTTGCCGCGGATCGGCCTGACCTCCCAGCCGAGGCCGAGCGCGTCCAGCTGCGCGGCCCGGCGCGGTGAACCGGTGCCGATGACCGCGCCCGCGGGCAGCTCGCCGAGGGTGAGCCCGTCCCTGGCGCACAGCGCGTCCCTGGGGTCCTCCCGGCGCGGCACGGCGGCCAGCGCCAGGCGCGGGTCGGGCGCGGTGGGCAGGTCCTTGTAGGAGTGCACCGCGATGTCCACCTCACCGGCGGCGAGCGCGTCGCGCAGGGCCGAGGTGAACACGCCGATGCCGATCTCCGCGATCGGGGCCATGGACTGGTCACCGGGGGTGGACACGGTGACTATCTCCACGGTGGCGCCGGCCTGCTCGAGAGCCTGGGCGATGGTGCCGGTCTGGGCGAGCGCGAGGGCGCTGCCCCGCGTGCCGATGCGCAAGGTCCGTCTCACCGGGCCTCACCGTCCACTGTGGACATTGCGATGTGGTGGTTGGTCACACTCTCTGCTTCCGTTGCAGGCATTGCGGGTGTCGCGCTCACGGCGGCGGCCGACTGCGGGTCCAGGGCGAAGAGCTCGCGGAGGGCGTCCGCGTAGCTCGACCCGCCCGGCGCTGAGGCCAGCTGCTTCACCCGCACGGTCGGCATGTGCAGCAGCTTGTCGACCACCCGGCGGACGGTGCGGGACAGCTCGTCCCGGACGCCGGAGTCGAGATCGGGGAGCCGGGAGTCCAGTCGCAGCAGCTCGCTGTCGACCACCTCGGCGGCACGGCGGCGCAGCGCGGTCACCGTGGGTGTCACCTCGGCCGAGCGCTGTGCGGCCAGGTAGGCCTGCACCTCCTCGGCGACCAGCTCGGCGGCCCGCTGGGTATCCCGGCCGCTGGGGGCTTCGCGCAGCCGCAGCTGCATGGTCTCCAGGTCGACCACGTGCACGCCGGGCAGCTCGCCGACCGCGGCTTCGACGTCGCGCGGCAGGCCGAGGTCGCACACCACGAGGGCGCCCGGCTCGGTGCGCGCGGCGCGCACGGTCCCGGCGTCCAGCACGGGGGTCGAGGCCCCGGTGCAGGCGATGACGACATCGGCCAGCGCCAGCTCGGCCAGCAGCGACTCCAGGCCGATCGCGACCGCGGGGGTGCCGTCCTCGGCCAGCGCCTTGGCCAGCCGCTCGCCGTTGGCCGCGGTGCGGTTGGCCACCGCGATCCGGCCGACCCCGGCCCTGCGCAGCTGCGCGGCGGCCAGGCCGCCCATCGAGCCCGCGCCGATCACCAGCGCGCGGCGGCCGGTCAGGCCGCCGAGCACCCGCTCGGCGTCGGCCAGCGCCTCGGTGACCACCGAGGGCCCGGCGTGGTCGATGGCGGTCTCGGTGTGCACGCGCTTTCCGACCCGCAGGCCGTGCTGGATCAGCTCGTGCAGCGTGCGGCCGACCGTGCCCATCTCGGTGGCCGAGGTGTAGGCGGCGCGCAGCTGGCCGAGGATCTGGGCCTCGCCCACGACCATCGAGTCCAGCCCGGCGGAGACCCGGAACAGGTGGTCCACCGCGCCGGCGGCGTAGTGCACGTAGAGGTGGTTGCACAGGGTGGTCACGTCCACGCCGGACTGGCGGGAGAGCACCCCGGAGATGTCGGCGAGGCCGCCGTGGAAGGTCTCCACCACGGCGTAGACCTCGACCCGGTTGCAGGTGGAGACGAGCACGGCCTCGGAGACGTTCGCGCACTCCACCAGCTCGGCCAGCAGCTTGGCGGCCTCGTCACCGGTGACCGCGGCGCGCTCCAGCACCGGCACCGGCGCGGTGCGGTGGGACAGACCGACCACGAGCAGGCTCATGGCCGCACCCCCACCTGGTCGGCGGCTGCGACCCGGGCGCCGTTCGCCCTGGTGGCGGCGCCGCTGGGCGCCTCGGGCTCGGGCGCCTCATCGGCGCGACGGGCCACGTGGAAGGACAGGATCTGCATCTCCACCGCCAAGTCGACCTTGCGCACCTCGATGTCGTCCGGGACCTGGAGCACGACCGGTGCGAAGTTCAGGATGCATTGCACACCGGCGGAGACCAAACGATCACAGACCAGCTGAGCTGCCGCCGGAGGAGTGGCGATGACCCCGATGGTCACCTCGCGCTCCGCGCAGACGGTCGGGATGTCGTCCACGTGCTCGACCGGGATGCCGCCGACCGGCACCCCCATCAGGTCCGGGTCGACGTCGAAGAGGGCGGCCACCGGGAAGCCCCTGCCGGGGAAACCGCCGTAGTTGGCCAGCGCGTGGCCCAGGTTGCCGATGCCGACCACCGCGACGCTGTGCTTGCGGGTGAGACCGAGGATCCGCTCGATCTGGTCGACCAGCACCTCGACGTCGTAGCCGACGCCGCGGGTGCCGTAGGAGCCGATGTAGGAGAGGTCCTTGCGGAGCTTGGCGGAGTTGACGCCGGCCGCGGCGGCCAGCTCCTCGCTGGAGATGGTGCTCACGCCCTGTTCGACCAGGGTGGACAGCACCCGCAGGTAGACCGCGAGCCGGGCGACGGCCGCCTCCGGGATCGCCCTGGCGCGTTCACGGGCGCTGGGCACCTCGGGGGCGAGCGAGTCCTGGGCGACCGTCCCGGAGCTGCCGGCCGGGGCCGATCGCCCCTCGTTCCGCTGCGCCGTCACGCGTTAACTCCCTCACCGAACACTCTGAGGTCACCGACACAGGTGCACCGGACGCACTGAGCCCCGAACCCGCACGTCCACCCGGGTGACTGCTTATACGGTAGCCACTTGTGAACGCATGCACAAAGTCGCCGACCAAGGGCGTGACGAGGGCCCTTCGGAGTTGTGCTATAGGGGTTGGCGGCCACCGGGGCGAACGTGACGTCGCTCGCAGCTGACCCGGCTGTCAAGAGCCAGCCGGGTTGTCACCAAATCCGGTGATCCGCGCCGGTCAGGTCACCGTGAAGAAGATCGAGTGCCAGCCGGTGGCGCCGTCCGGCAGCACCTCGGCCCGCTCCGCGGTCTGCACGTAGCCGGAGCGGTCGGTGGCCCGGCACTCCACGTTGTGCCCGCCCGGCGCGAGGTCGAACTCGATCCGCCACATCCGCCAAGTGTCCACATTGGACTCAGCGCTCATCGTGGCTGCCCGCCAAGGACCCTTGTCCATCCGAACCTCCACTGTGGACACTCCGGTGTGCTGCGCCCACGCGGTCCCGGCGACCACCACGCGACCCGCGGGCACCCTGGCGAACCCGGCGGGCTTGTCCACCCTGGACTGGGTCTTGATGGGCCCCAGCTTGCCCCAGCCGCGCCGGATCCAGTACGGGCTGAACGCGGCGAAGGTGGTCACCTCGGCCTCGGTGATCCACTTGGTCGCGCCCACGTACCCGTAGAGCCCCGGTGTGACCATCCGCACCGGGAAACCGTGCTCGGCGGGCAGCGGCTCGCCGTTCATGCCGATGGCCAGCAGCGCGCCCCGGTCCGGCTCCAGCAGCACCGACAGCGGGGTGCCGCAGGTCCAGCCGTCCGAGCTGGTGGTGGCCAGCTGGTCGGCGCCGGGCTTGACCCCGGCCTCCAGCAGCAGTTCGCGCAGGTCCACCCCGGTGAAGGTGGCGGTGGACACGTACGGCCCGCCGACCTCGTTGGACACGCAGGTCAGCGTCACGGCCCGCTCCACCAGCGGCCGCTTCACCAGGTCGTCGAAGGAGAGCGTGAGCTCCCGCTCGACCATGCCGTGCAGCCGCAGCCGCCAGTCCTCGGCGCGCAGCCGGGGCACGCTCAGCGCGGTGTCGATCCGGTAGAAGTCCGCGTTCCGGGTCAGGAAGCTCGGCGTGCCGTCCGCCGCGAAGTCCGCGCCCGGCGGGATCGCGGGCGCCTTGGCCGCCCTGGGCAGCACCGCGGCCACCGCGTCCTGGGAGGCCGCCACGTCCACCCGGCGGCCCAGCAACTGCCCGGCAAGGCCGCTCAGACCGGCGCCGGCCGCGATGGCGACCGAGCCCAGCAGGAACTGGCGACGGGCCTGCGCCGGTGGCTCAGCGGCCCGCACAGCCAGCGCCCGCCCGTGCAGCCAGCTGAACACCCCGAGCCCGGCGAACAGGCTCACCGCGGGCGCCAGCAGCCCCACCTGACCCACGTCCGGCCGGGTGTACACCGCCAGCCCGCCGAGCACCCCCAGCGCCACCGCGAGCACCTGCCCCGGCAGCGGCCGCGACCTGGACAGCACCCCGGCCAGCGCGCCCAGCCCGGCCAGCACCACCGCCATGCCGAGCAGCAGCACCAGCTTGTCCGCGGTGCCGAAGGTGCGCACCGCGAAGTCCTTGACCACGGCCGGGGTCAGGTCGATCGCGGCGTTGCCCACGGCCAGGTACGGCGAGGCGTTCGGTTCCAGCAGCCCGGCGGCCAGGTGCCCCGCGCCGAGCGCGGCCAGCACGGCCAGCAGACCGATCAGCGCGGCGACGGCCGCCGGGATGCGTGGAGTGTCCATGCCCTGCATTCGACGCCAGGCGAGGTCCGGTTCACATCCGGTAACGGCAGGCCGTCAGGAACCGGTAAGCATTGGGGGAAGAACTCGCTTGGGGGGAATGACCGTGGAACCGCTGGGCCCGTCGCCGGTGTTCGACACCGGCACCAGGATGAACGCGCTGCCGCCGGAGCACGAGGCGCGGCCGGCCAAGGGACGCAAGGCACTGCTCGTCTCGCTGGTCGTGGCCTGCGCTCTGCTGCTGACCGGCACCGCCACCATGACCGTCATGCTGGTCAGCGCCCGGCAGCGGGCCGAGCTGAACGGCACCATGCTGGAGGCGTCCCGGCGCAGCCTGAAGAGCGCGGAGACGCGGATCCAGCAGGCCAGGGCCGAGGCCGCGGACGCGGTCGCGGAGCTGAACCGGCTGCGGTCGCAGCAGTCCCGGATCAACCAGTGCGAGATCGCGGCGCTGGTGGTCAAGGAGGCCATGGCGCGGCCGGACAACAAGTACTTCCTGGAGGCCGCGCTCAAGCAGCTCGACCAGAGGTGCCAGAAGTAGCCCGGCCTAGCCCCAGCTGCGCAGGGCCGCGCGGAAGCGCTCCTCCTCGACCTTCCAGTACCCGTGCTCCTCGCCGTTGATCAGGATCACCGGCACCATGTCGCCGTACTCCGCGCGCAGCTCCGCGTCGGTGTCCACGTCCACCACGGTCAGCTCGATGCCGATCTCCCCGCAGATGCGTTCCAGGTCTGCCTTGGCCACCTCGCACGCGTGGCAGTCGACCCTGCCGAGCAGGGTCACCTGGTGATCGCTCACCGCTGCTTGACCAGCGCGCGGCCGATGACCATGCGCTGGATCTGGTTCGTGCCCTCCACGATCTGCAAGACCTTCGCCTCCCGCATGTACCGCTCGACCGGGTAGTCCTCGACGTACCCGGCGCCACCGAGCACCTGCACCATGTCCGTGGTGACCTTCATACAGGTGTCGGTCGCGATCAGCTTGGCCATGGCGGCCTGGGTGGCGAAGGGCAGGCCCGCGTCCTTGCGGCGGGCGGCGGAGAGGTAGAGCTGGCGGGAGGCCTCGATGCCGGCCGCGGCGTCGGCGAGCAGGAACGAGACGCCCTGGAACTCGGCGATCGGCTGGCCGAAGGCGGAGCGTTCCCTGGCGTAGTCCACGGCCACGTCCAGCGCGGCCTGCGCCACGCCGACCGCGGTCGCGGCGATGCCCAGCCGCCCGGAGTTGAGCGCGTCCATGGCGATGGCGAAGCCCTGGCCTTCCGCGCCCAGGCGGCGGCCGGCCGGGACGACCGCGGCGTCGAAGACCACCTGGGCGGTGGTGGATGCCTTCATGCCCATCTTGCGTTCCGGCGGCGCGGCGGTGACGCCCGCGGTGTCCGCGTCGACCAGGAACGCGGAGATGCCCTTGGTGCCCTCCACGCCGGTGCGCGCGATCAGAGTGTAGAAGTCGGCGACCCCGCCGTGGGTGATCCACGCCTTGGTGCCGGAGACGGTGTAGTCGCCGGTCTGCCCCGGCTTGGCCGAGGTGCGCAGCGCGGCCGCGTCCGAACCGCAGTGCGCCTCGGACAGGCAGTACGCGCCGAGCAGCTCGCCGCCGACCAGGTCGGCCAGCCAGCGCTCCTTCTGCTCCTCGGTGCCGTAGCCGGCCAGCGCGTGGCAGGACAGCGTGTGCACGCTGACGCCCAGGCCGACCGCGAGCCAGGCGCGGGAGAGCTCCTCGACCACCTGGAGGTAGACCTCGTAGGGCTGACCGCCGCCGCCGAACTCCTCCGGGTAGGGCAGGCCGAGCAGTCCGGACCGGCCCAGCGTGCGGAAGACCTCGCGCGGGAACTCCCCGGTCGCCTCGGCCCGCGCCGCCCGTGGCGCGAGCTCCTTGTCCGCGATCTCCCTGGTCAGTTCGAGCAGAGCCGCGGCCTCGTCACCAGGCAGCTGTCGATCGATCACGGGAGCGCCCATCTCTGCCCACCTCCGTTGGCTGGCACGCCGATGTGCCAGGGGGTGTCCTACCGGTAGGCCAATTGTGGGGTCTCCGACACTCGGAAGTCCAACTATGCGTCCGGTGACCGGCACCACGCCCGGAAGGACTAGTTCAGCGGAGGGAGCGGCGGGCCAGCTTGCCGGTGACCGAGTGCGGCAGCTCGCCAACGAACTCGACCTTGGTCGGCACCTTGAACTTGGCCAGGTGGCTCGCGCAGTGGGCGAGCACCGCCTCCTCGGTCAGCTCGGCGTCCTCCTGGCGGACCACCACCACCTTGACCGCCTCCCCGGTGGTCGCGTCCGGCACGCCGACCGCGGCCGCCTCGACCACCTCGGGCAGCAGGGTCAGCACGTGCTCGACCTCGTGCGGGTAGACGTTGAAGCCGTTGACGATGATCAGGTCGTTGGCCCGGTCCACCAGGTGCAGGTCGCCGGCCTCGTCCAGGTAGCCGACGTCGCCGGTGCGGAACCAGCCCTCGGCATCGGGGCCGTGCGCGCCGTCCGGCCAGTAGCCGCTGAACAGGTTCGGGCCGCGCACCGAGACCAGGCCCGCGCCGCCCTCGTCCTCCTCCTCCAGCGGGGTGCCGTCGGAGTCGACCAGGCGCAGCTCGACCTCGGGCAGCGGCTGGCCCACCGAACCGGCCTTGGGCTTGCCGGTGACCAGGGTGGAGGTGAGCACCGGGCCGGTCTCGGTGAGGCCGTAGCCCTCGTAGACGTCCAGCCCGGTGGCGGCCTTGATCCGGTGCAGCACCTCGCCCTCCAGCGGGGCCGCGCCGGAGGTGAGCAGCCGCAGCGTGGCCAAGCCCTCGCGCAGCTCCTGCTCCGGCCTGCCGAGCAGCGCGGTGTACATCGGCGGCACGCCGACGAAGGTGGTCACCCGGTGCCTGCGGATCGCGGCCAGCGCGCCCTCGGCGTCGAAGCGCTCCAGCAGCACCCCGGTGGCCCCCGCGGCCGCGGTCTGCAGGAGGCCGGGACCCAGGCCGTAGGCGTGGAAGAGCGGGATGGCCAGCAGCACCCGGTCGGCCGCGTTCACCGGCGTCGGCCGCAGCTGGGCGCACTGGCGGGTGTTGGAGATCAGGGCGCGGTGGGAGAGCATCACGCCGCGCGGCAGGCCGGAGGTGCCCGAGGTGTAGGCCAGCACGGCCAGGTCCTCGTCCGCGCCGACGGTCTCGAACGGCTCCGCCTCGGCCAGCGCGGGCGCTGGCAGCACCTTCACGCCCGCCACCTCGCCCTCGGCCACCAGCAGCCGCGCGCCGGAGTCGGACAGCACCCTGGTCAGCTCCGGTCCGGGCAGGCCGGGCGCGAGCGGCACGACAGCGCAGCCCGCGCGCAGCGCGCCGAAGAGGGCCACGCAGAACTCGATGCCGGTGGGCAGCCGGACGGCCACCCGGTCCCCGGCCAGCGCGCCGGCCATCCGCAGCCGGTGCGCCTGCGCGTCCACCGCGGCGTCCAGCCTGCCCCAGCTGACCTGGCTGCCGTCCGCGGCGTCCAGCAGCGCCGGGTGGTCGGCTTCGCGGTGCGCCGCCGACCTGATCAGGTCCGCGACGTTGCGCACGGCGGTCATCTGTCCTCCCGATGTGGCCGACCGAACGGGACCCGAAGTCTGACATGGGTGTTGTTCGTCACGCATCCACCGCCGAGACGTCTGTCTCCAAGACGGGAGAAATACCACCGACCAACGCTACCTACTTCGGAGTAACAAAAGGTATGGTTCGGTCTACCCCCGGACAGACCGCCATCCAGCTCCGGGACCGCGAGCAAGGGAGCGCGCATGCCCCCACCGATGGGTTGGCCCTGCTCAACCGGGCGCCCTTCGCAGGCCGAGACCGTGGAGACACCGTCACCGGCCGGGGAAGCATGGGCATTGGTACAGGCCGCCCAGGCCGGGGACAGTGACGCCTTCGGCAGGCTCTACGACCAGTACGTGGACGTGGTGTTCCGCTACGTGCTCTTCCGGGTCGGCGACCGCAGCCTGGCCGAGGACTTCACCAGCGAGACCTTCCTGCGCGCGCTGCGCCGGATCAACTCGGTCAGCTACCAGGGCCGGGACGTGGGCGCCTGGTTCGTCACCATCGCCAGGAACCTGATCCTGGACCACGTGAAGTCCAGCCGGTACCGCTTCGAGGTGCCCACCGCCGAACTGGCGGACAACTCCGAGCCGCTGGCCGGTCCCGAGCAGGAAGTGCTGGCCGAGGCCACCAACGCGGAGCTGCTCAAGTGCGTCGGCCAGCTCAACACCGACCAACGCGAGTGCATCGTGCTGCGCTTCCTGCAGGGCCTGTCGGTGGCCGAGACAGCGGAGGTCATGGGCCGCAACGAGGGCGCCATCAAGGCCCTCCAGCACCGGGCGGTACGCCGTTTGGCCCAGCTCCTGCCCCAGGGGCTCCGCTAACCCGTACGGGCGTACGCGTAACTCATCGGGTCACTGCTTCGTTGTTGTGCTGAGAGCGCGGGCCTGCCGGGGCCTGGGCTACCGGCCAGCCGAAGGACACACGCGTGAGCACGGGTGAACCGCCCCCAGGGCCATCCGAGGGACCAGCGCAGTTCGCGCACGTGCTGCCGGCGCTCGCCGCCTACGAGGAACACCTGAACCCGGACAGCTCGGCCCGGGACCGGATGCGGCAGCGCCTGCTGGCCGAGTTCCCCGCCGCGGTCCGCGAGGCCGACCGCCGCCCTGATCCCGCGGCCAGGCGGCGGCGCTTCGCCGTCGCGCTGGCCGCCAGCGTGGCGCTGCTCGGGGCCGTGTCCGGGATGTCGTTGCTGCTCAGCCAGGACGCGGTGCCGGGGGACGCGCTGTACGCGGTCAAGCGCAGCGCGGAGTCCGCCGAGCTGGGCCTGACCTTCCGCGAGCGGCCCAGGGGCCTCAAGCACCTGGAGTTCGCCAGGGACCGGGTCACCGAGCTGGGCACGCTGCGAGACCGGCCGGGGGTCGCCGACGCCGACTTCACCCGCGCGCTCGGCGACTTCGAGGCCGACGCGGCCGCCGGGTCCCGGCTGCTCACCGAGCTGGGCGCGGACGCCGAGGACCAGCTCTTCGTCGCGCTGGCCGACTGGGCCACCAGCCAGCTCAACCGGCTGCGCGCGGCAGGCCCCGGGCTGCCCGCGGCGGCCCGGCACCGGGTGCTGGGCACCGTGGAGCTGCTGGAGCGGATCCGGCAGCGGGCCAGCGAGCTGCGCCAGCGCGCGGGCTGCCTGACCATCACCTCCGGCGCGGCCGACGACATCGGCGCGCTGCCCGCCACCGAGCGCTGCGTGCCCGCCCCGGCGCGGGAGGCCGGTGCGCTGCCGAGCACCGGAACGAACGGCCGGGCGGTGGAGACCTCCCCGACGGGCACACCGACGGTCCGGGAAACCCCCGCGCCCAGTGCGATCCCCACCACGTCCGCGCCGCCGCGGACGCCGGTTCCGGTCAGCCCGCCGAAGCCCAGCCTGCCGCAGGTCAGCAGGCCCGTGCCGGTGCCATCGACCCCGGCGCCGGCCGGCCTGTTGCCGGGTCTCCTCGATCTTCTGAAACTCCCCTTCGGCCTGCTCGGCCAGAACCGGTAACGTGCGGCGATCGCTACCCTGGGGCGGGTGAACCCGCTGACGCAGGAGGACGTGGAGGGGACCGCGGTGGCCAACCGGCGGGCGAACGAGGACCGGCCCGAGCACAAGAGCAGCGCGGCACTGGCCGGGGAGGCCTCGGCCGAGGCCGCGGTGGCCGCCGCCGCCGAGTACGACGCGGCCGTGCCGCAGGACCTCACCGCGGCCGCGTTCTTCGACGTGGACAACACCATGATGATGGGCGCGTCGATCTTCCACTTCGCCCGCGGCCTGGCCGCCCGCAAGTACTTCGCCAGCTCGGACCTGCTCGGTTTCGCCTGGCAGCAGCTGAAGTTCCGGGTCGGCGGCAAGGAGAGCCCGGAGGGCATCCGGTCCAGCCGGGAGCAGGCGCTCTCCTTCGTGGCCGGTCGCCAGGTCAGCGAGCTGGTCACCCTCGGCGAGGAGATCTACGACGAGCTGATGGCCGACCGGATCTGGGACGGCGCCAGGGCGCTGGCCCAGATGCACCTGGACGCGGGCCAGCGGGTCTGGCTGGTCACCGCCACCCCGGTCGAGCTGGCCACCATCATCGCCCGCCGCCTCGGCCTCACCGGCGCGCTGGGCACGGTCTCCGAGCACCAGGACGGCGTCTACACCGGCCGCCTGGTCGGCGACCTGCTGCACGGCCCGGCCAAGGCGCACGCGGTGCGCGCGCTGGCCGCCCGCGAGGGCCTGGACCTGCGGCGCTGCACCGCGTACTCGGACTCCTCCAACGACGTGCCGATGCTGTCGGTGGTGGGCACCTCGGTGGCGGTCAACCCGGACCAGCGGCTGCGCGACATCGCCAGGGCGCGCGGCTGGGAGGTGCGCGACTTCCGCACCGGCCGCAAGGCGATGAAGATCGGCATCCCGGCTCTGCTCGGCGCGGGCGCGCTGACCGCGGCCTTCGCCGCCGGGGTGGCCTACCGCCGCAAGCGCCAGGGCTAGGACTCTTCCTCGACCCACTCCAGCAGGTCGCCGGGCTGGCACTCCAGCACCCGGCACATGGCCTCCAGGGTGCTGAAGCGCACCGCCTTGGCCCGGCCGTTCTTCAGCACGGCCACGTTCGCCGGGGTGAGCCCGACCTTCTCGGCGAACTCGCCGACGCTCATCTTGCGCTTGGCCAGCTGCACGTCGATCCGCACCACGATCGGCATCAGATCACCGCTTCCAGGTCCGAGCGCAGCTCGACGGCCTGCCGCAGCAGCGCGCGCAGCACGACCACCACCAGCACCAGCACGCCGACCCCGGTGGAGAGCAGGAACAGCACCATCGGCACGCCGGGGTCGTCCGCGTTGAGCACCACCGCGGTCGCGATGCCGACCAGCACCAGCCACCCGGCGAAGATCGCCCAGGCGATCGCGTCCACCCAGACCAGCGAGGCCTTGGTGAAGATGCGGTCCCTGCGGACCAGGGTGAGCAGCTTCCAGGTGGCGACCACCACCACCTGCACGCACAGGATCAGGAAGCCGGCCACCAGGGTCAGCGGCCAGCGCAGGTGGGCGCTCTGCGGCTCCACCTGCGCCATGTGCGCGAACTGCCCAGGGAAGGACAGGAACTGGAACACGAGCAGGATCGCGAAGAACAGCGCGAGGAACGCCCGAAGCGGCAAGATCACTCGATGCACGGTCAACATGCATCGAGTATCGGTAGCCACCTATCGAAAGTCAATCGGTATCTATCGCTTCGTGATCGGTCAGTGCTGCGGGGCGCCCTGCTGCTGCTCGGGCACGATGAACACCGCGGTGCCGTAGGCGGCGATCTCGGTGCTGCCGGGCACCACCTCGCCGCTCTCGAAGCGCATCGCGATCACCGCGTTGGCGCCGCGCTGGGCCGCCTCGGCGCGCATCCGGTTGATCGCCTCCCAGCGGGAGTCGCTGAGCAGCTTGGTGTAGCCCACCTGCTCACCGCCGAACATGCCCTTGAAGCTGGCGCCGATGTCGGAGAAGGCGTTGCGGCTGCGCACGGTCAGGCCGAAGACCTCGCCGAAGACCTGCACGACCCGGTAGCCCGGGACGTCGTTCATCGTGCTGACCAGGATCGGCGGCGGCTGCTGCGGCGGAGGCTGCATCGGATGTCCCACGCGGCGCAGATTAGCCGAGGAAGACGTTCCTCCGCTGGGTCAACAGGCGGTAGAGGGTCTGCTGGATGGTTTCCCTGATCTGGTCGGTCAGGTTGAACACCAGCATCGGGTCCTCGGCGGCGTGCTGGTCGAAGCCGTCGGTGCGGATCGGCTCGCCGAACTCGATGTACCACTTGCTCGGCAGCGGAACCAGGCCGAGCGGGCCCAGCCAGGGAAAAGTCGGGGTGAGCGGGAAGTACGGCAGGCCCAGCAGCCGGGCCAGCGGGCGCAGGTCGCCGAGCATCGGGTAGATCTCCTCCGCGCCCACGATCGAGCAAGGCACGATCGGCGCCCCGGTGCGCAGCGCGGCCGAGACGAACCCGCCGCGGCCGAAGCGCTGCAGCTTGTACCGGTCGCGGAAGGGCTTGCCGATGCCCTTGAAGCCCTCCGGCCACACGCCCACCAGCTCGCCGCGGCGCAGCAGCCGTTCCGCGTCCGGGTTGCAGGCCAGGGTGTGCCCGGCCTTGCGGGCCAGCGCGCCCAGCACCGGCACGTTGAACACCAGGTCCGCGCCGAGCATGCGCAGGTGCCGGTTGCCGGGGTGGTGGTCGTGCACGGCCACGCCGGTCATCAGCGAGTCCATCGGGAACATGGTGCCGGAGTGGTTGGCCACGATCAGCGCGCCACCCTCGGCAGGCACGTTGGACAGGCCGGTGGCCTCCACCCGGAAGTACTTCTCGTACAGCGGGCGCAGCGGGGTCATCAGCAGGTTGTCGGTGAGGTCGGGGTCGAAGCCGAACTCGTCCACCTCGTACTCGCCGGTGAGCCTGCGCCGCACGAAGGCCATCGCCTCGGTGATCTTCTGCTCCCAGACCGAGGGGTCCGGCGGCGCCGACGTCACCGGGACCGGCCCCGGCCGCCCGCTGCCGTTCCGTGTGTCGGCGGCCCGCTCGCGTCCGCCACCCCTGATCGGGATCACCCGTGCCTCTGCCACCGCTTCGCTCACCTCATCCTCGTCCGTTGCGGGAGAACACCGACTTCAGCGTCCGTTCCACGCCGGTGATCAACTCCGGGTCGAGCACCGGCCGCAGGCCGCGGCCGCGCACGTAGTCGTCGAAGGCCTGCTGGGTGGTCCAGCGCGGCTGGAAACCGAACTCCTCGACCAGCCGGGTGGTGTCCACGACCCGGCCGAAGTTCAGGAAGCGCATCTGCTCCGGCGAGAAGTCCACCAGCCTGGCCCCGCGCACCAGCTGACCGAAGGAGGGCACCAGCGCGCTGGGCACCGGCAGCGGCACCCGGCCCGCCCTGCGGATGGCCTGGGAGAGCATCAGCACGCCGTCCGCGCCCACGTTGAACACCCCGGGCAGCTCGTGCATGGTGGCCCGTTCCAGCACCGCCAGCGCGTCCTCGGAGTGCAGCAGCTGCACCCTGGCGTCGTAGCCGAGCACGGTCGGGATCACCGGCAGGGCGAAGTAGCGGGTGAGCACGGTGTCGATGCGCGGGCCGATGAAGTTGGTGAAGCGCAGCGTGGTGACGTCCACGTCGGGCCGGCGCCTGCCGAAGCCGCGCACGTAGCCCTCGATCTCCACCGCGTCCTTGGCGTAGCCGCTGGATGGCAGGTCCTTGGGGCCCATGTCCTCGCTGAACACCGCGGGGTCCCGTGAGCTGGCGCCGTAGACCGCGCTGGTGGACTTGACCACCAGCTTGCGCATCGACACCGCCTTCTGGCACGCGGCCAGCAGCTGCATGGTGCCGATGACGTTCATCTCCTTCATCGCGGTGCGCCCGGTGGGGCCGGGGTTCGCACTCACCGAGGCGTGCACCACGGTGTCCACCTTGGCGGTGGCGATGACCTTGGAGATGAGCGGGTTGCGGATGTCCGCGCGCACGAACTCGGCCCGGCCCATCCGGCGCAGCAGGTCCCTCGGCGGCGGCACGGTGTCCACGCCGAGGACGCGTTCGATGGACGGGTCGGCGGCGAGCCGGGCGGCGAGGTGGCCGCCGAGGAACCGGCTCACCCCGGTGACGAGGACGACGTTGGGCGCCATGCGACTCCCTGGGCACGGGCGGTGACGGCAAGGGGATGCTACTCGCGCGCCCCGCCCCGGCATGCCGCCTTGCGGGGAGTGTGGGATGAAGTTCCCTGGTCAGCCCGGTAACGCGAACCGCCGCCGGTATCGAGGCTCACACCTCGAACGCGGCGGCGGTTCGTTCGGTCTCAGGCCATCATCGGCGCAACGAGCGAAGCGACCTCAGACCCGAAGGTCACTTGCCCTGCTTGCGACGCGCGTGACGCGTCTTGCGGAGCAACTTGCGGTGCTTCTTCTTCGACATGCGCTTGCGGCGCTTCTTGATGACCGAGCCCATACGGGTTCCTCTTCACTATCGATGTTGGTCAGCTGAGCTTTCGCGTGTCGTCAGCGCGCGCTGCGGCCGCCGGCCGGGCGGCCGAATGACACGAACGGTCTACCAGGGTACCCGGGGGGTGGAACCGCCCCTCAGCCCGCGTTGTAGTACGCGTTCTCCAGGTAGGCGTGCACCTCGTTCTCGGGCACCCGGAAGGACCTCCCGACCCGGACCGCGGGCAGTTCGCCCGAGTGCACGAGCCGGTAGACCGTCATCTTGGAGACACGGATGAGCCCGGCCACTTCGGCAACCGTGAGAAACCGAACCTGACCGAGTCCAGCGTGATCCGTCTCCTTCTTCGCCGGCATGAGTCACCGTGTCCTTCGGCACGTGTCGCGCCGCCGGCTTCCCCACCGACGGAATCGACACGCACGTGCTGCCTACGAGGGTAGCCCCCCGGCCCGCACGCTGCGAGGACTCGACTTCCGATACCATTCCGTGATAACGCACTTACTACTCGTGCGCCTTCCCGAGCTGCACGGACCGGTCCCGAGCAGCCTCGATCGCCGCGATCAGCGCCGCCCGCACCCCGTGCTTCTCCAGCTCCACGATCGCCGAGATGGTGGTCCCGGCGGGCGAGGTGACCGCCTCCCGCAGCGCCACCGGGTGCTCCCCCGAGTCCCGCAGCATGGCCGCCGACCCCACCGCGGACTGGATGATCAGATCCGCCGCCACCGCCCTGGGCAGCCCGAGCAGGATCCCCGCGTCGATCATGGCCTCAACCAGGAAGAAGAAGTAGGCAGGCCCAGACCCGGACAACGCGGTCACCGCGTCCTGCTGCGCCTCCGGCACCCGCACCACCTTGCCCACCGCCGCCAGCATGGCCTCGGCCAGCGCCAGGTGCTCGGACCTGGCGTGCCGCCCCCCGGAGATGGCGCTCATCGCCTCTCCCACGACCATCGGCGTGTTCGGCATGACCCGCACCACCGGCGTCCCCTCGGGCAGCCTGCGCTCGAACAGGCCGGTCGGCAGCCCCGCGCACAGCGACACGATGAGCGTCCCCGGCCGCAACACCGCCCCCAGCTCGTCCAGCAGCGGCTCGATGTCCTGCGGCTTCACCGCGACAACGAGCACATCGGCCAGCCCAGCCGCGGTCGGCACATCAACGCCGCGAACCCCGTAGCGCTTGGTCAGCTCGGCACTGCGCTCCGGATACCGCTCGGTGAACAGCAGCTCCTCAGGACTGCGCCCGGACTGCAACAGCCCCGACAACAACGCCTCACCGATCTTGCCCGCGCCAAGTACAGCGGTGGTGGTCATGGCAAGAAGCCTAACCACCGCACCACCAGACCAGCCCCTGACCTGCCGCGTAGGGAGGAGACGCGCCCCCCTTGCCGCGTTGGGAGGCGTGGCGCGCCAGCGACACGCCGGGCCTTTTGACCCAGCGGTGGGTTTGATTTTTTCGCGTCGTGCGTTCGTGACCCCGACACTCCGAAGCTTGCTTCGCGTGTGCCGGGGTCACGAACGCACGACTCAAGAGCGAAAAAATCCCGCGCGCGGAGCGCGCCAATGTGACAGCTACAGCTCGCGAGCTAGTCCACCGGCGTCAAAGCCAGCTGCCGGGTCTGGCAGACCAGACGGCCGGTGCTGTCGATCACCGTGGTGTCCTCGTCGAAC
Source organism: Crossiella sp. CA-258035 (assembly GCF_030064675.1). Classification (GTDB taxonomy): domain Bacteria; phylum Actinomycetota; class Actinomycetes; order Mycobacteriales; family Pseudonocardiaceae; genus Crossiella. The sequence goes on from NZ_CP116413.1 coordinate 8,667,896, forward strand.
CACTGCCCATAAACAGCCTTCGACTCCACCGACAACCGCAACCACCCCGGCGCGGGCCGGGACCGCAGCAACGCCGTCAGCTGCACCGTGGGCGACCACGACAGCCGCCCCAGGTTGAACGTCACCGGCATCGAGATGTCCCCGGCCACCAACGCGAACAACGGATCCGGCTGCCCCTCCCGCGGCCGCACCCACAACCGCAGCCGCAACGGACTGGTGTGGTTGTCCGTCAGAAAGCCCGCACCCTCCGGATCCAGCATCAGCTGACAGGCCTTCGCCACCCGGAACACCTTGGCGGCCTGCGTAGCGCCCACCTCGATCGCCCGCGCGGGCGGCTCGGCGGGCAGGTCCGGCAGATCCGTCCAGGCCGCAGGGTCATCCGGCAACCGCCCAGTCGTGACCATGGCGTGCACGCACACCCGGCCACGCTGTTCCAGCTCCGTCTTGACCACGGTCACGGTCCGCCCCGCCTTGACCACGCTGGTGCGCAGCATCACCGGCCCCAGCTCCGGCGGGTGCAGGAAGTCCGCGCCCACGCTGAGCGGGTCGGCCGCGGTCGCGCCGCCTGCCTCGGCGGTGGTGACCGCGGCCCTGGCGAGCAGGGCCAGCAGGTAGCCGCCGTGGGGTTTGCCGGCGATGGTCCAGTCCGCGGCCAGCTCGGCGGTGAAGCTTCCGTCACCCATCGGGCGGACCGCGGTGGCGAGTCCGAACGGGGTGATCCGGAGTGGATCCGTCCGGACCCTCACCGCTTGCTGGCCAGAGCCCGGAGGAAGAAAGCGGTGTTCGCCGGTCGCTCGGCCAGTCGTCGCATCAGGTATCCGTACCACTCCTGGCCGTAGGGGATGTAGACCCGTACGGTCTCGCCCGCCTGAGCGAGCCGGAGCTGCTCCTCCGGACGGATGCCGTAGAGCATCTGGTATTCGTAGCTGCCGGGCTTGCGGTCGTGCCAGCGGGCACGCTCGTCGATGATGCCCACCAGCCGCGGGTCGTGGGTGGCGAACATCGGGTAGCCCTCGCCCTGCAGCAGCGTGTTGGCGCAGCGCACGTAGCTCAGGTCCACCTCGTGCGGGGCCTGGTAGGCCACAGACTCGGGCTCCTTGTACGCGCCCTTGCACAGCCGGACCCTGGAGCCGGGGCCGGAGAGCTCGCGGCAGTCGTCCAGGGTGCGGCGCAGGTAGGCCTGGAGCACCGCGCCCACCCACGGCCAGCTCCGGCGCAGCTCGGCGAGCACGCGCAGGGTGGAGTCGGTGGTGGTGTGGTCCTCCATGTCCAGGGTGACCGTGGTGCCGCACTGTTCGGCGGCCGCGCAGATCCGGGAGGCGTTGTCCAGCGCGAGCCGCTCGTCCAGGGCCTGGCCGACCGCGGACAGCTTCACGCTGACCTCGGCCGAGGGCGCCAGGCCCGCGGAGTGCAGCTGGTCCAGCAGCTGGAGGTAGGACTGGACGGTGACCTCGGCCAGCTCCCGGTCGGTGGTGTCCTCGCCGAGGTAGTCCAGGGTCACGGTCAGCCCGTCGGCGACCAGCTTGGTGGTCGCGGCGACGGCGTCCTCGGTGGTCTCACCGGCCACGAAACGGCGCACCACGTCCCTGGACACGGGAGCGGTGCCGACCAGTCGCCGGATGCCGTCGTTTCTGGCAGCGGCGAGGATCAAGGCGCGCAACGGGTTCACAGGGCGGAACTGTACGTGAACCACCCGGACGGGTCAGGGCCTGAACAGCCTCTTCACGGGAGAGATATGACAGAAGACACGTTCCGTGACATTCACCGATTTACCGACCCAGGTGCAGGCGCGCGAACAACAGGGCTTCGGCCAGGTCGGCGAGCCTTTCCTCGCGGGTGCGGGCCTTGCGGGTGCTGACTTCCAGCACCACCGATCCGGTGAACTGGTTGGCCACCAGCTCCTCGCACAGCCGGGCGCAGGGCTGGTCGCCGCGGCCGGGCACCAGGTGCTCGTCCACCGGGGCCCCGGTGCCGTCGGCCAGGTGCACGTGCCGCAGGCCGGGCCCCATCCGCTTGGCCAGTTCCAGCGCGTCCACGTGCGCGGCCGAGGTGTGCGAGGTGTCCAGGGTGTAGTTGCGGTAGCCCACGTCGGTCGGGTCCGGCGAGGGGCGGAAGCCGGAGAGCCGGACCTGGCGCTTCCGGCCGAGCGGGCGCAGCGGGAACATGTTCTCCACCGCCACCGCGATGCCGCTGACCTCTTCCAGCTCGGCGACCAGTGCGGAGAAGGTCTCGGCGTAGCGGCGCTGCCAGCGGAACGGCGGGTGCACCACCACGGTCTCCGCGCCCAGCGCGCCGGCCGCGGCCACCGAGCGGCGCAGCCGGACCTCGGGGTCGGGCGACCAGACCCGCTGGGTGATCAGCAGGCAGGGCGAGTGGATGGCCAGGATCGGCACGTTGTGCGCGGCGGAGAGCTTCTCCAGCGCGTTGAGGTCCTGGCTGACCGGATCGGCCCAGACCATGACCTCGACGCCGTCGTAGCCCAGTTCGGCGGCCATCTGGAAGGCGGTGGCGGCGGGCTGCGGCCAGACCGCGGCGGTGGACAGCCCGATCGGGATGTCCCGGCGCCACTGGCCTGCCGGATGCGCGCGGGCCGGCGTCACTTGCCGACTAGCAGCAGCGCGGCCGGGGACACCGTGACGACCAGGCCGACCAGCACAGCCAGCAGGATGGTCTGCAGGTCGTCCGCCTTGCGGATCTTGCGGACCAGCCAGACCATGCCGCCGATCACGGCCAGCGCGAGGAACAGGGTGATCGACGGGATGGCCCGCCACAGCCACTGGAAGCCCAGCCACAGGCCGGCGCCGCCGAGCACGCCGCCGCCCAGCTGGACGACCATCATCAGCCATTCCTTGGCCGGGGACCGCGGTTCCTCGTCCTCGTCGTAGTCCTCCGGGACCTCGGCGTCCTCGTCCAGCCCGGCCGGGCCGCGCGCTGGGCGCGGTTCCTCGTCCTCGGGCTCGGCCTCGGACTCCGCCTCGGGCGCCCGCACCGCCTGGTACTGCGCGGTGTGCTCGCCCTCGTCGGTGTAGGCCTCCTGGTAGCCGGTGTCGGTGAACCAGTCCTCGTTCTGCTCGCGCTGGGCGGTCCCGTCCTCGGCGGGCTGCGGGTCGTCGATGACCGGCAGCACCTCGGTGACCGGGTCCGGCTGCACCCTCGGCTTGGCCCTGGGCGCCGGTTTCGGCGGCACCGGCGGCACGTCGGGGCGCGGCAGGCGGCCGCTGGTGGCGGTGCCCGGCGGCGCGGCGGCGGGCGGCTCGGCCAGCGTCGGGTACTCGTCGGTGATCGCCGGGACCTCGGTGGTCAGCTCGGCCGCGTCCGGGGCGGCCACCGCCGGCGCGGCGGGCGGGGGCACCGGACGGGTCGGCGTGGCAGGCCTGGCGAAGCGGCCGCTGGGGGTGTCGTAGCTGGGCGCGTCGTAACTGGGTAGGTCACGCCGGGAGGGTGCGTCCACGTTCGCCGCGCGCGGCGGCGCAGGCGGCGGCTCGACCGGCGGCTGCTCCTCGCGCAGCGCGCGCAGCTGACCGGAGTCGGAGTTGATCCGGTCGATGATCTGCTGCGGGGCGGTCTCGTTGGCGTCCTCGGCACGACGACGCCGGCGCCTGGGCGCGGCGTTGCCGGACCCCTCGCCGTACTGCGCGAGGAGATCCGCAACGGTGCGCTGGCTGTCGCGCTCCGACTCGCTGTCCCGATTCATTGGTTCCACCGTGCCCCGTGCTGGCCCATCCGTCCAGTGTTGTGACCTTGCTCCTGCCCAGCGTCAGGCCCGGAGCCGTTGGTCGTCTCGGCTCCGCCAAGGTCGGAGACAGTGTGGTCGTCGCCGTCCGTCTGGTCCAGCCGCCGGAGAATGACACCCTCACGGAGGGCCCACGGGCAAATCTCCAGCTGCGGGAGTGACAACGCTCGCATGGTGGCCTCGGCCACCAGCGCGCCGGCCACCAGCTGGTGCGCCCGGCTCGCGCTGACCCCCTCCAGGTCGGCCAGGTCGGCGGCGGACATCCGGGAGATGAAGGCGATCAGCTGGCGCAGCCCGCTGTCGGTGAGCACCCGGCTGACCCTCGGTCCGGCCGAGGAGGGCGCGGCGCCGGTGAGCCTGGCCAGCGTGCGGAAGGTCTTGGAGCTGGCCACCGCGCGGTCCGGGACGCCGCTCTTGCGCAGCACCCTGGTCACCTCGGCCAGTTCCTCGGTCAGCCACTCCCGCATCGCCCTGATCTCGCGCTGCTGCGGCGGGTCGTGCCGGAACCGGGTCCTGGTGAGCCTGCCCGCGCCCAGCGGCACCGAGAAGGCCAGCTCGGGGTCCTCGTCCATGCCGGTGGCCAGCTCCAGCGAGCCGCCGCCGATGTCCACCACCAGCAGCCTGCCCGCGGACCAGCCGAACCAGCGGCGCACCGCGAGGAAGGTGTAGCGGGCCTCGTCGGAGCCGGAGAGCACCTTGAGGTCGACGCCGGTCTCCTTGCGCACCCGGTTGAGCACCGCGGCGGAGTTGCCCGCCTCGCGCACCGCGGAGGTGGCGAAGGCCATCAGGTCGTCGCAGCCCAGCTTGGCCGCCTCGTGCTTGGCCGCGGCCACCGTGCGCACCAGGTTGTCCGCGCCCGCCTTGGTCAGCCTGCCGTTGCGGTCCAGCTGCTCGGCAAGGCGGAGCATGGTCTTGATCGAACTCATCGGGGTCGGCTGGGCACCCCGATGCGCGTCCACCACGAGGAGATGGACGGTGTTCGAACCCACGTCGAGCACGCCGAGCCGCACCAGAGCAAAGTACCTGGCGGCATCCGAGGGTTCACCGGCACCGGTCGGATCTGCGCCGATCTCGGGAAAAAGCACGCCTGTCAAGATCACTTGGCATGCTTTTTCCCAGGGCGGCCGGTCCACGCGGGCCTCGGTCGTGGAGCGTCGGAGTCCAGTTCGTTCCTGGCAAGGCGCCGTGGTGGCCGCGTACCGGTGTTGTACGTGGCCACCACGGCAACGCGGCCAGGGACGAACTGGGCCCGACGATCCGCGGCCGAGGCCCGCGTGGACCGGCCTAGGCCAATCGGCTCAGCTCTCGAACTTATAGCCCAGGCCGCGAACCGTGACCAGGTGCCGGGGAGCGCCTGGGTCGGGTTCGATCTTGGAGCGCAGCCGCTTGACGTGCACGTCCAGCGTCTTGGTGTCGCCGACGTAGTCCGCGCCCCACACCCGGTCGATCAGCTGGCCGCGGGTGAGCACCCGGCCGACGTTGCGGAGCAGGTACTCCAGCAGGTCGAACTCCTTCAGCGGCAGGCTGACCTCGCCGCCGCTGACGGTCACCACGTGCCGCTCCACGTCCATCCGCACCGGGCCCGCCTCCAGCACCTGGGGCAGCAGCTCCTCGGACTCGCCGCCGCGGCGCAGCACCGCCCTGATCCGGGCGATCAACTCGCGCGCGGAGTAGGGCTTGGTCACGTAGTCGTCCGCGCCGAGCTCCAGCCCGACCACCTTGTCGATCTCGCTGTCCCGCGCGGTCACCATGATCACCGGCACCGCGGAGCGCTGCCGGAGCGCCTTGCAGACGTCGGTGCCGCTCATACCGGGCAGCATGAGGTCCAGCAGCACGATGTCCGCGCCGTTGCGGTCGAACTCCTCGAGCGCCTCCTGCCCGGTGGCCGCCACCGCGGTGGCGAAACCCTCCTTGCGCAGCAGGAACGCCAGCGGGTCGGCGAAGGACTCCTCGTCCTCGACGATGAGCACCCTGGTCACTGCACTCCTCCATGCTCGACGCTGCCAGCGTTGACGGGGCGCGGGTCGTCCGCGTCCCGTACGTCCACTGTGGACGAATTGGGGGTCCCGCCACCATGGTCGGCCCGGTGTGCCGGGATGCGCATGGTGAACGTGGAACCGGTGCCGGGGCGGCTCCACAGCCGCACCTCACCGGCGTGGTTGGCGGCCACGTGTTTGACGATGGCCAGCCCGAGTCCGGTGCCGCCGGTGGCGCGGGAGCGCGCGGGGTCGATGCGGAAGAACCGCTCGAACACCCGGCCCTGCAGCTCGGCGGGGATGCCGATGCCCCGGTCGGTGACCGAGATCTCGACGAAGTTGTCCACCAGCCGCCTGCTCACCGACACCGGGCTGTCCGGCGGGGAGTAGGCGACCGCGTTGTCGATCAGGTTGGCCAGCGCGGTGACCAGCAGGGTCCGGTCGCCGTCCACGATCAGGCCGCTGGCCTCGTCCGCGGCGATCTCGATGCCGAGGGACTCCGCGGCCAGCTTGCACCGGCCCAGCGCCTCGGTGACCACCGCGTCCAGCTCGACCGGGGTCAGCTCGGGCAGCCGTTCCGCGCCCTGCAGCCGGGACAGCGCGATCAGCTCGGTGACCAGGGTGCCCAGCCGGTTGGCCTCGTGCAGGATCTTGCTGGCGAACCGGCGGACCTCGTCCTCGTCGTCGACGGCGTCCAGCACCGCCTCGGCCAGCAGCGCGAGCGCGCCGACCGGGGTCTTGAGCTCGTGGCTGACGTTGGCCACGAAGTCCCGGCGGATCGCCTCCAGCCGGACCGCGTCGGACTCGTCGGAGGCGTCCACCACCACGAAGCCGTCACCGAGCAGCCGGGCCTCGCCGAGCACCGCGGCCGGCTGGCGGCTGGACAGGGTGGCCCGCTCCAGCGGGGAGAGGTCGACCTCCAGCACCTCGCCGGTCTCCAGCACCACCTCGGCGGCCTTGCGCGCCCTGGGGTCGGCCCTGGCGTCGGCCACCACGCCCAGCTCCTCGGCGCGCGGGTTGTGCAGCACCACGTCGCCGAAGCGGTTGAGCACGGCCACCGCGTTGTGCGAGGAGTGCACCACCCGCTGCATCAGGTCGGCCACGGTCAGGCCGGGCGGTTTGCGGTGGGCTCGGGCGGTGATCGACCGGCCGAGGAAAAAGCCGAGGACCGCGGCGACTAGGGCCGCGCAGATCGACAGGGCGAGCAGGCCCGATGCGGTCACGGGCGCATGGTAAGCAGCCGAACGGGCTCCCGGCCTACTCCCTGAAGGCTATACGTGACCGTGGTGACACCAGAATGGTGTGAGGTACACCGCACGTTAGGCGCTGTGTCACCCGATGTTCATTTGACGCCACTCCTTCGGTGGAAAAGCCAAACGCGCCCGGACACTGTCCGAGCGCGTTCAACGAGTAGTCGGAGTGGTTTTTCAGCGACCCTGGTTGGCCACGGCCTTGATCGCGTCGGCGGCCGCGTTCGGGTCGAGGTACTCCCCGCCAGCCTTGAGCGGACGCAGCTGCTCGTCCAGGTCGTAGCGCAGCGGGATGCCGGTGGGGATGTTCAGCCCGGCGATGGCCTCGTCGCTGATCCCGTCCAGGTGCTTGACCAGCGCGCGCAGCGAGTTGCCGTGCGCGGCCAGCAGCACCGTCTGGCCCGCCCGCAGGTCCGGCACGACCTCGTTCTCCCAGTACGGGAGCATCCGGGCCACCACGTCCTTGAGGCACTCGGTGCGCGGCAGCGCGGCGCCGAGCCCGGCGTAGCGCGGGTCGCCGTCCTGGCTGTAGGTGCTGCCCAGCTCGATCTCGGGCGGCGGGGTGTCGTAGGAGCGGCGCCAGAGCATGAACTGCTCCTCGCCGTAGGTCTCCAGGGTCTGCTTCTTGTCCTTGCCCTGGAGCGCGCCGTAGTGGCGCTCGTTGAGCCGCCAGTCCCGCTTCACCGGAATCCAGTGCCGGTCGCAGGCGTCCAGCGCGAGGTTCGCGGTGGAGATCGCGCGGCGCAGCAGCGACGTGTGCAGGATGTCCGGCAGCAGCCCGGCGTCCCTGAGCAGCTCACCGCCCCGGCGTGCCTCGGCCTCACCCTGCTCCGACAGCGGGACGTCCACCCAGCCGGTGAACAGGTTCTCGGCGTTCCAGACGCTCTGGCCGTGACGGAGCAACACCAACGTGCCTGTCATGGGCCACAGCCTGCCAGATCACCGTTAGTGGTGACGTCGCCACCGGTTGCCGGTTCCGGCTCCCTGGCCAGCTGGAGCAGCAGGTCACGGGACTCCGCGGGCCCCTTGGCGAGCCGCCGGAGGGTGTCGAGGACGGTCTCGTAACGATCAAGCGAGGTCGGGTGCTCCAGGAACAGGCTGGCCGTCTCCAGCTCCACGTGCACCAGCGGCCCGTGGTCCCGGAAGGACAGCCGGGTGAAGGAGTTCACGCTGGTCCTGGCCGCGGAGACGGACATCGGCACCACCCGGATCCGGCAGCGCGCCCAGTCCACCCGGCGGGCCAGGAACTCCAGCTGCCGCCGCATCACCACCGGCGGGCCGACCCTGGCGCGCAGCGCGGCCTCATGGATGTAGAAGGTGGCCAGGCCCACGCTGGGCAGCACGGCCTGCCGGTCCAGCCGGGCGCGCAGGCCGGCGTCCTGGCCGAGCAGCGCCCTGGCGTAGCCCTCGGTCTGCAGCAGCGGCGGCACCACGGCCAGGTCGTAGCTGGCCAGCGTGCAGGCGGTGGACTCGTGCAGCAGCAGGGTGCGCAGGGTGTCGGCGAACCGGCCGGAATGCGGCCGGGCCCAGTAGCCGGTGTCCGGTTCCCGGTGAATGGCGAGCAGCCGGTCCACCTCTTTGTTGTCCGCCCGGCAGTAACCGAGGAAACGGGTGACATCGGTTTCCGAGATACCGCGTTTGCCCGCCTCCAGCCGGGAGAACTTGCTCGCCGACCAGTCGAAGTGCTCGATCAGCTCCGCCCTGCTCAGTCCGGCCCGCTCACGCTGGACCCGCAGGCCTTCCCCCAGTTCGCGCCGCTGCGCCGTGCTTTCCTCCTCCACCACGCGCGCAACATAACCGGAGCCGACTCGAATTCCGGCCCTTTTTCCGGAAGATCCACCCCTTAGCGGAATGGCGAGAGTTGTTGTTGCCATTCCCTCCCGAATATTGCCATTGGAATTCGAGTTAAACGGGTCAACGGGCGTTGAGCCGGGCGGCCTGGCGGGTCAGGTGCTCGACCTCGGCCAGGGTGGTCGCCTGCCGCGCCGCCTCGGCGTACAGCCGGGCCGCCGTGGCCAGGTCGCCGTCGCGCTCGTGCAGGTAGGCCGCCACCGCGGTGTGCCGGGGCAGGGACTCGTCCAGCTCGGCCAGCGCCTTCAGTCCGGCCCGCGGCCCGTCCGCCTCACCGAGGGCGACCGCGCGGTTGAGCCGGACCACCGGGCTGTCGGTCAGGCCGAGCAGCTCGTCGTACCACTCCACGATCTGCACCCAGTCGGTCTCCTCGGCGGCGGGCGCGTCCGCGTGCAGCGCCGCGATGGCCGCCTGGGCCTGGAACTCGCCCAGCCGGTCGCGGGCCAGCGCCGCCTGCAGGATCTCGACGCCCTCGGCGATCAGGGCGGTGTCCCACCGGCCGCGGTCCTGCTCGGCCAGCGGCACCAGGCGGCCTTCCGGCGTGGTCCGGGCGGCGCGGCGGGCGTGGTGCAGCAGCATCAGCGCGAGCAGCCCGGCCACCTCGGGATGGTCGATCGTGGTGGCCAGCTGCCTGGTCAGCCGGATGGCCTCGGCGGCCAGGTCCACGTCGCCGGAGTAGCCCTCGTTGAACACCAGGTAGAGCACCCGCAGCACGGTGGCCACGTCACCGGGCTGGTCGAACCGGACACCGGCCACGGTGCGCTTGGCCCGGCTGATCCGCTGCGCCATGGTCGCCTCGGGCACCAGGTAGGCCTGGGCGATCTGCTTGGTGGTCAGCCCGCCGACCGCGCGCAGGGTGAGCGCGACCGCCGAGGACGGGGTCAGCGACGGGTGGGCGCACAGGAAGTACAGCTGGAGCGTGTCGTCCACGCCCGGCGCTGGCCCCGGCGCGGGTTCCTCCTCCTCGCGGTCCTCGCGCCTGCGCCGGGCGGTGTCCGCGCGGGCCGCGTCCAGGAACTTGCGCCAGGCGGCGGTGACCAGCCAGCCCTTCGCATCCCTCGGCGGGTCGACGGGCCAGACGCGGATCGCCTCGATCAGCGCCTCCTGCACGGCGTCCTCGGCCGCCGCGAAGTCAGCTCCGCGGCGGACGAGGACTCCGAGCACGTTCGGGGTGAGGCTCCGGAGCAGGGCCTCGTCCAGGCCAGTGGTCATTCGGTGATGGTGGCCGGGACGCCGTAGAAGGGCCGCAGCTCCAGCCACTCGTGGATCGGCTTGCCGCCGGCGCCGGGGGCGGCGGAGAGCTCGCCTGCCAGCTCGATCGCCCGCTCCTGGCTCTCCACGTCGATCACCATCCACCCGGCGATCAGGTCCTTGGTCTCGGCGAAGGGACCGTCGGTGATCGGCGGCCTGCCCTCGCCGTCGTAGCGGACGAACATGCCCTCCGGCGCGAGGGCCTGGCCGTCGACGTACTCGCCGGTCTGCTCCAGCCGGGCGGCGAAGTCCCGCATGTACTGGATGTGCGCCGAGACCTCCTCGGGCGTCCACTCCGCCATCGGCACGTTGTTCACCGCGTCGGGGGCGCCGCGGTAGTGCTTGAGCAGCAGGTACTTGGCCATCGTGGTTCTCCTGGAGTCCGGTTGCGGCCCATTCTGGCCGCAGTCATCCCTGGGACGAAGCCGTTCCCGGGTTCTCGACACCCCCGCCCAAGATTTTTTCGCGGCTGGTCAGCCGGTGCCCCACCAGCGGCCGAGGGCAGTGATCGCGGCCCGGTACTCCTCGGCCCGCTCGGTCATCCGGCGCACCCCGGCCGGGTCCGGTTCGTGCGCGCGGACCACCTCGGCGGTGGCCGCCGCCTCGGCCAGCCCGGCGAAGCGCCCGGCGCCGATCCCGGCCAGCAGGGCCGCGCCGCGCGCGCCCGGCTCCGCGCCCGCGGTGACCTCCAGCGGCAGGTCCACCGTGTCGGCCAGCAGCTGGCTCCAGGCCGGGCTGCGCGCGCCGCCGCCGGAGAGCCGGCCCGCACCGGTGAACGGGAATGCCTCGCGCAGCGCGGACAGGTGCGTGCGGTGGTTGAGCGCCACCCCCTCCCAGAGCGCGCGCAGCAGGTCACCCCGGGTGTGCCAGCCGCGCACACCGAGGAACCCGGCGGAGGCGGCCGGGCCGGGGTCGACCGGCGCGCCGAACAGGAACGGCAGGTAGAGCGGCAGGTCGGCGCGAATGCTGGTGGCGACCTCGGCGGTGACGAAGGCGAACGGGTCCTCGCCGGTGGCGGCTTCCGGGCAGAGCGTGCGGACGAACCACTCCAGGTTCGAGGAGGAGGCCGGGCTGGTGGACATGGCCAGCCACTGGCCGGATCGCAAAAATGCGCGGGCCTGCCAGCGGTGGTCCAGCCGGACCGTGTCGGTGACCACCTGGTTGATGCTGAAGGTGCCCATCACCACCGACACCGCGCCGGGGGTCACCGCGCCCATGCCGAGCGCGGCCGCGTCCACGTCGTGCGCGCCGGTGGCCACCGGGGTGCCCGCGCGCAGGCCGGTCAGCCCGGCCGCCGCGGCGGTGACCCGGCCGGCGACCTCCGCGCTGCCCAGGATCGGCGGCTGCTTGTCCGCCAGCTCGGTCAGGCCGTAGAGCTCGAAGGCGGCCGGGCTGTAGCGCTGGCTGTGCACGTCGGTGAAGGAGGCGGATGCCTCGGTCGGGTCGGTGGCCACCTCGCCGGTCAGGCCCAGCCGCAGCCAGTCCTTGCAGAACAGCAGCCACCTGGTCCTGGCCATCGCCGCCGGTTCCTCGGCCAGCAGCCAGGCCTGCACCGCGGCCGGGCTGGCCGCGAACGGGGACTGGCCGGTCAGCGGCAGCGCGGCCTCGGCGGCCCCGGTGTCCCGGTAGTGCCGGACCTGCTCGTGCGCGCGGGAGTCCATGGCCAGCACGGCGGGCCGGACCGGGCGCAGGTGCTCGTCCACCGGGTAGCAGCCGTCGTTGTGGCCGCACAGGCCGATCGCGGCGATCCGGCCGGCGTCGATCCCGGCCAGCGCGGCCCGGACGGCCCGCACGCAGCCGTCCCACACCTGGTCCTGGTCGCGTTCCACCCAGCGCGGGTGCGGGGTGGACACCGGCACCCTGGCCTGCCCGACCGCGACCTCCCGGCCGGTCTCCGCGTGCACCAGCACCGCCTTGGTGACGGTCTGCCCGGCGTCGATGCCGAGCAGCAGATCGGTCACGACCAGCCCAGCAGGGCCGCGTTGGCCGCGGTGCGCACCCGGCCGGTCTCGGTGAACTCGGCCACCGCCTCGGCCACCAGAGCCGCCGAGGTGCGGTTGGTCTGCTCGGTGTCGCCGCCGAAGTGGGTGGTCAGGGTGACGTTGTCCAGCCGCCGCCACGGCGAGTCCTCGGCCAGCGGCTCCTCGTCGAAGACGTCCAGGCCCGCGCCCGCGATCCGGCCCTCAGCCAGCGCGGTGTAGAGCGCCGCGGTGTCCACCACCCGGCTGCGGGCCACGTTGACGAAGTACGCGCCCGGCTTGAGCAGGGCCAGCTCGCGGGCGCCGATGAACCGGTCGGTCTCCGCGCTGTGCCTGGCCTGCACCACCACGAAGTCCGCGCCGGGCAGCAGATCGTCCACTGTGGACGCTCGGCGGACGCCGGACTCGGCCAGCGCCTCGTCCGGGGCGTAGGGGTCGTAGGCGAGCAGCGTGCAGCCGAAACCGCTGAGCTTGCGGGCGAAGTGGCGGCCCACCTGGCCGAAGCCGATCATGCCAACGGTGCTGCCGCCCAGCTCGACCCGGCGGCCGGGGAACTCCTTGCGCCAGCCGCCGTTCTTCACCGAGGCGTCCGCGCGGGCGATGTTGCGGGACTCGGCCAGGATCAGCCCGATCTGCAGCTCGGCCACCGCGGAGGCGTTGCGCCCGAACACCGGCACCACGCCGATGCCGCGCGCGCTCGCGGCGTCCAGGTCCACGTTCTCCAGGCCGGTGCGGGCCACCGCGACCAGCCGCAGGCCGTCCGCGGCGGCCAGCAGGTCGGGGCCGACCGGGGCGAAGTGCACGCACAGCACCTCGGCCCCCGGCACCGCGGCGAGCAGCTCCGGCGGGGCGGGCACCGCGGCCGCGCCGTGCACCTCCATCCGCTGCTGCGCCTCGTGCTGGGTGGCCTTCTCCCCGGCCCAGTCAGCCACGGTGACCGGGGTGCCGGGCAGCCGGGCCTCGATCTCCTCGGCGAAGGTGCCGCCGGGGATGAAGCGGTCGCCCGCGACCAGGACCTTCATGCGCGCTCCTCGAGTTCGGTGGTGGTGACCAGCTCCGGCGCCACCGGGTGGCCGGGCAGCTCCGCGGTGCCCTCGGCCAGGCAGGCGCCGGTGCCCCAGGCGACCGCGCGGGCCAGCCGAGCCGCGGCCGGTCCTTCGGCGGCCAGCCAGCCGGCCAGCAGCGCGTCCCCGGCCCCGGCGGTGTTGACCACGGTGACCGGCGGCGGGACCGCGTGCATGGCGGTGCCGTTGGGCCGGACCAGCACCGCGCCCAGCTCGCCGAGGCTGACCAGTGCGGTGCCGGAGAACAGGTTCGCGGCGGCCTCGGCCGCGCTGTCCGGGCCGGTGACCGGCTGCCCGGCCAGTTCGGCCAGCTCCTCGCCGTTGGGCGCGACCAGGTCCGCGCCCGCGCGCACCGCCTCGGCCAGTCCGGCGCCCGAGCTGTCCACCGCGACCGCGGCCCCGCCCGCGTGCCCGGCCGCGACCAGCCGGGTGACCAGCCCTGGCGGCGCGCCCGGCGGCAGCGATCCGCAGATGGCCAGCCAGCGCGCCTGGCTCGTGCGCACCGCTTTCGCCGTGGTGGCAACGAGTTCGTCGATCTCCGCGGCGCTCAGCTCGGGACCGGGCTCGTTGAGCTTGGTGGTGCCCGAGCGGCCGTCCAGCACGGTGACGTTGCCCCTGATCCGCCCGGCGATGGGCACCGCGGCGAACGGAACCTGCTGTGCGACGAGCAATGCGCGCAGCTCGGCCCCGGCGGCGCCGCCCAGTGGCAGCACCGCGGTGGAGTCGATCCCGTTGGCGCGCAACACCCTGGTCACGTTGACGCCCTTGCCGCTGGCCTCGGTGCGGCTCGCGGTGGCCCGGTGCACCTGGCCCGGTCTCAGCCGCGTGGCCAGCACCAGGGTCCGGTCCAGGCTGGGGTTCGGAGTGACCGTGACGATCATGCGCGCACCACCTCGGGGCCGAGCAGCGAGTACCGGCGGGCCTGCGCCGCGGGCAGACCGGTGTCGGTGACGATCACGTCGAAGTCGGCGACGTCGGCGAAGCGGCAGAAGCTGTTCACGCCGAACTTGGTGTGGTCGGCGATCAGGATCTTGCGCCCGGCCCTGGCCAGCGCCTTGGACTTGATCGCGGCCACCGCCGGGTCGGGCGTGGTGAGGCCGTGTTCCCGGCTGATCCCGTTGGCGCCCAGGAAGACCACGTCCAGCACCAGGTCGGCGAGCATCCGGGTGGCCCAGTGGTCCACGGTGGCCAGGGTGTTGCCGCGCAACCGGCCGCCGAGCACCAGCACGGTGGCCGCGGTGCCGGTGGCCAGCGCGGTCGCGGTGGGCAGCGCCGAGGTGACCACGGTGCACCGCCGGTCGGCCGGGAAGGCGTCGGCCAGCGCGCGGCCGGTGGAGCCCTCGTCCAGGTAGACCGACTCGGCGTCGCCGAGCTGGCCCAGCGCGGCCCGCGCGATCCGCTGCTTCTCGGCCAGCCTGCGGTGTTCCCTGGTGGCCAGCTCGATCTCGTACCCGGCCCGCTCCACCGGCCGCGCGCCGCCGTGCACCCGGTGCAGCAGCCCGTGCTTCTCCAGCAGCGCCAGGTCGCGGCGAATGGTCTCCGGCGCGGTGTCCAGCACGGCCGCCGCCGCGGTGACCTCCACCCGGCCCTCCGCGCGGGCGGCGGCCACCAGCCACCGGCGACGCTGCTCGGCATCCACGATCGGCCACCTCCGTGCCCTTGTTCTAACCCGGCGCGGAACCAGGTCGCCAGCAAGGCACCGGTGCTGAATCTGCCCGGTTGTGCCCGCCTCGACAACTCGAAGCCGCAGCACGCCTCAGCCGGGCACGCCCGTTCCGGCCCGTGCGGGCACCCGGCCGGGCAGCAACACGGCCGCCAGCACCGCGCCGAGCAGCGCCGCGGCGGCCGCGGTCCACACCGCGGCGGCCATCCCGTCCAGGAACGCGGCGAAGGCCGCCTCGCCCAGCTCGCCCGCGCGCGCACCGGCCTGCTCGCGCACCGCGAGGGTCGCGCCGAGCGAGTCGGCGGCCCGCTCCCGCAGCGGTTCGGGCAGCAGCCCGGCCGCGCCGCCGAGGGAGCTCCGGTAGCCGACCGAGAGCACCGAGCCGACCACCGCGATGCCCAGTGCCGCGCCGATCTGCCGCACCGCGCTGCTGACCGCGGACCCGGCCGCGACCCGCTCCGGCGGCACCACGCTCATCGCGGCCGCGGTGGCCGGTCCGAGCACACAGCCGAAGGCCAGCCCGAACACCCCGAACAGCAGCTCCAGCAACCACACCGGCGTGCTCGCCGCCCAGCACGCGCTGCCCGCGAAGAACAGCCCGGAGACCGCCAGCCCGCCGCCGACCACCGCGTTCGGGCCGAACCGCCTGCTCAGCGCGGCGCCGCGGGTGGAGCCGAGCACCGTGCCCACCGCCACCGGCAGGAACAGCAGCCCGGTCTCCAGCGGTGAGTTGCCGCGCAACAGCTGGAGGTAGAACACCAGCGCGAAGAACCCGCCGGACTGCACGAAGAACCCGATCGCCACCGCACAGGAGCCCGCGGTGAACACCGGGCTGCGGAACAGGCCGAGGTCCACGGCCGGATCGCTGGTCCGCCGCTCCGCCAGCACAAAAAGCGCCAGCAGCGCCACCGCGCCGCCCAGCGGCAGCAGCACCCCCGCGCCCAGCCAGTCCCCGGCCTCGCCGCCGTGGATGATCGCGTACACCAGCAGGCCGATGCCGCCGATGGACAACAGCGCACCGAGCGGGTCCAGCGGCCGCCGCCGCGCCGACCGAGACTCCGGCACCAGCCAGCCGACCAGCACCAGCCCGGCCAGCACCACCGGCACGTTCACCAGGAACACCGAGCCCCACCAGAAGTGCTCCAGCAACAGCCCGCCGACCACCGGCCCGAGCGCCACCCCCAGCCCGGAGACGCCGGAGAAGATGCCGATCGCCCGCGCCCGCTCCTCCGCCGGGAACACCGTGGTCAGGATGGCCAGGCTGGTCGCGGGCACGGCGGCCGCGCCGATCCCCTTGACCGCCCGGAACAGCACCAGCTCACCCGGCGAAGCGGCGAAGGCGCACAGCGCGGAGGCGATGCCGAAGGCGAGCAGCCCGAGCAGCAGGATCCGCTTGCGCCCCACCGCGTCGGCCAGCGCGCCGGTGGTGAGCAGCAGCGCGGCGAAGACCAGCGTGTAGGCGTCCACCGCCCATTGCAGCTCGGACTGGGTGGCCCCCAGCTCGGCCTGGATCCGCTGCAACGCGACCTGGAGGATCATGGTGTCCAGCACCGGGATGAGCAGGCAGCCGCTCAGCACGGCGAGGATGCCCCAGCGCCGCCGGTGCGTCAGCTCGTCCATGGCTGCCAGTGGGCCAGCGCGCCGAGGGCCGCACAAGGCAGCCGCAGGGTTTCTGATATGCCGTTCAGCGGACGCGGAAATGCCCTACAGGGCCTACCGTCGAGGGCCAGGGGAAGTTTTCAACCACAGGGGGTTCCACGGTCATGTCCGCGTTCACGCGCGCCTGCACACCGGTGCTGGCGCTGTCACTGTTACTCATCGCCACACCGGCGAACGCCGCGCCCGCGCCGGAGTCCATCGCCTCGTTCCAGGCCTCCGACGAGCTCGGCGGCCACGAGCTGCACCGCTACGACAACGGCGCGGGCACGGTCGCCGAGAGCGCCTATCCCAAGACGCGCCGGTTCAACGGCGTCAGCGCCGAGTCCCGGATGATCGGCGCCTCGCTCGGCGGCCGCCAGGCGCTGTTCCAGGCCGTGGCCGCGAACCCGGACGGCACGCTCACCCTGGGCGTCGGCGCGCCAGGGACCACCGAGCCGCGGTCCTGGACCCAGCGCTTCGCCGAGGCCGAGACGCCGTTCGACCTCACCCCGGACGGCCACGGCGTGGTCAGCACCGAGACGGTCGGCGACACCGAGACCGTGCTGCGCCGCTATCCCGTCGGCCGCGCGGGCAAGGGCGTGCTGCTGGCCCGGCTGCCCGAGGTCAAGCGGTTCCCCGACCGGACGGAGTTCCAGTACAGCGGCAACTACGACCGGACCACGCACAAGCACGTCAACGTCAGTCTCGGCTACGGCCAGGACCGGCTCTACGCCAGGGGCGAGCAGGGACCGTTGTGGGCGCGCTACGGCGGCACGTTCGGTCCGATCACCACCCCGGACGGCGCGACCGCGGACCGGATCCTGGTGAGCGCCAGCGGGATCGCCGTGGTGCGCACGCCCAAGGGCTTCTGGCGGATCAGCGCTGGCCGGGTCGAGCCGCTGGCCGCGGAGCACTTCGGCGCGGACCGCGGTGAGCGGGTCTTCGGCGAGAACTTCCACGACAACGAGCACCGCTCGGCGCTGTCGATCCGGGGCGACAAGATCGCCTACGCGGTGCCGCCGCCCACCACGCCGGACTTCGAGGCCCTGGTGGTGCTGGACCTGCGCACCGGCACGCACACCAGGTACGTGCTGCCGCCCAACTCGATGACCTTCCCGTTCATCCCGTGGGTGATGGGCTCGGCGGCCTGGTCCTGGCGGGACGACTCGGTCTACCTGATGCGGCACAACCGGTGGCTGTCCCCGCACCAGCCGCGGATGCTCACCGTGCAGTCGCTGAACCTGGCCGACGGCAAGGTCAGCACGCTGTGGCCGCACGACGGCGGCAGCGTGCGCGGCTGGCAGCCGGTCCTGCTCGGCGCGGACGTGCACCCCTGACGGGCCAGGGCTGACCCCGGCCCGTCAGGGAGGGGGTCAGCCCGCCTCGCGGGCGCGCAGGTCCTTGCGCAGGATCTTGCCGCTGGCGGACTTGGGGATGGCCTCCAGGAACTCCACCACGCGGACCTTCTTGTGCGGGGCCACCCGCCCGGCCACGAACGCCATCACCGCGGTCTCGTCCAGCTCGTCCGCGCCCTGCTGGCGCACCACGAACGCCTTGGGCACCTCCTCGCCCTCGGCGTCGCGCACCCCGATCACCGCGGCGTCCGCGATCTGGGGATGGGTCAGCAGCAGCGCCTCCAGCTCGGCGGGCGGCACCTGGTAGCCCTTGTACTTGATCAGCTCCTTGACCCTGTCCACAATGGACACAACCCCGTGCTCGTCGATCACCGCGACGTCGCCGGTGTGCAGGAAGCCGTCCTCGTCGAGGGTGGCCCTGGTGGCGTCCTCGTTGTTCAGGTAGCCCTTCATCACGTTGGGCCCCTGGCACCACAGCTCGCCGGGCTGGCCGGGCGCGGCCTCGGCCTCGGTGGCCGGGTCGACGAGCTTGCACACCATGTTCGGCAGGATCACCCCGACCGTGCCCACGTTGATGTCCGGCCGGTCGCTCGGGATGGCGTGGCTGACCGGGCTCATCTCGGTCATCCCGTAGCCCTGCCGCACCTGCACGCCCAGCCGCTTGGCCACCGCGCCGGCCAGCTCCGCGTCCAGCGGCGCGGCCCCGGAGAACAGCATCTTCATCGCGGACAGGTCGTACTGCTCCACCATCGGGTGCTTGGCCAGCGCGACCGCCACCGGCGGGGCGATGTAGACGTAGCTGGTCCGGTGCTCGGCGATGATCCGCAGGAACTCGGCCAGGTCGAACTTGGGCATGGTCACCACGGTCGCGCCCACCGCGAGCGCGTGGTTCATGGTCACCTGCATGCCGTAGATGTGGAAGAACGGCAGCACCGCGAGCACCCGGTCCTCGGCGGTGATGTGCACGACCTGCTTGAACTGCTCGATGTTGGCCACCAGGTTGCGGTGGGTGAGCATCACGCCCTTGGCCCGGCCGGTGGTGCCGGAGGAGTAGGGCAGCACGGCCAGGTCCTCGGCCGGGTCGATCTCCACCTGGGGCGGGGCCGCCTCGGCGGCCAGCAGGTCGGCCAGCGACGGGTGGCCGTCCAGCCCGTCCAGGAAGACCACCTCGGCGATGCCGGCGGCCTCGGCCGCGGCCAGCGCGCGATCGGCGAAGGCGGAGACGGTGACCAGCAGCTTCGCCCCCGCGTCGGTGAGCTGGTGGGCCAGCTCCTCCGCGGTGTAGAGCGCGTTCACCGTGGTGGCCACCGCGCCCGCGCGCAGCACCCCGTGGAAGATCACCGCGTAGTAGGGCGTGTTCGGGCTGAAGATGCCGACCACATCACCCTTGTTGATACCGCGGGCAACAAGCCCGGCGGCCGCCTTGTCGACCAGCGCGGCCAGTTCCCCGTAGCGCAGCACTCGGCCACTCGGACCATCGATCAGCGCAGGCGCCGCAGCCTGTTCCGGACTCAGCGCGCCGAAGAGCAGCTCGGGCAGCGAGACGTCCGGAATCGCGACATCGGGATACGGACTGCGAAAAGCCATGGTGTTCCCTCCAACGGCGGACGCCAATCGGGCGATCAATCGTGACTACGCTCACAGCTCCCAGTCAAGTTGTTGTCAACACGGGCCGACCAGACATCATCCCGTTATCCCACCGAGCTAATTACACTCGAATGGAGCAGTGGGCCAGGCTTGTGATTGCCACATCGAATCTGCCAAGTTGACATCACTCTTTCAGATCGGCTCCCACGCACTCCCCGATCTCGAGAGGGTGTCCACCGCGGTTCGTATCCCCCGTCGAACCGCGGCCCGCCCGGACCCGGGGCTCCCCCCGCCCGCAGTGGTCCGATGTAGCGGGAGCTTGTGGACGCGGGGCGGCTCGAGCTCGCGACTCCCCCTCTCTCCCGGGCCGCCCCGCGCGACAACTCTCAGCCCGCCGGTGTCTCGGCGGTGACCGGCTCGACCGGCTTCCGCTTCCGGCGGCGCAGCACCACCACCAGCAGCGCGCCGAGCAGGCCCAGCGCCACCAGGAACGGCAGCATCGCGCCGAAGGCCACCAGCAGGGCGTTGACCGTGCTGAGGAAGGCCCGCCAGCCCGCGGCCAGCCCGCTGAGGAAGTCATCCGAGCTGGGCGCGACCGCCTGGCCCTCGCGCAGCAGGGTCACCGTGACGGTGGCCATGGCGACCTGCTTGGACATCGACTCCAGCCTGCGCTGCAAGGACTCCAGCTCGGCCTGCCGCTTGGTCAGCTCGCCCTCGACCTGCACGACCTCGCTGACCGACCCGGCCCGCTCCAGCAGCGCGCGCACCCGGTCCACGCTGGCCCGCTGGGACTCCAGCCTGCTCTTGGTGTCCACCAGCTGGTCGGTGACGTCCTGGGAGCGCTGCTCGCGCACGATGACCTTGCCGAGGTCGTCCAAGCGGTTGAGCACCTCGTCCAGCTTGTCCGCGGGCACCCGCACGGTGAGCGTGGCCCGCTGCTCGCGGGCGTTCTCCTCGCTGGCGAACCCGCCTGCGGCCTTGGCCTCCTCCTGGGCCTTGCGCACCGCCTCGGCCACCTCGGCCACGCTCAGCTCGATCCGCGCGGTCCTGATCAGCTGCCTGGCCTCCAGCGCGGCCTGCTCCGGCGCGGCCGCGGACTGGCCCTTCTCCGGCTGCCTCTTGGCATCGCCGGACCCGCCGCCGCTGAAGCCCGGCTGCGCCTGGCCCTGCGCGACCTCGGGCGCGACCGCCGCGTTGGTCCGCTCGCCCGCGCCCGAGCACCCGGCCACCAGCACCAGGCTGAGCGCGCCGAGGGCGAGCAATGATCGTCCTGCCATGTCGTCCGACCCCCATCGTCGTAAGCGGTACAACGATCGGACGGTGGCCGGGGTGACGGCCGTTGCGCGGCCCCGGTCACGATCAGGACTCGGCGTGCACCGGCCCCTCGTGCGGCGAGGTGACCAGGTGCTTGAACGCCTGCAGGTTGGCCAGCGACTCGCCCCTGGACACCCGCCAGTCCCACTCCCGCTTGATGGCCCCGGCGAAACCCAGCTCCAGCAACGGGTTGAAGTCGCCGTCGGCGGCCTCCAGCACCTGGCCGAGCACCCGGTCCAGCTCATCGGCGGTGACCGCGTGCAGGCCGACCCGGCCCACCAGGTAGATGTCGCCCGCCGGGTCGATGGTGTAGTGCACGCCGTAGAGCTTGGCGTTGCGGCGCAACAGGAACCGGTAGACCTGCTCGTGCCCCTCGTCCGGGCGGCGGCAGACGAAGGCCTCCACCAGCAACGACTGGCGGCCCAGGATCAGCCACAGGTTGGTCTGCAGCTTCTTCACCCCGGGCAGGGTGACGAACCACCGGCCCTCGCCGCGCTTGACGTACTTCAGTTCTTGACCGTCCAAAGTGGACTCGATCAGCTGGTCCAGGCTCATACCGCGATCTCCAGGGTGGTGCGCAGCTCGGTGGCCGCCTGGTCGTACACCGCGAGCAGCCGCTCGGTGGTGCGGTCCCAGGAGAACGCCGAGGCGTGTGCGGACGCGGCGGTGGCGAACTCCCGCCACCGCGCAGGCTCCAGTGCCAGGTACCCCAACGCGTCCGCCCAGGAACCCGCGCGGCGGTCCGGGACCAGGATCCCGGAGACCCCGTCGGCCACCGCGACCGGCAGCCCGCCGACCGCGGCCGCGGCCACCGGGGTGCCGCAGGCCTGCGCCTCCAGCGCGACCAGGCCGAAGGACTCGGAATGGCTGGGCACCGCGACCACGTCCGCGGCCCGGTACACCGTGGCCAGCGCCGCACCCGGCCGCGGCGGCAGGAAGCGCACCAGCTCGGTGATGCCCAGCCGCGCGGCCAGCTCGTGCAGCTCGGTCGGCCGCTCCAGCCCGGTGCCCGACGGTCCTCCCACGATGAGCACCACCAGCCGGGCGCGCAGCCCGGGATCGCGGCGGACCAGCTCCGCGGCGGCGTGCAGCAGCACGTCCGGGGCCTTGAGCGGCTGGATCCGGCCGACGAAGGCCAGCACCACGGCCTCCGGCGCGAGCCCCAGCTCGGCCCTGGCCTCCGCACGGCCCTCGGGGGTGAAGCGTTCGAGGTCCACGCCGGGGGGCACCACGGTCAGCTGCCCGGGCCGGGCGCCGTAGAGCTCGGCCAGGTCGGCGGCCTCGGCCTCGGTGTTCACCACCAGCCGGTCCGCCTCGGCGACCACCCGCTCCTCACCGGCCACCCGCACCGGCGGCTCCGGCGACTCGCCCTCGGCCAGCGTGCGGTGCTTGACCTTGGCCAGGGTGTGCGCGGTGTGCACCAGCGGCACGCCCCAGCGGTCCCTGGCCAGCCAGCCGACCTGGCCGGAGAGCCAGTAGTGCGAGGCGACCACGTCGTAGTAGCCGGGCGAGTGGCTGGCCTCGGTGCGCAGCACGCCGGCGTGGAAGGCGCACAGGTGGCCGGGCAGGTCGTTCTTGGCCAGGCCCTGGTAGGGACCGGCGGCGATGTGCCGCACGGTGACGCCGGGGGCCAGCTCGGCGGTGGGCGGCAGGTCCGAGGAGGTGGCCCTGGTGAACACCTCGACCTCGGTGCCGCGCTCGGCCATCCGGGTCGCGGTCTGCGCGATGTAGACGTTCATGCCGCCGGCGTCACCGGTGCCCGGCAGCTCAAGGGGGGAGGTGTGCAGGGACAACACGGCCACCCGGCGCGCCCGGGCAGGGTCTCTGCGGCGTCTCACAACCCCATTTTGCCGTGTTCGGCGTGGCTGCGCGTCAGGAAGTGGGCCAGGTCAACGTCGAAGTCCCCAGGCCGCTCCAGGAAGGGCGCGTGCCCGCAGCCGGGGTACCAGCTGGCGGCGGCTCCCGGCACGGTGTCGGCGGCGTAGCGACCGGCCATCGGCAGCACCACCTCGTCGGAGTCGCCGTGCAGCACCAGGGTGGGCACGGTCACCCCGGCCAGCGCCTCCGCGCTGCCGATGTCCCGCTTGAACAGCGCCTTGCGCACCGCGGCCGGTGTGCTCAGCGCCACCCCCAGCTGCCGGTCCTGCTCGTCCTGGCTCAGCGGGATCGCGGTGCCGCGCTCGATGAAGGTGCGCAGCGCGGGGCGGGCGATCTCGTCGTCCGGGGAGAGCATCTCGCGCAGCCCGGCGTTCATCACCGGCCCGGTCAGCCCGCCCTGCCGGTCCGGCCCGATCTCGGTGATCGCGCCCAGCAGCACGATCCCGGCCAGCGCGACGTCCCCGTGCACGCGCAGGTAGTCCGCGATCACCAGCCCGCCGTAGGACCAGCCGAGCACCACGGCAGGGCCGCTGGCCTCGGCCAGCACCGCGGCCAGGTCACCGGCCCAGACCTCCGGGTCGTCGTAGCCGCCCTCGGGGACCTCGGAGTCGCCGTGCCCGCGCAGGTCCGGCGCGAGCAACCGGTACCGCTCGGTCAGGCCGGGGTCGGCGAGCAGCCGCCGCCAGACCGCGGCGCTCTGCGCCCAGCCGTGCAGCAGCACCAGCGCGGGCGCGCCCAGCGGGCCGGCGGTGCGCAGCGCCAGGCGCGCACCGCCGTGGCCGGTGACCGTGGTGCTCACTTCAGCGCCGACTTCGACAGCCAGGTCGGCCAGTCGATCCGCCAGTCGTAGGTGTCCGACACCGCGCCCTTGGTGGCCGCCGAACCGGAGATGATCACCGGGTCGCCGATCATCGCCTGGTCGAAGTACTTCTTGGCGTCGGCCTCGAGCAGGTTGATGCAGCCGTGCGAGGTGTTCCGCTTGCCGATGTTGCCCGCGTTGTCGTTGTTCTCGTGGATGAACTCACCGCTGTTGGCGATGCGCACCGCCCACTTCTTGACCACGTCGTACTTGTACTTCTCGTTGACCATGCGCTCGGTGGCGTTGCGCTCGGAGACCATGTAGATCCCGTTCGCGGTGCGCAGGTCCGGCTTGCTCTCATCGCCGAGGCTGGCGGCCAGGTTCATGATCTCCTTGCCGTCCTGCTTGACGATCATGCGGTGGGTGCGCACGTCCGCCTCGACCACCTGCGCGCGGCCGATGGTGAACTTGGTGCTCAGGTTGGCCCGGCCGAAGACGTTCTTGCCGTAGGGCACCGCGAACAGCTCCGCGGTCACCTTCACCTTGGTGTTGGCCGGCCAGAACTCCTTGGGCCGGTAGTGCACTTCCTTGGGGTTGAGCCAGGCCCACGCGCCCTCGACCGGCACCGAGGTCTCCACCTTCAGCGCCTTCTCCACCGCGGCCCGGTCCTGCGGGGCCTCGTCGAACTCGACCTTGATCGGCATCGCGATGCCCACGGTGGCGTTGTCCACCGGGTTGATCGTGGCCCGCAGCAGCTTGCCCGCCGCCTGGGTGGCGAAACTGCCCTTGATCTCGACCTTCTTGCCGTCGGTCCCGGTGGCCGAGCCGCCGACGGTGTAGCTCTTGCCGAACTCCAGCACCTTGTCCGGGGCCCAGGTCTTCTTGTCCTCGCTGAGCTTGCCCGGGACCGTCTTGCCGTCCGCGCTCAGCTTCACCTCATCGAGCGTGCCCTCGGCCACCGACACCTTCACCGGCGCCTTCGGGCTGACGTCCTTGGCGCCCTCACCGGGCTCCACACTCACCTTGGCGACCGGTGGCGCATCCGGCTTGGCCGGGTCCCCGCCGGGGCCGTCCGCGCCGCCGGTACAGGCGGAAAGCAGCAGCGCACCGGCAGTGAGCAACCCCGCGAAACCGAGCAGGGACCGTCCCCGTCCCCGTCGTTCACCAACCACAGTCGACCTCCAACACTCCGGCACCCCGTCAAGGGTGCCCCCATCTCCAGGACGCCCTACGCCCATGCCGGGGTGCCCCAGGTGGATGTGGCACTTCTCACAATGGGGTTGCGAGTGAACCGGATTGTCCGGACGGGCCGTTCTAGGCCAGCACCACGTCCAGCTCCTCGAGCACCCGGTTGATCGGGTTGGCGAAGCCGCTGCCGCCGCCCAGGGTGCCCGCGCAGTGCAGGCCCACGACCTGGTTGTCCGCGTCCACCAGCACCGCCCCGGAGTCGCCCCGGTCGCCGAAGACGTCCTCGGCCGCGGTCACCCGGATCTGGTCGCGCAGGCGGCGGTGGCCGAGGCTGTCGCCGTAGTCCAGGCACAGCGTGACGTCGGTGGAGACCACCACGCCACGGGTGAGCCCGGTGGTCCGGCCGCGCTTGCGCACCTGGCTGCCCAGCAGCGCCTGCCCGCAGCCGCCCGGCCTGCCCACCTGGGCGATCTCCCGCCGCCACGGCCGGTCGGCGGCCAGCGCTATCAGCGCCGCGTCCACCGAGCCGGACAGCGCCGAGCTGGCCAGGCTGCCCACCACGTCGGCGGGGCAGCGGCCGCCGTCCACCCTGGACGGGTGGGTCATCCGGTCGCCCACCGCCCAGGCGTCGTCCACGCAGGCGATGTGGAAGTTGGTCAGCCCGAACACCCGCCGCCGGTCGTCCCTGGCCGCCACCAGCAGGCCGAGGGTGCCCACGGTGACGTACTCACCGGCCTCCGGGGCCTGCGGCGGCACCATCTGGATGGACCGGCACGGGCCGACGCTGATCCCGCCGACCAGCGGCGCGTAGGACTCCCCGGTGCGCTCCGGCGCGGCGTCCGCGCGCAGCAGCGCGGGGTGCAGCAGGACGTCCTCCTCGATGACGTCCACCGGCACCCCGTCAATCCGCTCGGGCAGCAGCTGTCCGTGCGCCACCGCGATGGCGGGCCGCTTGGCCCGCACCGACACCACGATGGCCGGCCGGCCGGTGCGCACACCGTTGGTGGTCTGCGCACCGATGTCCACCGCGACGACGCCGGGCAGGTCGAGCAGGGTGTCCTCGTGCCGTCGCTTCACCGGCCGGATCGCCGCCCTGCGCCTGTCCTCCGCGCTGGTCATGCGCACTCCTAGATCCGGCACTACACCGTCTATGTAACCCCGGAGTACCGGACCCGTCACTTGGCGTCACTCGTTTGGCCGGTTGCCCCGCTTCAGAGCGAGCAGCCCACGAACACCGGTTCCGGGTGCAGCTCGACCTCGAAGGCCGCGCGCACGCCGTCGCGCACCTCGCGGGCCAGGGTGAGCAGGTCCTCGGTGTCGGCCTTGCCGCGGTTGGTCAGGGCCAGGGTGTGCTTGTGCGAGAGCGAGACCCGGCCGTCGGCGGCCTCGTGCCCGCGCAGGAACCCGGCCCGCTCGATCAACCAGGCCGCGGACAGCTTCACCTTGCCCGCGCCACCCGGGTACTGCGGCACCTTGACCTCGGGGCCGAGCCGGGCGTGGATCAGCGAGAGCACCCTGGGCAGGTCGGCCTCGGCCACGATCGGGTTGGTGAAGAAGGACCCGGCGCTCCAGGTGTCGTGGTCCTCCGGGTCGAGCACCATGCCCTTGCCGGTGCGCAGCGCGAGCACCGCCTCCCGCACCAGCGCGGCGGGCACCCTGGCGCCCAGCTCCACGCCCAGGGTGTTGGCCAGCTCGGCGTAGCGGACCGGGGCGGACTGGCCGCCGGTGCGCAGCGCGAAGGAGACCCGCAGCACCACCGCGTCGTCGGTGCCCTTGAGCACGCTGGTCCGGTAGCCCAGGCCCAGCTCGGCGGTGCTGACCTGGCGCACCTGGCCGCTGCGCCGGTCCAGCAGGTCCACCGAGAGCAGCAGGTCGGCCACCTCGACGCCGTAGGCGCCCACGTTCTGCACCGGGGTCGCGCCGACCAGGCCGGGGATGCCGGAGAGGGCCTCCAGGCCGCCGAGGTCGTTGGCCACCGCGTCGGCGACCACGTCGTCCCAGTTCTCGCCGGCCTCCACGGTCAGCCGGACCAGGCCGTCGCCGAGCGGGTCGTGGCCGCGGCCCCTGGTGGCGATGCGCACCACGGTGCCGTCGAAGCCCTCGTCGCCGATGACCAGGTTGGACCCGCCGCCCAGCACGAGCAGGGGTTCACCTGCCCGGTCGGCGGCGCGGACGGCTTCGATGACCTCGGTGGACTTCGCTGCTTCCAGGAACACCGAGGCCGGGCCGCCAAGGCGCAGGGTGGTGTAGCCAGCCAACGGCACGGGTGTGGTCACGACGTTCAACGGTAGCGTGACACCCCGTGGCAACCAGCACCGAGACCTCGCACGGCTACTCCTTCCCCGCCGCACGGGTGGCCGCGACCATGGTCGACGAGACCTACCTGCGGGACCGGCTGGCCGCGGTGGGCGGCACCAAGGCCGAGCTGCTCTCCCTCGAGGCCAGCGGCGCGGAGACCGTGCTCGAGCTGCGCCAAGGCATCCCGGCGGACAAGCTGCCCGCGCTCGTGCGCACGTTCATCTCCGGCGACCTGGTGATCGAGCGGGCGGAGACCTGGCGGGCCACCGGCGAGGGCGCGACGGCAGTGGTGAACGCCACCGTGCCCGGCGCGCCGGCGACCATCGGCTGCTCGATCGCGGTCGGCCCGGACGGCGCGGGCTGCCGGGTGCGGGCGAAGCTCACCGTGTCGGTCTCGCTGCCCTTCGTCGGCGGCAAGGTGGAGAAGGCGATCATCGAGCAGGTCCAGCGACTGCTGACCACCGAGCACGAGTTCACCGAGCGCTGGCTGCGCGAACACCCGTGAACCAGGTCCACAAGCGCGCGCCCCGCTACGCCGCGGGCCGGGCCAGGGCGCTCGGCCTGCCCACCAGGGGCACCACCAACCCGAACCGGCTGCGCAAGGTGGACCGCTGGATCGCCGCCACCCCGCTCACCGCCGACGCGCTGCGCGCCGCGCCGGACCCCTTGGTGGTCGACCTGGGCTACGGCTCCTCGCCGATCACCACGGTGGAGCTGGCCGACCGGCTGGCCGGGCTGCGGCCGGACCTGCGGGTGCTGGGCCTGGAGATCGACCAGGAACGGGTGGAGGCGGCCAAACCGGCCGAGCGGCCCGGCCTGGAGTTCCGCCGCGGCGGGTTCGAGCTGGCCGGTCGGCGGCCCGCGCTGGTGCGCGCGTTCAACGTGCTGCGCCAGTACGAGGAGGACGCCGCCGGGGAGGCGTGGGCCACCATGCAGGCCCGGCTGGCTCCCGGCGGGCTGCTGGTGGAGGGCACCTGCGACGAGATCGGCCGCCGCTGCTGCTGGGTCACCCTGGACGCCGGCGGCCCGCTGACCTTCACCCTGGCCTGCCTGCCCTCGGACCTGGAACAGCCCTCCGACCTGGCCGAACGGCTGCCCAAGTCGCTGATCCACCACAACGTGCCCGGCGAGCGGGTGCACGCCCTGCTGGCCGAGCTGGACGCCTGCTGGGCCACCGCGGCCCCGTTCGCGCCGTACGGGCCAAGGGCTCGCTGGGTGGAGGCGGTGCGGCTGCTCGCCGCGCGGGACTGGCCGGTGCTGGACCGCCGGAACCGGTGGCGGCTGGGCGAGGTCACGCTTAATGCGGACGCGGTCTACGGCCCGCGTCCGTAGGCTCGGTGACGTGCAGCACAACGACTTCATCGAGCAGATCAGGCTTCATTCCGAGGCGATGCGGGCGGCCACGCTGAAAGCCGGTCCCGAGGCGCGGGTCCCCACCTGCCCGGAGTGGGAGGTGCGGGACCTGGTCGCGCACATGGCCAGGGTGCAGTGCTGGGCTGGGGACAACCTGGCCGCGGGCATCCGCGAGGCGCGGCCGGAGTTCCCGCCCGCGCCGGAGGACTGGGCCGAGCTGCACGCCTGGTGGCTGGCCAAGCAGGAGCGGCTGACCGGCCTGCTCGCGGAGAAGGGCGCGGACACCCCAGCGTGGACCTTCGGGCAGGAGGTGGCCGAGCCCGGCGCGTTCTGGGCCCGGCGGCAGGCGCACGAGGTGGCCATCCACCGGCTGGACGCCGAGCACGCGCTGTTCGAGGTCTCCGGCGGCGCCGACCCCGGCAAGGAGCTGCTGTTCGACCCGGCCTTCGCCGGTGACGGCATCGAGGAAGCCCTGTGGATGGCCCTGGCCTTCCGCAAGCACGCCGAACGCACCGAGGAGGGCACGGTGCTCTTCCACGCCGCCGACGCGGGCCTGGCCCTGGTGCTGAAGCTGACCGCGGGGCAGCCCGCCGAGCTGGGCCCGGTGCGCGGCACCGGCACGGACACCGACGCGGTGGTGGCGGGCACCGCGGACGCGATCTACCGGTACCTGTGGAACCGGCCGAACAACGCCGTGGTGACCGGGAAGTCCGAGTTGCTGGACCGGATCGGCACCCCCTGACCAGGTGAAGCCGTTCGCACGGGGCAGACTGACCAGCCATGTCCGCACGTGAACGACGCTACGTGATCACCCTCGGCTGCCCGGACCGCACCGGCATCGTGGCCCGGATCTCCACCTTCCTCGCCGAGCAGGGCGGCTGGATCGTGGAGGCGGCCTACCACACCGACACCGACACCAACTGGTTCTTCACCCGCCAGGAGGTGCGCGCGGACTCGCTGCCCTACGACGTGACCGAGCTGCGGCGCCGGTTCAGCTCGGTGGCCAGGGAGCTCGGCGTGCGCAGCGACTGGCGGGTCACCGACACCGGGGAGAAGCGGCGGGTGGTCATCCTGGTGTCCAAGGCAGGGCACTGCCTGTACGACATCCTGGGCCGGGTGGCCTCCGGCGAGCTGGACGTGGACGTGCGCGCGGTGATCGGCAACCACGCGGACCTGGCCGGCATCACCAGGGCGCACGGCATCCCGTTCCACCACGTGCCGTTCCCGGTGGCCGGCAAGGATCCCGAGGGCAAGACGGCGGCGTTCGCGCAGATCCGGCAGCTGGTGGACTCCCAGCGCCCGGACGCGGTGGTGCTGGCCCGGTTCATGCAGGTGCTGCCGCACGAGCTGTGCGCGGCCTGGTCCGGCAAGGCGCTCAACATCCACCACAGCTTCCTGCCCTCGTTCATGGGCGCCCGCCCGTACCACCAGGCCCACGCCCGCGGCGTGAAGCTGGTGGGCGCGACCTGCCACTACGTCACCGCGGAGCTGGACGCCGGGCCGATCATCGAGCAGGAGGTGGGCCGGGTGGACCACACCGACTCGGTGGCCGACATGGTGCGCAAGGGCACCGACATCGAGAAGGTGGTGCTGGCCAGGGGCCTGCGCTGGCACGTGGAGGACCGGGTGCTGGTGCACGGCAACAGAACTGTCGTTTTCCACTAGCGGAACGTCCTCGGCCCTACCCTGGGCGGCGTGCGGATCGAGATCGGTGAGCTGGACACGCTGCGGGAGCACCGGGCAGCCGGGCGGGACCTGCGGCACACGGTGCTGGTCGGGCTGGACCTGACCGGCCAGGAGGAGAACGAGCTGCTGCGCACCAGCCTGGACGGCGCGCTGCTGCTGGGCTGCCTGCTGACGCCGACGGCCAGGGACCGCGCCGAGGCCAGCGGCGCGCTGGTGTTCCCGGACATCCCGGAGCTGCCCTACCGCGCCTACCGCTCCTCGCTGTACACGGTGGCCGAGCTGTTCGAGGGCCTGGACCCGCGCCGCCCGGAGACCTACCGGGACACCCCGGACGCCAGGGTCTACCGGCACAGCCGCTCGATCGGCGGCAGCACCGGCAACCACCCGGACCCGCTGCACGCGCTGGCCGAACGCCTGCACGACCACGCCATCACCGAGGCGCTGGAAGACCTGCTGGCCGCCTGCGCGGTGCAGGGCAGGGCCAACCCGGTCGCGGTGATGGGCGGCCACGCCTTCCGCCGGGACAGCCCCGAGTACCGCCAGGCCGCCGAGCTGGGCCGCGCCATCGGCCGCAGCCCCGCCGGTTTCACCGTCCTCACCGGCGGCGGCCCCGGCGCCATGGAAGCCATCCCCCTCGGCGTCCGACTGTCCACAGTGGACGACGACCAGCTCACCAAAGCCCTGTCGGAACTGGCTGCCGCACCGGCCTTCCACGCCGCGGATTCGTCCACAGTGGACGATGCGGCGATCGGCCGCTGGGTGCAGGCCGGCCTGTCCCTCGACCTGCCGGAGCCACAGGCGCTGCCCCGCACCATCGGCATCCCGACCTGGTTCTACGGCCACGAACCGCCCAACCCGCTGTGCGAGCTGCACGCCAAGTACTTCGCCAACTCCGTCCGCGAGGACGGCCTGCTCACCGTCGCCACCGGCGGCGTGCTCTACACCCCGGGCCGCGCAGGCACCGTCCAGGAGATCTTCCAGGACCTCACCCAGAACTACTACGAGAGCGTCGGCCCCGCCGCACCCATGGTGTTCCTGGGCAAGCGGTTCTGGACCGAGGAACTGCCGGTGGCCGACCTGGTGCACCGGCTGACCAGCGGCAGGCCGGCGCAGCGCTGGATCCTGGTCACCGACGACCCGGACGAGGCGGTCGCACTGCTGGAGGACTACGCGGGCAGCTGAGTCGTTTCGGTCGAGTCACGATACAGCCAAACGGACTAACGTCGCGCGCCCCCGCACGACGAACGGGACACCCCAGCCGAATCGAGGGCCCCGTGAAGCTTGCCGCCGCCTGCCTGTCCGTCCTGCTCCTGTCCGCCTGCGCCGACGCCGCCCCACCTGCGGCCGCCCCACCAACCCAGCACCACGCGACCACCAGCACACCGCCCACGCCAAGCACCACCACGGCCGCCCGAAAGCAGTCGGCGCGCGGCAACCTGGTGAAGAACGTCGGCGAGCGAGCAGGCTGGACCACCCGCGATCAGGAACGGGCCGCCGACTTCACCCTGACCGCCATCGAGGTCGATCCGCGCTGCAAGGCGCAGTGGGAGAACACCGGCGGCAAGCACATGCTCGTGTTGAGCTTCACCGTGGAGACCACCGCGAAGCTGCCTGCCGACCAAGCCTGGTGGATCATGGCGCACGATTTCGAGGTCATCGGCCCGGACGGGTTCACCGAGTCCGCACTGGTTCCCGATGGCTATGGCAACTGCCCCAAGGACTTGCTGCCTACCCGGCCCTACGCACCGGCCTCGAAGTTCACCGGGAAACTGGTGCTGTTCAGCAAGCACGCGCACGGGACGCTCGTCTACCGGATGGCCAGCGACGTCGGCTGGGAATGGGCCTACTGAGCCAGCCCCGGCAGCACCTCCGCGTTCGGCAGCTTCGCCAGCAGCGACCCCGGCACCAGCAGCTTGCTGTGCCGAACCCCGCTGCCGATCACCAGTTCCGGCGCCTCCGCCACCTCCGGCGCGAGCAGGATCGGCCAGTCCGCGGGCAGTCCGATCGGGGTGATGCCGCCATAGGCCATGCCGGTGCGGGTCACCGCCTCGTCCATGGGCGCGAAGCTGGCCTTGCGGGCGTCCAGGCGTTTGCGGACCACGCCGTTGACGTCGGCCCGGGTGGTGGCCAGGACCAGGCAAGCGGCGTAGCGGGTGACCTCGCCGCGGCGGCCGGCCACGACCACGCAGTTGGCCGAGGCGGCCAGTGGGGAGCCGTACTCGGCGCAGAAGGCTGCCGTGTCGGCTAGGTCGGGGTTGATCTCGGCCACGCCGCAGCGCTCGGCCGCCAGGGTGCGCAGCATGGTGGCCACCGGGGCGGCCAGCAGGTCGAGGCGGTCTTGGGCGGGGTGGACGGTGAGGGTGCCCGCGATGGTCCAGCCGGTCATGTCCGGCAGGCTAGCCGAGGCCGAACTCCTTGAGCGCGGCCTGGTTGAAGGCGGGCAGGTCCTTCGGGGTGCGGCTGGTGACCAGCCGCCACTCGCGGTGGTCGCAGACCTGGACCTCCCGGTCGACCCACTCGCCGCCCGCGTTGCGGATGTCGGTGGCCAGGCTGGGGAAGGAGGTCAGCACCCGGCCGTTGACCAGGTCCGCCTCGACCAGCAGCCAGGGGGCGTGGCAGATCGCCGCGATGGGCTTGCCCGCGGCGGCGATGGCCTGGACGAACCGGACGGCGTCCTCGTCCATCCGCAGCTCGTCGGCGTTGGCCACCCCGCCGGGCAGCACCACGCCCGCGTAGTCGGCCGGGTTGGCGTCGCTGAGCGCCACGTCCACGGTGAACTCGTCGGCCGGGTCCAGGTGGTTGTAGGCGCGGACCGTGCCCAGCTTGGTGGACAGCAGCCGCGGCACGCCGCCCGCTTCCTCGACGGCGGCCCAGGGGTCGGTCAGTTCGGCCTGTTCGATGCCCTCGCTCGCGACGAGGAACGCGATGCGCTTGTCCATGCCCAGGGCCTACCCGGTGCCGCCGGGGTTACACCGCCCAGTCGGCCAGCAGGGCGCGCAGTTCGCGGCGATGGGTGACCAGCGGGATGAGCGCGGGCAGCACCACCAGCCGGGCGGCGGGGAAGGCGGCGGCCACCGACTTGGCCACGTGCTCGGGGTGCAGCGGGTCGCCGGTGGGCGAGACCACCAGCACCTTGGCGGTGACCTCGGCCAGCGCGGCCACGTCGGCCACCGGGACCTGGGGCGGCAGCTGGCGCAGCGCCTCGCGCAGGCGCAGCACCGCGGCCACCCGCTTGTCCACGTAGTCGGCCAGGTGCTGGCCGGGCGGCAGGTCCGCGGCCACCACCGCGTGCAGCAGACCGCTGTCGCCGGTGGCCAGGGCGTGCTCGGTGGCCTCGCACAGCCGGGTCAGCGGGTCGGCGGCCTCGGCCGTGCGGGGTTCGTCCAGCACCGCGGGCAGCAGCAGGGCGAGCCGCTCGAAGCGGGCCGGGTGGCTCGCGGCGATGTGCAGCAGGGCGCTGGCGCCGAGCGAGGTGCCGATCGCGGCGGTGGCGCCGACCTCGTCGGCCACCGCGAGCACGTCGGCGGCGATGGTGTCGTAGCGGAAGTAGCCGGGCGGGGCGTCCGGGGACTCGCCGTGGCTGGGCAGGGTGAGCACCACCCTGGTGCCGGGCAGGCCGGTCGCGGGCAGCCGCGCCTCACCCGGTGTGGCGCCCAGACCGGGGACCACCAGGGTGACCGGGCCGCCGGTGCCGTGCGCGCTCCAGCGCACGCCGTTGGCCTCGGCCGTGGCCAGTGGCGAGCTCACCACCGGGGGCCGCGCTGGGCCTCGATCACCTTCGGCCGCACGTCCACCAGGTACACCAGCACCGCGACCAGCCCGGCCATCCAGAACAGCGAGCCCGGCCCGCCGAAGGGGAACAGCGCCAGCGCGGCGGTGCCACCGCCGGTGATGCCGAGCCAGGCGGGCTTGCTCAGCTTGTCCGCCGCGGTGAAGGCGTCCGCGCGCTGGATGAGAGCGTGCACGAACGCGAACAGGCCGACCGGGATCGCGGCGAAGTAGATGATTTTCATGATCAGGTAAGCGGGCTCGAGCACACCACCAGGGTACGGCGAAGCCCGGGTGGTGCGGAGCCACCTGGAGACGAAAGCCACCGCCGGCCAGTTCGGGGCTGGTCGGCGGTGGCAGCTCTCGGCGAGATCCAGCCAGGTCAGCTGGTGGTCTTGCGCGCACCGGTGCTGGTGCCACCGGTGGTCTTGCGGGCGCCGGTGCTGGGCTTGGCGGCCGGCTTGCGGGCGGTGGCGGCCTTGGTGGCGGCGGCCACGTCCGCGCCGGCCTCCTCGACCTTGACCGCGACGTCCTCGATCTTCTCCGCGAGGTTCTCGGCGGCCTCGGCGGTCTTCTCACCGGCGGCGCGGGTCCGGCGGGTGACCTTGCCGAGCACGTCGTCGGCCAGCTCGCGGACCTCGGCCGCGGCCTCCTCGACCCGGTGCTGGGCGGTCTGCACCTGCGGGTTGGCGCGCAGCTTGTCCAGGGTGGCCTCGCCGCGCTCGGCCAGGTAGCCGTAGAGCTGCTGGGCGGCCTGGGTGTAGGCGTCCACGATCTTGCGGAACTCGGCCGGGTCCAGCTTGCTGCGCAGCTCGCCCAGGTCGGCGGGTAGGTCGTTGACGGCGGTGGTGGCCTTCTCGGCGCGCTCGCCGACGGTCTCGCGGGCCTTGGTCAGCGCGTCCACCACGGCCTTGGCGGCCAGGTCACCGGCGCCGAGGGCGGCCAGCAGCGGGGTGCGGGCCTGCTCGATGGCGGCGTTGAACACGGTGGCGGCCTGCTCGGTGGCCTTGCGGACGTCTTCAGCGGTGGGCAGTGCGGGCATTGCTGGATCACTCCTCGGTGGGTGAATCGGCTGGCGGGGTCGCGGCGGCGTTCTCCCGCCGGAACGACTCGTAGACGTCGAGCAGCACCTGCTTCTGCCGCTCGTTCAGGTCTGGGTCGGCGAGCACGGCGTCGATGACGGGCCCGCCAGGGCGCTCCTGCAGGATTCCGGCCTGGACGTAGAGCGCCTCGGCGGAGATCCGCAGCCCCTTGGCGATCTGCTGCAGGATCTCGGCGCTCGGCTTGCGCAACCCGCGCTCGATCTGGCTGAGGTACGGGTTGGACACACCGGCGAGCTTGGCCAGCTGGCGCAACGAGATCTGCGCGGTCGCCCGCTGGGTGCGGATGTAGTCACCGATATCACGGCCGAGATCAGCGACCACCTGGTTGACCGACTTGCTGTGGTCTTCCGTCATGGGGTCACCTCCTCTCGCCTGTCTCCGACCGTACGCAAGAGTGCTAGCTCCTGCAAGCGCTCTGCTAACAGATCAGCGGTGGGCTCGCACACACCCGATCGGGTCAGCGCCTACCGTGGTCCGGTGCGCGTCCTACTGCTCATCTCCGCCGGTGGCGTGCTCGGCGCGCTGGCCAGGCACGCCGTCGGCACGGCCTTCCCATGGCCATGGCCGACGGTCGGCGTGAACGTGCTCGGCTGCTTGCTGATCGGCCTGCTGATCAGCCGGACCGCCCCGGAGTCGGCGCTGCGCCCGTTCCTCGGCACCGGGGTGCTGGGCGGGTTCACCACCTTCTCCGCCTACGCCGTGGACGTGGTCCGGCTGACCCACGAGGGCCGCGCCGTCGAAGCCGCCGCCTACCTCGCGGTCACCCTGCTCGGCGCGCTGGCCGCGGTCTGGGCCGGCCGAGCGCTCGGCGCGGCCCGGTGAACGCGCTGCTGGTGGCGCTGGGCGCGGCCGTCGGCGCGCCGCTGCGCTACCTGGTCACCGAGTGGGCGCGGCGGCGCTTCCCCGGCCTGCCCTGGGGCACCTTCGCGGTGAACACCGCGGGCTCGCTGCTGCTCGGCCTGCTCGCCGGGGCCGCGGTGGCCGGCCCGGCGATGGCGCTGCTGGGCACCGGCTTCTGCGGCGCGCTGACCACCTACTCCACCTTCGCGCTGGAGACCAGCCAGCTGCCCAGGGGCAGGGCCGCGCTCACCGTGGCTGGCAGCGTCGCCGCCGGAGTTCTGGCCGCCGCCACCGGCTTCCTGCTCGGTACCCTGAGCTGGTGATCTGCCCAAAGTGCCAGGACATCATGCAGACCGTGGACCGCACCGGTGTGCACATCGACGTCTGCCAGGACTGCAAGGGCATCTTCCTGGACCGCGGCGAGCTGGAGCGCCTGGTCGACGCGGCGCTGATCTACCGCCAGGCCGCCGAGGCCCGCGAGCGCGAGGCGGCCGCCACCGCGAGCACCGGGGCCAACCCGGTCACCAGCGAGCAGCCGGTGCCCGCCCAGCCGCCGCCCTACCAGCCGGAACCCGGCTACGCGCCGCCGCCACCGGCCTACCAGCAGCCGGGCTACGCCGCGCCGCCGATGCCGCCGGGCTACGGCCAGCCCGCGCCCTACGGCCACGACCCGTACGCGCACGACCCGTACCACCGGCGGCGCAAGAAGAAGGACATCCTCTCCGAGCTGTTCGACCTCTAGCTCAGACCAGCTCGTCGGCGATCTTGGCGATCAGCGCCACCGAGTCCTTCTGGCTCATCGCGGCCATGGTCAGGTGGTCCATGGCCAGCTTGTACCGGCGCACCTCGGCCGCCTTCTTCATGCCCTGCCAGCCGGCCGAGTTCTCCAGGAACACCACCGGCGGGTCCACCGGGTCCGGGAACTCCAGCAGCGCCACGTTGTCCCCGATCAGCGGGTGCGCGCCGGCCGCGTTGGGCAGCACCTGCACGGTCACGTTGGCCCGGTAGGCCAGGTGCAGCAGGTGCCGCAGCTGCTGGCGCATGGCATCGGCGGGCACCACCAGCCTGCGCAGCGCGGACTCCTCCACCACCGCCCACAGGGTGAGCGGGTTGACCCCGGTCAGCCGCTCCTGCCTGGCCAGCCGCAGCGCCAGGCTGCTCTCCACGTCGGTGCGCTCCACCGGGGACCAGGCGTTGAGCAGCTCGTAGGCGTACTCCTTGGTCTGCAGCAGGCCGGGCACCAGGCCGCTGCTGAAGGTGCGCAGCGAGCTGGCCGCGGCCTCCAGGCCGAGGAAGGTGTCGAAGCCGGGCGGCACCGCGCCGGTGCCGTAGGACTGCCACCAGCCCTTCTGCTTGGAGTCCTTGGCCAGGCCCAGCAGGATCTCGATCTTGTCGTCGGCCGCGCCGTAGAGCTCGGCCATGGCCCGGACCTCCAGGGTCCGCACCGGCACCCGGCCCGTCTCGATCTTGGAGATCTTGCCCTGAGAGCAGTCCAGCGCCTCGGCGACCTGGACGTGGGTGAGCCCCGCTGCCTCGCGGAGCTGTCGTAGTTCGGTGCCGAGTCGGCGGCGCCCCACGGTCGGGCTTTGCACCTGGGCCACGCGTTCGCTCCCCTGTTCGGCTCTACTGCTCGCGGCAGTGTCGCGCGATCGGGGACCAACCCTCAACAGGGCTCACCGTAGGTCACGAAAACGACCCGCATTCGGCCCATCGCCGCAGCGAATATTCTCATCTAGCGTCGAGAACGGCCGGGCGGTGCGCGCGCCCGCACCGCCCGGCCGCCTGGAATATGTGTCGCTCAGAAGCGCCAGTCCACACTGCCGAGCAAGCTGCCGCCGCTGGCCAGCACGCAGAACCGGATGATCCGGCCGAGCAGCGCGGCCGGCAGCAGCACCCGCAGCGGCAGCCGGCCGGCCCCGGCCACCACGACCAGGATGGTGTACGGCGGGATGCCCACCGAGGCGCTGAGCAGCACCACGAAGAAGCTCCACCACGGCCGGTGCGCGCAGGTGTCCTGGAAGTGCCGGAACCAGGTGGCGAACCGGCCCTTGGAGGTGCCCAGCCTGCGGGTCACCCAGGGCATGTTGATCACGCCGCGCGCGGCGTAGTAGTGCACCATCTTGCCCAGCACGTGGCCAACGCCGGTCACCACACCGGCCGCGAGCCAGTGCAGGTCCGGCCGGGCCGCGGACAGCCCGACCAGGTACAGCTCGACGCTGAAGACCGGCAGGATGCCACTGCCGACCGCCGCGCCGAACAGGCTCAGCAGTGGCCAGCTCACTCGAAGCGCAGGCCGCTCGGGCGGACCGCGGAACGCAGGGCCGGCAGGGTGGACAGGGTCACCAGCACGATCAGCGCGGCGCCCGCGCCCAGAATCATCGCCACGTCTCCCCAGTTCACCACAAGCTCGCGCAGGATTGCACCGCTGCTGGTTATGACCCCCAGCACCAACACTGCCAGGCCGATGCCGACCGGGGGCGCCAGTGCCAGGCCGATCGCGGTGGGCACCGCGTTCTGCCACAGCGTCGCCCAGCCCAGGGTACGGCGTGGCACCCCGCTGGCGGCCAGCACCGAGTACTGCCGCCTGCGCTCCTGGAGCTGGTCCACCGCGGCCACCACCAGGCTCAGCAGCGCCAGCAGCACCACCACCGCGGTGCCGGCCAGCACCCCGCCGCGCACGCTGTCGAACGCGGCCACCTCCCGCGCGGG
The DNA here is from genome assembly GCF_030064675.1 of Crossiella sp. CA-258035. GTDB lineage: Bacteria > Actinomycetota > Actinomycetes > Mycobacteriales > Pseudonocardiaceae > Crossiella. Next base: position 8,706,179 of record NZ_CP116413.1, read on the forward strand.
CATGTCGTAGGCGCGCACGGACAGGTCCACCCGGCCGGTGGCGGCCAGCACCCGGTCCTGCAGGTCGGGCACTGGCGGACCCTTCACCCAGATGTAGTTGGCCTGCGCCGCGTCCAGCCGGGGGTCGGTGCCGGTGGCCACCAGCACGGAACCCAGGTTGCTGCCCAGCCAGGGGCTGCCGGTGCTGACCTGCTGCACCGGCGGCACGGTCCAGGCGAAGGGCCGGTCGGCGCCGGAGGCGCGCAGCCGAACCACCTGTCCCTGCCGGAACTCCGGCCGCCAGCTGCCCGCCTGGTAGAGCTTGCCCGGCCGACAGTCGGACACCCCGAACAGCTGCTGGATGGTCGGGCAGTTCGCGACCTGGAGGACGCGGCTGTCCTCGGCGTAGAGCGAGCGCAGCGCTCCGGCGTGCAGCACGCCCGGCACCCGGCCCGCCGCCTCGAGCACCCGCGCCTCGTCGGGCCGGTTGTCCGGCCCGCCGCCGGTGACCAGCACGACCTCGCCGGAGCGGCTGCCGCGGTAGCTCTCCGCGGGGACGTCGGTGTGCGCGATGGTGCTCAGCAGCACCTGCAACGCGATCGCGCCGATCAGCACGGTGACCACGCCGGCCACCACCCGGGTGGTGGCGTACTCGAAGCGCAGCCGGCGCACCGCGAGCAGCGCGGGCACCCAGCGCGGCCGCCAGCGGTCAGCCACCCGCTCCACCAGCCAGGGCAGCACCGCGGCGGCGGCGGCCAGCACCAGCGCGATGCCCGCCGAGAGCAGCGTGCCGCGCCAGTCGTCCTCGCGGGCGTAGCGCCGCAGCGGGATGTTGGCCGCGAGCACCAGCACGCCGAGCCCGGCCAGGGCCAGCCGCCAGCGCAGCCTGCGCGGCGGCGGATCGGCCTTGCGGACCACGCCCAGCGGCCCGATCTCCAGTCGCCGCAACGCGATCAGCGCCGCGGCCACCGCGGTGGCCGGCACCCCGAGCAGCAGCAGCACGGTGATCGGCGCGCTGGGCACCAGGTCACCGGGGTAGAAGCCGACCTGCTCGATCTGCACCACCGCGGCCAGCGAGCGCACCAGCAGGAACAGCCCCGCGCCCACGCCGAGGCCGAGCAGCGCGGCGGCCAGCGACTCACCGGCCGCGATCCGCCTGGCCTGCCCGGGATCGGCGCCGACCAGCCGGATCGAGGCCAGCCGCTGCTCCCTGGCCCCGGCGCCGATCTGGGTGGCGACCAGCACGAACACCCCGATCGGCACCAGCAGGGCGGCCGCGGCCGCGGTGAGCAGCAGCTGGAACAGCTCCGGCAGCGCCGTCGACTGGGGCGCGCTGCCGATTCGCAGCACCGGCAGCGCCCGGCCCCGCTGGTCCTCGGGCAGCCCGGCGTAGAAGTACAGCTCGCCCGGCCTGGCCAGCCCCGCCTCGCCGATCTGGCCGGCGATCTTGCTGGGCAGCCGCTCGCGCAGCAGCTCGCTGCCCGGCTCGGCGAGCAGCCGGTCCAGCGCGGGCGAGACGACGACCTCGCCCGGCCCCGGCAGCCGGTCCAGTCCCGGCGGCAGCTTGGGCACGCCACCGCTGACCGGGGCCAGCTCGGCGCCCTGGACGTAGGTGCTGCGCCAGACCTGACCGGCCTGCCTGGCCAGCAGGTGGGTCGGCTCCGTCCCGCCCGCACGCGCCGGATCGCCGGTCTCCAGCTGGCGGGCGGCCATCCGGTCGGCCTTGGCCTCCTGCGCGGGGCCGACCGCGGCGGCCAGCAGCAGCACCATGACGCCGAGGCCGATGCCGACCGCGGAGAGCATCAGCCTGGCCCAGGCGGCGCGGCCGCCGGTGAGCGCGAGCCTGGTGCCCAGCAGCAGCTCGCTCAGCCACTGCCCGATCCGGACCTCGTCCGCCGACGACCGCGTCATGCTCGTGCTCATTCCGCTCGTAGGCCCTCCGGCCGCATGGCCCGCAGCACCGACGGTAGCGTCAGCAGGCTCACCGCGAGCGCCGCCAGCAGCGCCGCGCCAGCGGACACCCCGACCGAGCTCCAGTCCAGCAGCAGCGGCCGCCGCACGGTGCGCAGCAGCAGCGCGCCGAGCCCGATCCCGGCCCCGCTGGAGACCACCACGGCCAGCAGCACCGGCACCGCGTTCTGCCACAGCACCGACCCGGCCAGCGTGCGCCTGGGCACCCCGTTGGCGGAGAGCACGGCCAGCGGCCGCCGCCGTTCCCGCACCTGCTCGAAGCCGATCACCAGCAGGCTGGCCGCGGCCAGCAGCAGCGCGACCAGCACGCCGGCCAGCACGCCGCGGCGCACGGTGGCGTAGCTCTGCGCGCGCTCCCGGTCGTAGGAGCCGTCGCGGTAGGCCGGGTACACCGAGGCCCGCCAGCCCATCGGCCCGAGCAGGTTGCGCACGTGCTCGGCGGCGTCCGGCTGGGCCGGGTCCACCTTCAGCTGGGCCTGTAGGTACAGCTGCTTGGCCACCTCGGGCGGCAGGGTGCCCGCGGCCACCAGGATCCCGTCGCCGATGCCGCCGTCGGGGACGTCCTTGGCGGCGACCGGGGTGAGGCCGGCAGGCACCGTCCAGTCCGGCTGCCACGCGGGCCGCCCGGCCGTCGGATCGGTGCGCAGCATCAGCTGCTGACCGGGCCTGGGCCGCGGGGCAGGGGTGGCGGATCCGGACCCCGGCACGGAGGCCGGCTGCGACCGGGGCTGGACCAGCCAGGCCCGGCCTGGCCGGCAGTCGCTGATCTCGGCGTGCCTGGCCAACTCGGCGCAGTCGGCCATGGTCACCGAGAAGTACTCGTCCTTGCCGGCACCGCGCGCGGTCACAGTCGCGGCGCCGGTGACCGAGAGCAGGCCGGGGGTGCGGCGCAGCTCGGTGAGCAGGGCCAGCGGGTCCGCCAGCCCGGAGCGCGCGTTCACCATCAGCTTGGTCGCGTCGGCGGGGCGCTGCTCCGGCGGGTACTCCCGTTCGGTGGTCATCAGCACGGTCTGCAACGCGATGCCGCCCGCCAGCACCACCGCGAGCCCGCCGATCACCCTGGCCGAGGTGCCGCTGTCCAGCTGCATCCGGCGCACCGCCAGCTGCCAGGCAGGGTGACCGCCGCGCCCGCGCGCGACCAGCTTCTCCACCGCCCACGGCAGCAACATCGGGATGCTCAGCAACAGCAGCACCACACCGGCCGCGATCATCATCATGGCCCGGGCGGAGAAGCCGCGGCTGGCCGCGAGGTTGTCGGCCTGGGCGGCCAGCAGCGCGAAGCCGAGCACCAGCGGGACCAGCCGCCAGATCAGCCTGCGCCGGACCGGCTTCGCCTGCCGGACCGAGCCGAGCGGGTCGACCAGGGTGTTGCGCAGGGTGGCCATGGACACCGCGACCGCGAGCACCGGCACGCCGAGCACGATCAGCGTGGCCAGCCACGGCGAGGGCCGCACGTCCACCGCGAACACGCTGACGCCGAACACCTCGCCCAGTTCCACCAGCTGCCTGCCGAGCAGGAACACCAGCCAGCCGAGCAGCACGCCGAGCACCGCGCCGATCAGCGTCTCGCCCGCGGCCACCCGCCTGGTCTGCACCGCGTCCGCGCCGACCAGCCGCAGCGCGGCCAGCCTGCGGTCGCGGGCGGCGGCGGCCAGCCGGGTGCTGGTGCCGATGAACACCACCACCGGGATCAGCATGGTGGCGGCCCCGACCAGCACCAGCAGCGCCAGCAGCGGCTCCAGCGACCGCGGTTCCGGCGTCTCGCCGAAGCTGTACAGGGTCCGCACGTCACTGGCCCAGGTGAGGTCGTTGGCGCCGCCGTAGAAGAACAGCTCGTGCGGCCCGACCAGGCCCTCGTCCGCGATCAGCCGCCGGGGCCCGTCGAACCGGGGCCGCAGCAGCTCACCCTCGGCCGAGCTCAGCAGCCGGTCCAGCGCGGGCGAGACCACGAACTCGCCCGGCCCGGGCAGCGTGCTGACCCCCGGCGGCAGCGGCGGGGTGGCGCCCAGCGGCTGGAGCAGGACGCCCTGGACGGTCTGCCCGCGGAACTCGGTGCTGGTCCTGGTGGCCAGCAGCGGGTCCCTGCCGGGCACCGGTTTCTGTTGCTGCTGGCTGACCGCGCGGTCGTACCGGCGCGCGTCGTGGTCTTCCTTGATGTTGAAGAAGGAGGCCGCGAGCAGCAGCACGGCCACGCCGATGCCGATGCCGACGGCGGTCAGGGTGAGCCTCGCCCAGGAGTTCCGGCTGCCCCCGACGGCCAGCCGGATGCCCAGGGCGAGGTCGTCAACCCAACGGCGGACCACGGTCCGCTTGTCCCTTTTGCCTGTACCCCTCACGCGGCACTTCCAAACCTGTTCCGGCGCAACGGGATCAACCCACCAGCTCGACGTCGCGGGTCCGGCCGTCGCGCACCACGACCTCGCGGTCGGAGTAGGCGGCCACCCTGGCCTCGTGCGTCACCAGCACCACCGCGGCCCCAGTCTCCTTGGCCGCGGTGACCAGCAGCCGCATCACCCGCTCGCCGTTGAGCGAGTCCAGCGCGCCGGTCGGCTCGTCAGCGAAGATCACCCGAGGTCCGGTGACCAGCGCGCGGGCCACCGCGACCCGCTGGCCCTGGCCGCCGGAGGTCTCGCCGGGCCGCTTGTCCCGCACGTCGGCGACCTCCAGCCGCTCCAGCCAGTCGGTCGCCTTGGCCTCGGCCTCCTTGCGCTTGATCCCGCCCAGCCGCAGCGGCAGCGCCACGTTCTCCACCGCGGTCAGCTCCGGCACCAGCTGGCCGAACTGGAAGACGAAACCGAACTCGGTGCGCCGCAGCGCGCTGCGCTCGGACTCGCCCATGGCCGACATCTCCCGGCCGCGGTAGGTCACCCGGCCCGAGTCCGGCACCAGGATCCCGGCCAGGCAGTGCAGCAGGGTGGACTTGCCGGAGCCGGAGGGCCCCATCACGGCGACCACCTCGCCGGGGCTGACCTGCATCCCGGCCCCGTCCAGCGCCGGGGTCGGGCCGAAGGTCTTGTGCAGGTCGAATCCGGCCAGCAGCGGCCCGTTCACGTTGGTCATGCCCCGACTTCCTTCGCGAGCTGGTGCAGGCGGGCCGCGGTGAGCTCCAGCCACCGCAGGTCGGCCTCCAGGTGGAACAGCGCGTGGTCGCAGATCAGCTGGTCGGCGAGGTCACCGGCGCTCTTGCGCTGGGTCAGCTCGCGCATCAGCCGCAGGTGCTCGGCGCGCTGGGTGTCCAGCAGGTCGGTGGCGCTGCGGCCGGAGAGCAGGGCCAGCACGACCTTGGTGTAGAGCGTGTTCTGCAGGTACGGCTCCGGCTTCTCCGGCGTGGCCAGCCAGGTGCCCACATCGGTGATGCCCGCGCCGGTGATCGCGTACCGCTTGCGCTCGGGACCCTCGCCCTGCTCGACGCCCTCGACCTGGACCAGGCCGTTGCGGAGCAGGCGGGACAGCGTCGAGTAGACCTGCCCGTAGTGCAGCGGGCGGTCCTGCCCAAAGCGCTCGTCATAGGCGCGTTTGAGGTCGTAGCCGTGCCGAGGACCGCCTTCCAGCAGCCCGAGCAGGGTGTGTCCGATTGACATGACGGCGACTCTACACGGTGGGTATACACACACTCTATACATGACCCGAATAGGACATTCGGGCCAGCATGCAACCCGCCGCCCGGCCGCGCGCGTATCAGCGGCGAGAGGAGGTCGCGCGTGCGACGGAAGATCATCGGCTTGGCCCTGGCGATCGGCCTGACCGGCGCCCTGCTCGGCGTGCTGGGCACCACCGGGGTCTGGCAGGACGCGGCCGAATGGGCCGGCCTGGACGCGGCGGCTGCCACCACCAGCCGCACCAGCCCGCCGCCCGCGCAGACCTCGGTGGAGGTGGTGACCGTGCCGGACAACCCGGCCCGGCCGCCGAACACCCCGGGTCCGCAGCCGGAACCCCAGCTGGACAAGAACGGCAAGCCGGTCTGCGCGGTGGACCCGAGCTACTTCGACAAGAAGGTCGACGGGCTCAAGGACGCGGCCGAGCAGGCGTGGAAGCGGGCCAGGCAGGCGGCCTGGGAGGCCGGGCTGACCCTGTGCGTGCACGACGGCAAGCGCAGCACCGCGGCCCAGCAGGCCGAGTTCGACGCCGCGCTGGCCCTGCACGGCAGCGTGGCCAAGGCCCGGCAGTACGTGTTGCCACCGGAGCAATCTCTGCATGTGAAAGGACTCGCGGTGGACGTGCAGCCCCGGGCCTCGGCAGCATGGTTGGAGCGGACCAGGGGCGAGTTCGGCTGGTGCAGGCGCTACGCCAACGAGCCCTGGCACTTCGAGTACTCCGCCGGCTACCAGAGCGGCGGCTGCCCTGAGCTGCTGCCGCACCCGTGAGCTGCCGTCGGCGTGGTCGCCCCCCGACATGCCAGCGGCATGGCTGGACCGCCCGGACTTTCGTGCCGGGCGGTCCGGTCCTTTCAGTCGGTGACCAGGCAGAACGGGTGCCCGGCCGGATCGGCGTAGACCCGGAAGCCGTCCTTGGACGTGCCCTGCACCTCGCCCAGGGCCACCGCCCCGCAGGCCAGCGTGCGCTCGTGCTCGGCGTCCAGGTCGGCCACCCGGAGGTCCAGGTGCAGCATCTGCGGGCGGGGGCCGCTCGGCCAGGTCGGCGGCTGGAAGTCGGGGGCGAACTGGAAGGCCAGTCGCACCCCGTCCGGGCCGTGCAGCTTCAGGAAGTCCTCCCGCCCGGTGATCTTGTCCCAGCCGAGCAGCCTGCCGTAGAACTCGGCCAGCTCCCTCGGGTCCGGACAGTCGAACACGGTCGACTCCACGCTGATGCCAGCGGCCATTCCTGATCTCCCTTTTTCCTAGAACAACAGCTGGGACAGGGTGTGGATGCCCAGTCCGGCCAGCGCGCCAACCACCGTGCCGTTGATCCGGATGAACTGCAGGTCCCGGCCCACCTGGAGCTCGACCTTGCGCGCGGTCTGCTCGCCGTCCCAGCGTTCCACCGTGTCGGTGATCAGCGTGACGATCTCGGCCTGGTAGTTGGTCACCAGGTACACCGCCGCGCCTTCCAGCCAGCCGTCCACCTTGGCCCGCAGCGCCGCGTCCTCGCCGAGCTTGCGGCCCAGCGTGCGCAGGCCGTCGCGGACCCGGACCCGGAACTCGCTGGAGGGGTCCTCGGCCGCGTTGAGGATCATCTTCTTCGCCGCGCCCCAGGCCGAGCCGACCAGGTTCTGCACGTCCGGGTGCTCCACCACCTGCTGTTTGACCGCCTCGGCGCGGGCCATGGTGTCCGGGTCGTGCTGCAGGTCGTCGGCGAACTCGCCGAGGAACTTGTCCAGGGACAGCCGGACCGGGTGGTCGGGCTCGGTCTTGACCGCCCAGGCAAAGGCCAGCAGCTCGTTGTAGACCTTGTCCGCGACCAGGCCCTCGACGAACTTCGGCGACCAGGACGGGGCGCGGTCGGAGACCAGCGACTTGAGGGTCTGCTCGTTGGTCAGCACGTAGTCGTAGGCGCGGTCGAAGAGCAGGTCGACCAGCTTGTGGTGGGCGCCGTCGGTGAAGGTCTGGCCGAGCAGCTTGCCCAGCGGCGGCCCCCACGGCCGGTCCACCACCTTGCGCAGCACGGCTTGCTCCAGCACCGCCTGCACGTCCTCGTCGCGCAGCACGGTGACCGCGCCGCGCACCGCGGTGGCCAGCTCCTCGGTGACCCGCTCGGCGTGGCCGGGCGCGCTGAGCCACTGGCCGAGCCGCCCGGCGATGCCGACCCGGCTCAGCTTGTCCCGCACCACCTCGGTGGAGAGGAAGTTGGCCCCGACGAAGTCGCCGAGGCTGGAGCCCAGCTCGTTCTTGCGGGTCGGGATGATCGCGGTGTGCGGGATGGGCAGCCCGAGCGGCCGCCGGAACAGCGCGGTGACCGCGAACCAGTCCGCGAGCGCGCCGACCATGCCCGCCTCGGCCGCGGCCCGCACGAATCCCACCCAGGTCGGCGCGCCAGCCGACTCCTGCCAGCGCGCGAACAGGTAGATGACCACCGCTCCGAGCAGGAACGAGGTGGCCACGGCCTTCATCTTGCGCAGCTCGGCGCGCTTGACGCGTTCGGCTGGTGTCAGCTCTTGCACACCTCCGATTGTGGCTCAGCCCGGTGAAGTTGCAGGATCACTCCCGTGACCATTCCCGCTCTCGTCTCCCGGCTCCAGCCGTTCACCTCGACGATCTTCGCCGAGATGACGGCGTTGGCGCAGCGCACCGGCGCGGTCAACCTGGGTCAGGGCTTCCCCGACACCGACGGTCCCGCCTCGATGCTCGCCGCCGCCCAGCAGGCGATCGCGGACGGGATCAACCAGTACCCGCCCGGTCCCGGCCGCCCCGAGCTGCGCGCCGCGATCGCCGAGCACCGCGCGGGCCAGTACGGCCAGGAGTTCGACCCGGACACCCAGGTCCTGGTCACCGTGGGCGCCACGGAAGCGATCGCGGCCAGCCTGATCGCCCTGGTCGAACCGGGCGACGAGGTCATCCTGATCGAGCCCTACTACGACTCCTACGCCGCCTCGGTCGCCATGGCAGGCGGCGTGCGCCGCGCGGTGGCCCTGCGCCCGGACCCGGAAACCGGCCGCTTCACCCTGGACATCGAGGCCCTGCGCGCCGCCGCGGGCCCGAAGACCAAGGCGCTGCTGCTCAACACCCCGCACAACCCCACCGGCACCGTGCTGACCGACGCCGAGCTGGCCGAGATCGCCGAGCTGGCCCAGCGGCACGACTTCCTGGTGATCTCCGACGAGGTCTACGAACACCTGCTCTACGACGGCCGCGCGCACCACCCCATCGGCACCCTGCCCGGCATGGCCGAGCGCACCCTGACCATCTCCAGCTGCGGCAAGACCTTCAACGCCACCGGCTGGAAGATCGGCTGGGTCTGCGGCAGGCCGGACCTGATCGCCGCGGTCCGCGCTGCCAAGCAGTTCATCACCTTCGTCGCGGGCGCCCCCTTCCAGCCCGCCGTGGCGCACGCCCTGCGCACCGAGCTGCCCTGGGTGAAGAACCTCCGCCAGGACCTGCAACGCAAACGCGACCGCCTGGCCGGGGGCCTGTCCGACGCGGGCTTCAAGGTCCTGCCCAGCGAAGGCACCTACTTCATCTGCACCGACGTCCGCCCCCTCGGCTTCGACGACGGCGCCACCCTCTGCCGCGAGCTCCCCGAACGCATCGGCGTGGCCGCCATCCCGGTCCAGGTCTTCTGCGACGACCCGGCCACCGCCCGCCACCTGGTCCGCTTCGCCTACTGCAAACGCGACGAGGTCCTCGACGAAGCCCTGCTCCGCCTGGCCAAACTGACCTCCTGACCCACGCAGACGAACCCCCGGTGCCCGTGCACCCGCTGCACCGCGGCCAACGCGGCCGCCGGGGGTTCGGCGCGCAACCGCCGGTGCAGCTCCAGCATCAGCGCGCCGGTGCCGGCATCAGCCACGTCCAGCACACTCGCCACCACCACCCCACACCCCCGCCCCAGCGCCCGCCCAGCCCCGCACGCGGACAACACCACCGGCCCAGCCGCCAGCCCCAGCAACTCGGCCACCCGCAACCGCCCATCGGCCAGCTCCAGCCCCGCGCCCTGCTGACGACCGTGCGCGGCCACGTGCACCAGCCCCGCCTCCGCCACGGCCCGCAAGGTCCGCGCCACGGTCGCCCGGAACCCGGTGAGCAGGCGGCCGCCGAACTCCCGGTGCAGCTCCCGCACCTCGGCCTCGGCCCCCGGCAACCCCGGCCCCGCCACCCACAACGGCTCCCCGCCCCGCACGCGGCCCGGCCCCCAGCCCGGCGGCAGCACCGAGACCTCCCGCCCAGCCAGCGAGGGCAACCCGTTCCACGGCACCCCGGCCAGTTCAACCGGCGCCAGCACCAGCACCGGCCCGGAACCCAGCTCCGGCAACAGCAACCGCTCCAGCCGGGCCACAGACCCACTGCCCAGGCGCACCCCGGCCAGCTCCCACTCGACCTCGCCCAGTCCGGCCATCCGCCGCACCCGGCCCGCGCTGCCGACCCAGACCTCTCCGCGGTGCACGAAGTACTCCAGCGTCCCCAACGCCCCATCACCCCGGCACCGCCGAGCCCAGCGCAGCGCCGCCCCAGCATCGCCACTGGCCAACGCGGCTCCCAGCCCGATCTCGGCCAGCTCCGGATCCCACCCGGCCCGCAGCCCCCTCCGGCACACGGCCAGCACCTCGCCGGCACCGGCCAGCTCCGCCCGCGCCCGCCACCGCCCCGCGCCGCACACCTGGCCGAGCAGCTTGCGCCCCAAGGCTTCCCGCCCGTCCCGCCGGGCGGCCCGCCCCGCGACCAGCCGCAGCTCCTCGGCGTCCTCAGGCCACCCGGCCCGCGCGCACAACGCGGCCACCCGGCCCGCCGCCGACCACCGCGCGGGTGTGCTCCCCACCGCCAACGCCGCCCGCAGCGCCAGCGCCCTGGCCAGCGCCGCCCACCCGGGCCGCCGCTGCTGCCGGAACAGCTCCACCGCGGCAAGCGCCGCGGCCTCGGCGGCCCGGAAGTCCTTGTCCCGCAACGCACAGCGCGCCAACGCCACCTTCGCCTCAGCCAGCTTCCGCCCCTTCCCCGCCGCCGCGAGCAGCGCCACCGCCTTCCGCAGCACCGGCAGCGCCTCCGCCGGTTCGAGCGCCTCGGCCCGGTCGAGCAACATCTCCGGATGCCGCAGCGGATCCGCGCCCGCCCGCTCGGCGGCGTCGAACAACCGGAGCGCCGCAACGGGATCCCCCTCCCGCAAGGCCGCGAACCCCTGGTTGTGCACGCACACCGCGGCCCGCTCGGTCAACCCGAGTCCGGCCAGAACCCGTTCCGCCGCAGCGAAATCCGTCCGGCCACGAGCCGCCTGCCCTCGGTAGCAGGCGTCCGCGCCGCGCACGATGAGCGCGTTGGCCAGCCACCGTGGCGCTGCGTCCAGGCCCGCCACGGCCGCGGTCAGCTCCGTCTCCGCCGGTTCCCGCAACGCGAACAGCGCCGCCCCGCGCAGGCACCGGGCCTTGGCCAGCTCGATCCCGCGCAGTCCGACGGCCCGGTCCAGTTCGGCCAGCGCCGCTCTTGGGCGTCCCCGGTCGACCGCGAGCCAGGCCCTGGCCAGCCGCACCGACGCGGTCAGCCCGGTCAGCCCGGCCCGTTCCGCCGCGGCCAGGGCCAGCCGGGCGTGCCGGGCGGCCGGGTTGGGCTCGCCCAGCTCCACATGCGCGAGGCAGGCCGCCAGCCGCAGGCTCACCAGCTCGGCGCCTCTGGCCGTCGGCAGACCGGCGACGGCCTGGCGCAGCACCAGATCGGGCTCGGTCGCGGCCCGGTCGACCAGGCTCACCACGTCAACCACTCCCCGACCAGGAGGGCCTCGCCGTGCACGCGCAGGCTCAGCGGGCCGTGCGGCACGCCCTCGATGGTGAACCGGCCAGTCGCGTCGATCTCGGCGAACCAGGAGCCGTCCGGGGTGCGGGCCTCGATCCTGCCCGCGGTGCCGGTGACCACGCCGGTGAGCGGGTCGCCGAGCTCCACCCGGACCGTGATGCCGTAGGCGGACAACACGATCAGGTCCGCACCGGCGCGCATGCCCTGTTCCACCTCGCGCAGCCGGAGGCCATGGACTGGCGGCAGGTTCCCGGCGGCCCTGGCCGCGGCGAGGACCGCGGGTGGCAGTGGGTCGGTGGCGGAGACCGTCTGGGTGAGTTCGGCGAAGAGGTCGTCGTCGGTCATCCCGCTGCTCCCAGCTCGCCGACCAGGCGGCGGCGCAAGGCGGCCAGGCACCGGCCTCTGGTGGGGCCGATGCTGCCCAGTGGCATGGCCAGCAGTTCGGCGATCCGGGTGTACGGCAGGTCCGGGGCGTAGGCGGCGATCCAGAGCAACTGCCTGCAGCGCAACGGCATTCGGGCGAAAGCTCGCCAGAGCCGGCCCGCGCGGTCGCCTTGGACGACCAGGTCCGCCGGGTCCGGGGCGCGGAAGCGGTCCAGGTGTGCCACGCGGCCCAGGGTGTCCAGGTCGAGGGGGTGTTCGCGGTGGCGGGCGGCCAGGGTGCGCAGCGACTCGCGGCGGGCGGTGGTGACCAGCCAGGCCTGGACGCGGTCCGGGGCGGTCAGCGCGTGGCGGTGTTCGGCCAGTTTCAGCCAGGTGGTCTGGCTGACGTCGGCGGCTTCCTGGTCGTCCAGGCGGTGCGAGCGGGCGACCGCCCACACCAGCCTGGCGTAGCGGTTGATGAGGTCCTGCCACTCCGGGTCCATCGGCTCTCCCCTGCGTCGGCGACTCGGCAGGCACTTGGAAGCAGCGGGGGCGGTCCGGGATCCGTCAGCCGCCCGAAGGCGTTACCGCGGTCACTCGCCCGGATGACACTTGCCCTCGGTGACTGGGCACCGGTTGGCCAGCTCGGGAAATCGCTTGCCTACCTGGTGTTATCGACGCAGGGTGATCGTTTGGCGCACGTCCGGAGCAACACGACCCACCTCCGGGTGGAAACCGGTCAGTACGCTCGCGCATACCGGCAAACGGGCCAACCATGGTTGACGAACCCAGGAAGAGATCTGTCTTTCCTTCAGTCGTCCGGTGATCGGTAGGTGGTGGTGACGGTGACCAGCGCCGGGGCGGTGCGCAGCCGGGGAGAGAGGCTGCGCGTCGTTGCCGTCCGGCTGGCCATTGCCAGCGGCCTGGCTGCGGCCGCCTGGCTGGCCGGAGCTGTCGCCGCCCATGCCGACGAGTCACCGGCCCGCGCAGACGTTCTGAGCCCGTCGACCGTTTCGGAAGTCCAGGAGCCGGCCAAGACGGATGCCGTCGCGCGGGCCGGTGGCCTCGGCGCACGCATCACCGAGCGGGTCACCGCCCGGCTGGACCGCCCCGGCACCGCGCTCCGCGGCACCGCTACCCCGCTGACCAGCCACGACGAGGCCGACGCCAGTGGTGGCGGCATGGTCGCCGTCGGCTCCGACGAGGTGCGGCCGCTGCCCGAACAGGACGGTCCGGCGCCGGCGCCGATCAGGTCGACCCGCACCGCGAAGTCCGCCGAGGGGTCGGTCAGCGCGGTCCGCCCGCCGCGGCAGGCCCCGCCGCCACCACCGCCGCCGGTCCAGCAGCCCGCGCCGGTTGAGCCAGTCGTCGAGCCGGTGGTGGTGGAGACGCCGCCTGCCGCGCCCGTGCTGAGCTCCCGCCCGATGGTCACGGTCCGCACGGTCGAGCCCAAGGCCGCCGAGCCGCCGGCCGGCACCAGGCCCAAGCAGGACGACGGGCCCGACCTGCCCATGCCCGATCCGCGGAAACCAGCCCCCAGCGCGCCGTCCTCGGCCTCGCTGGGCGGCACGGCTTCCGACAACGGTGGTGCCCGTGGTGCCACCGCCCTGGTCACCGCCCCGCTTCCGCAGCTGCCGAAGCCGAGCCTGGTGACCGTCGAGCACCCGCGCAACGCGGGCTCGCCGAGCAACACCCCGGGCCTGCCGCCCACCTCGCCCGACTGACTGAGTCGGTAACACGCCACCGGTGTGCGCACAGCCAGTGACGGCTTGCGCCATCCGAGCGGCATTCCTGGCGCGGCCGTTTCGCCGCACCTGCGTTGAGCAGGGACAACCACCCGCGTGAAGCAGTGATCGGCGCTTCGTTGCCGCAGTTGCCGGATTTCCCGAGCAACGCCGACGAAGGAAGCCAGCGTCCTGTGGACACGCCCCCGATCTCCCAACCGGCCGACCGCGCCCGGCCGTGTTGGGTGCGCAGCCCCGGTACCGCGTTGCCCCCGCGGTACCGGGGCTCCTTATTTGCCCAGGTCAGGTCACTGCGAGTAGGTCGTCGGCGGCACCGGTGAGGGTGGCGGCGGCGCGGGCCAGCCGGTTCGCCGCCTCGGTGAGCACCGCGGGCTCCTGGGCGAAGGACAGCCGCAGCCACCGCTCCAGACCGCCGTTGACCCCGAAGCGGGGGCCCGGCACCAGGTGCAGGCCGTGGTTGATCGCGGCGGCGGCCAGCCGGGTGCTGATCGGCCCGTCCAGCTCGCACCACAGGCTCAGCCCGCCGGCCGGGCGGCGCACGGTCCAGGCGGGCAGCCGGGCCCGCAGCGCGTCCACCAGGACGTCCCGCGCGGTGGCGAAGTGGGCGCGCCTGCGGGCCAGCAGCGGCTCGGGGTCGGTGAGCAGCTCGGTGAGCACCAGCTGGTCCAGCACCGAGGAACCGAGGTCGATGGAGGCGCGCACCCCGGCCAGCTGCCGGATCAGCTCCACCGGTCCGCGCAACCAGCCCAGGCGCAGGCCGCCCCAGAGCATCTTGGACGCCGAGCCCGCGGTGAGCACCAGCCCTTCGGCGAAGGCGGCCAGCGGCGGTGGGCCGTCCAGCGGGTCGCCGTCCAGGTCCAGCTCGGCCAGGGTCTCGTCCACCAGCGCCAGCGTCCTGGTCCGGCGCAGCGCGGCGGCCAGCTGCTCCCGGCCCTGCGCGGACAGGCGCAGGCCGGTCGGGTTCTGGAAGTCCGGGATCAGGTAGGCCAGCCGGGGCGCGACCTGGCGCAGGGTGGCCTCGATGCCGGGCAGGTCCCAGCCGTCCGGGGCCATCGCCACCGGCACCGGCTGGGCGTGCGCGGCCCGGATGCCGTCCACCGCGTTCGGGTAGGTCGGGTTCTCCAGCAGCACCCGCTGGCCGGGCATGACCAGCAGCCGCAGCGCCAGTGCCAGCGCGTGCTGCGCGCCCGAGGTGATCATGACCTGGTCCGAGCCGGTGGGCAGGCCGCGCCGGGTGTAGCGCTCGGCGATGCGTTCCCGCAGCACCGGCAGCCCCATCGGGGCGTAGCCGGGGCCGCTCAGGTACCCGGGCAGGCGCAGCCGGGCCGCGTCCACCGCGGCGGCCAGTTCGGCAGGCGCGGCCGGGGTGGCCTGGGCCAGGTTGATCGTCTCGTCCTCCGGCAGCGAGGTGAACCCCTGCGGCCCGAGCTCCTTGCCGGGCAGGGTGATCCAGGAGCCCGCGCCGCGGCGGCTGGCGATCAGGTCCTGTTCGCGCAGCCGGTCCAGCATCGCGGTGACCGTGGTGCGGCTGAGGTTGAGCGCCTGGGCCAGCTCCCGTTCCGCGGGCAGCCGGGTGCCCGCGGGCAACCGGCCCTCCAGCACCAGCAACCGCAGCGCGGCGGCCAGGTCGGCGGACTGGCCCCGGTTCGGCCCGTCGCGCCAGCAGCCGAGCAGGTCGGCGAGGTGCGGCGCGGAGATCCGGCCACCGGTGGGCAGTGCCTGGCTCATGTGGGCCAATTTTTCCACTTTGGCCCTCGAAGTAAAGGCCAATCCCGGCAGAGGATGGCCGCATGGCCTCCCCGACGATCCCCCTGCACCCGCTGCCCGTGGCGGACCGGCCGCTGCGGCGGCTCAGCCAGCTGCTGGCCGGGCTGCTGCTCTACGGCGCGAGCATGGCGCTGATGATCAGGGCCGGGCTCGGCCTCGACCCGTGGGACGTCCTGCACGAGGGCCTGACCAGGCACATCCCGGTCAGCTTCGGCACCGTCACGGCGATCACCGGGGTGATCGTGCTGCTGGGCTGGATCCCGCTGCGGCAGCGGCCGGGCATCGGCACGGTGGCCAACGTGGTGCTGATCGCGGTCGCGGTGGACGCCTCGCTGTACCTGCTGCCCGCGCCTTCGTCCTGGTGGCTGCGCGCGGTGTTCCTGGTCTCGGCGATCGTGCTGAACGGCCTGGCCACCGCCGCCTACATCGGCGCCCGGCTCGGGCCGGGGCCGAGGGACGGGCTGATGACCGGGCTGTGCGCGCGCACCGGCTGGTCGATCCGCCTGGTGCGCACCGGGATCGAGATCACCGTGCTGGCGGTGGGTTTCCTGCTCGGCGGCACGATCGGCATCGGCACCCTGCTGTACGCGATCACCATTGGTCCACTTGCCCAGTTCTTTGTGCCGTTCGTGGCGCTGCGTACTCCGGCTGAGTGGAAAACCGAGCGGTAGCAGGCTTTTCCGGGTTTTCGCATTAGGGTCCCGGACGTGCCGGCGATCGAAATGGCTGAACGAGCAGGGGTCCAGCTGACCGGCGGGTCCGCCGAGAGCGAGGACCGCATCGTGGTCCTGCCGAACGCGGTGGTGCTGCTGGACGGCGCGACCCAGCTGGAACCTGGGCGCCACACCGGCGGCTGGTACGCCGAGCGCCTCGGCGACCGGCTGCGCCGCGAGCTGACCGCGCAGCCCGACATCGACCTGGCCGAGCTGCTGGCCGCCTGCATCAGCCAGGTGGCCGCCGACCACGGCCTGGAGCCGGGCAAGGCCCCCTCCAGCACGGTGGCGCTGCTGCGCTGGGACGACGAGCGGGTGGACGCCCTGGTGCTGGCGGACAGCCCGGTGGTGGCCTTCACCGTCGGCGACGTGCACGTGCTCTCCGACACCCGGCTGGCGAACCTGGCCGTCCCGCGCCGCACTGGCTATCGCGACCAGCTCCGCGAGGGCGCGGGTTTCTCCACCGGCCACGCGGACGCGCTGCGCGCCTCGGCGACCGAGGTGGGCCAGTGGCGCAACCGCCAGGGCGGCTTCTGGGTGGCCGAGGCCGACCCGGACGCGGCCAAGCAGGCCATGCGGGCGAGCTGGATGCGGGACCAGGTGCAGGCGATCGTGATGGCCAGCGACGGCGTCTCCTGCGGCGTGGACGACTACGGCGTGTTCGCCGACTGGACCGCGCTCTACGACCAGGCGGTGCAGGACGGCCTGCACACGGTGCTGGACGCGGTGCGCAAGGCCGAGGAGTCCGACCCGGACGGCCGCAAGTGGCCGCGCCCGAAGCGGCACGACGACCAGAGCCTGGTCGTGGTGCACTTCGACGACGACTGGTTCCCCCGCTTCTGAGCACCTACGCTCCCAGCATGCCGCCGGAGCACCAGCCGGACCCGTTCGCCACCGCCCTGCGCGCCGCGATCGCCGGCCGCGGCCTTGGCCTGCACCGCATCCGCGAACGCCTGCGCACCAGGGGCATCACCATCTCCGCGGCCACCCTCAGCTACTGGCAGTCCGGCCGCAGCCGCCCCGAGCGCCACGAGTCCCTGACCGCCCTGCACCACCTGGAAGAGGTCCTGGAAGTCCCCCGGGGCTCGCTGACCACCCTGCTGGGCCCACCCCGCCCCCGCGGTCCGCACCGGCTCACCGACCCGCCGGACATCGACGCCTTCTGGCCGGCCCCCACCGAGGTGGCCGAAGCCCTCACCGAGATCAACACCAGCTGGGACACCCGCCTGACCCGCCTCAGCCAGCACGACACCATCCACATCGGCCCGCACCGCGAGGAGCTGACCTCCGTCTCCCGCCAGGTGCTCAGGGCCAACGCCGACGGCCCCGACCGCTGGGTGGTCATCCTGCACCTGGACGAGCACGACCACCCCCTCCCCGAGGTCCGCCCCCTGCGCCACTGCACCCTGGGCCGAACCTCCGCAAACCCCAGCACCGGCCTGCTGACCGCCGAGCTCCTCTTCCCCAAACCCTTGCGCCGCAACGAAACCATCATCACCGAACACGAGCTCCGCAACCACGCCCCGCACCCCACCGCCACCAACTACGAACGCAAGTTCCGCCTCCCCGTCCGCGAGTACGTCCTGGAAGTCCGCTTCGACCCCACCTGCCCCCCAGCAACAATCACCCGCAGAACAACAACCCAAACCACCACCCACGAGGACCAGGTCCACCTGGACGAACTCACCTCAGTCCACGGCGTGGCAACGGACTTCGGCCCCGGAACCTACGGCTTCCACTGGACCTGGCCGTGAAAAACGGGGCGCCCCAACAAGGAGCGCCCCGTCCCATCACACCGAGATGGACCAGCTGCTCAAGGTCCCGGTATCCCCAGCCCCGTTGTCCCCGATCCACAACACCCAGTTCCCCCCAGCCTGCTCCGAGGTCCGCACGGTAAAGGTCCGAGACCCCGGAAACGCATGACACTCGAACCCGCCGGCCCGGTGCAGCGAGTAGTACCGCCCAGAAGGCCCCACCAGGTTGATGTTCAGGTCCTCCTGACAAGTGTGCGAGGCATTCACCACCACGGTCACCGGCACCGCGGCCACCCCACCGGCAGTGGACCGCACCGGACTGACCGCCACCGCGAAGTCCCGAATCGGATAAGCGTTGGCATTGCTGAAGGTCCGAGCCCCCGCATCCCCCTTCGCCGTCCGAGCCGTCACCGCCGCACTGGCCCCCGACCGGTTCCCGGCCGCATCCCGAGCCCGCACCACAAACGAGTACTCGGTATCCGCGGTCAGCCCGGAAACAGTCGCCGAGGTCCCCTCCGCACTGGCCACCACCGCGTCCCCGCGATACACGTCGTACCCAGTCACCCCAACGTTGTCAGTCGCCGCATCCCAAGCCAGCGCAACAGAGGAGGACGTGCTCCCGGTAGCCCGCAGGTTCCCCGGCACCGAAGGCGCCTCGGTATCCCCACTACTCCCACCGGTCACCAACGTCAGCCCCCACTTCTTCAACGCCTCGCCCACCGGCTGGAAGATCGACTGGTTGTCAGCCCCACCCGGCTCACAGGACGACTGCCCACCCGAGTGCAGCCCCACAGCCTTGTCCCCAACCAGCCACCCCCCACCAGAGTCCCCACCCTTGGAACAAGCAGTGGTCGTGGCCAACCCCTCGATGACCACGTTCCCGTAGTTGATCGTCTGATTGACCGCCGTAACCCGCCCACACTGCCACTTCGACGTGTTCCCCGAGTGACACACCGCCTGGTTGACCACCGGCTCCACAACCCCCGCCACAGTGACCGCAGCCCCACCCCACGTGTTCACCGCCGGAGACAAACTCCACCCCGGCTCGGTAACGGAAACAACCCCCATATCCCCTTCACGGGCATTGACACTGCGCGAACCCCCAAAGTTGGAAGTCCCGATCCGATTCTGCTGCCCAGACTGCCCATAAGCAGCCTGATTGACATCATTGGTGCAATGCCCAGCAGTCAAGAAATGCTTCCCCCCACCAGAATCCGTAGCCCCAAACCCCACAGAACAGTTGCTCTCACTCCCCGGCCACCACGGATTCCCCGTCCGCACCTCACCACCCTGCTGCACCGGCGCAGCAGCATCCACCACAACCCGCACAGCCTCGCCAAACGCCCGCACGCGCTCGACGACGGAGGCATCAGCGGACGCGATGGTGCGCACCACCACCTGCGCACTCACGGGATCGATACCCCAGGAGGTCACCCCGGTGGGTCCGACGGCAAGCTCGCCAACCCGCCGAGCCACCCCATCAAGCTCAGCCCGCCCGCGCGGCATCACTTGAGCGCGCCCCCCGGCCCGCCGAACCTGAGAAGCAGTGGATTCATCACCAACAGAAACCACAACCTCCCCACTGGCAGGATCAATCCATTTACCAATAACACCACCGCCTTCAGGCGCAGCCGAAGCGTAGGCAGGAAGTGCCAACAAAAGTACAACCGCGGGGATAATCGCCCTCATCACAGGGCTCCTCTCAAAGCAGGGAGCCCAAAGCTAGAACGCCACCCCAAACAACCGGCAGACCAAATCCGCGTTAACAGTTAACCAACGAGCATTAACCGTTAACACCTGTGGACAACCTGTGGATAACCCGACCACGCAAGCCCACGCGCAACCACGCTGGTTCGGCACCGCTCGCACCGTGGGGGTCCGGGGGGCTCGGCCCCCCGGGTCGAAGACCACCGAAAAAAGCGAAGCCCCCCGCGGGCAAGCAGGGGGCTCCCATTTCGGTGGCCAGGGGCGGGGTCGAACCGCCGACCTACCGCTTTTCAGGCGGTCGCTCGTACCAACTGAGCTACCTGGCCGAAAGGGGTCCGCTCCACGGAGCGAACCCCTTCGCGCGACCCAGACGGGACTCGAACCCGCGACCTCCGCCGTGACAGGGCGGCGCGCTAACCAACTGCGCCACTGGGCCTTGCTGTACTGCCGTCTTGCTGTGTTGCGTACCCCCAACGGGATTCGAACCCGCGCTACCGCCTTGAAAGGGCGGCGTCCTAGGCCACTAGACGATGGGGGCCAGGATACTTCTGACTCAGTGAATCAGAACTTCTCCCGCACCTCCAACGGCTTTCCGTTGGGAGCATGGATAGCTTAGGGGGCTGGGGGCGGAAGTTCCAAATCGGGGGTCCTGAAACGCTCCTACCAGCCCCAACAGCTCCCCGCCAACCGCGACCGGCGATCAAGTCCAGTCCGCTGACAGGCCGAAGTCACCCATCCGAGCCGCCAACCCCGGATGGAGCAGCGGCCAGCGAACTCTTGTGAGTTCCGCCACTGCTCCATCCACCAGGTCACGGGGTCGGCAGCGCTAGCATCAGTTCCCGGAACTCGGCCAGCTCGGCCTCGGACAGCGTGGCGGCCAGGGTCTGGCCCATCGCCTCGTCGGTCAGGTCCTCGGCCTGGCGCCAGCGGCGCGGCAGGTCGGGCTTGGCCTGGGTGGCGGCGATCAGCGCGTCGGCCTCCTCTTCCTGCCAGGCCAGCCTGGTCATGATCTGCTTGCCGCTCTCCGGGTTGACCGCGAGCGCCTCGTCGATGCCGATGCCGCAGGCCCGCAGCGCGCAGAAGTGCAGGCCGCCGCGGTACTCGCGCAGCAGGTTGAGCGCGTGCGCGAGCCGGGCCGGGGCGTCCTCGGGCCGGGTGGCCTCGCGCCAGCCCGCGAACAGCGGCAGGTTGCCGGCGTCGGCGGCGTCGCTGACCTGGAACAGCAGTTCGGCGGTGCGTTCGGCGGCCGGCACCTCGGCCAGGGCTTCCCGGCCCCACTCCCAGCAGGCCGCGGAGTAGGCGGCGACCGCGGCCTTGGCCGGCAGCAGCTGGGTGACCTGCGGGATCACCGCGTGCATCAGCCACTTCGGGAAGATCCCGTACAGCTCGGCGACCACGGTGGACGAGGGGTCGCCGAGCACCGCGGCGCGGCCGCGGAAGTACAGGCCGCCCCTGGGTAGTTCGAGCGCCTTGGTGTGCGCGTTCATCTGGGGCGAGGTCATGAAGACCCCGCCGAGCTTCACCAGCGGTTTCCGGGTCGCCGCTGCGACCTCGGCCGGACTGGTCACGTGATGCCTCCTCAGCCCCCGAACCCGGGGGCGGTTCGCCAGTCGGTCAGCCACTCCTCGGTGGCGATGGCAGGCAGCAGCACTCGCCACGCCTGCTCCATCCGGGTGACGTAGTCCGCGTACCCGGTGAGGGCCGCGGCGATCTCCCGGTTACCAGCGAACACGGCGTTGAGCACCCGCGCCACTGCCACCGGGTCGGCACCGGTTCGCAGCAGGCCCTCTTCCCGCGACCGCTCCAGCAGCGCGGTCAGCAGGGACTCCCAGTTCAGGTACTGCGGGCGCAGGCCGGAGGCGTGCAGCTCGGGGTCGGTGGACAGGCGCACGCCCGCGCGCACAATGGGGTCGTTGGAGATCAGCTCGACGGCCTGGGTGGTGGAGCCGATCAGCGTGCGCAGGGCGTCCAGGCCGCGTTCGTCCCAGCGGCGGGTGAGCTCCGGCCAGATCGCCTGTTCGGCCGCCATGATGGCCGCGGCCAGCCCGATCTTGGACGGGAAGTGGAAGTAGAAGGCCCCCTTGGACACGCCGCTGCGCTCCAGGATGAGGCTGAGCGGGACAGCGGCATAGCCGAGCCGGTCGAACTCGGACGCGGCGGCGACCATGATCGATTCTCGGGTGACCTGGGCCCTGGGCTGCTGGGGCATGACGGCTCCGGTGATCACTTGCGGTACCGCAAGCTACCGCCTCGGACCGCCCGCGCGCAGCCTCCCACCACCGGGTGAAACGAGGTCACGCTGTGCTGTCCGCGACACCGTGAAACAGATTCATTGCCGGATAAGCCGACCGCTCGGTATGTTCCGGCCAGGCAGCCCGAGGCGGGCGCCGGGGGGTGTGCGTCTCGGGGGTCCGGGGCGTGGCTTCTCGGCCACGTCCCGGCCCAGCCCAATCGTTTGTCGCGAAGCGCCCCTACCGGCGCACCGGCGGGATGCCGTCCTCCTCACTGGGCACGAGTCCCAGCATGTCAAGCAGCATGCGGCAGTCCTCGGCGCCCAAAGCGCCACGGGCCACGGCCATGCGCGCCCTGTGCACCTGTTCCGCGGAGATCCGGGATGGTTCTCCGTTCCGCGGCAGCGGCACCCCGCTGCCCTTGGCAACCGTGTCGTCCTGCTCCCACAGGTACTTCCGCACCTCGAGCGACCCGTGCATGGCGCCTCCCCGACGTTGGCTTCGCAGGCAGGCTAGCTACTGGCTCTCGCCCTCACAGCCCCCCGCAGAGTGATTCATCCAGAACCCTGTGTAATCAACGGTTGGCAATCTGTCTCTTGACAGGACAAGCGTTCTGTGAGCCGGGCCACCCTGCGGCGATTTACCCCTACCCCCTAGGGGTATGCTTCGAGCATGGCCGAGGAGCACAGCCACCCGTACAGCAAGCGCAAGGACGCCCACCTGCGCCGACTCCGTCGAGTCGAGGGGCAGGTCCGCGGACTTCAGCGGATGGTCGACGACGACACCTACTGCATCGACGTGCTGACCCAGGTGTCCGCGGCGACCAGGGCGCTCCAGGCATTCGCCCTCGAACTGCTCGAGGAGCACATGGCCGGCTGCGTGGTCGAGGCCGCGCGCACCAGCGACGAGGCCGCCCAGGCGAAGGTCCGCGAGGCCGCGGACGCGATCGCCCGCCTGGTCAAGTCGTAGCGAACGTCCCCGCCGCCGCGTCCGTACCAAAGACATACAGAACTGAAGGAGCACGCATGTCCGTCAGCACCACCTACACCGTCACCGGCATGACCTGCCAGCACTGCGTCAGCTCGGTGACCGAGGAGCTGTCCGAGGTCGCCGGGGTCACCGGCGTGACCGTGGACCTGCCCACCGGCGCGGTGACCGTCACCAGCGAGCGCGAGCTGGCTGAGGCGGAGGTCAAGGCCGCGGTGACCGAGGCCGGTTACCAGCTCGCGAGCTGATTTTTGTGGCAGGACAGCGGAGGGGAGCGGTTGTGACCACCACGGAGGCCGGTCAGCGGATCGAGCTGGCCATCGGCGGGATGACCTGCGCGGCCTGCGCCGGGCGGATCGAACGCAAGCTGAACAAGCTCGACGGCGTGACCGCGACGGTCAACTTCGCCACCGAGAAGGCCACCGTGGCCTGTCCGGCGGGCCTGGACGTGGACACGCTGGTGGCCACGGTGCAGACCGCCGGGTACACCGCGACCCCGCCGCAACCGTCCACTGTGGACGATTCGGCTGATGCGCCGGAGGACACCGACGAGCGGGCCGAGGAGCTGAAGGCGCGCTTCGTGATCGCCGCGCTGCTCGGCCTGCCCGTGGTGCTGCTCTCGATGGTCCCGGCGCTGCAGTTCCCGTTCTGGCAGTGGGTGGCGCTGGCGCTGACCTCGCCGGTGGTGCTGGTCTGCGGCTGGCCGTTCCACCGCACCGCCGCGGTGAACCTGCGGCACGGCGCGACCACCATGGACACCCTGGTCTCCATGGGCGTCGCGGTGGCCTACCTGTGGTCGGTGTACGCGCTGATCTGGGGCGGCGCCGGGATGCCGGGCATGGTGCACGAGTTCAGCCTGCTGCCGCGCGAGTCGACCACCGCGGACATCTACCTGGAGGTCGCCGCCGGGGTGACCGTGTTCCTGCTGCTGGGCCGCTGGCTGGAGGCCAGGTCCAAGCGGCGCAGCGGAGCGGCCTTGCGCGCGCTGCTGGCCTTGGGGGCCAAGGACGTCGCGGTGCTGGCAGACGGTCGCGAGCGCCGCGTTCCGGTGGAGTCGCTGGCCGTTGGCATGCGGTTCGTGGTGCGGCCGGGCGAGAAGGTGGCCACCGACGGGGTGGTCGAGGAGGGCACCTCGGCGCTGGACCGGTCGATGCTGACCGGGGAGTCGGTGCCCGAGGAGGTCGGGCCGGGCGCCCAGGTGGCGGGCGGCACGGTGAACGCGGGCGGGCGGCTGGTGGTACGCGCCACCAGGGTCGGCGCGGACACCCAGCTGGCCCAGATGGCCCGGCTGGTCGAGCAGGCGCAGGCGGGCAAGGCGCAGGTGCAGCGGCTGGCCGACCGGGTCTCGGCGGTGTTCGTGCCGGTGGTGCTGCTGGTCGCGGTGGGCACGCTGGCCTTCTGGCTGCTGTGGGGCGCGGGCGCGTCCTTCGCGCTGACCGCGGCGGTGGCCGTGCTGGTGATCGCCTGCCCGTGCGCGCTCGGGCTGGCCACGCCGACCGCGCTGCTGGTGGGCACCGGGCGGGGCGCGCAGCTGGGCATCCTGGTGAAGGGGCCGGAAGTCCTGGAGTCCACCCGCCGGGTCGACACCATCGTGCTGGACAAGACCGGCACGGTGACCACCGGCGTGATGACGCTGGCCGGCGCGGTGCCCGCCGAGGGCTTCGACCGGGCCGAGCTGCTGCGGCTGGCCGGGGCGGTGGAGGCGGCCTCGGAGCACCCGATCGCGCGGGCCATCGCCGAGGGCGCGAGTGCCGAGGCAGGCGAGCTGCCCGCGGTGACCGAGTTCGGCAACAACGAAGGCCTCGGCGTGCAGGGACAGGTGGCCGGCCGGGCCGTGCTGGTCGGCAGGCCGCGGCTGCTCGCCGAACGCGGGGTCGAGCTGCCCGCCGAGCTGACCGAGGCGGTGCGGGTGGCCGAGGCCTCCGGGCGCACCGTGGTGGCCGCGGCGGTGGACGGCGCGGCGGCCGGGCTGCTGATGGTCTCCGACACGGTGAAGCCGACCAGCGCGGAGGCGGTGCGCAGGCTGCGCGAGCTCGGGCTGCGGCCGGTGCTGCTGACCGGGGACAACGCCACGGTGGCCGCCGCGGTGGCGGCCGAGGTGGGCATCCCGGCCGAGGACGTGATCGCCGAGGTGCTGCCCGCGGACAAGGTGGCCGCGGTGCGCGGCCTGCAGGAGCAGGGCCGGGTGGTGGCCATGGTCGGCGACGGGGTGAACGACGCCCCGGCGCTGGCAGCCGCTGACCTGGGACTCTCCCTGGGCACGGGCACCGATGTGGCCATCGAGGCCGGTGACCTGACCCTGGTCCGAGGGGACCTGCGGGTGGCCGCGGACGCGATCCGGCTGTCCCGGCGCACCCTGGGCACCATCAAGGGAAACCTGTTCTGGGCCTTCGCCTACAACGTGGCAGGTTTGCCTCTGGCCGCGGCCGGGGTACTCAACCCCATGCTGGCCGGCGCGGCGATGGCGTTCTCCAGTGTGTTCGTGGTCACAAACAGCTTGCGCTTGCGGAAGTTCCGGTCTTGGGCGGAGTGAGATCGGATTTACTCCACACTGTGTCCAAACCTGGACACCAAGTGTTCACAACGCCGTTTTGGTGAATAAGTACGCGCGCTAAACAAAAAAATTCGACGCCATCACTGGGCACCGACGAGTGAGCATGCAACAATCACTTTGCTGACACACCCCCGGTCAGCGCCTGTGGAGATCCCCTCCGGCCCCCGTGCTCCTCCCCCTGGCGCGGGGGCCTCTCCATGTCAATAGGCCGTTCGCGGCGTTACACACTGACGGGTAGCTCACAAGCCTCGAACTTCCTTCATCAGTTCGTTACCGTGTCTGCCGTGCTTCTCAGTCGATCGAAGAACGGCCGTCATCGCCCGGCTCCGGCAGCCGAGACCGAGCTTCTCGCCCCCGACGCGGAGTTGGACAACTACCTCGCCGCCCTCGCTCCCGAGGCCGACGTGGAGACCACGGCCACCGGCCGCCGCTTCGGCAACGCCGAGGTCCACCAGCTCCGGCTGAGCCTGATCGCGAACGAGCAGCTCCGTGAGCTCGCCGCGCAGCGCCAGACCTCGCCGATGGCCCTGGCCCAGGAGTGGGTCATGCAGCGCCTCGACTGGGAGTTCCGCCAGCAGGCGCACTGAAACCTTGTTCGGCGCGTTGAGCATCCCGAGCCTCAGCGCGCCGCGACCGCCCTGGTCGCAGGCACCAACCGCACCACGTCGTCACCAGCGGCTGCCTCCCCGAGCAGTCCGGCCTGGTAGGCCAGGGCCACCGCGTGCGCCCGGTCCCGCGCGTCGAGCTTGCGCAGCATCCGCCGGACGTGGGTCTTCACCGTCTCCTCGGAGACCTCGAGCCGGTGCGCGATGTTCTTCGCGGTGAGCCCGTCCGCGATCAGCCGCAGCACCTCGAACTCCCGCTTGGACAGCGCGGTCCCGTTGCCCCGCTGGGCGCCGACGACCCGGCCAGGCGCGAGCAGGGGGGCCAGCGAGGGGTCCACGTACAGCCCCAGCTCCACCGCCTGGCAGATCGCCTCCGGGAGCCGGGCCGGGTCCAGTTCGCGCGGCAGGAAGCCCTTGGCGCCGCTGCGCCGGGCCACCTCCACCTCACCGGCCAGCCGCGCGCCGGGACGGAACAGGGTCACCACCGCCAGGTTCGGCTGCATCCCGGCCAGCATCCGGCACAGGTGCGCGCCGGGGTCCAGCTCGGAGTCGATGAGCAGCACGTTGGGCTGGGCCGCCCGGCAGAGCTGCACGGCGCTGCCCGGCGAGCTGGCCGCGCCCACCCACTGCACCCTGGGGTCGCGACCGAGGACCGCGGCGACACCGTGCTGGAACAGCGGCACGGAGTCGATCTGGGCGACCCGGTACGCGCCGACCCGAGCCCTCATGCCGGCGGCACGTGCACGCAGTGTCACTGGATCCACGGCGGTCCCCTTTCGACGTCTTGCCTTCTTGGAGTCGCCTCACACCCGATCGTGACGCCACCTATGGAGGTAGTCGGGTTCGACGCGGGGTTCTGACGTTGGAACCAGCACTTCCAGCCACTCGTTGTCACTCGATTAGAGGACAAAACCGACCTTTTGGTCTGTCTTCGGACACGCGAACGTTCGGCGCAGTGTGGCTGCATCCTTCGGCCTAGTTTGTGTCCGGTTTCGCTGCGTGGTCAACTAATTACGCTGCGACCCTGGAGGTGGCCATGACTACGCGGCGTGCACTGTTGACCGGGCTGGCCGGACTGGCCGGGGCGGCGTTCACCGGCGCGGGCACGGCCTCGGCCGCGCCCCGGCAGCCACCGGCCGAACTGGCCCCGCCGGGCCGGGACGACCTGAAGGTGCGGATCCGGACCAGGGCGGAGTGGGGCGCGGACGAGAAGCTGCGCTTCGGGCCGAAGGGCGAGCTGTGGCCGCCGACGTTCAGCCCGGTCCAGTGCCTGACCGTGCACCACTCGGCGATCGCCGTGGACGCCGACCGGGACGCCGCGATGCGCTCGATCTACCACGGGCACACCGTGGGCAACGCCTGGGGCGATATCGGCTACCACCTGCTGATCGACCCGGAGGGCGTGCTCTACCAGGGCAGGCACACCGGCGGCGCGCCGGTGTTCGGCACCATGCTGGCCAACGGCAAGGCGACGGGGACGGTGACCGCGGGGCACGTGCGCGGCCGCAACCCCGGCAACATCGGCATCTGCCTGCTCGGCGACTTCACCGGCGGCCTGCCCGCCCCGGGGGCGTGGAGCACGCTGACCAGGACGCTGGCCGCGCTGACCCTGATCTGCGGGCTGGACCCGCGGGCCAAGCTGACCTACGTCAACACCGAGGACGGGCAGCGCTACGAGGGGCCGGTGCTGGCCAGGCACCGGGACTGGGTGACCACGCAGTGCCCTGGCAACCTCTTCGCGGAGACCTTCGAGCCGGTGCGGCTCGAGGTGGCCAGGCTG
This sequence comes from Crossiella sp. CA-258035, assembly GCF_030064675.1. Classification (GTDB taxonomy): domain Bacteria; phylum Actinomycetota; class Actinomycetes; order Mycobacteriales; family Pseudonocardiaceae; genus Crossiella. The sequence goes on from NZ_CP116413.1 coordinate 8,733,709, forward strand.
CGCGGCGCACGGCGCTAACGCGGGTCGGGGCAGCCCTTGCCGGCCCAGTCCGCGCTGTGCTCGAAGTGCCACCACTCGCGCTCGATGGTGCGGCACAGGCCCCACTGGCTGCCGTAGCGCTCCAGCCACTTCGCGCCGGACTGCGGCTTCACGTCCACCGCGGTGCCCTTGACGTGCGCGGACTCCTCCGGCGGCAGCACCCACTTGCGCGCCTCGGCCTCCGAGCCGCGCTTCTTGATCTCCGCGCGGTACAGCCTGCGCTGCTCGGCCGCGGTGCGCCGGGCCGACTTCACGAAGATGTCCACGCCGTCGGCCCGGGCCGCGCAGCGGGCCGCCTGGAATGCCTCCCGCATCGCGGGCTCCAGCCGGTCCGGCTCCAGCTCGCTGGGCACCTCCAGCCGTTCGGCTTTCTGCGGCTCGAAGATGCAGTTCGGGTTGTTCTCGGTGGTCTTGCCGGTGCTGGTGCCCGTAGTCAGGCCGAGCAGCTGACCGCCGGGGTGGGCGGGCGAGGGCAGCCCGTAGACCACGAAGCCGGTCGCCAGCAGCAGTGCGACGCTCAGGCCGGCCACTCCGGTCCAGGTGCGGAACCGGCGACGGGGCTGGGTTCCGGGCACCGGGATGGGTGCGGTCGGCGCGTCCAGGGAGTTGGTCTGGTTGCGCATGCCACTCACGGTCGGCGCTGGATGTCCCTGGCTGGTCCGCGCCTTGTCATGGTTCTGCTACAGCAGCCGCACCGGCGCGGCGGGGGTGTCCGCCGGGGCCAATAATCGGTGCCATGCCGAGGGTGCTGTTGATCGAGGACGACCATGCCGTGCGCGAGGGCCTGCAGCTGGCCCTGCGCAGGCAGGGCTACACCGTGGACGCGGCGGCCACCGGCGAGCTCGGCCTGGACGCGCTGCGCGCGCAGGCGCCGGACATCGTGGTGCTGGACCTGATGCTGCCCGGCATCGACGGCTTCGAGGTGTGCCGCCGGATCAGGGCGGGCGGCGAGGTGCCGATCATCATGCTGACCGCGCGCAGCGACGACATGGACATCGTCGGCGGGCTGGAGGCGGGCGCCGACGACTACGTGGTCAAGCCGGTGCAGCCCAGGGTGCTGGACGCCCGGATCAGGGCGGTGCTGCGGCGCAGGGTCAGTGAGCAGACCAGCAAGGAGCGGCACGGGTCGCTGGAGATCGACCGGCAGGCGCTGGTGGTGGCCAAGGACGACAAGCAGGTCGGGCTGACCCCGACCGAGCTGCGGCTGCTCCTGGAGCTGTCCGCCTCGCCCGGCCAGGTGTTCAGCCGCCAGCAGCTGTTGCAGGCGGTGTGGGAGCACGACTACCTCGGTGACTCCCGGCTGGTGGACGCGTGCGTGCAGCGGCTGCGGGCCAAGATCGAGGATCGGCCGGCCAGCCCGGTGTACGTGCAGACCGTGCGCGGTTTCGGCTACCGGTTCGGCCCGGTATGAGCCGCCTGCTCGACTCGCTGCCCACCTGGGCCCGCGGCCTGCGCGCGCGGCTGGTGTTCGCCTTCCTGGCGGTGGCCGCGCTCGGCGCGGCGGCCGCGGCGGGGGCCAGCTACGTCTCGGCGCGCACCACGGTGCTCAAGTACGCCCAGGACCAGGTCATGAACGCGACCAAGGACGCGGTGAGCCAGCTCGCGCCCGAGCTCAGCTTCCCGCCGACCCAGGCCACCCTGGACCAGCTGGTCAGCAGGCTCCCGGACAGCGCCGCGGTGGTGACCTACCAGGACCTGCGGTCGCGCCCGATGGGATACCGGCTGGAGGACATCCCGGCCGAGCTGCGGGCCGCGGTGCGGACCAGGGGCACCCTGGTGTTCCAGCGGGGCACCTCGCCGGGCGGCAGTTCGCCCATGTTCTACGTCGGCATGCCGGTGCTGACCAAGCGGGCGGGCGGTGAGCTGGAGCCCTCCGGCATGGAGGTCTACCTGGCGCGTAACCTCGGCGGACCGGCCGGCCAGATCAGCGACCTGGCCCAGACCGCGTGGCAGACCAGCCTGCTGGCGCTGCCGCTGGCCGCGCTGCTGGCACTGCTGGCCGCGCGCGGGGTGCTGCGGCCGGTGCGCGAGCTGCGCGGGGCGACCCGGCGGCTGGCCGGTGGCGACCTGGGCGCGCGGCTGGAGGTCAAGGGCTCGGACGAGCTGGCCGACCTGGCGCACACCTTCAACGACACCGCGGCCGCGCTGGACCGGACGGTGACCGGGTTGCAGCGGATGGAGGCGGACGCGCGGCGGTTCGTGGCTGACGTCTCGCACGAGCTGCGCACCCCGCTGGCCGCGATGACCGCGGTGACCGACGTGCTGGACGAGGAAGCGGAGAACCTGCCCGAGGACGCGCAGATCGCGGCCAGGCTGGTCGGCCAGGAGACCCGCAAGCTGGCCAGGATGGTGGAGGACCTGATCGAGATCTCCCGGTTCGACGCGGGCGCGGCCAGGCTGGTGCTGACCGAGGTGGACGTGGCCGAGGCGGTGCGCAACACGCTGCGCGCCAGGGGCTGGACGGACCAGGTGACCACCGAGCTGCCCGAGGGCGTGCGGGTCAAGCTGGACGCCAGGCGGCTGGACGTGATCGTGGCCAACCTGGTCGGCAACGCGCTGCGGCACGGGCAGCCGCCGGTGGTGGCCACGCTGACCGCGAGCCCGCAGTGGATCGAGCTGACCGTCACCGACCACGGGTCCGGGCTGCCGGAGGCGGTGCTGCCGCAGGTGTTCGCCCGCTTCTACAAGGCCGACTCGGCCCGGTCCCGGTCCGAGGGCAGCGGGCTCGGGCTGGCCATCGCCTGGGAGAACGCGCAGCTGCACTACGGCACCATCGAGGCGGCCAACGCGCCGCACGGCGGGGCCAGGTTCACCCTGCGGCTGCCCCGGCTGGCCAGGGGCGTGGAAGAGGGTGTTCCGCGGTGAGGCGGCTGGTGACGGTGCTGCTGGGGGTGGTGCTGCTGGCCGGGTGCGGGGTGCGGCCCACCCCGCCGGTGGGCGGCGGGGACGCGCCGCGCGGGGTGGCCGAGGGACCGACGCTGTACTTCCTGCGCGGTGGCAGCCTGGTGCCGGTGGTGCGCAAGATCGGCAAGCTGGGCGACTACCCGACCGCGCTGCGCGAGCTGTTCTACGGGGTCGCCGAGGGCGATCCGCCCGGCTTGACCAGCGCGCTGCCCACGGGCGGGTTCGGCGAGCTGACCGCGGGGGTGACCCAGCGCAACACCGTCGAGGTGCGGGTGCTCAGGGGCGACGGGCGGCCGCTGACGCTGTCCGGGGCGGCACTCGACCAGATCGCGTGCACCCTCTCCGCCCGGCACCTGGCCGCGGACCGGGTGTACAACGTGGAGTCGGTGATCGTGAACGAGGTGCCCCGGCGCTGTCCGATTGGGGTCTAGGCGATCGTGCCGCGCAGGGCGAGCACGTCCAGCTGGTCGCGGGAGGAGTTGAGCCTGCGGGTCCAGGAGGTGGCCAGCTCGGCGATCTCCTCAGGGCTCAGGTAGGCGGCCTCGGTGAGCTGCCAGCCCGCGGTGGCGTAGGCCTTGGCCAGCACCTCGGTGGCCGACTCCGGGGTGGGCTCGGCGGTGTCGCCGACCTCGGGCACCGGCGGGCGCCAGGCGTGCAGGTTCAGCGTGATCAGGAAGTCCGCGCCGGGGCGGCAGCAGGCGGCCAGCCCGCGCAGCACCGCGCCCTCGGTGTCCAGCACGCCGCGCAGCAGGCTGCCCCAGGGCATCAGCACGTGCAGCTCGTCGATCTCGCGCAGCTCCGGCGGCAGCGACTCGGCGGCGTGCCAGAGGTAGACCAGGTTGGGCAGACCGCCCTTGGCCGGTTTGGCCGCCGCCTTGCCCGCGGTCTTGCGCAGGTTGTCCGGGGCCGCGTCCAGGCCGATGACCAGCTGGTCGGGATGCTTGCGGGCCAGGTGCAGCGGGTGCTTGCCGTCGCCGGTGCCCACGTCGAGCAGGACCGAGGTGTACTGGGCGCGGAGCTCGGCGAACTGCTCCGCGGTCAGGTCGACGACCTGCTTGCCGGTTACGCGACGCACCTCAGGAGCCTAGATCCTTCAGTTGCTGGACCGCGTCGTAGGCGGTGCGACGGGTGAAGCCGGGCAGCTCGGCCAGGGTCTGGGCGATGCTTTTCGCTGGCACCCCCTGGGCGAGCAGGCCGGAGATCAGCTTGTGCAGCAACGGGTCCAGGCCCTGGCTGGGGGCCGGGTCGAGGCAGATCCAGAACTCGCCGCGGGCGGGCAGCGGCAGGGTGTCCAGCTCGCCCCAGCGCGGGCGCTCGCTCTCGGCGTAGGGCTCGGTGGCCACCGCGAGGGTGCGGGTGCCGCGATCGCGGGCGGCGGCGAGCACCTTGGCCGCGGTGTCGGCGGCGACGCGGAGCACCACCTTGGCGTCCAGGGGGGCGGCGCGCAGGGTGTCGGCGGGTTTGCGGGAGGGCACGGTGAGGTGCAGCGGGGCGGCGGAGGGGGAGGCGGCCGCGGCGGCCAGGCCGGGGGGCAGGCCGATGACCTCGGTGGGGCCGCCGAGCAGGTGGCGGACGGTGCGGCCGGGGAGGTCCTCGGTGGCGAGGACGAAGATGCGGCCGATGCGGTCGGCGGGCACGGCGCGCGCGGGGGCGGCGGTCAGCCGGGCGAGCAGGGCGCGGGCGCCCGCGTCCTCGGCGAGCACGGTGTCGGCGGCGGCCAGTTCGGCGCTCAGGCGCGGGCTGGGGCCGGTGGCGTGCAGCAGGACGACCGTGCCGGGATCGTCCACAGCGGACACCTCGACCAGCACCTCGGTGGCCGGGTCAGTCAGCCGGGCGGCCAGGTCGCGGGGCAGGTCGGCCGCGGACAGGTCGGCGTCGGTGGCCAGGGTGCCGGGCAGGCGCAGGGGGCTGCGGCGGATGACGGCCGGGCCGCCGGGAACCCAGCTCGGGTTGCCGACGGCCCGGACGGTCGCGCTGTGCCCGCCCGCGCCGATCCGCAGCTCCACTGGACCGGCCAGCGGGCCGCCCTCGGTCACCGCGCCGACGCCGAGCACGCAGGTGGCGCGGGCGGTCAGCTCGGTGTCCGGGGTCAGCTCCCAGGTCTTGTCGTGGGTGGCCCTGATCTCCGGGTGGCCGGTGGCGCGGATGGTGGTCATCCGCCCCAGTGTGCCCGGTCAGGCGAAGCTGAACGCGCCCCGGTCCAGGGTGACGCCACCCTCCTTGGTCTCGGTGCGGAAGGCCACCTCGGCGCCCTCGGCCCAGGCGTGCACGATCAGCTCCTGGCCGGGCAGCACCGGGGCGGTGAACCGGCCGAAGATCCGGCGCACCCTGCTGACCTCGCCGCCGCAGAAGTGGCCGGTGAGCAGCCGGGCGGTGATGCCGTAGGTGCACAGGCCGTGCAGGATCGGCCGCGGGAACCCGCCCCGCCCGGCGAAGGCGGGGTCGGAGTGCAGCGGGTTGTGGTCGCAGCCGCCCAGCCGGTACAGCAGGGCCTGGCTGGGCGCGGTCTGGAAGGTGAGCACCGCGTCCGGCTCGCGCGCCGGCGGCGCCCAGTCCTCCGAGGGACCGCGGTCGCCGCCGAACCCGCCCTGGCCGCGGACGAACACCGAGGACATGGTGGACAGCAGCGGTTCGCCGTTGATCGTGCTGCCCTCGGTCCTGGCCACCACCAGGGCGCCCTTGCCCTTGTCGAAGACGTCGGTGACCGTGCGGCGCAGGCTCATCCGGCCCTCGGCGGGCAGCGGCCGGTGCAGCACCAGCTCCTGCTCGGCGTGCACCAGCAGCGCCGGGTCGAAGTCGCCGAAGGACTGCGCGGGGCCGCCGAACTGGGCCAGCACCACGCCGAAGGTGGGCAGCACCTGCTGCTGCACCCCCGCGGTGTTCTCGGTGGTGTAGGCCAGTTCCGCCAACGGGTCCTCGGCGCCGGCGCCGACGCCGAGCGCGTACAGCAACGCCTCCTCCGCCGTCCAGCTGCGTTCCCACGGGCCGACTGCGCGGCCCACCGCGGACAGGTCGATCGGCAACTTCTCGCTCCCCTCAGCCGAGTGCGCCACGCACGTTCGCGTGGCCCTTCAACAGGTTCCGGGCGATGGTGCGGCGCTGGATCTCGTCGGTGCCCTCGTAGATGCGCAGCAGGCGCAGCTCGCGGTACCAGCGCTCCAGCGGGAGTTCCTTGGTGTAGCCCATGCCGCCGTGGATCTGCAGCATGCGGTCGACGATCTCGTTGGCCTTGATGCCGCCGTAGAGCTTCGCCATGGACTGACCCTGCCGGGAATCCAGGCCCGCGTCCACCTGCCAGGCGGCGGTGAGCACCAGCCAGCGCAGCGCCTCGATCTCCACCGCGGAGTCGGCCAGCATCCACTGGATGGCCTGCCGCTCGGCCAGCAGCTCGCCGAAGGTCTCCCTGGTGCGCGCGTAGTCCAGGCCGAACTCGACCAGCCGGACGCAGGCGCCCAGCGCGCGGGCGGGCAGCAGGTAGCGGCCGCGGCCGATCCAGCTCATGGCCAGTGCGAAGCCCTGCCCGACCTCGCCGAGCACGTTCTCCTGCGGCACCCGGACGTTGTCGAAGACCAGCGCGGCCGGGCCCCACTCGCCCATGGTGGCGATCGGCTCGGACTTCCAGCCCATGTCCCGGTCCACCAGGAAGCAGGTGACGCCGCCGTTGGCGCCCTTCTCCTTGTCGGTGACCGCGAAGACCATCACGAAGTCGGCGTCGTTGCCCCTGGTGATGAAGGTCTTCTCACCGTTGATGACCCACTCGTCGCCGTCCTTGACCGCGCTGGTCCTGATCGCCTTGGCGTCGGAGCCCGCGCCGGGCTCGGTGATGGCGAAGCAGGAGGTCCGGTCACCGGCGATGGTGGGCAGCAGGTACTTCTCCTTCTGCGCCTCGTTGCCGAAGTAGAGGATGTTGTCGGCCTCGCCGCCGAAGTGGAAGGGCACGAAGCTGTAGCCCAGCTCGCCCTCCACCAGCGCGGTCATCACCGCGCCCATGCCCATGCCGCCGTAGGCCTCCGGGGTCTGGATGCCCCAGAACCCGGCCGCCTTGGCCTTGAGCTGCAAGTCGCGCAGCTCCTCCTTGGTGATGCCCGGCTGGCCGAGGCGTTCCCTGCGGAGCACCTCCGGCTCCAGCGGGATGAGCTCCTTGCGGACGAAGTTGCGCACCCAGTCCCGGATGTCGCGTTCGGTGTCGTTGAGGGAGAAGTCCATTGTGCTGCTTGCCTTTCTAGCGGCCACCGTCGACGTAGAGGATCTGACCGTTGATGAACGAGGAGTCCTCGCTGACCAGGAAGGCCACCGTGTTCGCGATGTCCTCGGGCTTTCCGGTGCGGCGCACCGAGATCTGCTCGGCGGCGGCCTTCTTGAACTGCTCGAAGTCCATCCCGATCCGGGCCGCGGTGGCCGCGGTCATGTCGGTCTCGATGAAGCCGGGGGCGATGGCGTTGACGTTGACGCCGAACGGGCCCAGCTCGATGGCCAGGGTCTTGGTGAAGCCCTGCAGGCCGGCCTTGGCCGCGGCGTAGTTGGCCTGGCCGCGGTTGCCCAGCGCGGAGGTGCTGGACAGGTTGACGATCTTGCCGAACTGCTGCTGCACCATGTGCTTCTGCGCGATCTGGCTGCACAGGAAGGCACCGCGCAGGTGCACCGACATGACCGTGTCCCAGTCCTCGTCGGTCATCTTGAACAGCAGGTTGTCCCTGGTCACCCCGGCGTTGTTGACCAGGATGTGCAGCCCGCCCAGCTCGGCGACCACCCGGTCGAAGGCCGAGGTGACCTGCTCGCGGCTGGTCACGTCGCAACCGATGCCCACCGCCCGGCCACCGGCCCCGGTGATCGCCTCGACGGTCTCGGCGGTGGCCGCCTCGTCCAGGTCGATCACCGCGACCGCGGCGCCGCGCTCGGCCAGCGTGCGGGCGGTGGCCGCGCCGATCCCGCGTGCCGAGCCGGTCACCACCGCGACGCGTCCGTCCAGAGTTCCCACGAGTTTCCCTTTCCTCACTTGACCTTGCCGGTGGCCACCCACTGGCGGAGCTCGCGCTTGAGCACCTTGTGGCTGGGGCCAACGGGCAGTTCGTCGACCACGACGACCCGTCGCGGATACTTGTGGTGGCCGAGGCGTTCCCTGGTCCAGGCGATCACCTCGTCCTGGGTGACCTGCTGTCCCGGCTTGGGCACCACCACGGCGCAGACCTCCTCGCCGCTGCGCTCGTCCGGCAGGCCGATCACCGAGACCTCGGCGATGGCGGGGTGCCGGATGAGCATCTCCTCGACCTCGCGCGGGTAGACGTTGAACCCGCTGCGGATGATCAGGTCCTTCTTGCGGTCCACCACTGAGAGGTAGCCCTCGGCGTCCTTGACCCCGATGTCGCCGGTGCGGAACCAGCCGTCCACCACGGCCGCCTCGGTGGCCGCCGGGTCGTCGAGGTAGCCGGCGAAGACGTTGTGCCCCCTGATGACGATCTCGCCGGACTGCCCGGCAGGCAGGAACTCGTTCCGCTCGTCGATCGCCGGGTCCACGACCGCCACCTCGACGCCCCAGATCGGATGGCCGACGGTGCCCGGCCGCGCGCCGAAGACCGGCTGGTTCACCGTGGCCGTCGGCGAGGTCTCGGACAGGCCGTAACCCTCCAGGATCTCGGTGCCGAAGCGCTCCTGGAAGGCCTCCAGCACGGCCACCGGCAGCGGCGCCCCGCCGGAGGTGCAGCCCCGCAGCTGGGGCACCTCGGCCTGGCCCTCGCTGACCTCCAGCAGCCGCAGGTACATGGTGGGCACGCCCAGGAAGATCGACACCTGGTGCTGGCGCATCAGCTCCAGCGCCTCGGCGGCGTCGAAGCGGGGTTGCAGCAGCAGGGTGGCGCCGACCCGGAAGCCGGAGTTCATCGCGCTGGACTGGCCGAAGATGTGGAACAGCGGCAGGCAGCCCAGGATCACCTCGCCCGCGGCCAGCTTGTCCACGTCGAAGGCGGCCACGGTGGCGTTCATGACCAGGTTGAGGTGGGTGAGCACGGCGCCCTTGGGGCGGCCGGTGGTGCCGGAGGTGTAGAAGACCACCGCCGGGTCTTCCGCGGCGCGGGTGCGGAAGGTGGGCAGCGGGTCGGTGGCGGCGGCCAGCTCGGTCAGCGAGGGGTGCTCGGGGGTGGCCGGGCCGAGCGTGCGCAGCTCGACCCCGGCGGCCTTGGCGGCGGGCGCGCCGAGGGGCAGCTGGGAGACGTGGCAGAGCACCAGCTTGGCCTTGGCGTGCGAGATCAGGTAGGTGGCCTCGTCCGGCACCAGCAGCAGCGGGATCGGCACCACCACCGCGCCGGCGGCCAGCACGCCGAAGTAGGACTCGACGAAGCCGATCACGTTGGGGGCCACGATCGCGACCCGGTCGCCCTCCCGGATGCCCAGCTCGCGCAGGGCCGCGGCGTGCCGCCTGGCCCGCTCCCAGAGCTCCGGGTAGGTGAGCTGCTGATCGCCCTGGATGAGGGCGACCCGTTCGCGGTGCAGCCGCGCCGACTCCGCGAGGACCATCGCCAGCGAGAGAGTCATCCGGCCTCCGTGACTTCATCGTCGTGGGTGCAGACCCGGAAAACTAACCGTGTTAGTTTTCATCGAGGCTAGGACGGCGGCGAGCGCACGGCAAGACCACGGCGCGAAGTCGAGCGAGACTCATCCACGAGGAGCAACGGTGCCCAGACCCCCAGCCCCGCTGCTGTCGGTCGACCGGATCCGGACGGCCGCGCTGGAGATCATCGACCAGCACGGGCTGGAGGCGCTGACCATGCGCAGGCTGGCCCACCACATCGGCGTGCAGGCCGCCTCGCTGTACAACCACGTGCGCACCAAGGAGCAGCTGCTGCACGACGTGGCCAACGAGCTGGCCACCGAGGTGGACACCTCCGCCTTCGGCCGCTGCGACTGGCGCGAGGCGCTGACCATCTACCTGCGCTCCTACCGGTCCGTGCTGGCCCGCCACCCCAACATCGTGCCGCTGCTCTCGGCCGGGCCCGGCCGCCGCGAGTCCGGGCTCAAGCTGGCCGACGCGGTGCACGGCGGCCTGGTCTCCGCGGGCTGGCCGCCCAAGTACGCGACCATGATCGGCGCGGCCACCAAGTACCTGGTCTTCGGCGCGGCCATGGGCTCGTTCTCCCAGGGCTTCGACGACGACGAGCAGCTCTACGCCGAGCGCTACCCGAACCTGGCCCAGGCGCACCTGCTGCGCGGCCGGGCCGAGATCGACACCGAGGCCTTCGAGCTGGCCCTACGCGTGATGCTGGACGGGCTGACGAACCTGTGGGAAAGCCTGGAGCACCCCGACGGCCAGCAGCGCGACCAGCCCGCCGGCGACCATGGTGACCGGGACTGAGCTCGCGTCCACCAGCACCCCGCCGAGCAGCGCGCCGGTGGACAGGGTGGCCTGGAAGGCCGAGGTGAACAGCACGGTCGCCGCCTCCGGCGCGTCCGGCGCGGACTGGGCCAGCCAGGTCTGTGCGCAGGCGGGCACCGCGCCGTAGGCCAGCCCCCAGAGCACCAGCAGCGGCAGCTCCCAGCCGCCGAGCACCGGCAACAGCACGGTGGCCAGCGCGATCAGCCCAGCCGCCAGCGCGAACACCCGGCGCACCGAGGTGGCCACCCAGGCCCCGGCGAGGAAGTTGCCGAGCACTCCCGCCAGGCCGTAGGCCAGCAGGTACGGCGTGGGACTGGCCTGGGTGGCCTGGTGCAGGAACGGGGTCACGTAGGTGTAGGTGCCGAAGTGCGCGAGCACCACCAGGAAGGTCACCGCCAGCCCGAGCCGGGCACTCGGCAGGCGCAGCAGCCCGGCCAGCACCCGGGGACTGGTCGCCCGCTCGGCGGGCAGCGGCGGCAGGAACACCAGCAGTGCCAGCCACACCACCGCGGTGAGCACCCCCAGCACCACGAACGCGGCCCGCCACCCGGCCAGCTCGCCGAGGAAGGTCCCGGCCGGCACACCGAGCACCGAGCCCAGCGGCACCGCCGCGAAGATCACCGCGGTGGCCGCGCCCACCCGGTGCGCGGGCACCAGCCGCGGCGCCAGTCCGGCCCCGATGGACCAGAACCCGCCGATGACCACGCCCAGCAGCACCCGGGAGAGCAGCATCAGCCAGTAGCCGGGGGCCACCGCGGCGAGGAAGTTCGCCACCGCCAGCAGCAGCGCCAGCGCGCCCAGCATCCGCCGCCGGTCCAGCCGCGCGGTGGCCACCGTGACCAGCGGCGCGGCCAGCGCGGCCAGGAAACCGGGCATGGTCATCATCAGGCCCGCAGTGCCGGGCGAGATGCCGAAGGTCGCGCCGATGGGGGTGAGCAGGCCGATGGGCAGGATCTCGGTGGTGACGATGGCGAAGATGCCCAGCATGACGGAGACGACCGCGGGCCAGCGGGAGTGAACGGACATGCGCTCAGATCAGCAGCCCTGGGCGGTCCCGGTCTCGCGAGATCGCGACCAGGCAGTGGGCTCAGCCCTCGGCCAGCTCCTTGAGGCCGGCCAACGTCTTGTCGATGTTGCGCTTGTTGCGGGCCGCGCGGTCCTTGACGCCGACGATGCGGTTGAACAGCCACTTGATCACCGGGTTGCGCAGGTCGACGAAGGACTCGGTGACCCGGCAGCCGGTGCCGGCGGGCTCGAAGGTCCAGGCCCAGTCGGCGACCCGGATCGGGCCCGCGGTGACGCGGTAGGCGAACGCGCGGCCGGGGTCGGCCTTGGTGACGCGGCAGGTGGTGGACCACTTGGCCTTGCCTGCCTCGTTGTGGCCGCGGAAGCGGGCGCCGACCGCGGGACCGGTGGCCGGGGGCAGCCAGTCGGCGGCGCGGCATTCCCTGGTGAACCGGTGCTGGTTCGGCACGTCGGAGACCAGGGCGTAGACCGCGGCCGGGGTGGCCGCGATGTCGGTGGTGCCGGCGATCTGCTCGGTCATGTGTTGCCTCCGCTGGACGGGGTTGGCCGGGACCGCGCGCGCGGCGGACCCGGCCAGTGCGCCGTCAGTAAATCGGATAGGCCCTGCCGAGGGCCATGGCGATGGCCAGGGTGTCCTCGACGACCCGGTACTCCTGAATCAGCCCGGCCCGCACGGAAAGACTCACCGCGAAGTCCTGGGCGAATACGCGACCGGTTCCGGTGGCCCGGTATCGGCCGCCGCCGAAGACCACCGCATCGTCGCCGTCAACCAGGACCTTTCGCACGGTCACCGCGTGGAACTCCAACCTGTGGAACAGCGCCAGGAAGAACGCCTCGATTTCCCGGCGGCCATGGGAGCGCACCGGCCAGGGATCTCCTGGGATTTCCGAGGAATGGCACTGGGCGTCCACGTGGAACAACTGGGCGACGCCCGCGGCATCCTGCGCGCCGAATCGGGTGAGCAGTCGTTGCACCATTTCCAGGGTGGAGGACGTCCGATTCGTCATGACACCGGCCCGGCGCCCGGCGCCAGCCGCCAGGCCGCGGTCGCCGCCCGCTGGCCGTCCTGCTCCACCGCGACCCAGCACATGCCGTTCGCGGTGCGCAGCACGCTCACCTCGGCCGGCCGGTCCAGCTCGACGAACCGGCCGGTGCGGGCCTGGCAGGAGACCAGGTATCCGGGACCCACGACGGCCCGGACCGCCTGGCGCATGGCCGCGAAGACCACCATGCCCGGCACGTGGTCGACCGCGTGGTCGAACAGCGCCGGATGGCCCGCATCCACCAGCAGGCCCCAGCGGTTCGCCTTGTTCACGCTGGTCAACAACACATCCCTGACATCGCGGCGGCCAACCAGGTCCGGCGACACCGGCGCCGGCCGCTCACCGGCCGCCTGACTGGGCACCCTTGGCGGGCGCAGCCTGGCGTACACCGATGGCGGCAGCGCACCCAGCGTGCCGCCGCCCTGACCGAACCGGCGGCCCTCCCGGTACAGCTCGGCCTCCACCGCGAGCGTGGAGGCGTGCCCCGGCCGCACCCGCGGATCCCTGGTGCGCACCACCAGTTGGATGTCGACCGGCCGGTCCCCGGCCCGCAACGCCGCAGGATCCACGGCGTAACTCATTCCCCGCATGACGAACTTGTGGTCAAGCGGTATGTCCCAACCCGTATGGGCAATCAGCAGCCCGGTTTGGCGAATGGTCTCCAGTATCAGCAGCGGGTCGACCCGGCCCTGTTCTGGCTGGTAGAAGGCGTGCGCCCGGGGTAACTGGGCACAGATCCGGAAGTCGCCGGTGCGGCGGCGCACCCATCTGGTCAGCAGCACCTCGGCCACGGACTCGCGATGCACCAGCCTGCGCGGTACGGTCGTGTCGAATCCCTCCTCTCCACTCATTTCGAGTGCAACGAATAGTGAGTCTTTGCTCTTCGGCACCTGGTCGTTGCCCAACCGCAACATGTCGGCCAACATACCGGTACAGATTAGTTTCGACGGCAAGAACACCTGGATGGCGGAGCAGTCGATGTTCAAGCGTGAACAATCGAGCAACACGAAGCAAAGCCTGCTGCTGGCGGCAGCGAACACTTTCGACCGGAAGGGCTTTCTCGGTACCAATCTCACCGACGTTTGCGCAAGTGCGGGCGTCACAAAAGGGGCTCTGTACTGCCATTTTCCCTCGAAGGAAGCACTCGCGGTCGCTTTGATCGAGACCCAGTTACGTCTCTGGCACGAAGTCCACCACCATTTGGCCCAGCAGCCACTGAGCCCGATGCAGTCGCTCATCGATCTCTCGCACGAGTTCGGCAACCGGTTGCGCACCGATGTGCGGGCCAGGGTGGGCGTCCGGCTGCTCTTCGAGGCCGACCTGTTCGACCGCGAGGCGGGCGGTCAGTTCCACGGCTGGGTCACCATGGTGCGGGACCTGTTGATCTTGGCGGGCGCGGCCGGGCAGCTGCGGCCCGAGGTGCACCCGAGGGAGGCCGCGGAGTCCCTGGTGGCCGCCTTCACCGGCACCCAGCTGCTGTCCAGGGCCACCAGCGGGCACGACGACCTGGCGGCCAAGTTCACCGCGCTGTGGCGGCTCTGGCTGCCCGCCCTGGTGGTGCCCTCGGCTCTGGTGGCGCTGCGCATCGGCCCACCGGTGAGCGAGCCGGAAGTCTTCGTGCCGGTCCAACAAACCGCCGGTATCACCTGATCTGATCCGGCCACGGCGGCGGCGGGCGCGGCAGGGTGAGGACCATGCGCGACAAGAGGTCCCGCCCGGCAAGCACCGCCGTCGACTGGCAGGAGTGCCTGCGCCTGCGGCCCGCGCTGCTGCGGCTGGCCAGGCAACGCTGCCCAGCCGGCGCCGAACCCGAGGACGTGGTGCACGAGGCACTCGCCCAGGCCGCCGAGCTCGGCCGGGTGCCACCGGACCGGCTGGCCGCGTTCCTGGCCCTGGTGGTCGGCAGGCTGTGCGCGGAGGAACACCGGCGGCAGCACGAGGACGCGGCCCTGTTCGACCACCCCCGGCTCCGGCCGAGCACCCCGGAGGACCCGACCGAACGGGTCAACGACCGGTTGGAGGGACGCTGGTTCCGGCAGCGGCTGCGCGACTTCTCCACCCGCGACCGCAACCTGCTGCTGCTCTTCGCCGACGGCCTGCCGCACACCGAGATCGCCAGGGAGTTGCACACCACTGTGGGCGCGACGCAGTCCGCCCTGCACCGCATCAGGGAGAGGTTGCGTTAGGTCACAAGTCGATGGTCGGAGCAACGAGTGGGTGAACTCGGCTGCTAGATGTACGGACATGCGGGTTCACCACCTCAACTGCGCGAGCATGGCTCCGCTCGGCGGGCGGCTGATCAACGGCGACGCCCCGCCGCACCGGGCGGCCCGGCTGGTCGCGCACTGCCTGCTGATCGAGACCGAGCAGGGCCTGGTGCTGGTGGACACCGGGTTCGGTCTCGACGACCTGCGTTCGCCGGGCAGGCTGGGCGCGCTGTTCCGGCTTTCCTGCCGGCCGAAGCTGGCCGAGAGCGAGACCGCGGTCCGGCAGATCGCCCGGCTGGGTTATTCACCGGCTGACGTCCGGCACATCGTGCTGACCCACCTGGACCTGGACCACGCGGGCGGGATCGCGGATTTCCCGCAGGCCAAGGTGCACGTGCATGCCGAGGAATACGCCGCGGCAATGGCCAGGCGGACCTTGGGGGAACGTTCGCGCTATGTGCCGGCGCAATGGGCGCACGGCCCGGACTGGGCCACATACGACCGGCCCGGGGGCGGGGGCTGGTTCGGCTTCGAGGCGGTGCGGCAACTCGACGGACTTCCGCCGGAGATCCTGCTGATTCCACTGGCTGGACACACCCACGGCCATAGTGGAGTCGCGGTGGCGGCTGACGGCGACCGCTGGCTGTTGCATGCCGGGGACGCCTACTTCTTCCACGGCGAGGTCAATGCGCGACCGTCTCGCGGCACCCCGGGGCTGGACCTATTCCAATCCGTGGTGGCGGTCGACCGGGCAAAACGTCTGGACAACCTGCGCAGGCTGCACGCGCTGGCCGCGGCGCAGCCCCAGCGGATTCAGGTCTTTTCCGCCCACGATCCGCTGGAGT
The DNA here is from genome assembly GCF_030064675.1 of Crossiella sp. CA-258035. GTDB lineage: Bacteria > Actinomycetota > Actinomycetes > Mycobacteriales > Pseudonocardiaceae > Crossiella. Next base: position 8,749,139 of record NZ_CP116413.1, read on the forward strand.
TCGAACGCTGCCGCGAAGGCGGGGCCTGACCCGACCAGACAGGCTTCGCCTTCGCGGCAGCGCTGAAGTACCGCGAACTCAGGAAGCGTGGGCTTCCTGGAACTTCACGACCAGCTCCTGCGGAATGCGGCCGCGCTCGGAGACCTGGTGGCCCTGGGTGCGGGCCCACTGCCGAATCTCCTGGTTGCGGTCGCGCTCGCCGGCGGCCTTGGCGCCGCCGCCGCGGGTGGCCCGCTGCTTGCGGCCACCGGTGCGCCGGGCCGCGGCGACATACGCCGCAACGGCGTCGCGAAGAGCCGCCGCATTGTCCGCGGACAGGTCGATGACGTAGTCGACGCCGTCGAGGCCGAAGGAGACGCTCTCCTCAGCCTTCGACCCGTCGAGGTCGTCCACCAGCTCGACCGTGACTTTCTCCGCCATTTGCACTCCCCGTTTGGATAGGTGGCTCGTGGCAGTAAATATCCGAACGGGCGTGAAGTCAAATTTCCCGGTGGGTCAGCAACCAGGACGTGACCGGATCGCGTGATGGGGCAACGGAATCATAAACCCTTCACCGAGCGGCCGCGCCGTGGTAGAAGAAATCTCCGAAGCCGATGGTGAAGACCAGCAGGCCATAGAGCCCGTGCTCCACCCAGGCGGCGAACAGCGAGCGGGTGCGCCGGTATCGGTTGCTGAAGATCCAGCCGCCGATGACGGTGAGTACCACGCTCAGCACGTTGCCGAAGATGATGTGCACGAAACCGAAGGCAGCGGCACTAGCCGCGACCATTCCCAGGCCGTTGCCGAACACCGGCGCGTACCGGTGGAACAGGAACGCCCGGAAGATGAGTTCCTGCGGGTAGACCGACAGCAGCGGGTACAACACCATGATGAACAGCCACACCGTCGGGTTGTTCCTGGGCAGCTCGAACAGGCGTTCCGGGCTGAACAGCCACAGCGACACCAGGCCGAGCGCGGCGGTGGCCGCCCACAGCAGCAGCATCCTCGGCAGCACCGGCCACAGCGCGGACGGCCGCCAGAAGTTCGACCGGTCGAAGTCCGGCTGCCGGCGCAGGTAGAGCACCGCGGTGATGCCGAGCACCACCAGCAGCGGAATGGGCCCGCCGGGAATGCGGAAGACGGTGTAGACCGAGACCGCCCCGAAGAACAACAGGAGGAACTCGGCGGCCAGGTAGTTGCGGCGACTCCGGCCGACACCGGGAGCGACCGCGTCGGCGGTGGTCGTCATGCCTGCCGACTTTACCGAGGGAAACTGAGGATCTCTTCAGCTTCTGGGCGGCCAGTGCCCGCCGCGCAGCCGCCCTTCCCGAATCGCCCGCGCCCAGTAGTCCCCGGCCCGCGCGGCCAGCTCGGCGTAATGCGCGCAGGCCGCGCCGAGCGCGCTGTCCACCACGTCAGCCGGCAGTCTGCCCAGCCAGGCCGCCCACACCGGGCGGTGGATCGGCGGGTCGACCGGCAGCACCACCACGTTGTCATCTGGCCAGGCCGCGGCCAGCGGGGCGGCCAGGCTGACCGCCTGCCCGGAGGAGACCAGGTTGCGCACCGTGTTCGAGGAGTCGGCCACGTGCAGCACGTGCGGGCGAATTCCGGCCGAGGTGAACACCGCCGCGCACACCTGGGCCAGCACGGTGTCCGGCGGCGGCGCCACCCAGCGGTCGGCGGCCAGCTCGGCCAGGTGCACGGACTCCGCGGCGGCGCATCGATGGGCAGCCGAAAGGGCCACGTAAATCGGTTCATGCAACAGAATTTCGGCTTGGGCACCCGGCGGTAACGAGGGTTGCGTACCCGGCGGGCCGTAGCCGAGGACAAGATCGACTTCCCCGCGTTCCAGCGCCTGCACGGCCAGGTCGGGGGTGGTGGTCAGGGTGGCCACCTGGACCTCGGGCAGGGCCTGGGTGAGCCGGGCGGTCAGCTCGGAGACGCCGATCGGATAGGTGGCCAGCCGGAGCTGCACCTGACCATGATCGGCGGCGGTGACATCGGCCCTGAGCTGCTCGGCGAGCTCCTCGGCCCGCCTGGCGTGGGTGTAGAGGGCGTGCCCGGCCGGGGTGAGCGAGACCGCGCGGGTGCTGCGCCGCAACAGGCTCACGCCGAGGCTGCGCTCCAGCCGCTGCACCTGACGGGACAGACCGGACTGCGGAACACCCAGACGTGCCGCGGCGCGGGTGAAGTTCAGCTCCTCCGCGAGCACCCGGAACGCCTTAAGATGCCGGAACTCGATATCCATGCTCATCCTGCATCAATCTTGGTCACCCGTTGGTATTTCCGCTTGTCCGTCGGCCACTGCTGCAATGCGCGCGGCGCATAACCGCAGTTCGTTCCGTGAGCGTGCCGCTTGGACACGGACGTGTCCAGCCGGGTCACGTCGAGGAGGCAATGAACGTGAAGGTCAAGAAAATCCTGACAGCCGGGCTGGCTGTGCCGGTCGTGGCAGGTTCCCTGCTGCTGGCCGGTGGCCCGGCGGGTGCCGCGGGCACGGCATCCCAGCAGGCTCAGTCCGACTACACCGTGCTGGTCGCCGACGGCGCCAGCCGGGAGGCCGCGATCCGCGCGGTGCAGGCTGCCGGCGGCACCGTGACCAAGGAGAACGCCGCGATCGGCGCCCTGGTCGTGCGGGCCCCGCAGCAGGGCTTCATCACCCAGGTCGCCGGGTCCACGGACGTGGGCGGCGCGACCAGGGCGCGGCCGGTCGGCCAGGCGCCCAAGCAGAAGCTGGAGAAGGCCAAGCGGGACGCGGTCGAGAAGGAGTCCGCGGGCAAGCAGGGCCCGGCCGAGGCCAAGGTCCAGCAGTCCGGCATGGACCCGCTGGACGACAAGCTGTGGGGCCTGAAGATGCTCCGCTCCGACCTCGCGCGGTCCAAGCAGCCGGGTGACAAGCGGGTCACCGTCGGCATCCTGGACACCGGCGTGGACGGCAACCACCCGGACATCGCGCCGAACTTCTCCAAGGAGCTGTCCCGCAACTTCACCACGGACCTCCCCTACGACGAGAACGGCGCCGAGGTCGACGGCGAGTGCGAGTACCGCGGCTGCGTGGACCCCAACGACCACGACGACAGCGGCCACGGCACGCACGTCGCGGGCACCATCGGCGCGGCGGTCAACGGCTTCGGCGTCTCCGGCGTCGCGCCCGGCGTCACGCTGGTGAACATCCGCGGCGGCCAGGACAGCGGCTACTTCTTCCTGCAGCCGGTCATCGACGCGCTGACCTACGGCGCGGACGCGGGCCTGGACGTGATCAACATGTCCTTCTACGTCGACCCGTGGGCGTTCAACTGCGTGGCCAACCCGGCCGACACCCCTGAGCAGCAGCAGGAGCAGCGCGCCACCATCAAGGCGATCAACCGCGCGCTGAACTACGCGCACAACAAGGGCGTCACCCTGGTCGGCGCGCTGGGCAACAACCACGAGGACCTCGGCAAGCCGCGGACCGACAAGTCCAGCCCGAACTTCCCGGCCGGCAACACCCACGAGCGTCCGATCGACAACTCCTCCTGCTTCGACCTGCCGGTCGAGGGCGCGCACACCATCGGCGTGTCCAGCCTCGGCCCGTCGGGCAAGAAGTCGGACTTCTCCAACTACGGCCTGGAGCAGATCTCGGTGGCCGCCCCCGGCGGTTACACCCGCGACTACTTCGGCACCCCGTGGTTCAACGCCAACGAGAACCGCATCCTGTCCTCGTACCCGAAGAACGTGCTGCAGGCCGAGAAGCTGGTCGACGCCGAGGGCAACATCACCCCGGACGGCGTCAAGGCGGGCGTGACCAAGTACGTGCAGGGCGACAAGGTGGGTTACTACAACTACCTGCAGGGGACCTCGATGGCCTCCCCGCACGCGGCCGGTGTGGCGGCGCTGATCGTCAGCCAGTACGGCAAGAAGGACCGGAAGAACCCGGGTCTCACCATGTCCCCGGACAAGGTGGAGAAGGTGCTCTACGGCACCGCGCAGAAGCGCCCCTGCCCGACCCCGCGCACGGTGGACTACCTGAAGGAGGGCCGGAGCGCGGAGTTCACGGCCACCTGTGAGGGTGACACCAAGTTCAACGGGTTCTACGGGCACGGCATCGTGGACGCGTGGAACGCGGTGACCCGCGGCGCGGAGTTCGCCCGGTAGTCAACGGTTTTGCTCAGTCGCCCCACGGACCTCTCAGGGCCGCGGGGCGACTGTCGTTTCGGGGTCGCCAGATGACCTGTAGCTCAGGACGTCGCCGCAATGGACCGAGGATGGTCGGATCGGCGCAGACGATGTCCAGCTGGCGCAGCGCCTTCAGATCCAGGAGCGAGGCGACATCGCGGTTCATCAGGAGGTCGCGTGGCTCGACCTCGAGAATCTCAAGCCGGGGCGCGGACTTGAGCACGGACAGGTCACTGACGTCCTGAATGCCGTACAGCCCCAGCTCTTTCAGCTTGGGTAGCGGCGGGAGGCCGCCCAGATGCGTGGCATTGAAGACACGAGCTGACGCACTCCAAGCGGCACATCACGCAGGTCAAAACCACCGACGACAATCAGGTTCCGGAGCCCGTGCAGGTGGCGCACTGACGGGTTGGCTCCCCCGACCTGCAACTCACCCGCGTATTCAGTGAGAACACTGCGGGCCTACTCGCCTCGGCCAGCCTGGTCTCAGGCGGCGGACACTCGCGCCTGGGTGCGGGACTTGGGCGGCACCAGATCGGCCGCTTGGCGCTGGATCTGCGCGCGGAGTTCGGCATTCAGGTCCGGCGCGGTTTCCAGGCAGGCCAGCGCCAGCAACTGGAGGTTGCGTTTGCCCTGGGTTTTGGTCGAACCGGAGAGCAGGGCTTCGCGTTGGCGGCTGGAGGCGTGGCCGACCGCCAGCACGAAGACCTCGTGCCAGCTGGCCGCGTTCTTGAGCAGCACCTCCACGTCGTCGAAGTCCTGCATCGCGGAACGCGCGGCGAGGTATTCCTGGAAGGTCCGGTGCACGAAGTCGATCCGGCCTTCCACCGGCTCACGCAGCAAGCCCGAGCGGATCAGCAGATGCCGGTAGACCTCTTCCGGCTCGGCCTGGACCTGGGCCATTGAGCGCAACCGGCGGCCCAACTGCTCGATGGCGCGTTCGGTTTCGATGTCGCTGCGCTCGTTTGCGGATCAGCCAGTAGGCCAGATCGCCCAACAGCAAGGCGTTCTCGGTGCGGTTGAGGCCAACCGGCGGGGGATAGCCCGCCAGGCGGCGGAGGTGGTTGCGGGTGTCCAGCTGGGTGCGCAGGTTCTGGTGGTAGGACTCGAGCTGGGCCTTGGTCTCCTCGTCGGCGGAGAGCGACTGCATGGCGGTGTGCCAGCGGTGGATGAAGGTGCGCACGTCGGCGGGCGTCATGGGTTGCAGGTCGAGGCTGAGGAAGCCGTCGGTGGCCAGCCAGTCCGGTTGGGCGGCGCCGGGGCGGGAGGTGATCACCCAGCGGGCCTCGGGGAAGCTCAGGGTGAGGTGGCGCAGCCAGTCGCGGGCCTCCTCGCGGCGGGCCGGGGCCAGCTCGTCCACGCCGTCGATGAGGACCACCGCGTGGCCGCCGCGCAGGTGCTGCTGGACCCAGCCCTTGGGCATCTCGTCGGCGATGTGGCGGCCGACCTCGTCCAGGAACTGCTCGGGGCGGGGCAGGTCGCGGTCGGCGTAGCGGCGCAGCGGGACGAAGAACGGGATGGTCTGGTTCCAGGCGGCCAGCGCGGGCGGGAAGTCGCGGCGGGCGCTGCGCACCGCGATCCAGTGCAGCAGGGTGGTCTTGCCGAGGCCGGCCTCGCCGCGGATGAACAGCTTGCTGCTCCTGGCCAGCAGGTCCTCGATGCGTTCCGGGCGGCCGTGGCCGGTGTCCGCGGTGAGGCTGATGTAGGCCACGCTGAGCGGGTAGCGCCTGCTCGCGTCGTCCAGGGTGACGCCGAAGAGCTCGATGTGGTCCAGCTTGCGGGCGGCCTGCTGGCGGTAGTCGTAGTCAAAACCGGCGCTGCGGTCGCGTTGCGGCAGCCGGGCCAGCACCTCGCGGATGCCGTTGATGATCTCGGTGTCCCTGCGCAACAGCTCGGTCAGCGCGGCGGTGCTGAAGGCAGGCAGGCCGCGGGCGATCTCGATGACGTAGCCGCAGGACTCGCGTAGCAGCAGGTCGTAGAGGGCCTCGGTGTCGGCGGAGAGCAGGGCGGCGTGGCCGGGGGCCTGGCGGCGCAGGGCGCGGTCCAGGTGGCGGGCGTCCAGGTCGGCGGCGAAGAGGTCCTTGTCCACCAGGGCGGCCTGCTCGAAGGTGTCCTGGACCGCGTGCACGGCGGCGGCGCGCTCGTGCTCGGGCAGGGCGGCGAACTCGGCCTCGATGACGGGTTCCAGCCGGTCCACCACGGCCTCGGCGAAGGTCTCCAGCATCCGGGCGAAGCGGCGTTTGTCGCGCTGGTTGCCGAACCGCTCGGACACCAGGTCCACCGCGTTGGCGCCGACCTCGGCGGCGACCTTGTCATCGGCCAGCCACAGCTTGGTGGCGGTGCGCACGGCGGCGGTGCCGAGCTTGAGCAGGGCGGCTTCGAGCAACACCTGGCTCATTCAACACCTGAGCAGGCACGCTAGTCATCCAACAAGGTCCATTGTGGACTTTCGCCTGGCGTTCTGACCAGTAGTTGGTTCTGGTTCAGGTTATGAACAACAACCTGCCGGTGTTGCGGACCCGGTTCCTCCGAGTTGTGACGGCGCTGCTGGTGGCCCTCGGGGCGCTGGCGGTTGCCCCGGTCGCGGCCGCCTCGGCCGCCGACTCCGGCTCGACGGTGGTCGAGCAGGACAAGAAGAAGGTCAAGGTCAACGCGAAGGCGGACAAGAAGAAGGTCAAGAAGGGCGAGGAGGTCAAGATCGACGGCTCGCTGGAGGAGCTGGCCGGCGCCCGTTCCGCGGCGCTGCTCGGCTCGGTGATCCTCCAGACGCAGACCAGCGCCGGGCTGTGGGTGAACCTCGGTGACTGGAGCCGCTGCCGCCCCAACGGCACGTTCAGCCTGTCACTGCGGGTGCAGACCTCGCTGACGCTGCGGGTGCAGGCCGACGGCCCGGACATCGACGTCAGCACCGCGGTGTCCTCGGCGATCTCGATCAGGGTCGGCTAACAGGGGAAGGTCACGGTGGAGTCGGGATCGGGGCCCTGACACCGACCCCACCGTGACCTCGACACCGGATTCCCACTGGCCAGGGCAGCGCGTGAACCTCAACCAGAACTTCCTCCGGTGCTGGTGGACACCACCGCGTGTGCTGCGCGGCGCGGTCAGTGCCTGCTGCGTCCACCACTGTGTTGTCGCGCGGGACCGCCCGGACCCGCAAAAAGATCTTGACGATTTTTCCCGGCGCGGTCAGATCTATGCCCTGACCAGCCAGAACTTTGGAAACTTTGTCCTCGGTCAGCTGGTTTGCGACCCCGGTCCTTGCCGTTGCCGTCCTTGCCCTTGCCGTGCGCGGGCGGGTCCGCTTTGCCGTTGCCGCCGGAGCCGGACCGGCCGGTCGAGCCAGGCTGACGGGTGTCCGAGGCAGGTGGGTCCGCTTGGGTGCCGCCCTGCGCGGGCGGTGGCACCGGCTGCGGGGTCTCCTGCGGCACCTCGACCAGGGCCAGCGGTGGCGGTTCGGGGCTGAGCTCCGGGCCCGGCAGCGGCGGCAGCACGGCCAGTGAGCCCAGGGCCAGCGGTACCGACACCGCGGCCAGCGCGACCTTGGCCCCGGCCAGGTTGCCCGCGCCCAGCCAGCGCCAGATCCCGGCCAGGCCGGCGCCCAGCGGCAGCACCGCGGCCGCGGCCAGGCGGCGCAGCAGCCTGCGCGCCCTGGTCAGGTGCGACTCGACCGAGCGGCTGCTCAGGCCCAGCTCGGTGGCGATCTCGGTGGGCGGCTTGCCCGCGCCCGCCATGGCCACCACCTCGCGGGTGGTCTCGGGCAGCTCGTCCAGCGCGGCGGCCATCCAGCGGGCCTGGTCGCGGTCGGCCACCGCCTCGGAGGGGTCGGCGCCGAACACCGCGCGCTGGGCGTCACTGCGGGCCAGCGCGGTCTGCTCACGCCTGCGGCGGCGCAGCTGGTCCGCGAACCGGCGCCGGGAGACCGTGGTCAGCCAGGCCTCCGGCCGGTCGACCGGCGTGGTGTGCGCGCTGGCCAGCAGGTCGGCCACCGCGTCCTGCACGCAGTCCTCGGCCTGTTCCTTGCTGGCGCCTGCCGCGCGGACGCGCACCAGCGCCCGCTGGGCGGCGGCGGCAAGTCGCTCCTGGTCCATGCACAAGCCCCCAGGTCGGCGCGGATTCGGAGCACGATCGTGACACATGGCCGTGCGGACCAGCCAGCGTCGTTATACGACCTTGGTGCCGAGTTCTTCCAGTACGCAGTTCGGGCCCGATGCGGACTTCCGCACCGGGCCCGTGCCGCGGGATCGGCTCAGGCGGCCAGCTTGGCCGAGACGATCACGTTGTCCTGGTAGCTGTGCGCGGCCTTGTCGAAGGCGCCGCCACAGGTGATCAACCGCAGGATCGGGTCGGGGCTGTCGCCGTACACCGCCTCGGTCGGGAACTCGTTCTTGGGCTTCTGCTCCCTGGCGGTGACCACGAACTTCACCTCCTTGCCGTCGCTGCGCTTGACGAACACCTCGTCACCGACGGCCAGCTCGTGCAGCTTGAAGAAGATGCCGGGCTGCTTGTTGCCGTCCACGTGGCCGAGGATGATCGCCGGGCCCTTGTCCCCCGGCACCGGGCTCATCCGGTACCAGGCGGCCTGCATGGGCTTGTCCGCCTTGGGCACCTCGAGCGACCCGTCCGGGTTGATCGCGGTGCTGATCAGCGAGGACTGCGCACCGATCTTCGGGATGCGCACGTCCGTCGGCTTGAGCTTGGTCTCGGCCGAGGCCGCTGCGCTGGTCTGCGGCGCGGAAGTCTGCGGCGGGGCGGGCTCCCCGCCACCGCCGCACGCGCTCAGCAGCAGCGTGGTGGCGAGCAGGACGGTGGCCGCGAAACCGCGGCCACCACTGCGCTTGGTCGTCGACATGCTCAGGCGGTGCCGCCGACGCCGGTCTCCACGCCGCCCCGCGGGGTGAAGCCGATCTGCGAGTTCTTCTTGCCCTTGCCCGGCTTGCCCAGCACCGGGGTCTTGCCGCCGGACTGCTCGTCGCCGATCACCCGGAAGGTGAAGCTGAGGGACTTGCCCCCGCACTTGGCGGTGACCTGGTACTCGCCCAGCGCGACGCCGTCCTTGAGGCGGGCCAGCGCGACGTAGACGCGCGGGTCGACCTCGCTCTGGATGGCCTCGTCGATGGTGAGCGCGACCGAGCTGATGTCGGTCGGCTTGCCCGCGGCGCAGCCGATGATGATCGCGGCCTGGGTCGGGTCGTTCGGGTTGGAGGCCAGACCGAAGATCTGGTCCTGCCACGGCTTGCCGCCCGGGTCCGGCTGCTCGCTGGTCGAGGTGGTCGGCCGGATCGAGGTGGTCGGCCGCGGGCTGGTGCTGCTGGTCACCGGGCTCGTGGTGGCCGACGGCGAGGTCGTCGGCACCGAGCTGGAGGTGGACGGCGTGGTGGTCGGCGCGGTGGTGCTGCTGACCGGGTTCGTCGTCGTGGTCGTGGTGGTGCTGGAGGTGGTCTGCGCCAGTGCCATCGGCGCGGCGATCACCGCGAGCGCGGCTGCGGTCGCGACGGCACGGGTCAGCAGACCCAAGGACTTCTGCACGTGATTCCCCAAAATGTGTACGCGCTCGGGCGCGATCCCAGTCCCCCCGGTGAGTCCGGTTGGGATGGGCAGATCCTGCCCGAAAAGGCGGTCGCGGAGGGAATCCGAAGGGCGTGAGAAAAAGCACCGAAAAGGGGCGTAACGACTCGCCTCGGACAACCGATACACGTTGTCGCAGACGCCCTGTGACGGGCGGTGGTCCGGCCGCGGCGTCCTCACTCGCCGCGACCGGCGAAGATCAGCTTAGGCGCGGCTGCTGAGCGTGGGCTGAAGATGCGCGTAGAACCCCGGTGCGAGGGGTAGCCAAGACCATGAGGTCCGGTACGGCGCAACTAGATCGTACGGTGAGTGCGCGGGTGAGCCGCCGGGCCAGGCGGACCCGCGGCCGGATCAGCCGGGCCTGGGCGTTCGCCTACTTCCTGCTGGGCCTCCAGGTCTTCACCCTCGCACTCGGCGAACACGGCGACAGCGCGCTGCAGTACCTGGCCCTGCTGGCGTTCAGCCTGTTCCTCTACGTGCTGCGGCACGAGCCCAACGTGGCGAAGGTGGCCGGGGTGGTGGTGTTCTTCACCGGGGCCCGGATGCTGGCGCTCGGCGAGGGGCACACGGCCTGGCTGATCGCGCTGGCCACGCTGGCCGGCCTCACCGTGGCACTGGTGCCGAACTGGCCGGAACCGACCCCGTGGGTGCGTCCGGCGCGGGCCCGCCGACCTGACGAAAGTCAGGGGTAGCCGCTGCCGATCGAGCACTGTGGACGGTGGGGTGCCGTGCCTAGCTTTCGTTGAGTGTCCCTGATCCCTGATGTGAGCATCGACCTCTACCGCGCGGTCACCGGATTCGCCGCGAGCACCCCGGACTGGGTGCGCTCGCTGGTGGAGTTCGGCACCGACGCCGGACTGTTCGTCTTCGGCGCCTTCTTCCTGGTCCTGTTCTGGCGGGCCCGCGACCGCGCGCCCCTGACGCTGGCCACCGCGCTGGCCGTGCCGCTGGCGGTGGTCGGCGGTTACGCCGTCTCCGAGGCGCTCAAGCTCGTCCTGCAAGAGGAACGGCCCTGCCGTGCGGTGGCCGGGGCGGCGGCCATCACGCACTGTCCCGAGGTCGGTGACTGGTCCTTCCCCAGCAACCACGCCACGCTGGCCGCCGGTTCGGCCTTCGCGCTGGCCTTCGTCTGGCGGCGCACCGCGTGGTGGCTGCTGCCGCTGGCCGTGCTGATGGCCGGTTCCCGGGTCTTCCTCGGCGTGCACTACCCGCACGACGTGCTGGCCGGGTTCCTGCTCGGCGCGCTGCTGGCGCCCGCGCTGGTCGCGCTGGTCGTGCGGGTGCTGGCGCCGGTGCTGGCGCGGCGGCTTCAGTCCAGGCCGCGGACCAGCCCGGCCTCGTAGGCCAGGATCGCCGCCTGCACCCGGTTGCGCACGCCGAGCCTGCTCAGGATGGTGCTGACGTAGGCCTTCACGGTGCCCTCGACCAGGTGCAGGCGGCGGGCGATCTCCGCGTTGGACAGGCCGCCGCCGACGAAGGCGAGCACCTCCCGCTCCCGCTCGGTGAGCCTGCCGGTCTGCTCCCGCGCGGCCGCGCCGCGGGCCATCAGGCCGCCGCTGAGCTCGGTGAGCACCCGGTGCGCGACCTTGGGCGAGAGGTAGGCGGCACCCTCGGCCACCGCGCGCACCCCGGCGATCAGCTCCCGGGGATCGCCAGCCTTGAGCAGGAAGCCGCTGGCGCCGTCGCCGAGCGCGCGGGCGATGTAGGCGTCCTCGGAGAAGGTGGTGAGCATGACCACCGCGGTGCCCGGCGCCAGGCGGCGGATCTCCGCGGCCGCGGCCAGCCCGTCCAGCTTGGGCATCCGGATGTCCAGCAGCACCACGTCCGGCCGCAGCTCGCGGACCCGCTCGATGGCCTGGCGCCCGTCCGCGGCCTCGCCGACCACCTCGATCTCGTTGTCCACGGCCAGGATGGCCCGGACCCCGGCCCGGATCACCGCCTCGTCGTCGGCCAGCACCACTCGGATCACCGCAGCCCCCGTGGAATCACGTACTTGTAGACCAGCGCCTCGCCCGCGAAGCACAGCTGGTGCACGTCGACCTGGTTGAACACCCCGGTCGAGGAACGGTAGTACGCGCAGCGCACCCCGGCCTCCGGTTGCAGGCCGCGCTCCGACGGCGGGTCGGCCATCTCGTACCTGGGCAGCACCTCCGCCAGCTCCGCCCTGCTCTGGCCGACCCGTATCTGGTCGAACGGCGCCGGCTTGAGCACCGAGTTGACCGTGACGAAAAGGTAGACGCCGAGCACGCCGAGGCAGAGCACGATGCCCGCGCCGACCGGGATGAACACCGCGGCCAGCAGGCCCCGCCACACCCGGCGCTGCGCCCTGGCCAGCTGGCTGGCCGACTCCGAGCGCTCGGCCGCTTCCGGTTGCGGCGCAACGGATCTGCTCTGGTGCGGCAGCCGGGCGGCGACCCGGAACCCGCCCTGGTGCGGACCGGCGGTCAGGCTGCCGCCGAGCAGCCGGACCCGTTCCCGCAGCCCGAGCAGGCCGCGCTGCCCGGAGGCCAGGCCGTTGCCGGGCTGCCGCGGCTGCTCGTTGGTCGCGGTCACCGCGGTCTCGCCGTCGCCGTGCTCGATCCGCACCGTGACCAGCGCGCCCGGCGCGTGCTTGGTGGCGTTGGTCAGCGCCTCCTGCACCACCCGGTACAGCGCGCGGTCCACCATCGGCGGCAGGGTCGCCGTGCCGGTGACCACCAGGTCGATGGCCATGCCGGAGGCGCGGGCGCGCTCGATGAGCTCGGCGGCCTGCTCGCCGACCGGTTCCAGCGGCACCGGGTCGGTCTCGTCGCGCAGCACGCCGATGATGTCGCGCAGTGACTCGGTGGCCGCGGTGGCGGTGGCGCGCAGCTCCCCTGCCGAGCCGCGGTGCCGTTCGCTGAGGTCGGGCGCGATCTCCAGGGCGCCCGCCCGCAGCGCGATCAGGCTCAGCTCGTGGCCGAGCGAGTCGTGCATGTCCTGGGCGATCCGCGCCCGCTCCCGCAGCCTGGCCCGGTCGGCCAGGACCATCTGCTGGCTCTCCAGCTGCTCCGCCCGCCGCCAGCCCGCGGACACCAGGTCCTGGTAGAGCCGCCAGCAGCGCCCGGCCAGCACCGGGAAGATCACCGCGAGCAGCAGCACGAACACACCGGTGACCAGCTCGCCGACCGGCTGGCTGGCCAGGGTCAGCCACAGCGCGCCGATGACGAGCGCGCCGGCCAGCCAGAGCAGCGCGGGCGGGCCGCGGTCCGGGCGGCGACCGGCCAGGAAGCTGAGCAGGGTGAGCAGGAAGACGAAGGTGAGCAGCCAGGCGGTGCCGAACATGGCCAGCGCCAGGCCGAGCGCGGGGCTGATCCGGCTGACGAACACCGCCAGCAGGGTGAGCAGCACCACCCCGGCCACGGTCGGCCAGAACCACGGACTCGCCTTGGGCACCTGGCTGCCGCCCACCGTGACCATGCCGAAGGTCAGCCACAGCGCCAGGTCGAGGGCGAGCGTGGTCGGGGTCCAGCGGGAGCGCACCTGCGCGAGGCTACGCAGCCGGGCCGGACCCGGGTACTGCCGAAAGTCAACCGTGGCACTGGCATCGCGAACACGCGCTGTGTCAGCATCAACACCGACCGCAGTCGCCTGGGCAGGGGGAACCATGCCGGAACCAGTCCTCGCCACCATCGCCGCCGCACTGGCCAGTAGCCGCCACACCGGCCTGTACGAGCTGGTCCAAGCCCGGTTCACCGACGACCGGACGGCGACCAAGGCGCTGGTCGCGGCCGAGGGCGAGGCGGCGGACTCGCGGCAGGTGCGCAAGCTGACCGCGGCGCTGGCACAGGCCGAGGCGGCCGACCCGGAGTTCGGCGAACGGCTGCGCGCGGAGTGGGCGAAGGCCTCCCAGCACGCCGAGACCGAGGGCGTGACCAACCACATCTCCGGCACCGTGACCGGCAACGTGGTGCAGGCCAGGGACATCCACGGCGGAGTGCGGTTCACCTCGTAAGATCACCGCTCGTGCCTGGACAGCGGTGGGTGAAGGTGCCGATCGGGCCGCACAGTCCACAGTGGACGACGGTGCGGACCGAGCGCACGGTGCTCGCGGTGGTGCACAACCTGACCGCGGCCACCCGCCTGCTGGACCTGCTGCCGCTGCTCGCCGACGACCCCAGGGTGCAGGTGGTGTTCACCTGTCCCGGTTCCTCGCCGTTCTCCGGGCGGACCGAGGAATGGCTGCACGAACGCGAGATGGCGGTCATTCCGTGGAGCCAGGCGATCCAGGTGGAGTTCGACCTGGCGATCTCCGCCAGCTACGGCGGTGACCTGCGGGATCTGCAAGCCCCCCTGGCCGTGGTGCCGCACGGAATGGGCTACAATAAATACTCGCCCGGAAATCGGAAATCGGAAATCGGAAATCGGAAATCGGAAATCGGTTTTCGGTCTTTCGTCCCGCTGGCTGCTCTCCGATGGTGAACTCATCCCGTCGCTGATCGTGCTCTCGCACGAGGAACAGCTGACCCGCCTGGCCGCCGCCGTGCCGGAGGCCGCCGAACGCGCCCTGGTCGCCGGTGACCCCTGTTTCGACCGCCTGCTCGCCGGGCTGCCGCTGCGCCCCAGCTACCGCGCCACCCTGGGCTCCACGGACACCCAGCGGATCGTCCTGGTCTGTTCCACCTGGGGCCAGGACTCCTTGTACGGCAACGATCCGCAGCTCATCCGCCGTCTGCTGGAAGCCCTCCCGCTGGACGAGTACCGGATCGTGGTCGCCCTGCACCCCGCGGTCTGGGACGCGCATTCCCGCTGGCAGCTGCACCGGTGGCTGGCCGAGTGCACCCGCGCGGGCGCGGTCGTGCTGCCGCCGGAGGAGGGCTGGCGCGCCGCCACCATCGCCGCCGACCTGGTCATCGGCGACCACTCCAGCCTCAGCTTCTACGCCGCCGCCCTGGGCCGCCCGGTGCTGCTGGCCACCGCACCGGCACACGCGGTCGATCCCGGTTCCGCCGTCGGCCGGTTCCTGGCCACCGCACCACGACTGGCCGCCGACCTCCGCACCGCCGTCGACCAGGCCATCGCCACCCACGACCCGGCCGCCGCGGCCGAGGTCACCAGCCTCGCCACCTCGGTGCCCGGCGAGTCAGCCCCGTTGCTGCGCAAGGCTTTCTACGAGTTGCTCGGTCTGCCCGAACCCGGCACCCCGTCCCGCCTGGCCGCCCCGCCACTGCCCCCGGCCGCCCCGGAACCCGTTGCCGCCCAACTGGTCCAGGTGCAGCTCGACCTGCCCAAGGCCACCGTCACCCGGCACCCGGCCGAGCTGCTGCGCCAGCAGACCGCCATGCCGCCCGGCGCGCACCTGGCCGCGGACACCACCGAGCCCTACCGCGCCTGGCTGGACCTGGCCGAGGTGGTGCTGCACACGCACACCCCGATCACCGCGGACTGGGTGGCCGCGACCCTGGCCGCGTTGCCGTCCTGCCAGGTCGCGGCGGGTCCGCTGGATGCGAGCAGCTGGCTCGCGGGCACCAGGGACGGCCGCTTGTTCCGGTACCTGGCCGACGGGCTGACCGGCAGGCTGGCCGCCTCGGTGCTGCGGGTGGCCGGTGACCTGCCGCCGGAGCTGACCATCGAGGTCGGCGGGCGGACCGTTCAGGCCACCCGGAAGTAGGCCACCGCCCGTTGCACCTGCCGCACCAGGCCCAGCTCGGCGTAGATGTCGGCGGCGGCCCGGTAGTGCCGCTGGGCCGAGTCGTGCTCGCCCCGCGCGGTGGCCAGCTCGGCCAGCGCCTCGTGCACCTCGCCGCGGTCGAAGTCCCGGCCCAGCCTGGTCATGGTGTCCAGCGCCGCGGTCAGCGGAGTGCCCGCGTCACCGAGCTGCCGCGCCTCGATGAGCTTCTTTCCCTGCCACAGCTGGACTTTCGCCGCGTTGTCCTCCTCGCCCAGCTCGCGGAACGTCGCTTCAGCGGCCGTGAGCAGCACCTGCGCGACACCCGGCTGTTCCGCCTTGGCGGCGTGCAACTCGGCCAGCGCGATCCGGCGCGAGTCGTCGATCAACCGTGCGCCGGCCAGGTTCTCCCGCAACAACTCCAGTGCTTCCGGGACCCTGCCCTGGTCCAGCAGCATCAGGCCAAGGCCCTCGCTCGCGCTCAGCCTCGCCTCCAGGTCCCCGGCCGTCCTGGCCAGCGCGATCGCGTCGTCGAAAGCCCGCTGGCCGTCGTCGAACTCCTCGCAGTGCCGGTGCACGAACCCGATCTGCGTCCGCAGCACGCTCTCCACCAGCGGCGACCGCAGCGCCTGCGCGGACCGGGCGGCCGCCTGGAACACCGCCAGCGCCTCCGGATGCCGCTTCAGCGCCAGGAACAGCGACCACAGCAGGACGCCGAACCGGACCACCTGCTCGTGCTCACCGGCCGCCTCGGCCAGCTCCACCACCGCCCGCAGGTTCTCCACCTCGACCAGCAGCCACTTCTCCGCGTTCTCCCGGCCAACACTGTCCACTGTGGACAGTTCCGGGAACATCCGCGCGCGCCACGGGCGGTTGGGGCACAGCGCCTGGTCAACGGACGCGGCGACGGTCAGGTAGCTGTGCACCGTCCTGGTCAGGACCTGGTCATCGTCTTCGGCCGGGAACCGCCGGACCAGCCCGGCGGCGTGCGACCTGATCCACGGGTGCATCGCGTACCGGTCCGCCGTCGGCGGCTCCACCAGGCGCAGCCCCAGGAGCTCACGCATCCCCTTGCGCACCTGAGTCTCGGTCAACCCAGTGGCCGCGGCCAGCACACCGGCGGACAGCGCGGCGAACCCGGGGTGCAGACCGTAAACCCGGTGGCAGGCCGCGGCTTCCGGGCCGAGCTTGCCGGCCACCACGTCGAAGATCAGGTCCACCGGTTCGCCGCCGGAGGTGCGCATCGAGGTCACGCCGTGCCCGGCCGCGTCCAGCTCGGCGAGCAGTTCCCGGAAGTCCAGGCCGGGCGTCACCAGCAGCATCGCGCGCACCGCGTCCAGCAGCACCGGCACCCCGTGGCAGCGGTCGAGCACGGCCCGCACCGCCTCGGCCTGCTCCGCCATCAGCGGCACCAGCGGTTCGGCGAGGGAGAGGAACAGCTCGGCCATGTCGTCTTCCAGCGGCGCCAGCTCGATCGAGTGCGCGCCCTGCGCGGCCAGTGCGCGGAGGTTGTCCGAGCCGGTGGCCAGCACCACCGACCGGCCGCGGCTGGGCAGCAGCGCGGTGACCTGGCCGGGCGCCACCACGTCGTCGAGCACCAGCAGGAACGCCTTGCCCCTGGTCAGCTCGCGGAACAGGCTGGACAGCGCGCCCAGCTCGGTCGGCTGACCGGCCCTGGCGCAGCCCAGCTGCTCCAGCACCTCGGCCAGCACCTCCGCGGTGCCGCGCGGGCGGTCGGTCCAGGCGCCGAAGCCGACGTGGATCCGGCCGTCCGGGAACTCCTTCTCGTGCTGGTTCCCCCAGTGCAGGCACAGCGCGGTCTTGCCGAAGCCCCGGCCAGCCGAGATGGTGGCCACGACCGGCTCGTGCTCCTCGGGCCGGTCCAGCAGCAGCCGGTCCAGCGCGGCCAGCGGGCCGACCTGGTTGACGAAGGCGCGCGGCCCGCTCGGCAGGCTGGGCCGCCGCGCCGGGGACACCGCCCCGCTGTGGTGCAGGTGCACCCCGCCGTGCACCACCCCGACCTGGACCAGGTCCCCCATCACCCGGTCGACCTGGTTGTGGTTGTCCGCCTGCTCGTCCCGCATCGCCAGCTCCCCCGTCGTCGACGTGGGTCAGGCTACTGGCCGGGCGATGCGGGACGAGCGAGTTCAGCGGACGGTGTGCCTGGTCTGCGGCACCAGGTCACCCTGACGGCTGATGCCGACCGCCCACACCGCGTTGGACCCCGGCACCGTGCTGAACGTCCTGGCCACGATGCCCGGATCGGCCAGGCGCTGCCAGGCGTTCGCGGCCGGGTCCCAGCGGAGCAGCACCGCGACCGCGCCCTTGCCACCGGCGGCCAGCAGCTCACCCGCGGCGGTGCGGCCGACGGCGCGCAGACGGCCGTCCGGCACCGGCGGGACCTGGGTGGCGGCCCAGGCCGAGCCGTTCCAGCGCAGGGCGAGGGGTTGTTCCACGCCGTTGACCGAGGTGGCGCCGACCGCCCAGGCCTCGGTGGGGCTGACGCTGGTCACCGCGCTCAGCCAGCTGTGCCCGGCCGGTTGGGGCACGGGTTCGGTGCGCCACTGGCCGTTGCTCAGGCGCAGCACCAGGGGGCGCTGCGGCTGGCCCGCGGTGCCGAACTGCGCGCCCACCGCGAGGGCCTGGCCCGCGCCGAGGGAGACGATGCCGTTCAGCTCTCCCTTGCCCAGGGCGGGCAGGGTCTGCCGCCGCCAGGCCGTGCCGTCCCAGCGCTGGACCGCCGGGGTGCCGTTCTTGATCGCACCCGGCACCGCCTTGCCCGCCACCCAGACCGCGTTGTGCTCCGCCAGGGCAAGGGCTTCCGGGGTCACCGTGCCGCCCGGGTCGCTGGCCAGCGCACGGCGGACCCAGCTGGATCCGTTCCACTGCGCGGTGCCCGCGCCCGCGGCCCACATGTCGGTGGCCGAGCGCACCGCCAGTGCCTGCGGGAAGCTCTCCGCGGGCAGGGTCGAGTGCTGGGTCCAGGTCCGGCCGTCCCAGCGCAGCGCGAGCATGTCCGCCGCGGTGTCGCTGCGCAGCCGGTAGCCGACCGCGTAGGCCTGGGTGTCGCTGAGCGCGGCCACCGCGGTCAGGTCGCCCTTGGTCACCGGGACCGGCACCGCCTGCCAGTTCAGCGGGTCCGCGCCGGCGGCCGGCGCGAGCAGCGCGCCCAGCACCGCCAGCGCCGGGGCCAGCCAGCGCCTGCTCACGACACGGTCCGTTTGACCACGAAGTCGAACCGGCCGCCGTAGGCACCGGAACTGTTGGCGTTCAACAGGATCGTGCAGGCCCGGTTGATCAGCGCGTCCTGGGCGTTGAGCGCGGCGAAGTCCCGCCCGTAGGCGACCGTGTTGTCCGGGAAGTACAGCTGGGTGACCAGCAGCGGCCCGCCGGGCGCCTGGACGTGGGTGTGGATGTGCGGGGCCCGGCGGCCCCAACGGCCGTAGTAGTCCCTGGGGATGATCGTCTCCAGCCGGTAGCCGCCGTCGGCCCCGGTGTACTGGTGGCCGCGCAGGGAGAACCCGCTGACGTCGTAGTCGCCGTGCTGGTCGCACTGCCAGAACTCCAGCAGCGCGCGCGGAATCGGCCGGCACGCGGTGTCGTAGACGATCCCGCGCAGGGAAAGGAAAACCCCGGTGATGGCCGGGGTGCGGAGGTCGGTGCGCTCTGGCGACTCGGGCCGGAACAGCGGACCCTCCATCGCCGCCGGGGTCTCCCGGCCGGAGCAGGCCGGGGTCACCGGCGCCGGTGAGCCGTCCGCGGGTGGCCGGACCGGCTGACCGAGGGCCGCCACGGCCTGCCCGCCACTGGCGGTCACCCCGCCCGCCGCGAGCGCCGCCGCGGTCACCCCGAGCGCGCCGGAGCGGATGAATCGTCGTCGGGAACTTGCCTGTGGTGGTGGTGCGTCATCGCGCCGCATAATTCAAAGTTAAACTAGATCAACGCGGGCAGGGCTCCGCCGAAGGGAGGGCCGCCCCCAGACTTTCGTAAGGTCTGGACATGTCGACGCGCCAGGACAGCCGCAGCGTGCTGTTCGTCGTGCACACAGTGGCCTCAGCCAACCGGCTGCTCGACCTGGTGCCGTTGTTCGACGCCGATCTGCGGGTAGCGCTGCACTTCACCTGCCCCGAGGACTCCACCGCGCCGGAGGGGGTGGCGGAGTGCTTTGCCGCGCTGGGCATCCAGCCGCTGTCCTGGCAGGCGGCGCTGGCCGCCAAGTTCGACCTGGCGATCACCGCGAACCACCGGGGTGACCTGCACGAGCTCAGCGCGCCGGTGATGATCGTTTCGCATGGCGTCGGATATACTAAGAATTCGCCCGGAAATCGGAAATCGGAAATCGGAAATCGGAAATCGGAAATCGGCCTACGGCCTTTCGCCGGAGTACGTGCTGCGCGACGGCGAGGTCATCGCCAGTTCGCTGGTCCTCTCCCATTCCGAACAGCTCGACCGCCTGGCCAGGGACGTGCCGCAGGCCCTCGACGTGGCCACCGTCGCCGGTGACCCCAGCCTGGACCGCCTGCGCGCCAGCACCCTGCTCCGCCGGCGCTACCGCGACCAGCTCGGCCTCCTGCCCGGCCAGCGCCTGATCGTCATCTCCTCCACCTGGAACCGGGGCTCGGTCTTCGGCGCCTGGCCGCAGCTCTACGGCCAGCTGATGGCGGAGCTGCCGGTGGACGAGTACCGGGTGGCCGGGATCGTGCATCCCCATGTGTGGCACGGTTCCGGCCCGTTCGAGCTGCGCCGCTGGCTGGCCGACTGCGTGCGCGCGGGACTGCTGCTGATCCCGCCGCTGGAGGGCTGGGGCGCGGCGCTGATCGCGGCGGACGCGGTGGTCGGTGACCACGGCGCGGTCACCGCCTACGGCGCGGCCCTGGACCGCCCGGTGCTGCTGGCCGCCTTCCCGGAACCGGAGGTGGTGCCCGGCACCTGCGTGGACCTGTTGGGCCGCACCGCACCCCGGCTCGATCCCACCCGCCCGCTGCGCCCGCAGCTGGACCGGGTGCTCGAGGAGTTCCGCCCCGGGCAGCACCGCGCGGTCGCCGACCTGGTGTCCAGCCATCCCGACCAGGCCGCCGCCCGCCACCGCGCCCTGGCCTACCACCTGCTCGGCCTGCCCGAACCCGCCACGCCGCCCCTGGTCCCGCTGCTCGCCCCGGACCGCCTGCCGCTGCTCACGCGCGCCGCCGCCCTGCGGGTCACCGGCCACCTCGACGGCGACGCGGTGCACCTGACCCGGCACGCCGCCGACGTCCTGCGCGGCCGCCCGCTGAACGCCCCCGAACTCGCCGACCCACACCTGGTCGCGCACCTGCACCACCCGGACCGCAGCCTGCGGCAGACCGCGGAAGTCCTGCTCTGCCAACGGAACGAGCTGTCCTTCGCGGCCCTGCCCAGCTGCCGGATCTTCCTGCTCGGCGACGAGCTGCGCCTGCGCGACGGCCGCCGCTACCGCGTTGAGTCCACAATGGACAGTGATCCGGCGCTGGCCGCCTCGGCCGTTCTGCTGCTGCCCGACCCGCCCCGCGAGCTGCGCGTGGTCACCGGCGCGATCGAGCACCGGTTCCGGCTCACCCCGCTGGCCGCAGCCCCAGGCTGATCTCCAGCTGGACGATCTCCTGGCTGTCCGGTTCCAGCTCGCGCAGCACGGCGAGCAGGCTGCGCAGCGAACCGTCCGCCCGGAACAGCTCCGTCGCCCGCCGCAGCTCCGCCGTGGCCGGTTCGCCAAGCGCTCGCCGGGCCAGCCCCAGCTCCATGGCCACCTTGGCCTGGTTGTCGGTCTCCGCCGTCCCCGCGAAGTGCGCCGCCGCCGCCAGCAGCAGCTCCACCGCCTCCGCCGGCCGTCCGGTCGAACGCAGCAACCTAGCCCGCTGCAACCTCAGGATGGCGTAGGTGCGCGGCCGGGCCGGTTCCGGCACCAGGGTTTCCGTTGCCCGCCAAGACTTCTCGAACCACGCGGCTGCTTCCTCGGCGTCCCCGCGCTTCGCGGCGATCTTGCCCCGCCACTCCAGCGCGCTCTGCTGCCCCGACCCGTCCCCGTAGCGCGCCGCGGCCTCGTGCTGCTCGGCGAAGCACTCGTCCGCCGCCGCGAGCTCACCCACCGCGAAGTGCGCCGACCCGAGCTGCCCGGCCATCCGCATGATCGCCGCGTCCACGCCCAGCCGCCGGGCCGCGGCCAGCCCGAGCTGGTGCGTCTCGATCCAGTCGTCGTAGTGCCCGTGCAGGTGGTAGAGGCCCCACAGGGCTTCGCACAGCTGCCAGGCCGCCGCGTCGAACCCGTGCTGCTCGGCCAGTCGCACCGTGCCGCGCAACGCGTCCCGATGCCCGGACAGCCAGGCCAGCGCCTCGGCCCTGCTGACCCGCGCGGGAGCCAGCTCGGTGAACAGCGGTCCGGACCTCGGCCGGTCGGACAGCACCTTGTCCCTGGTCACCGCGCCGTGCAGGTAGTGCTCGATGATCCACCCGAGCACCTGCCCCAGCTCGCGGAAGCCCTCCTCGGCCAGCGCGCGGGCGGCCGCGTCCCGCCAGACCAGCTCGTCCAGCCGGTACCGCCCGTCCTGCTCGGTCAGCAGCGCCAGGTCGACCAGCTCGGCCAGCAGCTCCTCGGCGTCTTCGCCGAGCAGCGCGGTGGCCGCCGCGAGATCCAGCTCAAGGCCAGGGTGCAGACCGAGTCGCCGGTAGGCCACCTGGAGCTCGCCCAAGCCCGAATACGTGAGGTCGAAGGAGGCTTGCACCTCATCCCGGCCCTCAGCGGCGACCGCGGCGAGCCCTTGTTCCTCGATCCGCGCCAGCACCTTCGCCACCCGGCGAGATGCGGCCAGCTGGGCACCCACCACCCGCAGTGGCAAGGGCAGCCCGCCGACCGAGCGCGCCACCGTGGCCAGCTGCTCAGGGGCGAGCGCGGCCGCCTTCGGGCCGAGGAGCTGCCGGAACAGGTCCAGCCGGTGCGGCATCGCCAGCCCGTCGATCTCGACCGGCCGGTAGCCGCGGCCGATGAGTCCCGGCGCGAGCAGCCGGGTGGTGGTCACCGCGACCGTCGCGCCCGGTGTGGCCAGCGGGAACCAGTCGACCTGCCCGGTCGAGGTGACGTTCTCCAGCACCAGCAGCAACCTCTTGCCCGCGGACAGGTTCAGCAGCGCCTTGCGCCGCTCCTCCGCGGTGGCCGGCTGGTCTTTGCTGGGCAGTCCGAGCGCGGACAGCACTTCACCCAGTTTCGCACCGACCGCCGCGATCTCGTCCCGCTGCGGCCCACCCAGCCGCACGTGGATCTGCCCGTCCGGGAACCGGCCAGGGGTGTCCCGGAACCACTTCACGATCGCGCTGAACCGGCCGGCGCCATCCGGTCCGCACACCGCGAGGAAGGTCGGCCGCCCGGCCGCCAGCTCCTGTTCGTACAGCGTGCTCATGGTCTGCCGATGGCGCTCCCGGTTGACGAACCAGGCCGCGTTCGCCGGCAGTTCGCTCGGTGGATCCCCCTGCTGTTCCGCCACGCCACCCGACCCTACACACGGCGGGTAGGCGCCCAGTCACTTCTCGCGCAGGACCTCCCCGACCAGGCGACCCGTCTCCGCCTGCCCCAGGTACGCCCGCGCGGCATGCGGCTCGCGCCCGTTGTCCACCAGCCGGTGCGGCTCGACCACCCCGGCCGCCCCGGGGAACAGCCCGCCCAGCTCGGCTTCGGCGGCGATCAGGTCGTCCCGGTCCAGGATGTTCACCCAGCGGCGCAGCAGCGGCGGGACGTGCGGTGGCTGGGGCGCCAAGCGCTCGTAGATCACCGTGCGCAGCCCGAGCGGGGAACCCAGGGTGACCAGCAGCGGAAGGGGATGTGCCAGGCGGTGCAGGGCCTCGTAGGCGACCACGGTGCCCAGGGAGTGCGCGACCACGACCTTGGTCTCCGGGCCGAGCTGGGCGGTCAGGCGTTCGACGATCTGGTTCCTGGTGTCCGGTTCGGTGAAGTACTGGGCGACCTGGCTGAGCTCCTGCCAGCGGTACTTCTCGGCCAGCGCGAAACCGAGTCGGCCGAAGGTGCTCATCCGGGCGACGGCGCGCAGCAGCGGGCGCACGGCGGCACGCGGACCCTGGGCGTCGGGGTGCTCGCCGGTGGCCACCGCGAGGGCGCGGGCGGCTTCCTGGCGGTCCTCCTGCCGCGGGCCGCGGGTGGCGGCGTTGCGCAGGATGTCCGCGAGCAGTCCGGCGACCAGGTCCTCCTGGGCGGGCATGGCCGCACCCTGCTGGTCAGGGCGGCCGAACAGGTCCGCGAAGTAGGCCAGGGTGGTCCGGCCGGGCAGCGCGTCGGCTTCGGTGGTGAACCCGGCCGCGCGCAGGCCGACCGCGAGATCGGCGGTCATGCTCGCGCCCAGGTCGGCCGGATCATGCCGTTCCTGCCCGATCCCGTGCACCAGGACGACCTCGGCCACCGGTTCCCCCGATCTCTCGACACCCGTGGGTGCACCGTAGCCCGGCGGCTTGCCCGCGGCCGGGGCGGTGGGAGATCTTTCAGGGGTGGAGCGACTGGCGCTGGTGATCAGCTCGGAGTGGCATGCCTCGGGGCGGCGGGTGCCCGTGCTGGGCAGGCACGCCGAGGCGGTCGCCAGGGTGCTCACCGATCCGGCGACCGGCGGCTGGACCCCGGCGCTGACCGGCCGGCCGCTGCTGCTGGACCCGACCGCGGCCGAGCTGGACGAGGCGCTGCGGCTGGCCTTCGAGCGCGCGCACCGGGACCGCGCGGTGTTGCTGGTGTTCTTCGTCGGCCACGGCGTGCTGACCGAGGACGACTACTACCTGATGGCCACCGACAGCACCGACCTGCCCGACTCGCGGGACTCGCTGCTGCTCGGCCAGCGGTTCAAGGAGCTGCTGCGCCGCTACTCCGGCCTGGACGCGCTGGTCCTGGTGGTGGACGCCTGCCACTCCGGCCGGGCGATCCGCGCCGCGAGCCGGCACTTCCTGGACCAGATCAGCCGGGCACGGCGCCGGGTGGAGGTGCTGACCGCCTCCGACGACGACCCGGCCTTCGGCGCCTGCCTGGCCCGCGCCGTGGTCACCCAGGCCGCGATCGGGCACGCCGGCTACGGCGAGCGGCTGCGGGTGGCGGATGTGCGCGAGCTGGCCAAGGACACCTGCCGTCTGCAAGTGCCGCAACAGTTCTCCTTCGACGGCACCAGCAAGCTCGGCGAGGACGGCGACCCGGCGCTGTGGCTGCTGCACAACCCGGGCAGCCGCTGGCTGCGCTCGCCGCTGGCCGGCACCGCCACGCTCGGCGAGGTGGAACGGCTGCTGGCCAACCGGGTGCACCGGCCGGTGTTCGCCGAGGCCGGGCGCGCGCTGACCGGGCAGGCCCGGTGCGTGCTGCTGCTCGGGCCGAGGGGCAGCGGCAAGTCGGTGGTGGTGGCCGACCTGCTGGACCGGGGCACGCCGGTGCACGCGGCGATCCTGCTGCGCGGCGGCGAACTGCTGTCCCAGGTGGCCGCGGAGCTGCGCAGGCAGCTGACCGCGCAGGTGGAGGGGTTCGCCGAGGCGTTCGCGGCCTACTGCGGGCGCGGGGACCTGGTGTCGCCGGGGGCAGACCCGTTCGAGCTGAACCTGCTCGGCCCGTTGCGGCTGCTGCCGGACCCGGCCGAGGTGCGGATCGCGGTCGACGGCGTGGACGCGCTGTCCGGCCAGCGGGATCGGCTGTGGGCCGGGCTGATCGCGCTGGCCACCGATCCGGCGGTGCGGGTGCGGTTGCTGGTCGCCACCCGCGCCGCGCCGGACGGGTTGGCCGGGGCCGAGGTGGTCGCGGTGCCGAAGGCCACCGTGGCGGAGCTGACCGAGTTCGCGCGGCTGCGTGAGCTGGAGGAGCACCAGGTCCAACAGGTCGTGGCGCAGGCGGACGGGAACTGGGCGGCCGCGCACCTGTTCGCCGAGGGATTTGTGCAGCGCCGCGGTTCCGCCGACGGCGGTCAGGTCCCGCGCGGGCTGGCCGAGGCCTACGCGGAGCGGCTCCGGCGGGCCAGGCTGCACGACGAGTCGGACCCGCTGCGCCCGCACACCAGGCAGGTGCTCGCCGCGCTGACCGCCGCGGGAGCCGGGCCGGTGCTGCCGTTTCCGTTGCTGGCCACGGCATGTGGGCTCACCGAGACGGAGACGCACGCGGTGCTGCCCAGGCTCGGCTCGCTGATCGTGCGCGGCCAGCCCGGCACCGCGGCCGAGCGGGCCGGCCTGGCCGAACCGGAGCTGGCCGAGCACCTGGCCGACGGCACGGTGCTCGGCGTCCACCCGGCCGAGTGGCACGCCCGCCTCGCCGACGCCATCACCGAGCTGGCCCCGCCGGGCAGCTCCGGCCCGGTCGCGGACTACGCGGCGGCAGCTGAAGCCCGGCACCGCTGGCGGGCCGGCCGGTTCGCCGCGGCGCTGGACAGCCTGGACGAGCGCGAGGCGCAGATCCCGGTGGAGCAGCGGGAACGCTGGAGCGCGCTGGCCCGGCTGACCGCCGAGCAGTTCGGCGCGGAGCACCCACTCACCCTGCGCGCGCAGGCCAGGGTCGGAACCTGGACCGCCAAGGCCGGTGACCCGGCAACCGCGCTGGACACCTTTGCGCAGCTGCTCGACCGGGCTCGGCCGCTGCTCGGCGAAGACCATCCCGAGGTGCTGAACCTGCGGGAGAACCAGGCGTTCTGGCTTGGCATGAGCGGGAACTGGCCGCTGGCGCGAGACCTCTTCGACGCGCTCGTCGCCGACTGCGCGCGGCTGCTCGGACCGGAACACCCGCAGACGTTGATGGCCCGCCAGCACGTGGCGCTCAGCGTGACGAAGTGCGGGCAGGAGGAACGCGGTCTGGCGCTGTTCCACGAACTGCTGCCGCTGCGCGAACGGGCGCTCGGCCCGGCCCACCTGGACACTCTCCGTACCCGGCACAACATCGCCTTCTGGGAGTCGTACCCGGCATACCCCCCCCGTCCGTTTTTCCTTCGCGGTTCTGGTCGACGACCTGGCGTCCTCGGTCGGGGCCGACCACCCGGAAACGCTCACCGCGCGTTACCACCAGGCGGTCTTCCTGCCGGAAACCCAACGGGCGCAGGCGATCTCACTGCTGCGCGAACTCCGGCCCGCCATGGAGCGGGTGCTCGGCCCCTGGCACGGCGACCTGCGCCAGCTCGACGCGAAGCTGGCCGAGTATGAGGAGCCGGCCGACAGGTAGCGCGGTGGCGGCATGACGCGACCGCTGCGGATCGCGCTGCTGACCTATCGCGGCGCCCCGCACTCCGGCGGCCAGGGCGTGTACGTGCGGCACCTCAGCCGGGAGCTGCGCGCGCTCGGCCACTCGGTGGAAGTCTTCGCCGGACCGCCCCATCCCGAGCTGGATCCGGGCATCCCGCTCACCCGTCTGTCCACTTTGGACATATTCGGCGAGCCGTTCCCGTTCCGGCTGCCGCCGCTGCGGCAGGTGCGCAGTGCGGCGGACTGGGTGGAGTACCTGGACTTCCGGTTCCGCGGCAACTACCCGGAGCCGCTGTCCTTCTCGCTGCGTGTGCTGCCGGAGCTGTGGGCTCGCCGGGCGGAGTTCGACCTGGTGCACGACAACCAGGGCCTGGGCTACGGCCTGCTCGGCCTGCACTGGCTCGGTCTGCCGCTGGTGGCGACCGTGCACCACCCGGTGGCCATCGACCGCGACTTCAAGCTGGCCACCACCACCGGCGCGCACCGCCGCGGCGCGCTGCGCTGGCACCGCTTCACCGACATGCAGGGCCGGGTGGCGCGCCGGGCCGCCGCGGTGCTGACCGTGTCCGCGGCTTCCCGGGCCGCGATCGTACGCCGGATGCGGGTGCCCGCGGACCGGGTCTCGGTGGTACCGCTGGGCGTGGACCACTCGGTGTTCACCACCGGGTCCACCGCGAAGGTGCCGGGCCGGATCGTGACCACGGCCAGCGCGGACGTGCCGATCAAGGGCCTGCGCACGCTGCTCGCGGCGCTGGCGCTGGTGCGCGCGGCGGCGCCTGCCGAACTGGTGGTCATCGGGCGGCCCAAGCCGGACAGCCCGGCCGCGGAACTGCTGGCGCGGCCGGAGCTGGCCGGTGCCGTGCGGTTCACCCCCGATCTGTCCACTGTGGACCTTGCCGAACTGCTGCGGTCGGCCGAAGTGGTCTGCGTGCCCTCGCTGTTCGAGGGCTTCTCGCTGCCCGCGGCCGAGGCGATGGCCTGCGGCACGGCGCTGGTGACCACCTGGGCTGGCGCGCTGCCGGAGGTCGTCGGCCGGGACGAACAGGCCGCGTTGCTGGTGCCACCAGCCGATCCGGTCGCGCTGGCCGCCGCGCTGACCAGGGTGCTCACCGGCACCGCGCTGCGGGCGCGACTGGGCAAGGGCGGTCTGCGCCGGGCCGCCGGACTGTCCTGGCGGCGCACCGCACTGGCCACCGTCGAGCAGTACCACCGCGTTCTCGCTGATTCCTGCCACCGGAGCGAACTTGCTGACCATTGACTTCGACCGGTTCCCGATCGCGGCCGGGGACCGGGTGCTCGACTTCGGCTGCGGGCAGGGACGGCACGCCTACGCGGCCTACCGGCGCGGCGGCCGGGTGCTGGCGCTGGATCTCGACGGCGCGGTGCTCAAGGAGGTCAGGGACATGTTCGGCGCGATGGCCTGCGTCGGCGAGCCGCCGCCGGGCGCCACCGCGCACGCCATCCAGGGCGACGGGGCGGCGCTGCCCTTCCCCGACCACGCCTTCACCAGGGTGATGGCCGCCGAGGTGCTGGAGCACCTGCCCGAGGACGAGGCGGTGCTGGCCGAGCTGACCAGGGTGCTCGCACCGGGTGGGCTGCTCGCGGTGACCGTGCCGCGCTGGCTGCCGGAGCGGATCTGCTGGGCGCTGTCCAGGGAGTACCACGAGGTCGAGGGCGGGCACGTGCGCGTCTACCGGCGGCGGGCGCTGCGGAAGCTGTTGCGGCGGCACGGTTTGATCCCGCTGGGCGGCCACCACGCGCACGCGCTGCACACGCCGTACTGGTGGCTCAAGTGCGCGGTCGGGCCGAGCAACGAGACCCGGTTGGTCCGCCGCTACCACGAGTTCCTGTGCTGGGACATCGAACACGGCAACTGGGCCTCGCGCACCGCGGACCGCCTGCTGAACCCGGTGCTCGGCAAGAGCCTGGTGCTCTACGCGGTCAAACCGGCATGACCCCGGCGGAGGTCAGCGCCACCGCGCGCTGGATCCTGGCCATCCAGCGCGCGGACGGCGCGATCCCCTGGGACGACGGCGGCAAGCTCGACCCGTGGAACCACGTCGAAGCCGCGATGGGCCTGGACTCAGCTGGCCACCACGCTGAAGCGGCAGCCGCGTTGCGCTGGCTGGCCGAACGCCAGCGCCCGGACGGCTCCTTCGCCACCGCCTACCAGGACGGCCTGGTCACCGATCCGCACGGCGACAGCAACTTCACCGCCTACCTAGCCGTCGGCCTGCGGCACCACCTGCGGCACACCGGAAACCTCGCCCTGGCCAAGGAGCTGTGGCCGGTGGTGCGGGCAGCGATGAGTTTTGTGCTGGACCTGCAACGCCCGGACGGCGCGATCGGCTGGCACCGCAGGCCGGACGGCAGCGCCTGCGACCTCGCGCTGCGCGCCGGGTGCGCGAGCATCCACCACGCGCTGCACTCCGCGGCGCTGCTCGGCCAACGACTCGGCGAACCCACCGCGGACCTCCGGGCCGCCGCCGACCGGCTGCGCGAGGCGCTGCTGGACGCCACGCTCTTCCTGCCCAAACCGCATTCGATGGACTGGTACTACCCGGTGCTCGGCGGCGCGGTCA
Source organism: Crossiella sp. CA-258035 (assembly GCF_030064675.1). GTDB lineage: Bacteria > Actinomycetota > Actinomycetes > Mycobacteriales > Pseudonocardiaceae > Crossiella. Next base: position 8,778,245 of record NZ_CP116413.1, read on the forward strand.
CCGGCGCGTCGGCGCGGGCCTGGCTGATCACCGACTGGCACCGGTTCGTGGTGCCCGGCCTCGGCGTCCGCTGCGTGCACGACCAGCCCTGGACGACCGGCGGGGAAACCGCGGAGCTGGCCCTGACCCTCGCCGTGCGGGGCGAGTCCGCGCTGGCCCGGGCGCTGCTGCGGGACCTGGACCGGCTGCGCTGCCCGGACGGCGGCTACTGGACCGGCTACCAGTTCGCCAACCGCGTGCTGTGGCCCGACGAGCGCACCACCTGGACCGCGGGCGCGGTGCTGCTCGCCGCCGCGGCGCTCGCCGGCGACCGTGCCACACTCGGCACGTTCACCCCGGTCCCCGCCGACAAGGAAGCGTTGTGCGCAAGCAGCTGATCCCGGTCATCGTGGTCGCCGGATTCCTCGGTTCCGGCAAGACGACCCTGCTCAACCACCTGCTGCACAACAGCAGGGGCGCCCGGATCGGGGTGGTGGTCAACGACTTCGGCCAGGTCAACATCGACGCGATGCTGGTCGCCGGGCAGGCCGACTCGATGGTCTCGCTGTCCAACGGCTGCCTGTGCTGCGTGGCCGACACCTCCGAGCTGGACGAGTTGCTGGACCGGCTGGCCCGGCCGCAGGCCCGGATCGACGTGATCGTGATCGAGGCCAGCGGACTGGCCGAACCGCAGACCCTGGTGCGCATGGTGGCCACCAGCGAGAACCCCCGGCTCAGCTACGGCGGGCTGGTCGAGGTGGTGGACGCGGTGGAGTTCGAGGCCACCCGGCAACGGCACCCCGAGCTGGACAAGCACCTGCGGCTGGCGGATCTGGTGGTGCTCAACAAGACCGACCGGATCGACGACACCGAGCGGTTGCTGCTGCTCAACGAGCTGGAGCAGCTGGCGCCCGGCACGCCGGTGGTGGCCGCCGAGCACGGCAGGGTGGACACCGGCCTGCTCTTCGACCACGAGCCGCGCGCCGAGGACCTGTCCCAGCCCCGCCAGCTGACCCTGGACGAGCTGCTCCGCGAGCACGACGACCACCACGAACACCTGCACACCGGCTACGACAGCGTCACCTTCACCGAGCCCGCGCCCCTGCACCCGGGGCGGCTGATGGACTTCCTCCAGGACCGCCCCACCGGCGTCTACCGGATCAAGGGCTTCGTCCACTTCGGCCTACCCGGCCACGACCAGCGGTTCACCCTGCACACCGTCGGCAGTCACCTGCGGGTGACCCGTTCGCCCTGGCCGCGCGGGGAGTCCCGGCTCAACCAGCTGGTGCTGATCGGCACGGACGTGGACCCCGGCGAGGTGCTCGGACGGCTCGCCGGGTGCGTGGACCCGGACCCGGCGAGCACGCAGGAGCGCACCATGCTGCGACTGCTGGCCGCACTGGACGAACCTCAGCCGGAGAACTGACCGAGCACCGCCTCGAACCCGTCCCGCCAGGTGCGCGGGTTGTCCTCGCCGCGGGCCAGCAACACCACCCGCGCGGGCACGCCGGCCTCGGCGTAGGCGGCCAGCTTGTGGTGCCCGTCCAGGGCCACGCCGACCAGGAACCGCTCCTCGTGCTCGGCCTCCACATAGACGTCCTCGACCCAGCCGAGCACCACCGCGGCGGGCCGCGCACCAGCCTCGACGGCTTTCCGGTACCGGGCAACGGTGTCCGGGTCCAGCGCCGCCAACGGCTGCCCGGGCAGCAGCGCGCCGAAGGTCGGCATCGGCCCCGGGACAGGTTCCGGCAGCTGGAAGTGCTCCACCCCCGGCCAGTCCTCCTCGCCCATCTCGGCGCCCTCCCGGAACGCCCAGCGCCGCACCCACCACGACCGCGCGGGCTCGCGCACCCGCTCCACCGGCAGATCGACGAGGTAGCCGCGGTAGTGCCCGGTCGGCAGCTCCTGTGCCAGCGGCGTGAGCGCGGCCAGCACGCCATCCGCCAGTGAGTCCACTGTGGACAGTGCGATGCGCAGCCGGTCCGCGGTCGCGGCGGCCACCCGCTCCGGCCAGCCGAGCAGCCGCATGGTGGTCTCGCAGGTCCCGCAGTCCGTGCTGACCCGGTACAGCGGACTCCCGTCCACCAGCAAGGACTTGTCCCAGCGCGGCCAGGTCGATCCCGGTGACGGCGGGTCGTAGTCGACCCGGATCCGCCCCCGGCCCTCGTGCAGCTCGAACCGTGCCCGGCGCGCCGACTCCACGGTCAGCCCGCGGATCTCCGGCTCGGCCCGCGTGGCCGGGTCGACCTGGGACCAGCTGCGCCACAACGCCTCCTGGTACGTCCGGGACGGTCCGGTCCACAGCGGGGTCAGCGGATCCCGCCCGGTCAGCCGGATCAGCGCGTGCTGCACGTCGCCCGGCGCCTCCACCTCCTTGAGCAGCCGCACCAGGTACGGCACCGCGGCCGGATCGCCCAGCAGCTCCAGCGCGACCACGAACGCGGTGTGCGCGAGCCCGGCCACCCCGGGCAGCCGTTCCGCGATCGGCACGGTCCAGCGCCGGTCGCCCAGCCGCCCCAACGCGATCGCCGCCGGTCCCTGCTTGCCCGGCGTGTCCAGCTGCCGCCCGAGGTAGTCGCCGAACCCGGCGTCCCCGGAGAGCCCCATCGCGTGCAGCACCGGCTCAGCCGGGCCAAGATCGCGTTCCAGCCGCCACAGCAGCTCGGCGGGCACCCGCAGCCCCAGCTGGACCGCGGTCCTGAGCAGGTCATGCGCGTCGTCGCCGGCATGCCCGGCCAGCAACCGCAGCAGCGCGGGTCCGGCCGGTTCGCCCAGGTAGCGCAGCAGCCAGCTCAGCTGCCGCCGCCGCGCCGGTTTCGCCGTGGCATACCGGGCCTCGGCCACCTCGATCAGATCCGGCGGCCCGGCCGCGCCCAGCTCGCTCAGCGCGCTCCACGGATCCGCCGCCACCAGTGCCGCGTCCAGCGCCGCCTGGGTCCCGCCCATCGCCATGCCCGTTGACCCCGTTCGAATATGACCATAATCTAACGCTGTGCCACCGACCGCCGACCACGAGGCCCGCCGCCACCAGGTGGCCACCGCCCTGCTGTCGGTGATCGCGACCCACGGCCTGGAGGCGGCCAGCATCGCCAGGGTGGCCGAAGCGGCTGGCGCGTCCACCGGCCTGGTGCAACGGTACTTCCGCAGCAAGGACGAGTTGCTGCTCTTTGCCTTCGACCACCTCGTCGAGCAGACCCTGGCTCGGCTGGTGGCGGCCGAGCACGTCGGCTCGATCCGGATCCGGCTGTTCCGGGGGCTGCGCACCATGCTGCCGCTGGACGAGGAGCGGATCACCGAGGCCAGGGTGACCCAGGCCTTCGCCACCCGCGCCCTGCACAGTCCTCGGCTACGCAGGGTCATCGACGCCTCGGCGCAGATGGTGCGCAAGCAGTGCGCGGCCACCCTGCGCCGGGCCCAGGAGCTGGGCGAGGCTCCCGCGCACCTGGACGCCGACTTCGAGGCCACCATGCTGGTCGCCTTCACCGACGGCCTGACCTCGACCATCGTCGCCGACCCGGCCGCGATCAGCCCTGGGGAGGCTGACCGCATGCTGCTCCGCTACCTCGACCGCGTCTTCGAGGTGGCCGCACCGCACTAGAGATCCACCTTGGGGGAGAACAGAATGCTCGTGCTCACACTGTCCGTGCTCGGCCTCGCCGTGGTGGACAGCATCAACCCGTCAGTCCTCGGCGTCACACTGTTCCTGCTGCTCAAACGCCAGACCGGCCGCTCGGCCACGATCCAGGTGCTGACCTACCTGGCCGCGGTGGCCGCCACGTACTTCACCCTCGGCGTGCTGCTCATGCTCGGTCTGAGCGCGTTGTCCGGGCAGCTCGGCAACCTGCTGCAGAGCCCGGTCACCTACGCGATCACCGGCGTGCTCGGGGTGGCGCTGTTCGCCTGGAGCTGGGTGGATCACCGGCTGGACAAGAAGAACCCGGAACGCCACCGCGACCGCAAGCCCCGGCTGCCGATCTCCGACCGCCTGCCCGCGCTGTTCGCCCTCGGCCTGCTGGTCTCGATCCTGGAGTTCTCCACCGCGCTGCCGTTCCTGGCCGCGGTGGCCCTGATGACCACCAACGGTCTCTCCGCCGCGGTCTGGCTGCCGCTGCTCGCGGTCTACGTGCTGATCATGGTGCTGCCCGAGCTGGTCCTGCTCGCGGTGTTCCGCCTGCTCAGCGAGAGCCGACGGGCGCGGCTGGAACGCCTGCGGGACAAGATGGCGGCCAACACCCGCAAGACCGTGCAGTGGATCGCCGCGATCGTCGGCTTCCTGCTGATCCGCAACGCCGTCGGCTACTTCGCGATCGCCCTCGGCTGGTACCCGCCGAAGGGCTGAGTGGACGAGACTGGGCCGGTGCTCGCCGAGGAGATCGCCGCCGTGGAAGCCGCACTGGGCAGCAGGGTGCTGGCCAGCCGCACCCTGGCCGGCGGCTTCTCGCACCAGACCAGCCTGCTCACGCTGACCGACGGCCAGGTGGTGGCCCGTCGCGGCGGCCCCGATCCGGCGATCGAGGCGGCGGTGATGGCCGCGGCCCGCCCGCTCGTGCCGGTGCCGGAGGTGCTGCTGGTCCGGCCGGTCATGGTGCTCGAACACATCACCGGCACCCTGCTCAGCCAGGTGCTGGCCGACGACTCGCTCAGCCCCGCGGACCTGCGCGCGCTCGGCGCCGAGGTCGGCGGGGTCGCGGCGGCGGTGAGCGCGCGGGCGTTCGACCGGCCGGGCTTCTTCGCCGACGAGCAGCTCACCGTCCGTCCGGAACGCCCCTGGTCCCAGCAGCTGCCGGAGGTGGTGGCGGAGTGGTTGGCGGCCACCCCGGAGTCCCGCCTGCCCGCCGCCGCCAAGTCCGCCTGGCTGGCGCTGTGCACGGCGCACGCCCCGGCGCTGACCGCGGTCGACGGGCACGCCCGGCTGGTGCACTCCGACCTCAACCCGAAGAACATCCTCATCAGCAGGGCCGGTCGCGGCTGGCGGGTGGACGCGCTGCTGGACTGGGAGTTCAGCTACTCGGGCTGCCCGTACGGCGACGCGGCGAACATGGCCCGCTTCGACGCGGATTGCCCAGCGGAGTTCCTGACCGGTTTCCGCGCCGCCTTCGCCGAGCACCAGCCCACCGACCTGCCACCCCTCGCGGACTGGGCCTACCTGGGCCGGGTGCTGGACATGTTCGCCCTCACCGAGCTGGTCACCCGCCCGGAGCCGCACCCCGTCGCGGACCAGGCGGCCGAGCGGATCCGGCACTGGTCAGAGCACGGTATCCCCAGCTGATCGAACAGGTGTTCGAGTTGTCCACAGACTTGTCCACACCCGGGGATAACTCGCAGAGTTGTACACATGACCGACCCCAAGGCCGACCTGCGCCACTACCTCCAGACCGCCCGCGAAGCCCTGCTGTGGAAGCTCGACGGCCTCGGCGAGTACGACATCCGCCGCCCGCTCACCCCCACGGGCACGAACCTGTTGGGCCTGGTCAAGCACGTGGCAGGCTGCGAAGTCGGCTACTTCGGCCTGGTCTTCGGCCGCCCGTTCGCCCAGGAACTGCCCTGGCTGTCCGATGACGTCGAGCCCAACTCCGACCTGTGGGCGACCGCCGACGAGTCCCGCGCGGACATCATCGACCTGTACCGCAGGGTGTGGACACATTCGGACCAGACGATCACCAGCCTGCCCCTGGACGCGGTCGGCCGGGTGCCGCACTGGCCGGCCGAGCGCGCCGAGGTGACCCTGCACAAGGTGCTGACCCACATGATCGCCGAGACCCACCGGCACGCCGGCCACGCCGACATCGTCCGCGAACTGATCGATGGCACCACCGGCCTGCGCCCGGACAACGACAACCTGCCGGAGGCGGATAAGTCCTGGTGGGCGGCCTACCACGCCAACCTGGAACAGGTGGCCAGGGAAGCGGGCCAACCCACCTGACGCCACCCCCGACTTGCCATGGCACCAAAGTGATGCCATAGTTGTGCCATGGACCTGACGCCCTACGTCGAGAACCTCCGCAACGAGCTCGCGGTAGCCGCCGGAGCCGGTGGCGAGGAAGCTCGGGCGCTGGCGGACCGGCTCAGCGCACCACTGGAGTCAGCAGTGCGGCTGACCCTGCTGGAAGCCCTGTCGACGGCCGCGGACGAGATCACCCGGGAGCTGGCTCCCGGCTCGGTCGACCTGCGGCTGCGCGCCGGTTCGCCCACGTTCGTGGTCACCCCGGCGCCAGCGGCCACCGCGTTCGAGGACACCGCGCGGCAGCACGATGGCACCACCGATGCGCCACAGCTGGCCGCCGAGGGCGACGACGGTCCGATGACCAGGATCAACCTGCGCCTGCCCGAACAGCTCAAGGCCAGGATCGAGGAGGCCGCGGGCCGCGAACGGCTCTCGGTCAACGCCTGGCTGGTCCGGGCCGCCGCCGCGGCACTCCAGCCAGAACCGCCGGCTCGCAGAGACCGGGCGTTCGGCCAGAAGTTCACCGGCTGGGTGCGCTAATCACACCCCGCCTCACCCCACACGTTCCCCACCAGCGGGAACGCTCACCAACCACCCCAGAAGGGCACAGCCATGCCAATTTTCCCCACCCCCGCCCCGATCACCGTCGAGCTCTCCCTGGTGTCGGCCAACGTCCGGATCAACGCCACCGACCGCATCGACACCGTGGTCGAGGTCCGCCCGGCCAAGGAGTCGAACAAGCACGACGTCACCGCCGCCGACCAGACCGAGGTCAGCTTCCACAACGGCACCCTGGTCGTCCGGATGGCCAAGCCGAAGCTGCTGGGCGGCAAGGGAACCATCAACCTGGTGATCGACCTGCCCACCGGCTCCCAGCTGAAGGGCGACTCCGCCATCGCCGACCTGCGCGCCGCCGGCCTGCTCGGCGACTGCCACTTCACCACCGCCACCGGCGACCTCCAGTTCGACCACACCGGCCCCCTGCGCCTGGAAACCACCAGCGGCCGCATCCGGGTCGAACACGCGGACGGCCACACCGACGTCACCAGCGGCTCCGGCGAGATCTGGCTGCACACCGTCAACGGCACCGCGGTGGTCAAGAACTCCAACGGCCCCACCACCATCGGCGACATCACCGGCGACCTCCGGGTCAACGTCGCCAACGGCAACACCAGCATCGAACGCGCACACAGCACCGTCGCGGTGAAGGCCGCCGCCGGCAGCATCCACATCGGCGAACTCACCCGAGGCACCGCCGTCCTGGAAACCAACGCCGGCGACGTCGAACTGGGCATCCGCCAAGGCACCGCCGCCTACCTCGACATCAACACCCTCACCGGCCGCTTCATCAACGACCTCGCCACCATCGGCGGCCCCGAGACCAACACCGAAACCCTCAAGGTCCACGCCCGCACCGTCACCGGCGACATCATCGTCCGCCGCAGCCAGCCGGCCGCCGCCTGACCCAGCCCAAACCCAGCTCTACCAGCAGTCAGCGAGGCGGGCGCCCGCTTCTTCGCCTGGGGGACGGCCCGAGAAGTGTGGCCGAGGCGCAGTGCCCATGACCTTGACGACGCAGGCCAAGGCAGCGCATAGGGTCGTCGAGCAAGCTGAGCTTCCGGTTGGCGTGATCTTGACACGCAAAACCCCCAGGCGCGTGACCTGGGGGTTTGGTGGGCCGCGTGGGACTCGAACCCACAACCCGCGGATTAAAAGTCCGCTGCTCTGCCAGTTGAGCTAGCGGCCCGGGGACACTCTACCGACACCGGGCCGGGTCATGTGCCGTGGTTGGCGATCACGGGCGGGGCGGGGGTTGCCAGTTGGCGACCAGGCGGGGGAGTTCGGCTTGGAGGAACTCGAAGAAGTCTCGGGTTTGTTCCAGGCGGTGGGCGGTGGGGGTGGTGGGGCCGACGGCCTGGATGCCTTCCTTGATGCTCTGGATCCAGCGGGCGATCTGCTCTTCGCGGCGGAGCAGGGACTCGAACCACAGGTCGTCGCGGACGCGGTAGTGGTCGCGGCGGGCGCCTGGGGAGCGTTCCTTGGTGACCAGGCCGATCTGGGTGAGGTAGCGGACGCCTCCGCTGACGGCGGCGGGGCTGATCTGCAGGTGGGCGGCCAGGTCCGCGGCGGTGCGGGTGCCGTCGTCGCTGGCGAGGAGGCTGGCGAAGATCCTGGCCGGCATGCGGCTCCAGCCCGCGTCGGTGAGGACCAGGGCGAAGCGTTCGACGAAGCGGGCTACCGCTGCCTCGTCGCGGGCGGGTCCGGTCATGTGTAGGCCCTCCTCTCCGTCACCCCGGTGACCAGCCGGTTTAGTTTAGCTGTTTCAGGAAGATGTGAAGGTAGGTCTGTGTGGTGGGGGCCACCTGCGGTGTCAGGGTCGCGGAAACGTGGCGGCCGCGGGCGTCAGGAGCGCGTAGGGAGCGGTGACGGGCGGGCGGGGGCGGCGTTTTCTCGTCATGGGCGGGCAACGTGCCCGTGACAAGTGCCTGCGGAGGCCGTCGTGACCCTGGAGTACCTCATTCCTTCGCTGCAACGCTCGCTGCGCAGCCACCTGGAGCCGGGGATCTGGCCGGCCGGGACCGAGCTGGGGCCGGAGAACGACCTGCTGGTCGGCGGGGTTTCGCTGCGGCGGGTCGCGGCTGACTTCGGCACTCCCTCCTACGTGCTGGACGAGGCGGCGGTCCGGCAGCGGTGCCGGGAGTACCGGGCCGCGTTGCCCGACGTCGAGATCGCCTACGCCAGCAAGGCGTTGCTGACCAAGGCGGTGGCGCGGTGGGTGCGGGAGGAGGGGCTTTCGCTCGATGTGTGCTCGGCTGGGGAGCTCGCCGTCGCGCGGGCGGTGGACTTCCCGGCGGAGCGGGTCATCCTGCACGGGAATGCCAAGACGCCGGAGGACCTGAAGGCCGCCATCGGGTATGGCGTTGGGCGGGTGGTGGTGGACTCGTTCGACGAGATCGAGCAGCTCGGCGCGTTGGCGCGGTATCCGCAGCAGGTGCTGGTGCGGGTGACGCCCGGGGTGGACGGGCAGACGCACAAGGCGATCGCGACCGGGGTGGAGGACCAGAAGTTCGGGTTCTCGCTGGCCAGTGGGGCCGCGGCGGAGGCGGTGCGGCGGGTGCTCGGCCAGCCGAACCTGCACCTGGTGGGGCTGCACTGCCACATCGGGTCGCAGATCGGGCGGGTGGCCGGGTTCGAGCTGGCGGCGCGGCGGATGGTCGGTCTGCTGGCCGCGGTGCGGGATGAGCACGGGATCGTGTTGCCACAGCTGAACATCGGCGGTGGGCACGCGGTGGCGTACCTGCCCGGCGAGGACGAGTTCGACCTCCAGGGGTTCGCGGCCAGGGTGCGGTGCGCGGTGAACTACGAGTGCTCGGCGCGCGGGCTGCCGGTGCCGCGGTTGGTGGTGGAGCCGGGGCGGTCGCTGGTCGCGCGGGCCGGGGTCACGCTGTACCGGGTGGTCGTGGTCAAGGACGTGCCCGGCGTGCGGACCTTCGTCGCGGTGGACGGCGGGATGAGCGACAACATGAGGCCCGCGCTCTACGGATCCCGTTACGCGGTGCGGATGTTCGGCCGCACCAGCCACGCGGCCGCGCGCACGGTGACCGTGGTCGGGCGGCACTGCGAGGCCGGGGACGTGATCGCGCGCGATGTGCCGTTGCCCGCGGACATCCGCGCGGGCGACCTGCTGGCCGTGCCCTGCTCCGGCGCCTACCACCACTCGCTGGCGTCCAACTACAACCTGGTCGGCCGGCCGCCGGTGATCGCGGTGGCCGAGGGACGTTACCGGCCGATCATCCGGCGGGAGACGGATGAGGACGTGCTGGCTCGGGATCTGGGCTGAGCCGGACGGTGCCGCCCTTGCCGGTGCGCTCGCGCCAGCCGAGGGCGGTCACCGCGACCACCAGCAGCGCGAAGCCCAGCCACTGGGTGCCGGACAGGCGCGCGCCCAGCAGGCCGACGCCGATCAACGCGGCGGTGGCCGGGAAGGCCAGCTCGGCCAGGGTGGCGCGGGCCGCCGGGGTGCTGCGCAGGCCCTGGTAGTACAGGGTCAGCGCGAGCAGGCCGGGCACGATCGCGAGCAACAGCAGGGCGGGCGCGTTCGCCCAGTCCACCAGGAACGGGGCGCCCTGGCCTGCCACCACCACCGCGGTCGCGGGCAGGCCGATGGCGAAGCGCAGCACCGTGACGTCCCACGGGCGCAGCTCGGTGCTGACCAGCCTGCCGAGCACGGTGCCGCCCGCCCACAGCGCGGCCGCGCCCAGCGCCAGCAGCGCCGGGACCGCGGCGCTGACCCGCACCTCCAGCGGGTTCGGAAAGCTCAGCAGCCAGGCGCCGAGCAGGGCGGGCGCGGCGAAGTAGGCGTAGTGCGCGCGCGGCCGCTCGCCGAGCAGGACGAAGGCGGCCAGCAGCACGAACACCGGCTGGAACTTCTGCAGCACCAGCGGGGTCACCGGGTCGCCGTAGCGGAAGGCGGCGGTGAACAGCGCGGTCGCCACCGCCGAGGAGCCGACCCCGATGACCAGCACCGCGAACCGCCGCGGCCAGCTCAGCCCGGCGAAGGCGCGCAGCGCGCGCGGCACCCAGGGCAGCAGCAGGGTCACCACGATCAAGTGTTCCCAGAAGACCACGGTGGCCGAGGGCAGGGCCTGCGCGAGCGGGGTGCGGAGCAGGGCGTCCGTGCCCCACAGCGCGGCGGCCAGCGCCACCAGCCAGGTCCGATCCCGCATGCCTGCCCCCATATCAGCCGGTCATAACTTCACTCGCCGCCGGTGCCGGAACGCACGCAGCGTGCCAAGGTGGTCACCATGCGACGTCTTCCCCTTGCCGCGACCGGCGTCGCGGCCGCGTTGCTGCTGATCACCGGCAGCACAGCGCCCGCAGGCGCCGATCCGGTCAACTCCATCTCCCCGGATTCCATTCCCGTGCTCACCGTCGGCCGCTTCGCGCCGTACAGCCCGGAGGCCAAGGCCGTCACCCACGACCCGAAGCTGGTGCCCGAGGGCGCCGGTGTGGTGGTCGCCGCGACCCACGTCCGGCACGGCGGCACCCTGGTGCTGCTCTCGGTGCGCGGTCTGGTGCCCCAGCGCACCTACGGCGCGCACGCGCACACCAAGCCGTGCGGGCCCGCGCCCGCCGACTCCGGCCCGCACTACCAGGACGTCCTCGACCCGGTGCAGCCCTCGGTCGATCCCAAGTACGCCAACGCGTCCAACGAGATCTGGCTGGACTTCACCACCGACCGGCACGGCGTCGGCGTCAGCAAGACCGTGGTGCCCTGGCACTTCGGCGAGCGCAGGGCCAAGTCAGTGGTGATCCACTTCGAGCGGACCAAGACCCACCACGGGCACGCCGGAACCGCGGGCGCGCGGCTGGGCTGCGTGAACGTTAACTTCTAGACCGCGCCCAGCAGCTTCGGCACGATCTGCTCGGCCAGGGCCTTCTCCAGGCCGCGACGGGCCTCGTCGGTGCGGTTGTCGCCCAGTGCCATCAACCGCACCGCGAGCAGGTTGTCCATGTTGTCCCGCAACAGCACCCCGGTGCCGCTGAGCACGCTGCCCACCTTGGCCGGACGGCCGGCCACCGAGATCTCCGCGCCGTTGTACAGCGAGCCCTCCAGCTTGGTGGAGAGCACCTGGATCCACACCGTGTGCGCGCCGCCCTTGAACGGCTCGCCGCCGGAGATCGTGCAGTCACCGCCATAGGTCAGCTGCCGCTCCCGAACCGGCACGCCCAGGATGCTCTGGAACATCTCGTCGCTGGCCGCGGTGCACAGCGCGGCGGCGCGCTGCGGGTGCGGCAGGTCGACCACGCCCGCGGCCGGCGGCGGCGGGAACGGGGTGTACGGCAGCGCGCCCTTCTCCCCCGGCGCGGGCGCGGCCGGGCCGGGCTTGGTCAGCTCGGCGAGCAGCTTCTGGGCCAACTCGTGCAGCACCTGCTTCGGCGACTTCGGCGGGTTGCTGCCCGGGGTCGCGGTCATGTGCAGGGTGCCCTTGGGCACCGCGTCCTCGCTGTCGCCGAACTTCCGCTTCTCCAGCTCCTGCTCGCCGAACTGGTTGAACGGCACGCACAGCACCTCGCCGCCGCCGCTGGCCGCGACCGAGGTGGCCGGCCTGCCGCCCACGTCCACCTGCTGCGGGTTGGCCAGCGTCTTGCAGGGCTGCTGCCAGCTCAGGCTCAGGTACACGGTCTGGCGGCCGCCCTCGACCAGGCAGCCACCGCGCTGCGCCCACCGGCTCTGCACCGGCCCGCCGAGCAGCTCCGACCACTCCTGCGTGGACAGCGTGCCGCACAGCAGCTGCGCGGTCGGCTCGGGGTTGAGCAGCGAGACCAGCTCCCCGCCCGGCGAGCTGACCTTGCGCGCCGCGGAACCGCGCTTGTCGTAGCCCTCCACCGGATCACCCGCTTCGGCCACGCCACGCACCGTGGTGCACCCGGCGAGCAGCGCCGCGGTGGCCAGGAGCAGCGCGCCGGTCCGGCGGGCGTTGGTCATCAGTGGTTCCTCCATCCGGACGAGCGTTACCGGTGTGATGTTCGCAGCAGGGCCTGACGGTTGTCCCGGCAACTCCGGAATCCGGTGGCGTGGGTGTGATCTCGGCGGCACTTCCTAAATCGAGCTGATCTGGTTCCGAAAATAGGGAGATGAACGCGACTCGCAGGCAGGGCGTGGTGGACGCGTTGGAGGCGCTGGCCGGGTTCACCCCAGCCAACGTCAACGGCTGGCCGGACCTCAGCGGCACGGTGCAGGTGCTGCTGGCCGACACCTGGTGGGACCGGTTCGACCCGGCGGAGAGCGTGGGCGAGCTGCTCAGGGACGAGGCCGAGGTCGCCGCGGTCAAGGCCGTTGTCGAACCGCTGCTGGAGGTGCTGGAGGCCTACAACCCGGCCACACCGGATGAGACCTACCTCACTCATCCGCGCTGGCCGGAGGTGGCGGCCAAGGCGGGTCAGGCACACCGGTTGCTGGCCGAGACGGGCTGATGGCGACCGGCACTGTCGACGTGCCGGACAATGGAGCGGTGAACGCGCGTCCGCCCTTGCTGCGGGTCGGCCCCTACCAGGTCGATCCGCCGGTTGTGCTCGCGCCGATGGCCGGGATCACCAACGTGGCCTTCCGGCAGCTCTGCCGCCAGTACGGGGCGGGGCTGTACGTGTGCGAGATGGTCACCACCCGGGCGCTGGTCGAGCGGGACCCGATGACCATGCACATGATCACCTTCAGCGCGGACGAGCACCCGCGCTCGCTCCAGCTCTACGGGGTCGACCCGGTCACCATGGACAAGGCCGTCCGGATGATCGTGGACGAGGACCTGGCCGACCACATCGACATGAACTTCGGCTGCCCGGTGCCCAAGGTGACCCGCAAGGGCGGTGGCGCGGCGCTGCCGTACAAGCGGCGGCTCTTCGGCGACATCGTGCGGGCCGCGGTGCGGGCCGCCGAGCCCGCGGGCATCCCGGTGACGGTGAAGTTCCGGATCGGCATCGACGAGGACCACCTGACCTACCTGGACGCCGGGCGGATCGCCGAGGCCGAGGGCGCCTCCTGGGTGGCCCTGCACGGGCGGACCGCGGCGCAGCGCTACTCCGGGCAGGCCGACTGGTCGGCGATCGCGCGGCTCAAGGAAGCGGTGCGGACCATCCCGGTGCTGGGCAACGGCGACATCTTCTCCGCCGACGACGCGCTGCGGATGATGGCCGAGACCGGCTGCGACGGGATCGTGGTCGGCCGCGGCTGCCTGGGCAGGCCCTGGCTGTTCCGGGACCTGGCGGCCGCCTTCGCCGGTGAGCCGATTCCGGCAGGCCCTTCACTGGGCGGGGTGGCCGCGGTGCTGCACCAGCACGCCGAGCTGCTCATCGACCACCTCGGGCCGGACAAGGGCATCCGCGACCTGCGCAAGCACATGGCCTGGTACCTGCGCGGCTTCCCGGTCGGCGGCGACCTGCGGCGCAGCTTCGCCATGGTGTCCAGCCTGGCCGAGCTGGAGGACCTGCTCGCCCAGCTGCCGCCGGAGGTGCCGTTCCCGGAGGACGCGGAGGGGCCGCGCGGACGCCAGGGCTCACCGGCGAAGGTCAGCCTGCCGCAGGGGTGGCTGGACGATCCGGAGGACGCCTCGGTCCCGCTCGGCGCGGAGCTGATGCACTCCGGCGGATGAGCGCGCGGCTGGGCGGCGCGCTGCTGGTCACGCTGGTCACCGCGGGCTGTGCGGTCGGTGTGTCCGGCACGCCGTCTGCGGCGTCCCAGGAGGCGGTGGACGCCGGACTGGTCGGTGGTTACTTCAGCGACGGGCTGGCCGCGGCGCGGACCGGGGTGGCCGCGCAGCGGGAGTTCCTGACCCGCACCCAGCACCCGGACTTCCGCGCCGGCGCCTGCGATCCCGGCGAGCTGGTGCTGACCGTGGAACCCGCGCTGTCCACCCTGCGGCCGGATCCGGGGTGGACTGCGGGCAGCCGGGGCAGGCCGAGGGGACGGGTGTACGTGGTGGCGGTCTCGGTCACCGCGAAACGGGACGGCGCCACGGTCGGTATCCAGATCGGGTCACAGCACGTGGTCGTCCTCGACGGGGCGGCCTACGGGTTCGCACCCTGTCCGCGCTGAGCGTGACGACGCCCACATCCCTTGGGCTACCGGCAGTTTCCTGCTGGGCCAAGTGGGTGGGCTATGGCCGAACAGCTTGGGCGGCCCCGCCATTTGCGGGTACACAACCAAGTGCGTGGTGGATCACGCTGAGTCACCGGGTCGGAGCAGCCCACGGTCAGCCAGATAAGTGAAATACGACACCGGGCCGGTCCAGTGGCTCAAGCGTGCCGCCGTAACCGACGACACCACCGTGGTAGGGAGGTGAACGCGGTGACCGTACTGCGACCTGACATCGCCGAGTCTGATCCGCTCCGCGATGGCGCGCGGCCGGTCTGCTCCGCACCCACCCCGCCGCGCTCGCCCGCCTCCGCCGCGGGGCATCCGGGCCCGCCACCGCCGTCACCGCCCGCCAACTCCGGGCTGGTGCAGTTGCACGAGTCGATCGCCGCGCTGTTCGCCTCCCGGGGACAGTGGCGGCAGGCCTACCAACACCTGCGTTCGGCGCTGGACCTGCTCTCCTCCGAGCAGACCAACCCGCCGCAGGTGCCCGAGCAGCTGCGCCGCGAGGTGGACCGGCTGCGTCGCGAGCACGCCGAGGCGCGCGAGCAGAGCCTGCGGGACAGCCTCACCGCCAGCTACAACCGGCGCTACCTGGACCAGCGGCTGCTCGGCCTGCTCGGCGAAGCGGACCGGCAGGGCGGGCTGGCCGTGGCCCTGGTGGACCTGGACTTCTTCAAGCAGGTCAACGACACCTTCGGCCACCTCATCGGCGACCGGGTGCTCCAGCGGGTGGTGGAGCTGCTGCAGGACGGGTTGCCCGAGGGCGCGTTCTGCGCCCGCTACGGTGGCGAGGAATTTGTGCTCGTGGTGCCGGGCATCGACACCGGGACGGCGGTCGCCGTCTGTGAAGCGGCACGTGCGCGCGTCGAGCGGTATCCGTGGACGCAGCTGGCCCCGGACCTGCGGGTCACGGTGAGTATTGGGCTGGCGCACGAGCTGACCGGCTCACCTGCGGACACGCCAGCGACTGATCCGAAGGAGCAGTTGTTGCGCGCGGACAGCTTGCTCTACGTGGCCAAGCAGTCCGGCCGGAACGCGGTCGCGTACCGGGAACAGGACGGTCGCGTTCGGCTCGCCGGAGCGGCCGGTGGGCGACGGGCAGTGGCTCAACCGCGCCCGGTTGGCTATAACTGATCTTGCTCGGTACGGCCCGATCGGGCTAAGCGACTCGGCAATTTTCCGTACAGGACGTGACAAAGCTCGCGGCCGCGCTCGTGTGTTCAACCCGATATCCGTACTATCGGGCACCGGGCGATCCGTCGGGGGTTACAACCTGTTCGGTTCGCCCTGCGTCATTAGTCGGAGAGTCACACGATCGGGAAGGAGACCGGGTGCCGGACGACCACCGCGAGGGCGGTTACGGTTCCCGCTCCGGACGACGTCGGCGGGCTGAGGACGAGACCCCCGATCTGGACCAGCCCAGCAGGCGCCGCCGGTCCCTGGACGACGGCGGGGGCACCTCGGTGTCGGACCTGCTCGCCAAGCACGGCGGCACTTCCGACAAGCTGCCCCGCCCGGCCCCGCCACCCGCGCCGCAGCACGACTTCGCGCCGCCACCCATGCCGCCGGTGCCGCCCCGCGACGCGCCACCCATGCCGCCCAGGGACGCGCCGCCGCCGATGCCGCCGCGACCGGCTCCGGTTCGGCCGCCGCGCGCGCCGATGCCGCCGCAGGGCAGGCCGCAGGAGGATCTCGGCCAGCCGAGCGGTGGGCGCATGCCGCCGCCAGCGGATCAGCCCAGTGGCGGGCGGATGCCGCCACCCATGGACCAGCCCGGCGGGCGGATGCCGCCACCGGTGGATCAGCCCAGCGGTGGGCGGATGCCACCGCCGGCGGACCTCGCTCCGCCGACCGGTGGCCGGATGCCGCCGCCCCGGGATCTCGGGCAGCCCTCCGGTGGCCGGATGCCGCCGCCGGACAACGGCGGGCGGATGCCGCCGAGGGACATCGCCCAGCCGACCGGTGGGCGGATGCCGCCGCCGGGAGACCTCGCCCAGCCCACGGGCGGCCGGATGCCGCCGCCCGACGGTGGCCGCATGCCGCCGCCACGGGACCTGGGTCAGCCGAGCGGTGGCCGGATGCCGCCGCCCCGGCCGCCGCGCGGACGACCGCAGGGCGGGCCGCCTGGCGCACCGCAACAGGGTGGGCCGCAGCAGGGTGGTCCCCAGGGCGGGCCGCCGCCGGTGGATCCGCCGACGGGGGGCGGTTTCGCGGCGCTCGACGAGCCGGTCGCGCCGCCCGCCGGGCGTGCCACGCCGCCGCAGGGTGGCAGGCCGCCTCGGCCGCCGCAGGGTGCTCGGCCGGGGAACCGGCCGCCCGTGCCGCCGACGCCGCCTGTGCCGCCCGCTCAGCCCGCTGAGCCGGTCGACGGCGAGATGGACGACAAGCGGCGCAAGATCGACGCCACCCTGTCCCGGTTCTCCGCCGTGCACGACGAGATGGCCGAGATCGAGGAAGCGGAGCGGGAGCGGCGCGGCAAGCTGACCCAGTTCATCCGGATCGGCGGCAAGGACAAGGACAAGACCGACAAGCCCGATCCCGCGGAGCAGACGCAGCTGGTCGAGCGGCCCGGTTCGGTGGACGTGCCCACCATGGGGGTGCCGTACCACGAGCTGGTCGACGACGACGAGGACGAGCCGCCGCGCGCGGCGGCCTACGCCAGCGCGCCGCCGGCGGAGGAAGACCCGGACGCGCTGCGCAGGCGGCGGCTGGTGCTGGTGGGCAAGGCGCTGGTGGTCGCGGTCGCCGCGGTGGTGCTGGTGGCCACCGGGATCGGCTGGGCGGGCAAGCAGTGGATCAACGGACAGATCCGCGAGGTGTCCGCGCTGGACCCGAACTCCGACCAGATCCAGGACAAGGACAAGCAGTACGGCGCGGAGAACTTCCTCATGATCGGCTCGGACACCAGGGCCGGGGCCACCGCCGAGGACGGCGTTGGGGACGAGAAGATCTCCGGCGGCGCGCGGGCGGACACCGTGATGGTGGCGCACGTGCCCGCGGACCGGAAGCGCGTGGTGATCATGTCCTTCCCGCGCGACATGGACGTCACCATCCCGGCCTGCGAGGGCTGGGACGCCAAGACCGGCAAGTACACCGGCAAGACCGAGCCCGCGCGGAAGAACCAGAAGCTCAACGCGGCCTACGCCGTCGGCGGCCCGAAGTGCATCACCAAGCTGGTGCTCCAGCTCTCCGGCCTGAACATCAACCACTTCGTCGGCATCGACTTCCACGGCTTCAAGGCCATGGTCAACGCGGTCAAGGGCGTTGAGGTGTGCGTGCCGAAGCCGTTGATCGACGAGGAGCTGGGCGCGGTCATCACCCAGACCGGGCGGCAGACCATCTCCGGCGACACCGCGCTGAGCTACGTGCGCATCCGCAAGGTCAAGGGCCAGGCGCAGAGCGACTACGAGCGGATCGAGCGGCAGCAGCGGTTCCTGTCCTCGTTGCTGCGCAAGGTGATGTCCCAGCAGGTGCTCACCAGCCCGACCCAGCTGCAGGACTTCGTGAAGGCCTTCGCCAGCTCCACCTACGGCGAGAACATCGGCATCGACCAGATGCTCACCCTCGGCACCTCCTTGCAGGGCTTGGAAGCGGGCCGGGTGACCTTCGTGCAGGTGCCGGTGCGCACGGTCGAGCTGGCGCCCAAGAAGTACCGCGAGGAGTTCCGGGAGAAGGACGCCAAGGCGCTGTTCCAGGCGATCATCAACGGCACCCCGCTGCCGCAGGAGAAGCCGGCCGGCGGCGCGGCCAACCAGAACCCGATGCCGCAGGCGCAGAACAACCCGCCGGTGGACCTGAGCCCGGCCGCGCTGGTGGACCCGAAGACGGTGAAGATCCAGGTGCTCAACGGATCCGACAAGGCAGGCAACGCGGCCAAGGCGGTCACCGGCCTGGAGGGCCTCGGTTTCTCGGTGGTGAAGAAGGGCACCTCGCCCTCGCCGAGCAACAAGACGGTGATCCGCTTCTCCGACGAGCGCAGGGATGCCGCACGCACGCTGGCCGCCGCGGTGCCCGGCGCCACGCTCACCCCAGATCCCAGTATGGGCGGGGCGATCCAGCTGATCCTCGGGCCGGAGTTCGACGGCAAGGTGGTCAAGCCGAGCGGCGGCAGTGGCGGTGGCACCAGCACTCCCGGGCAGACGCCGACCAGCAAGCTGCCCGGTGATCTGTCCACTGTGAACGGTGCGGACAACAGCTGCACGTGAGGTGGCCGCACCGCCGCTGACCGGGCCTTGTGCATCAGCTGTTCCGGTCGCGTTTACGGCTGGTTCACCAATGGATGCAGACCTCGCGACCATCGCGACGTAGGCTGACGGGCATGCGCGAGGCCTATCACGAGCAGCTCGATCGTTTCGCCGAGATCCTCGGTGACATGACCGCCGATGTCGCGAAAGCGATGGAGAAGTCGACCGCAGCGCTGCTGAACGTCGACCTCGGCCTTGCCGAACAGGTGATCGACGAGGACGCCAAGATCGACGACGCCCGTGCGGCGGCGGAGGAACAGGCGTTCGCGCTGCTGGCCCTGCAGGCCCCGGTGGCCACCGACCTGCGGGTCGTGGTCGCCGCGATCCACGCCGCGGAGGACCTGGAGCGGATGGGCGACCTAGCCCTGCACGTGGCCAAGGCGACCAGGCGCAGGCACCCCAACGGTGTGCTGCCCGACCAGGTGCGCGAGGACTTCGCCCAGATGGGCCGGGTCGCGGTGGAGCTGGCCAAGAAGGCCGAGCTGGTCATCCGCAACCGGGACGTCGCACTGGCCGAGCAGCTGGAGCAGGACGACGACGAGATGGACGACCTGCACAAGCACCTGTTCACCGTGCTGATGGCCAAGGACTGGCCGCACGGTGTGGCTCCGGCGGTGGACATCACGCTGCTGGGCCGCTTCTACGAGCGCTTCGCCGACCACGCGGTGGCGCTGGCCCGCCGGGTGGTGTTCATCGCCACCGGCAAGATGCCGGGCCGCGAGGACTGATTTCCCTTAGGACACAACGAAGGCCGGGTCCCAGTCACGGGACCCGGCCTTCGTGGTTCGCCAGAACCCTTGCGGCTTAACCGAAACGGCCCGAGATGTAGTCCTCGGTGGCCTTCTGGGTCGGGTTGGAGAAGATCTTCTCGGTGTCGTCGACCTCGACCAGGCGGCCCGGCTGGCCGACGCCGGCCAGGTTGAAGAACGCCGTCTGGTCGCTCACCCGCGCGGCCTGCTGCATGTTGTGGGTGACGATGACGATCGTGTAGTCCTTCTTCAGCTCGGTGATCAGGTCCTCGATCGCCAGCGTGGAGATCGGGTCCAGTGCCGAACAGGGCTCGTCCATCAGCAGCACGTCCGGCTGCACCGCGATGGCGCGGGCGATGCACAGGCGCTGCTGCTGACCGCCGGAGAGGCCGCCGCCGGGCTTGTCCAGGCGGTCCTTGACCTCTTCCCAGAGGTTCGCGCCGCGCAGCGAGCGCTCGCAGACCTCCTCCAGCTTCTTCTTGCCCTTCATGCCGGCCAGCTTCAGCCCGGCCACCACGTTGTCCCTGATGGACATGGTGGGGAACGGGTTGGGCCGCTGGAACACCATGCCGATGGTGCGCCGGACCGACACCGGGTCCACCGCGGTGGCGTAGATGTCCTCGCCGTCCAGCAGGACCTGACCGTCCACCCGCGCGCCCGGGATCACCTCGTGCATGCGGTTCAGCGAGCGCAGCACGGTGGACTTGCCGCAACCCGAGGGCCCGATGAACGCGGTGACACTGCGCGGCGGCACCTGGAGGGTGACCCCGTCCACGGCGTGGAACTTGCCGTAGTAGATGTTGAGGTCTTTGACGTCGATGCGCTTGGCCATGACTCCTACCGCCCGCTCACTTGGTCTTGATGGCCGAGAGCCGCGAGATGATCGAGGCTACGAGGTTGAACAACATGATCACGATCACCAGGGTGAGCGCCGCGCCCCAGGTCCGGTCGAAACCGGCGGTCTCGGGGTTGGCGAACTCCGAGTTCATCATCAGCGGCAGGTTGGCCATGTTGCCGTCGAAGATGTTGAAGTTGATGAACGGCGCGTAGGCCACCAGCACCAGCGCCGGGGCCGTCTCGCCCATCACCCTGGCCACGCCGAGCATCGCGCCGGTCACGATGCCGGACATCGCGGTCGGGATGACCACCTTGACGATCGTCTTCCACTTCGGGATGCCCAGCGCGTACGAGGCTTCGCGCAGCTCGTTGGGCACGATCTTGAGCATCTCCTCGGTGACCCTGATGACCACCGGCACCATCAGCAGCATCAGCGCCAGCGTCACCGCGAAGGAGCTGCGGGAGAAGCCGAAGATGCTGATCCACACCGAGTAGACGAACAGCGCGGCCACGATCGAGGGCACACCGGTGAGGATGTCCACCATGAACGTGGTCAGCTTGCCCAGCTTGCTGCCCACGCCGTACTCGACCAGGTAGATGCCCACCATCACGCCGATCGGCACCGACATCAGCGCGGTGACCAGGCCTTGCACGATGGTGCCGAAGATGGCGTGGTACGCGCCGCCGCCCTCCTCGTAGGGCCGCATGCCGGAGAGCGAGTGGGTCCACCAGGTGCTGGACAGGATCGGGCCGAGGCCGCGGGCCAGGGTCGTGTAGAGCACCCAGACCAGCGGCACGATCGCGATCAGGAAGGCCAGCCCGACCAGCACGGTGGCCAGCACGTTCTTGGTCTTGCGGGCGCCGCTGACCGGCTGGAAGGCCGGGGGCGCCGCCGGGCGTTCGAGGTCGACGCTCGCCGTGGTCACGAGTACTCCTTCTTGCGGGCGACGATCGAGCGCGCGGTGGCGTTGACCGCGAAGGTCAGCACGAACAGCACCAGGCCCGCGGCGATGTAGGCGCCAGCGGCCAGCGGGCTGCTGGCCGCCTCGCTGATGCCCAGGGCGATCTTGGAGGCGAAGGTGGAGCCGCCGTCGAAGAGGCTGAAGAACGGCTGCTGCGCGGTGGTGGACAGGATCAGGTACAGCGCCATGGTCTCGCCGAGCGCGCGGCCGAGGCCGAGCATGGAGGCGTTGACGAACCCGGCCTTGCCGAAGGGCAGCACCGTGGTCTGGATGACCTCCCAGCGGGTCGCCCCCAGGGCCAGCGCGCCCTCGATGTGCTCGCGCGGGGTGCGCGCGAAGACCTCGCGGCTGACCCCGGTGACCGTGGGCAGGATCATCACCGCGAGCACCACGCCCGCGGTGAAGATGTGGCCGCCACCGGCCGGGTTCACGTTGCCCTGTGCGAACAACGGGATCCAGCCGAGGTTGGCGGTCAGCCACTCGGCGAAGGGGGTCAGCACCGGCGCGAGCACCTGGATGCCCCACAGGCCGAAGATGATCGAGGGCACCGCGGCCAGCAGGTCGACCACGTAGGCGAAGGGCCGGGCCAGGCGGCGCGGCGCGTACTGGGTGAGGAACAGCGCGATGCCCAGCGACACCGGCATGGCCAGCAGCAGGGCCAGCAGGGAGGAGGCCACGGTCACCCAGAGCAGGTCCGGGATGCCGAAGCGCAGGTTGTTGAGGTCGTTGGTGTCCCAGGCGTAGGAGAACAGGAAGTTCGCGTTGTTCGCCTGCAGGGACGGGATGGCCTGCAGCAGCAGGAAGATCCCGATGGCGCCGATCAGCGCGACGATGAAGACGCCGGAGCTGCGGGCGAGCCCGCTGAAGATGCGGTCGCCTGGTCGTCGGACCGGCTTGCTCGGCGCGGTGGTCACGGTGGAGATGTGTGCCTCCGGTAGTTCCGGCGATGCGGGCGGTCCTGGTGGGGGACCGCCCGCATCGGGTCGCTCATGACGCGCGAGGTGGGGTCAGGAGATCGACTTGATCGACTCGGTGAGCTTGGTGCGGAACTCCGCCGGGACCGGCACGTAGCCGATCTTCGGCAGGCGGTCCTGGCCGGTGGTGGAGGCCACGGTCAGGAAGTTCTTCAGCGCGGTCGCGGTGTCCGCGTCGGCGCTCTTGGAGCAGACGATCTCGTAGGTGACCAGCACCAGCGGGTAGGAGCCCGCGGTCTTGTCGGCGTAGAGCGCCTTGAGGTCCAGCACCAGGTCGCCGGGGGTCTTGCTGGTCTGCAGCTTGGCGTTGGCGATGGCCTTGCCGGTGCTGGCGTCGGTCAGCTCGACCGCGCCCGCGCCGGAGTCCAGCTTGGCGATGCCCAGCTTGCTGGCCTTGGCGAAGGAGACCTCGACGTAGGTGATGCCGCCCTCGGTGGCCTTCACCGCGCTGGCCACGTCGGCCGACTTGGCCTTGCCGTCGCCGATGCCGCCCTTGAACTCCTTGCCGTCGCCCTTGGTCCAGGCCTGCGGGGCCGCGGCGGCCAGGTACTTCTGGAAGTTGTCGGTGGTGCCGGACTGGCCGGAGCGGAAGACCACGCCGATCGCCTTGTCCGGCAGGTTGGCCGAGCCGTTGGCGGCCTTGATGGCCGGGTCGTTC
This sequence comes from Crossiella sp. CA-258035, assembly GCF_030064675.1. GTDB lineage: Bacteria > Actinomycetota > Actinomycetes > Mycobacteriales > Pseudonocardiaceae > Crossiella. The sequence goes on from NZ_CP116413.1 coordinate 8,801,227, forward strand.
CAGTTCTTGATCGCGCCGCTGAAGATCTTGGCGACCAGGTCCGGGGTGAGGGTCAGGCCCTCGACACCGGGCAGGTTGTAGGCGATCGCGACCGGGCCGAAGACCAGCGGCAGGTGCAGCGGGGCGGCGCCGCCGCAGCGCTCGGTGGCCTTGGTGACCTCGTCGGACTTGAGCGGGGAGTCCGAGCCGGCGAAGTCGACCTGCTTGGACAGGAAGTTCTTGATGCCGTCGCCGGAGGAGGAGACGTTGTAGGCGACGTTGAACTCCTTGCAGGCCTCGACGTAGGAGGCGGTGAACTCGGTCATGGCGTTGCCCTGGGCGGACGAGCCGTCGCCGTTCACCGACTTCTTGCCGCCGCAGGCGACCGAACCGGACGCCGAGCTGGTGGAGCCGCCGGTGTTGCCGGGGGCGTTGTTGTCCGAACCACACGCCGAGAGCAGAAGCGCGCCCGCGGCCACGACTCCGAGCACGGCAGCGTGCTGCTTGATCTTCACCTGAGTCCTCCAGAACGTGGACGGGCGGCGGCACCCGCCCTTCGATTCGGGACGTTAGGGACCGAGGGTGGACAGGTGGCCGTCAGCAGGTGAACGGGAGGTGAACAAGCCACCCCCAGTGACCATTCACACCCCATTGAGGTGATCCTGTGACCCTGGTGCGACCTGCGCGTTTGCACTCCGTGACCGCGCCGTCATCTATTCGTCGCCGCGTCACCGTGACCACGCGTACTGCACATCGCTGTCCCAATGCGCGAATCCCAGCTTCTCGTATACCCGGATGGCCGCGGTGTTGTCCGACTCCACATAAAGCATTACGGCGGGCAGCCCGCGAACGATCAAATGCCGCAATCCGGCCAGCGTGAGCACCGAGCCGAGCCCGCCGCCCTGGGCGTCCGGGTCCACTCCAACGACGTAGACCTCCCCGATCGGCTGGTTTCCGGTGTCCGGGCGTGGCGCGTGCACCTTGGTCCAGTGGAAACCGACCACCCGCTCGTCCCGGACCGCCAGGAAGAAGCCCGCCGGGTCGAACCAGGGCTCGGCCTCGCGCAGTTCGACGTCCGCGGTGGTCCAGCCGCCCTGTTCCGGGTGCCAGGAGAAGGCCCGGTTGTTCACCTCGACCACGGCGGCCTCGTCCTGGCCGGGCACGAAGGTGCGCAGGCTCAGGCCCTCGGGCAGGGCGCGCTCGGGCAGCTCGCCGCCGAAGGTCATCTTCATCCGCCACAGGTCGCGGGCGCGGGTGAAGCCCAGCCTGGCGCCGATGGCCTGGCCGCCGGGGTGGTCGCCGTGCGCCCAGATCCGCAGCTCGCCCTCGCCTGCCCGCTGGATCAGCTGGTTGACCAGCTCGGTGCCCAGGCCCAGGCGGCGGTGCCGCGGATGCACGGCCAGCTCGGCGACGTAGCGGCCGTCGTTGTCCCGGTCCAGGTTCACATAGCCGCCGAGCTCGCCGTCGGCCTGTCTGGCGAGCAGGTGCTCACCGGAGAGGGACATCAGCACGTGCTCGCCGACCGGGGCTCGCCCGTCGGTCTCGGCGGCCGCGGCCACCAGGGAACGGACGGCTTCGGCTTCGTCAGGGGACAGCTGGGCCGCCCACGTCATCTGCACCACGGCTCAACCGTAATCGCGATGACGCGGGCGGGCAGCCGCGGAGATCAGGTGACCGGGATGAAGTCCGGGATCTGCTCGTCCTGGGCCAGCTCGACCCTGGCCGAACCGGCCCGCGGCGGGCGGACGAACTTGTAGCCCACGTTGCGCACGGTGCCGATCAGGGTCTCGTGCTCGAGGCCGAGCTTGGCGCGCAGCCGCCGCACGTGCACGTCCACCGTGCGGGTGCCGCCGAAGAAGTCGTAGCCCCAGACCTCCTGGAGCAGCTGCGCCCTGGTGAACACCCGGCCCGCGTGCTGGGCCAGGTACTTGAGCAGCTCGAACTCCTTGTAGGTCAGCTCGAGCGGGCGGCCGCGCAGGCGGGCGGTGTAGGTGGCGTCGTCGATCACCAGCTCGCCCAGCACCAGCGCGCCGTCGTTGCCGCGGTGCGCGGCGGCCCGCCGGGAGCGGACCAGGCGCAGCCGGGCGTCCACCTCGGCCGGGCCGGCGGTGGGCAGCAGGATCTCGTCGATGCCCCAGTCCGCGCTGACCCCGACCAGGCCGCCCTCGTTGACCACGGCGACCACCGGGACGTCGATGCCGCTGCTGGTCAGCAGGCGGCAGAGGCTGCGGGCGCCGACCAGGTCGGTGCGCGCGTCCACCAGCACCGCGTCGTGCGGACCGGCCTCCAGCAGCTGGGAGACATCAGGCACCAGCGGGCGCACCTGGTGCGGCAGCAGGGCGAGGGCGGGCAGCACGGACTCCGGGTCGCGGTCCGTGGTCAGCAGAAGCAGGTCCACGCTGGTCATGGCGCCGCCTCCTTTCCACGCTCACCGGGTCGCCCCGGCCGCGCGTAGTAGTCAGGCTTCGGCGCCATTGCCGCTGGATGAACGGGAGGATACTCGGCATGGCACTCGTGACAACAGGCCACGAAACCGGTGTCACACTTCTGACCTCGGACAAGGTGCGGCTGAACGGGTTACTGCTCGGGCCGCGCGACCCCTCGGCCAGCCCGACCGCGGTGGTGGTCGCGCACGGTTTCACCAAGCACACCGGTCGGCCGGACGTACGCCGGCTGTTGCGCCGTTTGGCCTTGCGGCACACCGTGCTGGGCCTCGACCTGCGCGGGCACGGACGCTCCGGCGGGCGGTCCTCGGTGGGGCTGGACGAGCGGCTGGACGTGACCGCGGGCGTGGAGTTCCTGCGCGGCCTCGGCTATCCGAGGGTGACCACGCTGGGATGCTCCCTCGGCGGGTCGGTGGTGTTGCGCCAGGCGGCGCTGGCCGAGGGCGCGGCCAAGCCGGACGCGGTGGTCGCGGTCAGCCCGCCCGCGCGCTGGTGGGTGCGCGAGACCAGCAAGATGCGCCGGGTCAACCAGCTGCTGGAGCTGCCCGGCGGACCGGCCTTCGGCCTGCTGCTCGGGGTCCGGCTCGGGCCGAGGTGGACGCAGGCGCACCCCTCGCCGATCGAGCTGGCGCCGCGGATCGCGCCTGCCCCGCTGCTGCTGGTGCACGGCACCGCGGACAACTACTTCCCCGTGGCCGATGTCACCGCGATGCACCGGGCCTGCGGGGCGAGCGCGGAGTTGTGGCTGGAAGAGGGCATGGGGCACGCCGAGTCCTCGCTCACGCCCGCGCTGGTGGACCGGATCCGGGAGTGGCTGGGGGCAACCTCGGAGTCAGTACCCTCGTCTTTGAGGTAACTGCCTCCGACATCCGGAACGGGTTCGTGTGAAGAAGTTAGCCATCGTCCTGGTCGTGCTCATCGGGCTGCTGGTCGCCGCCGACTTCGGCGCGGCCGCGGCGGCGGAGTACCAGGTGTCCACCCGGTTGCGCGCCCAGCTCAAGCTGGCCGACGACCCCTCGGTGCGGATCAACGGCTTCCCGTTCCTCTACCAGGCGCTGGCCGGGGACTACCGCGAGGTCGAGGTCAAGGCCAGCGGGGTGCCGGTGGCCGAGCTGCGCAACGTGGAGGTCGAGGCGACCCTGCGGCACGTGCGCGCGCCGCTGTCGGAGCTGCTGTCCGGCTCGGCGCAGAACGTGACCATCGACGAGGTCACCGGGCGGGTCAAGCTGCTCGCCGCCGAGGTGGGCAAGCTGATCAACGTGGCCGACCTGAAGATCGAGCCGGCCAACCAGGACGAGCTGCTGGAGCGCAAGCCCAACGGCGACCCGGTGCAGCCGACCGGCAAGCCGCCGGTGACCGATGACAAGACCGCGCCGGTGAAGCTGACCGGCAGCACCGACATCGCGGGCACCCGCACCCAGGTCACCGTGGTCGGCGTGCTCTCGCTGGTGGACAACCAGATCGAGGTCAGCCCCAAGCGCCTGCGGGTGAGCAACGAGACCGGCGAGGTGCCGCTGCCGCCCGCGGTGGACCGGCTGATCCGGCGCGCCTTCAGCACCCGCATCGACCCCGGCGGCCTGCCGTTCACCGTGGTGCCCACCGGGGTGCGCGCGGAGCACGGGGCCCTGGTGGTGGAGGGCAGCGCGAAGAACGTGCAGCTCGGCGGCGCCGCGGTGCCCAACAGGGGCGGGTCGTGACCCAGGTGTGGGTGGTCCTGGGCGTGCTGGCGCTGACCGGCGCGCTGGGCCTGCTGTACCGCTGGCGGAACGGGAAGGTGCGCACGTCGGTGCCCGGCACGGAGTTGCCTGAAGAGATCCGGGGCGTGCTGGCCCCCGCCCCGGCGATCACGCTGGTGCAGCTGTCCACCACCTTCTGCGCACCATGCCGGCACACCAAGGTGCTGCTCGGCGACGTGGTCCGGCAGGAGCCGAGGCTGCACCACGTGGAGCTGGACGTGACCGAGCGACCCGAGCTGGCCGAGCGGCTGAAGGTCATGCGCACCCCCACGACGCTGGTGGTGGACGCCAACGAGCGGGAGCTGTTCCGCATCTCGGGACTCCCGAAGCGGGACGAGCTGCTCAACGCGCTGCGCCCTTTGCTCGACTAGTCCCATTCAGTGGACGCCTCTCCCGCAGGGCGGGCGGCGCGAGTAGCCTGCGAGTTGTGTACGTGCTGCTTACTCAACGTCGCGCGGTGGACAACTGCCGCGTGGGCAGCAGCCTGTGTCGGTTCAGCTGACTTCGGCGGTGTAGATCCGGCTTGCCCGCTGCGCCTGGTGCGCGGATGTGCCGATAACCGCCACTGACGGACTCACCCGTGTCCCACCGTCAGGAGGTCCCCCATGGCCGGCGATGTTCCCGTTGACCCCAGAGGCCCGCGCTTCACCGCGTGGATGACCAGCCTTGTGCTGGTGATCGTGCTGCTCACCGGGGTCTGGCAGCTGCTTGCCGCGCAGACCGTGATCTTCGCGATGTGCGCGTTCATCGGGCTGCGCCTCAACCCCTACGGCCAGCTCTTCCGCAAGGCGGTCCGGCCGAGGCTGAAGCCGACCAGCGAGCGGGAGGCGCCGGAGCCGCTGCGCTTCGCCCAGGGCGTCGGTTTCGTCTTCGCGTTGGTCGGCACGATCGGCTACGCGTCGGGGCTGACCACGCTCGGGGTGGTGGCGACCGCGGCCGCGCTGGTGGCCGCGCTGCTCAACGCCGCGTTCGGGCTCTGCCTGGGGTGCGAGATGTACCTGCTCATCCGCCGGTTCTCGCCGGCCAAGAGCGCCTAGATCGTCCACAGTAGACAGACACAGAACTGAGGAGCCGCGTCAATGAGCCGCGAGAACGTCCTGGTATCGGCCGCGTGGGTCGAAGAGAACCTCGACGCCCCCGGCGTCGTGTTCGCCGAGGTGGACGAGGACACCACAGCGTACGAGGGGGGTCACATCCCCGGTGCGGTCCGGATCGACTGGAAGACCGAGCTCCAGGACCAGGTCCGTCGTGACTTCGTCGACCGCGTGGGCTTCGAGAAGCTGTTGTCCGCCAAGGGCATCGGCAACGACGACACGGTCATCCTCTACGGCGGCAACAACAACTGGTTCGCCGCCTACGCCTACTGGTACTTCAAGCTGTACGGGCACGACAACGTCAAGCTGCTCGACGGCGGCCGCAAGAAGTGGGAGCTGGACGGCCGCCCGCTGACCAAGGACCCGGTGTCCCGCCCGGCCACCGAGTACAAGGCGAAGGAGCAGGACCTGTCCATCCGTGCCTTCCGGGACGAGGTCGTGGCCGCGATCAACGCCAAGAACCTGGTCGACGTGCGCTCCCCTGACGAGTTCTCCGGCAAGCTGCTCGCGCCCGCGCACCTCCCGCAGGAGCAGGCGCAGCGCGGCGGGCACATCCCCAGCGCGATCAACGTGCCGTGGAGCAAGGCGGCCAACGAGGACGGCACCTTCCGCTCCGACGAGGAGCTGACCGAGATCTACGGCGCGGCCGGCCTGGACGGTGGCAAGTCCACCATCGCCTACTGCCGCATCGGCGAGCGCTCCTCGCACACCTGGTTCGTGCTGCGCGAACTGCTGGGCCACAGCGATGTGAAGAACTACGACGGATCGTGGACCGAGTACGGCTCGCTGGTCGGCGTGCCGATCGAGACCGGCGCCGGAAAGTAGAGGGAGACAACATGAGTGACGGTTGCGGCGCTCCGGTCCAGGGCAGCGTACTGCCCGCGGGTGTGGACGCGGAGAAGGAGATCGTGGTGACCGGCAAGGTCACCTCGGCTGGGTCGCCGGTCGGCGGCGCGTTCGTCCGGCTGCTGGACGCCAGCGGCGAGTTCACCGCCGAGGTGGTCTCCTCGCCAGAGGGCGACTTCCGGTTCTTCGCCGCGCCCGGCGACTGGACCGTGCGGGCGCTGCACCGCACCGGCACCGGTCAGGCCGAGGTGCGGGCGAGCGGGCCAGGGCTGCACAGCCTTGAGGTCGCGGTGGCCTGACAGACGTCTGGACGTGGTCCCGGTTGCCCCGGCACAGGGGTGATCGGGACCGCTTTTTTTGGCCGGAATGACGGCAACCGGTTCCGCGCGCCGAGCGTGTTGAGGGAGGAACGCGCCAGGAATGGCCTGGCGACAAACTCGGGGAATTCCACAGGGGGAATTGTCATGCGTAAGTGGGCTGCACGCGGAATGGTCCTTGCCATGCTGGCACTGGGGACCATCGGCTTGAGCTCGACCGTCGGCGCGACCACCGCGTCGGCTTGTGCCAGCCAGGAGGGCTCTTCGGCGTTCGCGGCCACGTTGCCGCAGGTGAACCAGGGTCAGCGGGGTGCTGAGGTGCGGGGGATGCAGCTCGCGCTCAAGGACAGGGGATATGCACTGACCGGCACCGGCTTCTACGGCGAGAGCACGCTGACCGCGGTCAAGGACTTCCAGCGCAGGAACGGGATCAACGACAGCGGCATTGTCGGCTCGAAGACCTGGCAGGCCCTGGTCGGCCGGATGCCGCTGCATTCCACCTACGCCGGCGAACCGCCTGCCACGGTGTTCCAGCCGGGCGGTCGCTACCCGGACGACATGTTCTTCCTCATCAATGCGCTGAACCGGGTCAACGGTGAGTCGGTCGGCGAGTTCCCGGAGTTCTACGACGCCGGGACGCAGGCGAAGGTGCGGGAGTTCCAGCGCACGGTCGGCCTGGCGGATGACGCCGTGGTGAACGCCCCGACCTGGCGGGCGCTCTACACCACCTTCCGCGTCGCGGGCCGCTCCGGCTGCTGATCCGCTATAACGCTCATCACGGCCGGGGTGGCGGGGCGGGTGCCCCGCTGCCCCGGCCGTTATGCTGCCTCGTTGTGGAAATCTTCTTCACCGGCCTGCTCGTGGCGGCCAGCCTGGTGATCACCTGGTTCGCCGTGTACGTGGTGTACCGGCTGTACTCCGACCAGCGCTGAGCCATGACGGACCCGACCACGCCCCAGCCGGGCAGCGGTGACGCGGCGATCCAGGCCGCCGAGCAGCGGGCTGCCGCGACCCGCGACCGCAACCTGCCCCAGTTCGCCGACCTGCCGGTCGCCGAGGACACCGCGAACCTGCGGCTCGGCCCCAACCTGAACGACCAGCTGCTCGCCCTGCTGCCCCTGGTCGGGGTCTGGCGCGGCGAGGGCGAGGTGGCCTACAGCTCGCTGGAGGGCGGCCCGTACCGCTTCGGCCAGCAGATCACCTTCGCGCACGACGGCAGGCCGTTCCTGTACTACGAGTCCCGGTCCTGGCTGCTCAACCCGGACGGCAGCGTGCTGCGCCCGGCCGCCCGCGAGGTGGGCTGGTGGCGGTTGCAGGCCGACGACACCATCGAGGTCCTGCTCGCGCACGCGACCGGGATCATGGAGATGTACTACGGCAAGCCGCGCAACCAGACCTCCTGGGAGATCGCCACGGACGCCATCGTGCGCACCGCGGGCGCCAAGGAGGTCACCGCGAGCCAGCGGCTCTACGGCATCGTCGAGGGCGGCGACCTGGCCTACGTGGACGAGCGGGCCATGGTCGGTGAAGCGATGCAGCCCCACCTGTCAGCTCGGCTGACCCGTATCGCTGGTTGATGCGGGTCTTGCCCTGCGGGGCGGACGCCGTGCTGGTCGAGCTGGACTCGGCCGAGCAGGTGCAGGCCGTGCACGCCCGGCTGCGCGCCGCGGACCTGCCCGAGGTGGTCGAGCTGGTGCCGGCGGCGCGGACCGTGCTCATCGAGGTGCGCCCGGGTTCGGACGGCCTGGCCGCGGTCCGCGAGCTGCTCGGCTGGGTGGACCCGAGCGAGCCGCCCGCGATCGGCCGGGAGGTCGTGCTGCCGGTGGTCTACGACGGCCCCGACCTGGACCTGGTGGCGCGCACCGCGGGGCTGAGCACCGGCGAGGTGGTCGAGCTGCACACCGGAGCGCTCTACACGGTCGCCTTCTGCGGGTTCGCGCCCGGTTTCGGCTACCTGACCGGCCTGCCGGAGCCGCTGCGCCAGCCCAGGCTGGACTCGCCGCGGGAGCGGGTGCCCGCCGGGTCGGTCGGCCTGGCCGGGGAGTACACCGGGGCCTATCCGCGCTCCTCGCCCGGCGGGTGGCGGCTGATCGGGCGGACCACGGCGACGCTGTTCGACGTCGACCGCGATCCGCCCGCGCTGCTCGCCCCCGGCGACCGGGTGCGCTTCGCGGCTCAGTCCCGGTAGTTCGACTCGTACAGCTCGCTCAGCTCCGCGTGCAGCTCGGCGCTGGCCGCCACCGGCTGGCCGTTGAGCGAGCGGACCTGGGTGACCCGGCGCACGCTGGAGAGGAACCACAGCCCGTCCGCGCTGGTCAACTCCTCGGCCTGGATCGGCTCGATGACGGTCTGCCAGCCGGCCTTCTCCGCCGCGCGGAACAGCGCGGCCTGGGTGGTGCCGGGCAGGATGCCGATCACCGGCGGGGTGGTGCGCAGGGTGCGGCCGTTGGCCACCACCAGGTTCGCGGTCGGGCCCTCCAGCACGCTGCCGTCGCTCGCGGTGAAGATCACCTCGTCCGCGCCGTTGGCCTCGGCGTAGCGGATCGCGGCCATGTTCACCGCGTAGGACAGCGACTTGGCGCCCAGCAGCAGCCAGGGCGAGCGCTCGGCCTCGGCCGGGTCGAAGCCGCGGGCCAGGGTCAGCGCGGACACCCCGTCCCGGCGGCGGCGCACCACGCCCTCGCCGATCTGGAGCCCCATCCCGTACGCGGTGGTGCCCTCGCCGAACTCCGGGCCGCGGCTGTAGACCAGCTTCAGCGCCATCTCCGGGTTGACTGACCAGTCCCAGGCGTCGATGACCGCCTTGGCACAGCGCTCCCACTGGGCCGCGTCCGGCTCCGGCAGGTCCAGCATGTGCGCCGAGCGGGCCAGCCGGTCCAGGTGCGGACCCAGCTCGCGGGGCTTGCCGTCGACCACCAGCACGGTTTCGAAGACACCGTCGCCGCGCAGGATGCCAAGATCATCCGCTCGCAGCACGGGGGCGTCCGGGTCGAGGATGGTTCCGTCCAGAGATGCCAGCACGCGCATGCTCAGCAGCGTAGACCCGCCCGGAGTGCTTAGGATCACGGGTGTGGACAGTGCGCCGGAGGCCCTTCGCCGGACCTTGCATGAGCGCGGCATGCGGATGACGCCGCAGCGCCAGCTGGTGCTGGACGCGATCAACGAGCTGGCGCACGCCACGCCGGAGCAGATCTGCGCGCACGTGCGGCGGATCACACCCACGGTGAACATAACCACGGTCTACCGGACGTTGGAACTGCTGGAGCGGCTCGGCGTGGTCCGGCACACCCACCTCGGCCACGGCGCGCCGGTCTACTCCCTGGACGAACACGAGCACGTGCACCTGGTCTGCCACCGCTGCGGCGAGGTGGACGAGGTCCCCTGTGAGGCGCTGGCCGACCTGGGGCGGGCGTTGCGGGCGGCGAAGAACTTCCGCCTGGACCCGAGCCACCTCGCGCTTTCGGGAGTGTGCGGGCAGTGTGGGGCGAAAGAGAGCTGAGGGAGACATCGTGAGTTCACCGTTGCTGGGCAGGCCGGGCGCGATCGCCGCGCCAGAGGGTTCACCGGACCTGGGCGTGCCATGGCACTTCGGTGACCCACCGGCCGAGGCCAGGACCGCGGCCCGGCGCGCGGCCGTGGTGGACCGCTCGCACCGCACCATCATCGCGGTGCCCGGCGCGGACCGGCTGGACTGGCTGCACTCGCTGACCTCCCAGCACTTCCACCAGCTGGCCCCGGCCACCGGCTCGGAGGCGCTGGTGCTGGACACCCAGGGCCGGGTCGAGCACCACGCGGTGGTGGCCCACCACGCGGACACGGTCTACCTGGACACCGAGCGGGAGACCGCGCCGGCGCTGCTGTCCTACCTGACCAAGATGGTCTTCTGGAGCAAGGTCGAACCCAGGGACGCCACCGGGGAGCTCGCGCTGCTCACCGTGCTCGGGCCGGAGACGGGCGAGGTGCTGGCCAAGGCCGGGGTTCAGGTCCCGGACACCGCCTACGGCCTGACCGACCTGCCCGGCGGCTTCGCCCGGCGGATGCCCTGGCCGACCCTGGACGTGGTGGACCTGCTGGTGCCGCGGGCGGAGCTGGTCGACTGGTTCCAGCGGCTCGCCGACGTCGGCGCCCGGCCTGCCGGGACCCTGGCGTACGAGTCGCTGCGGGTGGAGGCGTTGCGGCCGCGGCTGGGTCAGGACACCGACAACCGGACCATCCCGCAGGAAGTGAACTGGATCGGGGTGGCGGTGCACCTGGACAAGGGCTGCTACCGCGGCCAGGAGACCGTGGCCAGGGTGCACAACCTGGGACGGCCGCCGCGCCGGATGGTGCTGCTGCACCTGGACGGGTCCTCGGACGCGGTGCCGGAGACCGGCGATCCGGTGGAGCTGGACGGGCGCGTGGTCGGGCGGCTGGGCAGCGTGGTGGAGCACCACGAGCTGGGGCCGATCGCGTTGGCGCTGCTCAAGCAGTCGGTGGCGGTGGACGCTCAGCTGCTGGCCGGGGCGGAGGGCCGGGTGGTGGCGGCGACGATTGATCCGGATTCGGTGCCCGCCGCGACGGGGGAGCCGCCGGGCAAGGCTGCGTTGCGGCGACTTCGCGGGTGACGTGCTCGCTAGCCGTTTGCTGTGACATTGGCGCGCTCCGCGCGCGGGATTTTTTCGCTCCTGAGTCGTGCGTTCGTGCCCTCGCCACACCCCCGAAGCAAGCTTCGGTGTGTCGAGGGCACGAACGCACGACGCGAAAAAATCAAACCCACCGCGGGGTTGAAGGCCCGGCGTGTCGCTGGCGCGCCACGCCTCTTTCGCGGTGAGGGGGTCGCATCGCTCTTGCCGCGGGGGTGAACTGCCGGGTGCTGACTTGGCCTGGTCGTGCTGGCAGGATCCGGGTCATGACAGCGCCGTCGCCCACCGCAGGGACTCTCATCACCGTCGCGCCTACTGGTGCTGAGCACGAGAAGGCCGAGGTTCCCAACCTTCCCGTCACGCTGGACGAGCTGGTCAAGACCGCCGCGGACTGCCAGCGGGTCGGGGCGGGTCTCATCCACGTGCACATCAGGGATGACGACGCCCAGCCCACGCTGGACCTGGGGCGGTTGAAGGAGACGGTGGACGCGCTGCGCGCGGAGACCGACCTGGTGGTGCAGCTGTCCACCGGCGGCTCGGTGACCGACCCCGAGGAGGACCGGCTGGCGGTGCTGGACGCGCTGCCCGACTCGGCCACCTGCACGATGGGCACGGTCAACTTCGGGGACGCGGTGTTCATGAACCGCTGGGAGTTCATCGTCGAGCTGCACAAGCGGATGCAGGAACGGCACATCGTGCCGGAGTACGAGATCTTCGACCTCGGCCAGCTCTCCTCGCTCCAGCGGCTGCTCGACCAGCACGGACTGCCCGCCGGCGGTCACGTGCACGTCGATCTGGTGATGGGCGTGCCCGGCGGGATGCCGGGGGACACCGCCACGCTGACCGCGGCGCTGCGGCTGCTGCCGGAGGGCGCTACCTTCTCCGCCACCGGGGTCGGGAGGAGCACGCTGCCCGTGCTGCTCGCCTCTCTGTCCGCGGGCGGTCACCTGCGGGTCGGGATGGAGGACACGCTCTCCTATGCCAAGGGCGAGCGGGTCCGCGACAACGCCCAGCTCGTGGCGCGGGCCGCGGCCGTGTCCAGGATTGCCCAACGTCCCCCGCTGGCGCCCGAGCAGGCGAAAACACTGCTCGGGGTGCGTCAGGCTGGGTGAATAACCGGGAGAGGCGAAACGATTGTTGGCGGCTGACCGAAACGTCCCGCAGGATGGTCACGTGATGGAAGTCCGTCCAGGTGGGCGCCGGCGAATCGACCGGGTGCTCGCCCCGGACTACGCCCAGGACTGTGAGCAGCGACCGCTGAACGAGGTGCGCGCGCTGCGGGACGAGGCCGCCCAGGAGGAGACCGACCTGTCCTACGTGCGCAGGCTGCTGCACGGCCGCATTGACATCGTGCAGGCCGAGCAGCAGCGGCGCCGGGACGGCGGCTCCACCTCGGTGGTGGAACAGCTGGTGGCGATCCTGGCCAAGAACGCGGTGGGCCCGGCGACCGGGCTCGGCCGCTACCAGACCCAGGTGCCCTCGCGGGCCGAGGCGCACCGGCGGCACGTGGAGGCGCTGGTCTCCGACGTCGACTTGTCCGACGTCACATCGCTCTCCGATGACAAGCTGCTGGAGACCCTGCGAGCCTATAGAGCCGAGGAAGAGGCCGTGTCCAGGCACCGCCGCGAGGTTCAGCTGGTCGTGGACCGGTTGAACGAGGAGATCGCGCGGCGCTACCGGGACGGCGGCGCCTCGGTGGACGAGCTGCTGAACGCGCAACGCACCCGGCAGCCGGTCGTGGAGCCGCGCGAGGAGGAGTAGCCCTGAGCACCGAACTGGTCGAGGTGGTCCGTTCCGGATTCCGGGAAGGAGTGCACCGCGGTTCGGTGGTCATCGTCCGGCCCGACGGCGTGCTCCGGCACGTGCGCGGGAGCGGGCGCGACGTCGTGCTGCCCCGGTCCTCGAACAAGCCGTTCCAGATCCTGGGCATGCTGCGCTGCGGGCTGGACCTGCCCGACGACGCCGACCTCGCGGTGGGCTGCGCCTCGCACAGCGGCGAGGCCGAGCACGTGGCCAGGGTGCGCGACATCCTGGCCAAGCACGGGCTGACCGAGGCCGACCTGCGCTGCCCGCCGGACCTGCCGGTGCACGCCGGCACCGCCGAGGCGGTGCTGGCCGCGGGCGGCAAGGCCGAGCCGGTGACCATGAACTGCTCCGGCAAGCACGCCTGCATGCTGGCCACCTGCGTGCAGCGCGGCTGGGACACCGCGAGCTACACCGACCCCTCGCACCCGCTCCAGGTCACCATCAGGGACACCTTGGGCGAGCTGGGCGAGGAGCCGGTCACGGTGACCGCGGTGGACGGCTGCGGCGCGCCGCTGTTCGGGCTCTCGCTGGTCGCGCTGGCCAGGTCCTTCGGCAAGCTGGTGCAGGCGGCTGACGGCGGCCACGAGCGACGGATCGCCGATGCCATGCGCGCGCACCCGTACCTGGTCGCGGGCACCGGCCGGGAGGACACCCGGCTGATGCGCGCGGTGCCCGGCCTGCTGTCCAAGGCGGGCGCGGAGGGCGTGTACGGGGCGGCGCTGCCGGACGGCACCGCGATCGCGCTGAAGATCGACGACGGCAACCCGAGGGCCCGGCTGCCGGTGATGACCGGCGCGCTCCGCTTCCTCGGCGTGGACCACGCCGAACTGGCCGAACTGGCCGAGGAGACGGTGTTCGGCGGCGGCCGCCCGGTGGGCTCGGCCCGGCTGCTGCCCGGCGTGTTCTGATCCCAGCCAGCGGGAGATCACTCCCGGATGGTGGGCAGGCGGGCTAGCGTGACGGGAGTGTCCCGTTATCGCTGGGTCGTGCTCGCGGTCGGCGCGCTCGCGCAGGGGGTCAACGCGGCCGGGTTCCTCGGCCTGCCCTCGATCACCCCGCAGCTGCGCGCGCACTTCGGGCTGGACCTGGCCGAGGTCGGCCTGCTGGTCGGCGCGGTGAACCTGGGCAACGTGCTGGCCCTGGTCGCCTGGGGGCTGGCCGCGGACCGCTACGGCGAGCGGCTGGTGATGACCGCGGGCCTGGCCGGGACCGCGGGCTGCTTGGCGGTGGCCGGGCTGGTCGACTCGCCGGTGCAGGCCGGACTGGCCCTGCTGGCCTCCGGCGTGTTCGGCGCGAGCACCAACGCGGCCAGCGGGCGGGCCGTGATGACCTGGTTCGACAGCGGCCAGCGCGGCCTGGCCATGGGCGTGCGGCAGACCGCCACCCCGCTCGGCGCGGCACTGGCCGCGCTGCTGCTGCCCGCGGTGGCGGCCTGGTGGCAGGCCCCAGCCGCGTTCCTGGCGCTGGCCGCGCTGAACGCGGTGATCGGCGTCGCGGTGGCCATCTGGGTGCGCGAGCCGCCGGGGCGGACCCGGCCGGTCAGCTCGCTCGGCGGCCTGAGCCTGCTGCGGGACCGGCGGATGCTGCGGATCAGCCTGGCCAGCGGACTGCTGGTGGTGCCGCAGTTCGTGGGCGCGTCGATGCTGGTGGAGCTGCTGCACCGGTACGGGCTCTCGCTGGGCGTGGCCGGCGGACTGCTCGCGGTGGCCCAGGTGCTGGGCGGGGCCGGGCGGCTGGGCAACGGGGTGTGGTCGGACCGGGCCGGCAGCAGGCTGGTCCCACTGCGGATCGTCGCGCTCGGCATCCTGGCGCTGTTCAGCCTGTCCGCGGCGCTGGACCCGCTGGCGGGCACGGTGCCGGTGTGGCTGCTGGTGACGCTGCTGCTGCCCGCGGTCGGCCTGGCGATCAGCTGGAACGGACTGGCGCTGACCGCGGCCGGCGAGATGGCCCCGCCGTCGAGCACCGGCGTCGCCCTGGGCATGCAGAACACGGCCAACTACGTCAGTGCCGCGATCACCCCGGCGGCGGCAGGCTGGGTCGCCACGGCGGTGTCCTGGCCTGCGGCGCTGCTGCTGGCGGCGACGGGCGGCGGCCTGGCCTGGATCACCTTGCGAGGACTACGCGAAGGCCGCTGACCCCCCAACCACTTGCCGCGTTGGGAGGCGTGGCGCGCCAGCGACACGCCGGGCCTTTTGACCCAGCGACGGGTGTGATTTTTTCGCGTCGTGCGTTCGTGACCCCGGCACTCCGAAGCTTGCTTCGCGTGTGCCGGGGTCACGAACGCACGACATAAGGAGCGAAAAAATCCCGTGTGCGGAGCACGCCAATGTGACAGTCAGTTGTGCTGCTCCCGGTTGATCAGGTCGTCCCAGAACTCGCGCAGTTCGGCGTAGCGTTCGGCGACTTCTTCGGCGTCGCCCGCTTCCAGGGCGGCGATCACCGCTTGGACGTCCTGGGCTGAGGTGTCGGCGAGCAGGGTGTCGTCGTCGATGAGCTGGACCAGGCCGCCGTAGTCGAGCTCGACCACCGAGCGGGGGTGGAAGTGGGCCAGCCAGCGGCCGGTGTCGCGCAGCACCCTGGCCGGGCTCTCCTCGCCGAGGGCGTTGTGCACCACGGTGAAGGCGTGCGAGACGCGGCTGCGGGCGTCGGTCATGCTGACCCGCCAGCAGCACATCCGCTCCGGGTCGTCCGGGGCGGCCAGCACCAGGTGGCGCGCTTCCGGCTCGACCATGGCGAACCAGGGCAGCGGCACGCTCCAGGTGGCCGAGATGACGTGGGCGGCGCCGCCGGGCATCTCGGCCAGGGCGGCGGCCGCGCGGGCCTTGACCACGTCGGCCGGTTGCTGGAGCGCGGCGTCCAGCAGGGGCAGGGTGGCGGTGCCGATGAAGCCGACCAGGCCGGCCGCGCTGCGCGCCCTGATGTCCAATGGGCACACCAGTGGGCCGGGGCCGATCTCCGCGCCCTCGGCCAGCGGCACCTCGGCCGGGTCCAGGACGAGCACGTCCAGCGGTTGCGCGCCGACCGTGTCAGCAGGTAGGAGCCGGGGCGGGGCGGCTAACTGTGATCGAAGCCACAGTTCGCGTTCCCGGTCACCGACGGCACCACGCGCCGTCCCGCCGACCCCAAGAGCCTGCTCCACTTGGGCGCGCAACGGCTGATCCAGCACGGACAGTGGTTCGTACACCCGCAGGTAGGCGACGAACGGACGTGGCACGCCGGAATCGTGCCACGCGGCCAGAGCAGTGCCGCACCCCGGTCGGCGGAGGTGGTGTGACGCACGCCTGCGCAGGCGTGGCCACGTCGCGATCGGGGGCACTGACACGGTACTGTGGCGGCCAGGAAAATACCGTTGAGACGAGTGGGGCCGCCGTTCCCCCGGCCGCCCCCGTCCCTGTGCGAGGGGGTCGAGCCATGGGGCGCGGCCGTGCGAAGGCCAAGCAGGCGAAGGTGGCCCGGGAGCTCAAGTACAGCACCCGGTCCACGGACTTCGACGCCCTGCAGCGCGAGCTGTCGGGTGGCAAGTCCGATGGCGATCGGTCCGATGAGGACCGCGTCGACGACTCGTACGACGACGGATACGACGACCGGCGTTGAATGACGCGCACTAGGCGGTGGCCGATCTTTCGGCCACCGCCTAGTGCGCGCCTTCACGCTTTGGCGCGTTTCCGGCGTCTCGAGTGGGCTCCCCGCAGGCGGGTGATTGGCGTGCCCGGCTGCGGTAGACAGGGTCATGGCCGAGGTCAGCAACGAGCTCAGCGGCGTCGTGCACGGCAACGTGACCCAGGCGCAGAGCCTGTACCTGACCGCGGGGACCCCGGAGGCGCTGGCCGGTCTGCCGCCGGTGCCCGCCGACTTCACCGGCAGGGCGCGGGAGCTGACCGAGGTGCTCGACTGCTTCGGCCAGGGGTTGCCGGTGGTCATCCACGGGGTCGGCGGCGCGGGCAAGACCTCGCTGGCGCTGCACGCGGCGCACCAGGTGGAGTTCACCGCGAAGCTGTTCGTCGACCTCCAGGGCTACCGCCAGTTCCCGGTGGAACCGCAGGACGCGCTGTCGGTCCTGCTGACCGCGCTGGGTGCGAGCCCGCCGCCGGAGCAGGCCGCGGCCGAGGCGCTGTACCGCTCGAAGCTGGCCGGGCATCCCGGCCGGGTGCTGGTGCTGCTGGACAACACCAGCTCGGCCGCCCAGCTCCGCCCGCTGCTGCCCAGCCGTGGGCCGCACCAGGTCCTGGTGACCAGCAGGCACTCCCTCGGCGGGCTCGGCGCGGCGCACCGGGTCCGGCTCGGGCCGTTGAGCCGGCCGGAGGCGACCGCGTTCCTGGCGCTGTCCCGGCCGGGCGATCCAGGTGTGCACGAGCTGGCCGAGCAGTGCGGCAGGCTGCCGCTGGCGCTGCGCATCGCCTCGGCCGTGCTGGCCGATGACCCGGACCGCCCGCTGCACACGCTGACCTCGGCGCTGGCCGACCGCGGCGGCAGGCTGGACGAGCTGTCCTACGACGAGTCGCTGGACGTGCGGACCGCCTTCGACCTCTCCTACGAGCGGCTGACCGAGGAGGAGGCCTGGCTGTTCCGGCTGCTGTCCCAGCACCCCGGCACCGAGTTCGGCTCGCGGTCGGCCGCCGCGCTGGCCGCGCTGTCCGAGCAGCGCACCCAGCGGCTGCTGGACCGCCTGCTGCGAGCCAACATGATCTCCGTGGGCGAGCGCTGGGGCCGCTACCGCTTCCACGACCTGGTGCTGCTCTACGCCCAGGAGCACGCGGGCCGGGAGCCGGGTTTCGCCGAGCTGAAGCCGAGGCTGCGGCACCGGCTGATCGACTACTACCACGCGGCCGGGCGGGCGGAGAGCGAATGGCTGCGGCCGGAAGCCGGTCAGGGGCCGGAGCGGATCGCCGGCCGGGTGGCCGCGCTGCGCTGGTTCGACCTGGAGCACCGCACCATGATCGAGCTGATCCGGCGGGCCTGGCAGGCCGGCCACTACGACGCGGTGCTGGCCCTGGGCGTGCCGGTGGCCGACTACCTGGTGCTGCGCCGGAACCTGCTGGGCCAGCACGCGCTGCTGGACCTGATGCTGGCCGCGTTGCAGGCCGGGGGCGGCGGGGACCCGGTGGCCGAGGGCGAGATCCGGCTGCGGCTGGGCATGGCGCACCGGATGCTCGGCCACGCCGCTGAGGGGCTTGAGCAGCTCAACCTGGCCGCCGAGCTGCTGCGCGGCGCGGGCGCCGAGCGGTCCGCGCAGGCGGTGCTGCAGTTCGGCCACTGCGCGCTCACCGCGGGCGACCTGGCCCAGGCGGACGAGCAGTTCGGCCGGGCCGCGGCCATGCTGACCGAGCTGGGCGATGACTGCGGCGCGCTGGAGGCCCTGCACGGCAGGGGTGTGGTGGCGCTGGCCATGGGCCGGGTGACCGAGGGGCTGGCGCTGGCCGGGCAGCTGCACGCGCGCAGCGCGGAGCTGGGTTCGGTGATCGACCAGGCCAGGGCGGAGGGCCTGCTGGCCAGGGTGGCCGCGCTGCGCGAGGACCACGTGGCCGCGCTGCGCAGGCTGGGCGCCGCGGTGGAGCTGTGGCGCGCGGTGGACGGCCAGGTCGAGGTGGCCGAGGGCCTGGTGGCGATGGGCCACGTGGCCATCGCGCTGGGCAGGCGGTCCCTGGCGGTGGCCCGGTTCCGCACCGCGCTGGCGATCTTCGAGCGGTTCGGGCTGGCCGCGGGCGTGGCCGAGGTGCGCGAGCTGCTGGCCGCGCCGAATGGCCCGGACCCGCCAACGGGTCAACAATCAGCGCATGGGTGATCTGTTGCTCCGGCGCTGGTGGCTGGTGGTCGTGCGCGGCGTGGCCGCGATCCTCTTCGGTGTGCTCAGCCTGGTCTGGCCGGGCCTGACCCTGCTCGTGCTGGTGGTGCTGTTCGCGGTGTACGCGCTGCTGGACGGCATCGCGGCGATCGCGGGCGCGGCGGCGGACAAGCTCGCGCCGTCAGCGGACCGCTGGCTGGTGGGCCTGCTCGGCGCCTTCGGCGTGCTGGCCGGTCTGGTGGCCCTGCTGATGCCCGGCATCACCGCGCTGGTGCTGCTGTTCCTGATCGGCGCCTGGGCCGTGGTCACCGGCGTGCTGGAGATCATGACCGGCTGGCAGCTGCGCAAGGTGATCACCGGCGAGTGGCTGCTGTTCGTCAGCGGCGCGCTGTCGGTGGTGCTGGGCGGCCTGCTGTTCGCCTTCCCCGGCGAGGGCGCGGTGGCGCTGATCGTGACCATCGCGATGTTCGCGATCCTGTGGGGGATCGTGCTGGTGCTGCTGGGCGTCCGGCTCCGCAAGCTGGGCCGGGACCTGGCGTCGACCCAGCCGCGCTAGCGGAAGTCGAACTCGCCAGCCTTGACCCCGGCGAGGAAGGCCTGCCACTCGGCCTGGGTGTACAGGATCACCGACTCGCCGGGGTGCCTGCTGTGCCGCAGCGCGATCCGGCCGGAGCCGTCCGGGAGCGGGCCCGCTTCGACGCAGTTCCCGCCGCCGTCGGCGCTGTAACTGCTGATGTGCCACTGCGCGGCGAAGAGCTGATCCTCGCTGGGCCGGTCCCCTGGGCCGGTCACCTGCATGCTTTTTCCTCCGCCGTTCTGGCGATCACTCGAATCGTCTCTTCCGGTCCGAGCGCCGCGGCCACGAGTTGATCATAGACCTCGGCGAACCGTTGGGTCTTGGGCGGCTCGACGTACAGGTTGCCCGCCAAGGTCTCTATGTATCCAACCGCAGGGTAGGGCTCGCCCGCCAACAACAACTTGAAGGGCACCACAACCTGGCTCGGCAGCGCGCCTGCCGAGTAGCGCAGCAGCCGGATCTCGATGTTCGGCCGCTCGGCCAGCTCCACCAGGTGGGCCAGCTGCCCGGCGAGCACCTGGCGGCCGCCCACCTCGCGGTGCAGCAGCACCTCGTCCATCACCACGCTGATCTTGGGCGGCCGGGGCCGGTCGAGCAGGGCCATCCGGCTCATCCGCAGCTCGACCCACCGGTCCAGCTGGGCCTGGTCGGCGGTCGGGCTGGCCCCGGAGATCAACGCCCGCGCGTAGTCCTCGGTCTGCAGCAGACCGTTGAGCAGCGTGCAGTCGAAGGACCTGATCTCGGTGGACCTGGACTCCAGCCAGACGTAGTCGATCAGCTTCTGGTCCACGTCGTCGGCGAAGTCGTCCCACCAGCCCTGCTGCCAGGCGTCCTCGTGCAGGGCGATCAGCACCTCGCGCTTGCGCTTGCTGGTGACCTGGTAGAAGTCCAGCAGCGCCAACAGGTCCGGCCTGCGCACCGGGTACTCGCCGGACTCGAAGCGGCTGACCGTGGAGGTGTCGCGCTGGAGGTACTCGCCTGCCTGCTTCAGGGTCATGCCCGCGGCTGACCGGAGCTCGTTCAGCTGCTTGCCCAGCCACTGCGCCCGCAGCGTCGGTCCCGGCTTGGCACCCATGGGACCATCATGGCCCATGGGTGTCTGGCACAACACCGCATTGCCCAAATCAGGTGGTTCACAAATTTGTGGGAAGCCAGATTGCGGCTGACATGCGATATTGGTGCAGGTACCTGGGGGCCTTGCACGTCGGGGAGGGACCGCATGGACGAGCGCCGGAAACACGAGGCGGCTGCCGGTCAGGATGTGCCGCGCCTGTTCGCCGCGGTCTGGCCACCGGAGGGGGCGGCGGAGGCAGCCGATCCGGAGGACACCGCGTTGTGGGGGCGCGCGTTCGCCGAGCACGCCTCGGCCCAGGACTGTTCTTGGGCACATGAGGCGAACGGTCGCCCTGGGCAGTGCGCGGGCTGACGCTCAGCCCAGGTAGCGGAGCTGCCTCGCCTTCTCCGCGGCCGCGGCCTGGTGTGCGGTGGTGATCTCGGTGCGGTGCGCGGTCTCCGGGATGCCGACCTCCCACCAGGCGCCCGCCTCGGTCCAGGCGGACGGGTGGGTGCGGATGACCACCACGGCGGGGCGGTGTTCGGTGCGGGCGGTCTGCCTGGCCTGGCGGTAGGCCTCGGCCAGGGCGGTGAGGCTGTCCACCGCGGTGACCGCGCAGCCCAGGCTGGCCGCGTGCGCGGCGAAGTCGACCCTGGGCTTGCCGCCGGTGCCGGAGCGGCAGTGCTCGTACATGTTGTTGAAGCCGGCGCCGCCCTGGCCCTGTTGCAGGCGGTTGATCACCGCGTAGCCGTCGTTGTCGCAGACCACCGCGACGAAGCCGTGGCCGGCGAAGGCGGCGGAGAACAGTTCGGCGTTGAGCATCAGGTAGGAGCCGTCGCCGAGCAGGGTGGTGACCACGCCCTCGGGGTGGCTTTCCGCCCTGGCCATGGCCGCGCCCCAGGCGCCGGAAAGCTCGTAGCCCATGCAGGAGAAGCCGTACTCCACGTCCATGGTCTGCGCGCCCTTGGCCCGCCAGCCGCCGATCAGCTCGCCGGGCAGGCCACCGGAGGCGGTCAGCACGTAGTCGTGCTTGCCGGACTCCTCGTTGACCACGCCGACCACCTGGGCGTAGGTGGGCAGGTCGGCCGGGGTGGTGCGCAGGGACTCGATGTGCGCGTCCCAGCGGGCGCGTTCGGTCTCCGCGGTGGCGGTCCAGTCGGCCGGGGCCTGCCAGGAGCCCAGGGCCTGGCCGAGCTCGCGGACGCCTTCCTGGGCGTCGGCGACCAACTCCTGGGCGGCGTGCTTGACCGCGTCGAAGCGGGCGGTGTTCAGGCTGACGATGCGGACCCCGGACGCGAACACGGTCCAGGAGGCGGTGGTGAAGTCCTGCAGGCGGGTGCCGATGGCCAGCACCACGTCGGCCTGCCCGGCCAGGATGTTGGCCGAGGTGGAGCCGGTGACGCCGAGCGGGCCGGCGTGCAGCCGGTGCTCGTGCGGGACCAGGGTGCGGCCCGCGGTGGTCTCGGTGACCGGGATGCCGTGCTGCTGGGCGAAGTGGAGCACCTTGCTGCCCGCGCCGGAGTAGCGCACGCCACCGCCGAGCACGATCAGCGGGCGTTGCGCACCGCGGAGGGTTTCCGCGGCGGCGGCCAGCTGGCGGGTGTCCGGGCGGGGGCGCGGCACGGCGTGCAGCACCGGCTCGAACAGCGCGGCCGGGAACTCGTAGGACTCGGCCTGGATGTCCTGCGGCAGGGCCAGGGTGACCGGGCCGCAGTCGGCCGGGTCGGTGAGCACCCTGGCCACCTGCGGCAGGGTGGCGAGCAGCTGCTCGGGGCGGGTGATCCGGTCGAAGTAGCGGCTGACCGCGCGGAAGGCGTCGTTGACCGTGCCGGTCGGGTCGCCGAAGTGCTCGACCTGTTGCAGCACCGGGTCGGGGGCGCGGCCGGCGAAGGTGTCGCCGGGCAGCAGGAGCAGCGGCAGCCGGTTGGCGTGCGCCACGCCGGCCGCGGTGACCATGTTCAGCGCGCCGGGCCCGACCGAGCTGGTGGCCACCATGACCTGGCGGCGGTGCGTGGCCTTGGCGTAGCCGACCGCGGCCAGCGCCATGCCCTGCTCGTTCTGCCCGCGCCAGACCGGCAGCTCGTCCCGGTGCTCCTCGAGGGCGTTGCCGAGGCCGAGCACGTTGCCGTGGCCGAAGATGGCGAACACGCCGGGGAACAGCGGGGCCTGCTCGCCGGAGAGCAGCTCGGTCCGCTGGGCGATCAGCCAGCGCACCAGGGCCTGGGCGGTGGTCAGCTTCACGGTGGACACCACGGTGCTCCTCAGCGGTCGGTGCGGCCTGCGGCGGTGGTCACCGGGCAGCGCGGGTCGGTCTGCTGATCGGCCCAGGAGTCCCGGATCCAGGTGTGCGCCGGGTCGTCGCAGAAGGCCATCGAACGCTCGTCCGCCGGTCCGGCCAGCACGTTCAAGTAGTACATGGGATAGCCGGGCGCGGCCACGCACGGGCCGTGATATCCGCGCGGCACCAGGAAGACGTCGCCGTCCCGGACGGTCACGTCCTGGTCGATCTCGCCGTCGGCGGTGTAGGTGCGGTGGAAGCCGAAGCCCTCGCGGGAGGGGGTGACCTGGTCGCGGGCGGCGATCCGGAAGTAGTAGATCTCCTCGTTGACCACCTCGCACTCGCTGGCCTGGTCGTGCTTGTGCGGCGGGTAGGAGGACCAGTTGCCGTCCGGGGTGATCAGCTCGCAGGCGTTGAGCTTGTCCGCGTGCTGCCAGACCCCCGGCACGCCGAAGTTGTTGACCTGTCTGGTCGCGTTGCCCGCGCCCCTGGTCTCGGCGGGCACGTCCTCGGCCGGGCCGTACTTCGGGGTGAGGCGGCGGGTGCAGCGGGCCATCGGCAGCGCGAGCTCCGCGCCGTGCGCGGAGGTCAGCGTGACGGTGGCATCCCTTGGCACATAGGCGAAGTCGGTGACCCTGGTGAACACCGAGTCGCGACCGGTGAGCTCGAAGCGCTCGCCGTCCACCTCCACCGCGCAGCCGCCGGAGAGCGGCAGCACGAAGGCCTCGAACTCGCCGGTCTCCACCACCCTCGGCGTGTTCGGGTGCAGCACCAGCACGCGCAGCCCGGTGTAGGTCCAGCCCGCCTCGGCCGGGGTCAGCCGGACCGCGTCCTCGCCGTCGCTGATCGTGCCCAGTGGCCGGTGCAGGTTCACGCCGGGATCTCCTTCAGCAGTTGGGCGGCCTTGCCGACCGCGGTGGCCACGTCGCCGTCCGGCGGGTAGAGCAGGGTGCGGCCGACGACCAGGCCGCGCACCGCCGGGTGGCGAAGTGGCGGCCCCCAGGTCTCCAGGTCCTTGTCCGGGTCGCCGGAGGGCGCACCGCCGAGCAGCAGGATGGGCAGGGTGGTGGCGTCCAGCACGGCCAGGTCGCGGACCGCGGGCAGCTTGAGCCAGGTGTGCGCGGAGGTGGTGCCCAGCGCGGAGGCCACGGTGACCGCGCGGGCCAGCGACAGCGTGTCCTGGCGCAGCACCAGCTTGTCCTGCTCGTCGCGGGCATACGGCAGCGGTTCGACCATGGCCATCAGGCCGTGCCCGGCCAGCTCGGACACCGCCCGCGCGGAGGACTCCAGGGTGGGGATGGTGCCGGGGTCCTCGTCGACCAGGCGCAGCAGCATCTTGCCGCCATCCAGCCGATTGTCCACAATGGACTGTGCGTCGTACCCGGTGAAGCGGTCGTCGATCTCCCAGTCGGCGCCAGCCAGGCCGCCGCGGTTCATCGAGCCGATGACCACGCGGTCGTGCAAGCCGTCCAGCAGCAGCAGTTCCTCGATGATGTCCGGGCTGCCCAGCACGCCGTCCACCGCGGGGTCGGCCAGCGCGGTGAGCAGCCGGTCCAGCAGCTGCCGCCGGTTGGCCATGGCCAGCGGGTCGCCGCCGACGCCGAGCGCGCCGCGGGCCGGGTGGTCCGCGGCGACCAGGAACAGCGTCTCGCCCTGGAAGGGGTCGGCGCGGACCCGGCGCTCGGCGTAGGCCCTGCCGACCGCCTCCGGATCCCTTGCCCTGGTGCGCAACAGGTCGGCCCAGCGCGAATCGGTGATCACTTTCGCTCCAGCAGTTCGTCGATCTCGGCCGGGGTGGGCATGGCGTCCGCGCAGGCCAGCCGGGAGGCCACCAGCGCACCCGCGGCGTTGGCGTACTCGGCGATGCGCACCGGTGGCCAGCCCGCGAGCAGGCCGTGCGCCAGCGCGCCGCCGAAGGCATCGCCCGCGCCCAGGCCGCACACGACCTCGACCGGACACGGCGGCACGGTCCAGGAACCTTCTGGGGTGGCAACAAGAACGCCCTCAGCGCCCTTCTTCACCACGGCCAGGGACAAACCGCGGTCGAGCAGCCGGGCAGCGGCCTCGTCCGGGTCCGCGGTGCCCACCGCGACCTCGACCTCGGTGCGGTTGCCGACCGCGACCGTGACGTGGTCCAGCAGCCAGCCGATCTCCCGCCGCGCACTGTCCACATCGGACCAGAACCTCGGGCGGTGGTCCAGGTCCAGCACGGTGTGCGTGCGACGGCCCCTGCGTGCCAGCATGGCGCGCTGGGTCGAGCGGGCCGGTTCGGCGCTCACTCCGGTGCCGGTGACCCACAGCAGCGGGACCTGCTCGACCAGCTGCCACGGCACGTCGGACTCGGTGAGGGTGAGGTCGGGCGCGGTGGGCAGCCGGTAGAACAGCAGCGGCGGGTCCGCAGGCGGGTCCAGCGCGCAGAACACCACCGGGGTGAGCAGATCCTGGGCGGTGCCAACGTGGTCCGGGGACACGCCGAAGCCGGTGAGGGCCTGCCGGACGTAGTCGCCGAAACCGTCCGGGCCGACCTTGGTGAGCACCGCGGAGCGACGGCCCAGCCGGGCCGCCGCCACCGCGACGTTGGTCGCCGTGCCGCCGAGGGACTTGGCGAAGGTCCGCACCTGCGCCAGCGGCACGCCGGACTGCTCGGGGTACAGGTCGACGCCGACCCGGCCGACGGTGAGGATCTCCGGCGCGGTCACGACCCGGCACCCCGCAGTTCGTGTTCCAGCGCCTCCAGCTCCGCGCCACCGGCCATCTGCCTGGTCAGCTCGGCCAGGCTGATCTCCGCCTTGTCGAAGCTGCCCAGGCTGCGGCCCCGCTTGAGCAGCAGGAACCGGTCGGCCACCGGGTAGGCGTGGTGCGGGTTGTGCGTGATCAGCACGACCCCGAGCCCCCGGTCCCTGGCCTGGGCGACGTAGCGCAGCACCACCCCGGCCTGCTTCACGCCGAGCGCGGCGGTCGGCT
Source organism: Crossiella sp. CA-258035 (assembly GCF_030064675.1). Classification (GTDB taxonomy): domain Bacteria; phylum Actinomycetota; class Actinomycetes; order Mycobacteriales; family Pseudonocardiaceae; genus Crossiella. The sequence goes on from NZ_CP116413.1 coordinate 8,826,726, forward strand.
CGTCCAGGATCAGCACCTTGGCGCCGAAGTGCACCGCGCGGGCGATGGCCACGCACTGCCGCTCGCCGCCGGAGAGGGTGCCCACCGGCTGTTCCACATCGCGTAGGTCGATGCCCATGTCCGCCAGCGCTTTCCGGGTGGTCTCCCGGGCGGCGCGGCGGTCCAGGCGGCGCAGCGGGCCCCAGCCGGTGGTGGGCTCGGAGCCGAGGAAGAAGTTGCGCCACACCGACATCAGCGGCACCACGGACAGGTCCTGGAACACGGTGGCGATGCCCCGGTCCAGCGCCTCCCTCGGCGAGGCCAGCCTGGTGGGCGCCCCGTCGAGCAGGAACTCGCCCTCGTCGTGCTGGTGCGCGCCGGCCAGGATCTTGATCAGCGTGGACTTGCCCGCGCCGTTGTCGCCCAGCACGCAGGTGACCTCGCCCGCGCCGACCACGGTGGAGACGTCCTGCAACGCGATCACGCTGCCGAACCGCTTGCCGACCCCGCGTACCTCCAGCAGTGGTGTGCTCATTTCCGCACCCTCTCCGCGCGCCGCCGGAACGTGTTGTTGACCAGCACCGCGGCCAGCAGCATCACGCCGAGGAACAGCTGGAACCAGTCGCTGTCCCAGCGGGCGAAGACGATGCCCTGCCGGGCCATGCCGAAGATCAGCGCGCCGATCGCGGCCCCGACGGCCGAGCCGAAGCCGCCGGTGAGCAGGCAGCCGCCGATCACCGCGGCGATGATGAACTGGAACTCCAGGCCGATGCCCTGGTTGGCCTGCACGGTGGTGAAGCGCAGGATGTTGATCGTGCCCACCAGCCAGGCGGCGAACGCGGTGGTCATGAACAGCAGGATCTTGGTGCGCATGACCGGCACACCGACCGCGCGGGCGCTGGGCGCGGCCCCGCCGACGGCGAAGATCCAGTTGCCGAAGCGGGTGCGCATGAGCAGCCAGCTGGCCACCACGGCCGCGCCGATCCACCAGACGATGGAGATCTGGAACGAGGTGCCACCGATGTCCACAGTGGACGCGAAGACGAACCCGGCCGACTCGTAGCCATCCGCGGCGCGCATGCCGGAGACCTGCACGCTGCCGGTGACCAGGCGGGTGACGCCGAGGTTGAGCCCTTGCAGGGCGAGGAAGGTGCCCAGGGTGACGATGAAGCTGGGCAGGCCGGTGCGCATCACCAGCCATCCGTTCAGCGCGCCCACCGCCAGCGCGAACACCAGCGAGGCCAGCACGGCCAGCCAGACGTTCCAGCCGAGCTTGGTGGCCAGGATCGCGGTGACCAGCGCGGTGGAGGCGGTCATCACGCCCGCGGAGAGGTCGAACTCGCCGCCGATCATGAGCAGCGCGACCGCGACCGCCATGATGCCCAGCGTGGCCGAGTCGTCCAGCCAGGTGGCCACCCCGAGCGGGGTGAGGAACTGGTCGGTGAGCACGGAGAAGAACAGCAGCACCACCAGGGCGCCGAGCACCGAGCCCAGCTCGGGCCTGGCCACCAACCGGTCCGCGAGGCCTTTGGTGCCAACACGTTCGTCCAGCGTCGCGGTCGTCACCTGGTCCCCCTCTCCGCGTACTTGCCGACAGTGTCCACAGTGGACTTGTCCACCAGGTTGGGGCCGGTGAGCACGGGTCTGCCGCCACCCACCACGTTCGCGTTGTCCCGGTACAGCTTGAGGAAGGACACCGGCAGGTAGCCCTGCAGGTACTGCTGCTGGTCCACCGCGAAGAGCACCTGACCCGCCTTGATCGCGGCCACCACGTCCGCGTTGAGGTCGAAGGTGGCCACCTCCGCCTTGCTCCCGGACTCGCTGATCGCGCTCACCGTGTTGCCCGCGACCTGCGAGTTCAGTGTGAGCACCGCGTCGATGGCCGGGTCGGACTGGAGCGCGCCCTTGATCCGGGCCTGCGCGTCGGTGGGGTTGCTGATGTCCACCTGGAGGTTCGACGCCTCGCCGAAGCCCTGTTTCGCGCCCTCGCAACGCTGGTTGAGGCCGATGTTGCCGGCCTCGTGGATCACGCAGAGCAGCTTGCGCTTGCCCTCGGTCTTCAGGCGTTTGCCCGCCGCCTCACCGGCGACCGCCTCGTTCTGGCCGATGTGCGCGATGGCCCCGAACTCGGCGCTGCGCGCCTCACCGGAGTTGACGGTGATCACCGGGATGCCCGCGCGCACCGCCCTGGACACCGACTCGCGCAGCGCGTCCGGGTTGGCCATGGACACCACCAGCCCGCCGACCCGCTGGGCCACCGCGTTGTCCACCAGCTTGGCCTGTCCGGCCGGGTCGCCATCGGAGTTGTACTCCACGGTGACGCCCAGTTCCTTGCCCGCGGCCTCGGCTCCGTTCTTCACCACGTTCCAGAACGAGTCGCCTGGGGTGCCGTGCGAGATGACCGCGATCCGCAGCGGCCCGGCGGACACGTCACCGACCGGTCCGCCGGTCGGATCGGGCCCGCTGGCCTTCGGTCCGGTGCAGGCCGACAGCAGCAGCGCACTGGCCGCCACCGCCAGCCCGGCCCGGGTCAACCTGGTGCTTCGGGACATCATCGTCCTTCCGAAGGATCAGTTGAACAGGGGGCGAAGGTGGTCGAGACTGCGCGCGGTGTCCTGCTTCGGCCGCGCGGCCGCGTCGGCGTCGCCCTCGGCCAACGCGGTGTCCTGCTCCAGGACGTACCAGCCCTGGTAGCCCGCATCGCGCAGGAAGCGCACGATGCCAACGATGTCCACGTCGCCGTCCCCGAGCGGCACGTACAGCCCCTGGCCGACGGCGGTGGCGTAGGGGAGCTCGCCGTCGCGAACCCGCTTGGCCACCTCGGCCCGGACGTCCTTGAGGTGCAGGTGGCCGATCCGATCCGCGTGCTCGCGGGCCAGCTCGACCGGATCGGTCCCGCCGATCAACAGGTGCCCGGTGTCCAGGCACAGTTGGAGGTCGGAGTCGGCCAGGAACCGCTCCACCTCGGCCCTGCGCTCGATGTGCGTGCCGACATGCGGGTGCAGCACGGTGCGCAGGCCGTGCCGGGCGGCGATGTCCTTGATCCGCGCGGAAACCCTGATCAGCGTGGCCCATTCGGCGTCGGTGAGCGCGGGGCGCTCGTCGTAGCCGTCCAGGCCGGTGGCCGCGGCCAGCACCAGCACCTCAGCGCCGGTGGCGGCCAGCAGCGCGGCGGTCCGCTCCGCTTCGTCCACTGTGGACTGTTCAACGGTCTCGTCGTGCAGCACCACGGCGAGGAAGCCGCCGATCATGCTCAGGCCGTGGCCGCCGAGCAGCCCGCGCAGCTTGGCCGGGTCGGTGGGCAGGTACTCCGGCGGGCCGAGCTCGGTGGCGGTCAGTCCCAGCTCGGCCATCTCGCCGAGCACGGTGTCCGCCTCGATCATGTGGCCCCAGCCGGGGACCTCGCAGACGCCCCAGGAGATCGGCGCGCCGGCCAGCTTCGGCGCGCTCACGCGGTCACCGCCGCGGGTTCCAGGCGCACCGGCTGACCGGAGCGGCGGGACTGCTCGCAGGCCAGCGCGAGCTCAAGGCTGACCAGGCTTTCCCTGGCCGGCGAGGGGTTCTCCGCGTTGCCCGCGACCACCTCGGCGAACACCGCCATCTCGTTGAGGTAGGCGCGGTGGAAGCGCTCGGTGAAGCCGGGGTAGGCGTCCGCGGCGACCCGGGGGCCGTCCGGTTCCAGCGAGGTCAGCGGGGTGCGCGGGTCGAGGCCGACGGCGAGGGAGTCCTTGCTGCCGAGCACCTCGATCCGGTGGTCGTAGCCGAGCGCGTCCTGGCGGCCACCGGCCAGCACGGCGTGCGCACCACTGGCGAAGCGCAGCGTGACCACGGCGTTGTCCACGTCGTCGGCTTGCGCGAACGCCTCGTGCACCAGCACCGAGCCGGAGGCGTAGACCTCCACCACCGGCTCGCCGAGCAGCCACGGCACCGCGTCCAGGTCGTGGATGAGCAGGTCGCGGAAGATGCCACCGGAGGCGGGCAGGTAGCCGAAGTCCGGCGGCTGCGCGTCGTGGCCGATGGCCCTGGCCAGGTACACGGTGCCCAGCTCACCGGAGCGGATGCGGCGGTGCAACTCGACCACCGCCGGGTCGAACCGGCGCTGGAAGCCGACCAGCACCTGCACGCCCGATGCCTCCACCTCGGCGACCAGCGCGCGCATGGTGTCCAGGTCGCCCGCGATCGGCTTCTCGCACAGGGTGGGCACCCCGGCGGCGACCGCCCGGCGCAGCATCTCCGGGTGGGTGTCGGTGGGGGTGGCCAGCAGCACCCCGTCGGCCGCGGTCAGCAGCTCGTCCAGGGTGTCCACCGCCCTGGCCCGCTCGCCCAGCGCGGCGGCCGAGGCCGCGGCCCGGCCGGGCACCGGGTCGAAGAGCACGACCTGCTCGAGGGAGGGCAAGGTGGCGAGGTTCGTGGCGTGCATGGTGCCGATCCGCCCGACTCCCGCTACTCCGATCCGCATCCGGGGATCTCCGTCCTGGTCAACGCCATTGTGCGTTAGAGCGCTCTATTGGTTGGAGCGCGCTAATGCTGTAGCGTCCGCCTCGCGGTGTCAAGGGTCACAGCCAGTTGGAGGAGCAGGATGGGCCGTCCGACCATGGAGGACGTGGCGGCGCGGGCCGGGGTCTCCCGCGCGCTGGTCTCGCTGGTGATGCGCGGTTCGCCCAAGGTCTCCGCGCAGCGGCGGGCCGCGGTGCTCAAGGCCGCCGAGGAGCTGGGCTACTCGCCGCACGCGATGGCCCGCTCACTGGCCAGCCGCACCTCCACCGTGCTCGGCGTGATGGTCTCCGACCTGCACAACCCGTTCTTCGCCGAGGTGGTGGACGGGGTGGACGCGGCCGCGCGGGCCGAGGGCTTCGACCTGATCATCAACACCGGCGGCCGCAGCCCCGCCCGCGAGCGCGGCGCGCTGACCAGTCTGTTGTCCTTCCGGCCAGCCGGACTGGTGCTGCTCGGACCGGTGGTGAGCGCGAGCGCGATCGGCGCGGCGGCCGAGCAGGTGCCGGTGACCCTGGTGTCCCGGTCCGCTCGACTATCCACTGTGGACACTGTGAACGACGACGGCGAGGTGGGCTCGCTGCTCGCGGTCGACCACCTGGTCTCCTTGGGGCACAGCCGGATCGTGCACCTCGACGGCGGCGGCGGCTCGCAGTCCGCGCTGCGCAGGCGAGGCTACGAGCTGGCCATGCGGCGGCACGGGCTGACCGCCGAGGTGGTGCCCAGCGAGTACACCGACGCGGCCGGGGCCAAGTCGGTGCGCGAGTTCCTCAGCTCCCGCAACGGGAAACCGCTGCCCACCGCGATCGTGGCGGCCAACGACTACAACGCGATCGGCGCGATCGGCGCGCTGGAGGAGGCCGGGCTGCGGGTGCCGCAGGACGTCTCGGTAGTCGGCTACGACAACAGCGCGCTGGCCTCGCTCCGGCACGTCTCCCTCACCACCGTCGACCAGCCCCGGATCGAGATGGGCCGGCTGGCCGCCGAGGCCCTGCTGGAGCGGGTTCGGCACGGCCGCACCAGCCCGGTCCGCCACCTGCTGCACCCGTCCCTGGTGATCCGCTCGACCACCGCCGCTCCCCCAGGAGGTTCCTGACATGTCCCAGCTCGTCCCGCACTGGATCGACGGCGCCCGCGCTGAGGGCGTCTCCGGCCGCCGAGGCGAGGTGTTCGACCCGGCCACCGGTCTCCTCGCGCGCGAGGTGGTGCTGGCCGAGGAGTCCGATGTGGACACCGCGGTGGCCTCGGCGGTCAAGGCGGCCGCGCAGTGGGGCGAGTCCTCGCTGGCACAGCGGTCCAGGGTGCTGTTCGGCTTCCGCGAGCTGGTGCACCGGCACCGGGACGAGCTGGCCGCGCTCATCACCGCCGAGCACGGCAAGGTGCTCGCCGACGCCGCCGGTGAGGTGCAGCGCGGTCTGGAGGTGGCCGAGTTCGCCTGCGGAATCCCGCAGTTGCTCAAGGGCGAGCACTCCGAGCAGGTCAGCCGGGGCGTGGACGCCTACTCGACGCGACACCCGTTGGGCGTGGTCGCGGGCATCACGCCGTTCAACTTCCCGGTGATGGTGCCGATGTGGATGTTCCCGATGGCGGTGGCCTGCGGCAACGCCTTCGTGCTCAAGCCCTCCGAGCGGGACCCGTCCGCGGCGGTGCGGCTGGCCGAGCTGTTCACCGAGGCCGGGCTGCCCGACGGCGTGCTGAACGTGCTGCAGGGCGACGCGACCGCGGTGAACGCGCTGCTGGACCACCGGGACGTGGCCGCGGTGTCCTTCGTCGGCTCCACCCCGATCGCCCGGCACGTGTACTCCCGCGGCACCGCCAGTGGCAAGCGGGTGCAGGCGCTGGGCGGGGCGAAGAACCACATGGTGGTGCTGCCGGACGCGGACCTGGACGTGGCCGCGGACGCCGCGGTCAACGCCGGGTTCGGCTCGGCGGGTGAGCGGTGCATGGCGATCTCGGTGGTGGTCGCGGTCGGCGAGGTCGGTGACCGGCTGGTGCCCGCGATCGCCGAGCGGATGGCCGGACTGGTCACCGGGCCCGGCACGGACCCGAAGTCGCAGATGGGACCGCTGGTCACCGGCGCGCACCGGGACCGGGTGCGGTCCTATGTGGACAGTGGTGTCGAGCAGGGCGCGGAGCTGGTGGTGGACGGGCGCGGGTTCGCGCCGGAGGGTCACGAGGGCGGTTTCTGGCTGGCGCCAACGCTGTTCGACCGGGTCGGCACGGAGATGTCGGTCTACACCGACGAGATCTTCGGGCCGGTGCTGTGCGTGGTGCGGGTGCCCACCTTCGAGGCGGCGGTGGAACTGGTCAACGCCAACCCCTACGGCAACGGCACCGCGGTGTTCACCGCGGACGGCCTGGCCGCGCGGGAGTACCAGCGGCGGGTGCAGGTCGGCATGGTGGGCATCAACGTGCCGATCCCGGTGCCGATGGCGTACTACAGCTTCGGCGGCTGGAAGGACTCGCTCTTCGGCGACACGCACGTGCACGGGGCGGACGGGGTGAAGTTCTACACCCGGCTCAAGGCGGTCACCGCCCGCTGGCCGCGGGAGTCCGGCATCGACCTGGGCTTTCCGACCGGCTGAGGCTCGGGTCGGCCTGTTTCCCCTTGCGCGCCAGGGGAAACAGGTCAGTGCCTCACTTGCCGGGCTTGAGCTTCTTGCAGTATTCGAGCTTGTCGGAGTACGAGAGCAGCTTCGGTTCCTTCGGCCCCGACGGCGGCACGATGTCCGCTCCGGGCGTCAGTGGCCCCGGCCTGCCCGGCCACACCGTGGGGCACTCCTCAGGGAAGCAGTTGGCCGGAAGCAACGACCGCCCGCCCGGCTGCACCACCGGCGCGCTGCCGTCCGCGGTTCGCCGGCACACCACCATCCCCTCGGGCCCAGCCTTCTCGACCACCTGGCTCGCGGGCGGCACGCGGTCCTCGCTGAAGCCGTCGGCGATCGCGGTGGTGCCGAGGCCCACCACCATCACCCCGGCGATCGCGCCGGTGACCATCAGCGCCCGGCTGCGGCGCAGACTCCGCTTGGCCGTGGACAGCACGGCCTGTGTATCGATCTTCATCGACGGTTCCTCTCCTAGTGCCCTGGCCAGCAGTTCGCGGGCCTCGGCGTGGTCCAGATCGGACAGTTCGTGGTGGCTCATCGCCCTTCCTCCAGCACGAGATAGCCGGATAACGACTTCCGGAGTGCGGCCAGCCCTTTGGCCGACTGACTCTTCACGGTCCCCTCGGAACAGCCGAGGAGACGAGCCACCTCCTGGACCGGGAGGTCCTCCCAGAACCGCAGCACCACGACCGCGCGCTGGCGTTTCGGCAGGGCGGCCAGCGCCCTGCGCACGTCAACCGCGACCTCGGCGCCCGTCTCGGGAGTGGGCAGGTCCGGCAGTTCCGCGGTCGCCTTCTCCCGCCGCCAGAACCGGCGGGACTCGTCGATCGCGGTGCGCACCAGCACCTGCCGCGCGTACGGCTCGATGGCACCGTGCGCCTCAAGCCTGCGCCACGCCTTGTACAGCTTGATCAGCGTGCTCTGCACCAGGTCCTCGGCGCGGTGCCAGTCGCCGCACAGCAGGAACGCGGTGCGGCGCAGAGCAGGTCCGCGGGCGCGGACGAACTCGACGAACTCGGCGTTGCGATCCCCCAAGGTGACCTCCTCCCGGTCCACTCTCCAGTACGAGGTGGACCGGGAGGAGGGTTGCCCCAGCCGGAGAACTGCTGGGGGTCAGTTCCCGGCGCGGGCCGAACGCCTGCGCAGCAGCGCGCCCACCAGCGGAGCGAACAGGATCGCGGCCACCACCAGGTAGACGGTGATGGAGAAGGGGGTGTTGACCAGTCCGGTGACGTCGCCGTCGCTGAGCTGGAGGGCCCGGCGCATCTGCAGCTCGGCGGCCGGGCCGAGGATGACGCCGAGCACCGCGGGCAGCACCGGCAGGCCGTAGCGGCGCATGGCGAAGCCGAGCAGGCCGATGATGAACAGCACCACCAGGTCCAGCACGTCACCGCTGACCGCGTACGCGCCGACGCTGGCGAAGAACAGGATGCCCGCGTACAGGTACGGCCGCGGGATCCGGAGCAGCTTGGTCCAGACCGGGGCCAGCGGCAGGTTCAGGATCAGCAGCAGCACGCTGCCCACGAACAGGCTCGCGATCAGGGCCCAGACCAGCGTGGACTCCCGCTGGAACAGCAGCGGACCGGGCTGGATGCCGTACTGCTGGAAGGCGGCCAGCATCACCGCCGCGGTGGCCGTGGTGGGCAGGCCGAGGGTGAGCATCGAGGTCAGCGTGCCCGCGGCGGAGGCACTCGCGGTGGACTCCGGACCGGCCACGCCCTCGATCGCGCCCTTGCCCCACTCCGACTTGTGCTTGGACAGCCGCTTCTCCGCCGCGTAGGACAGGAAGGTGGGGATCTCCGCGCCACCGGCCGGGATCGCGCCGAACGGGAAGCCGATCAGCGGCCCGCGCAGCCACGGCTTCCAGGACCGGCGCAGGTCCGCCTTGCCCAGCCAGGGCCGCCCGACCGGGATCGGCTGGGCCGGCTTGCTGCGCAGGTGCGCGGCCACCCACAGCGACTCGCCGATGGCGAACAGGCCGACCGCGACCACCACCACCTCGATGCCGTCGTTGAGGTGCAGCAGCCCGAAGGTGAGCCGCTGCTGGCCGGTCATCTGGTCCAGCCCGACCAGGCCGATGGACAGCCCGATCAGCAGCGAGGCGAAGCCGCGGATGCGGGACTTGCCCAGGATGGAGGTGACCGCGATGAAGGCCAGCACCATCACCGCGAAGTAGTCCGGCGCGCCGATGTCCACCGCGAGGCTGGCCACGATCGGCGCGAGCAGCACCAGCAGCACGGTGCCCGCGATGCCGCCGACGAAGTGGCCGATCGCCGCGGCGGCCAGCGCCTGGGAGCCCCGACCGTTGCGCGCCATGGGGTTTCCCTCGATCGCGGTCACCACGGCCGCGGTCTCCCCCGGCGTGTTGAGCAGGATCGAGGTGGTGGAGCCGCCGTACATGCCGCCGTAGTAGATGCCGGCGAACATGATGAACGCGCCGATCGGGTCCAGGCCGTAGGTGATCGGCAGCAGCAGCGCCACCGCCATCGCCGGGCCGATGCCGGGCAGCACGCCGATGGCGGTGCCCAGCAGCACGCCGATCACCGCGTACAGCAGGTTCATCGGGGTCAGCGCGGTGCCGAAGCCCTCGATCAGATGTGCCAGCGTGTCCATGTCAGAGCACCCCAGTCAGCGGTCCGCCCGGCAGCGAGACGCCGAGCAGGGTGTTGAACACCAGGTAGGTCAGGATGGACAGCCCGGCCGCGACCAGCGGGTCGCGCACGAAGTTCCGGCTGCCGAGCGCGTAGGCCGCGCCCCAGAACAGCACCATCCCGGACAGCGGGAAGCCGACCAGGTTGATCAGCACCACGTTGGCCAGGAAGGCCGCCGCCAGCTGCGCCACCACCCGCCAGTCCGCGGGCGCGTCCAGGTCGACGTCCTCACCGGCCTCGGCCTCACCGCGCCCGCCCCGCAGCACGTCCCTGGCCAGCAGCGCGGCCACCAGGATCAGGCCGCCGCCGACCAGGTAGGGCACCAGCTCGGGGCCGACCGGGCCGCGCTGGGTGAAGTTGGCCGGGATGCGGATCGCGTCGGCCACCACCAGCACGCCGAGGGCGAGCAGCAGCAGGCAGATGCCGAGCTCGGAGCGCTCCTTCAGCCAGACCAGCGCCGGGCGGGCCTTCGTCTGCTCACTCATGCCAGTCCCAGCTCCTTCAGCACGTCGGCCACCCGCTTGCTCTCCGCGGCCAGGAACTCGCCGAACTTCTCACCGGGGGAGAAGGCGTCGGTCCAGCCGTTGCGCCGGACCGCCTCCTGCCACTGGGGCGAGTCGTGCAGCTTCTGGAACAGCTCCACCAGCCGCTGACGCTCCACATCGGACAGTCCGGGCGGGGCCACGATGCCGCGCCAGTTGGTGAAGTTCACCGGCACCCCGGCCTCGGTCAGCGTCGGCGCGTCGATGTCCTTGACCCGGTTCGCGCTGGTCACCGCGAGCACCCGCAGCTCACCGGCCTTGATCTGGTCCACGTACTCGCTGATGCCGGACACGCCGAAGTGGATCTTGCCGCCGAGCACCGAGGCGAGCAGCTCGCCGCCGCCGTCGTAGGGGATGTAGCTGACCCGCTTGGGTTCCAGGCCGATCGCCTTGGCCATCAGCATCGGGGCCAGGTGGTCGGGGCCGCCGGGGTTGGAACCGCCGCCGACGGTGACCGCGCCGGGGTTGGCCTTCCAGGCGGTGACCAGGTCGGCCAGGGTGCGGTACGGCGAGTCCTTGCCGACCACCACGATGTCCGGTTCCTCGGTGAGCTTGGCGATCGGCGTGGTCTCGGCCAGCGAACTGGGCGCCTTGTTGGTGAACACGCTGCCCACCACGCCCAGGCCCATGGACATCACCAGCCGCTGGTTGCCCGCCTCGGCCACGGTCCGGCCGAGGCCCACCGTGCCACCGGCGCCGGGCAGGTTGAACACCTCGACGTTGCGGGTCAGCTCGACCTCGTCCATCGCCTTGGCCGCGGTGCGCGCGGTCACGTCGTAGCCGCCGCCCGGCGCGTTCGGCACCAGGATGCGCAGCCCGCGCATCGGGCCGGTGGTCTCGGCACCGGCGCCGGAGGTGAGCAGGGGTGGCACGACCAGCGTCGCGGCCACCGCGGCCAGCACCGCCAGCCAGTTCCGGATCCGCATCGATCCTCGCCTCCTCGTCTCGCCGTGAGCTAAGCCATAGTGACCACTTACGCTGAAAACCGTGTTCTTGCGTCCGCAGCGTTCGTTGTGGTCGTTGTGTTCACGCGATGGAGGCACGAGGAGGTGCTGGGCGTGGGTGTGCGCGGGTCGCTGGCGCGGCAGCTGTTCGTGCTGCAGTTCCTCATCGTGCTGGCGCTGCTGGGCGCGGTGACCACGCTCTCGCTGGGCCAGACCACCGCGAACTTCCGGGAGGACCAGGGCCGCCGGATGCTGATGCTGGCCGAGCAGGTGGCCGCCACCGACTCGGTGCAGGACGCGCTGGGCGACCCCCGGCGCTACTACCGGCTGGCCACCCTGGCCGAGACCGCGCGCAGCCTGAACGGGAACAGCTCGATCGCCATCGCCACCCCTGACCTGCGGATTCGCACCGCCACCGATCCGAGGCTGGTGGGCACGGCGCTGACCGTCGGCCAGCCGGAGGTGGTCAGGGGCCGCAGCTGGGAGGGCGTGCTGGGCGAGGAGGTGGTGGCCCAGGTGCCGGTGCTCTCCAGCGCCGAGGGCATGGAGGGCCGGGTGATCGGCCTGGTCAGCGCGGGACAGCGGGAGCCGGGGCTGTGGGCCTCGCTGGTCAGCTCGCCCCGCGACCTGCTGATCCACCTGGGGCTGGGCACCGGGATCGGGGTGCTCGGCTCGCTGCTGGCCGCCTGGTGGGTGAAGCGGCAGACGCTGGGGCTGGAGCCGAGGGAGATCACCGGGCTGGTGGAGCACCGGGAGGCGATGCTGCACGGCATCCGGGAGGGTGTGGTCGGCCTGGACCAGCAGCACCGGATCACCCTGATGAACACCTCGGCCCGCGAACTGCTCGCGCTGGCGGACCCGGTGGGCGCGCAGGTGGACGAGCTGGCGGTGAACGAGCGGCTGCGCGATGTGCTGACCGGGCGGGCCAGCGGGGAGAACCAGGTGGTGCTGCGCAGCGGGCGGGTGCTGGTGATGAACCGGATGCCGATCGTCATGCGCGGCCAGCCGATCGGCGCGGTGGTGACCCTGCGGGACCGGACCGAACTCGTCGCACTGCAACAGGAGCTGGACGTCAACCGGCACACCACGGACACCCTGCGGGCGCAGGCGCACGAGTTCCGCAACGAGCTGCACACCATCGCCGGGCTGATCGAGCTGGGCGAGTACGACGAGGTGGTCCGCTACGTCACGCGGGCGAACCGGGCGCACGAGGAGTGGAGCTCGGCGGTGACCGCGCGGATCGCCGACCCGGCGCTGGCCGCGCTGCTGATCGCCAAGGCCAGCCTGGCCGCGGAGCGCGCGGTGGGCATCCGGCTCTCCGAAGAGTCCACTGTGGTCAGAGTGGATGACGCGCTGTCCCAGGACCTGGTGACGGTGGTGGGCAACCTGGTGGACAACGCGCTGGACGCGCTGCCCGCCGGAGCGGGGCAGTGGATCGAGGTGCACATCGTCGGTTCGACGGAAGAGGTGCTGGTGCGGGTGCGGGACTCCGGACCGGGCATCGCGCCCGAGCTGGCCGAGGAGGTCTTCGAGCACGGGTTCACCACCAAGGTGGCCACCCAGGGCGGGCAGCGCGGCATCGGGCTGGCGCTGACCAGGCAGGTGTGCGTGCGCCGGGGCGGTTCGGTCTCGGTGCGCAACGAGGGCGGCGCGGTGTTCACCGCCCGGCTGGGCCGGGTGCCCGCCGCAGTCGGCGCCCGCCCGCCGGAGGTGGCCGAATGATCAGGGTGCTGGTGGTCGACGACGACTTCATGGTGGCCAAGGTGCACAGCGGCTACGTGGCGCGCACCCCCGGCTTCGAGGTGGTCGGGGTGGCGCACACCGCGGCCGAGGCCATCCGCTCGGTGCGCGAGCTGCGGCCGGACCTGGTGCTGCTGGACATCTACCTGCCCGACGCCGACGGCGTGCACGTGCTGCGCGAGCTGCGCGCGGGGGCCGCGGGCGAGGCGGCCGGGGACACCGACGTGATCGTGGTGACCGCGGCCAGGGATGTGGAGACGGTGCGCGCGGCGGTGCGCGGCGGGGTGCTGCACTACCTGATCAAGCCGTTCGAGTACGCGGCCCTGCGCGACCAGCTGGCGCACTTCGCCGAGGTCCGGCAGCGGCTGACCGGCTCGGTGGACCAGGCCGTGGTGGACCAGGTCTTCGGCGCGAGGCCGACCGCGGCCCCGACCATGCCCAAGGGCCTGACCCCGCAGACCGCGAAGCTGGTGGAGGAGGTGCTGCGGGCGGCCGACGGCGACGTCTCGGCCACCGAGTGCGCGACCGGGACCAACCTGTCCAGGGTCAGCGCCCGGCGCTACCTGGAGCACTTCGTCAGCGCGGGCCGGGCCGAGGTGCGGCTGCGCTACGGCAGCACCGGCCGTCCGGAACGGCGCTACCGCTGGGTCAACTGACCGAGCAAGGCCAGGTTCGTGGTCAGCTCGGCGATCTCCGCGCCGGAGAGGATCGGCCAGGCCGGGCTGTCCGTGACCACCGCGCTGACCTGCCCGCCGGTCTTGTCGATCACCAGCACCTCGCGTTCGGCCACCGCCGCGTCGGCCTTCCTCGGCCAGGAGAACCTGGTGAACTCCGGCGGCCGCAGCGTCTCCGACCGGCAGCCGTCGGCGGTGTCACAGCTGATCGGATGCCCGGTCGGCGGCCGCACCACGATCACCAGCGAGCCACTGCGGCCCTGCGTGTCGGTGATCCTGGCCCCCATCCGGATGATGTCGCCGACCACCTGGAACGTGCCGGGCTTGCCCTGGCTGTCGGAGATCGCGGTGTAGCCCTTGGGCAGCCAGCGCTGCTTGGCCAGCAGGCCGGTGTAGAACTCGGCGTCGCGCACGGTCATCGGCGGGAACAACGGGGCCGGGCTGGTGGTCACCGAGGACGGCGGCGGCGTGGTCATCGCGGCGGGTTCGGCCTCCGGCACCGGCAACAGCGCGACCGTCCCCGTGCCGAGCAGCGCGAGCACCGCGGTCAGCACCAGCGCGACACCGAACCGTCGCCTGCGCACCACCCTGCGCCCATCCCGGACGACATCCGCGCAGCTCACGGTAGGCGGCGGCGCCTCGGCGGCCAGCACCGACCGCAACTCACTCGCGCGTAGCTCACCGCTGGGCAAACCCGACCTCCTTCCGCACTCACCGCTACTACGGCACAGCGGTGCGGAAGGTTGTCAGGGTTACCTGGTCGAGTGACGAAGGCTGCTGCGAACTCCCCTAAAAACGGGGGTGGTCGCCGCGCAGGACCGCGCGGTCCTCGGGCTTCTCGCCGGGTTCGGTGCTCTTGCGGACCTCGCCGAGCACCCAGGCCGGCACGTGCCGGGCGGTGAGCACGGCCAGGGCGCGGTCGACCTCCTCGGGCGCGACCACGGCGACCATGCCGACGCCCATGTTGAAGGTCTTCTCCATCTCCGGCTTCTCCACCCGGCCGCGCTGGGCGATCAGCGCGAACACCGGCGCCGGGGTCCAGGTGCCGCGGTCCAGCTCGGCGATCAGGCCCTTGGGGATGACCCGGCCCAGGTTGCCGGCCAGGCCGCCGCCGGTGACGTGCGCGAAGGTGCGCACATCGGCCTCGGCGGCCAGCGCCAGGCAGTCCTTGGCGTAGATCCGGGTGGGCTCCAGCATCTCCTCGCCGAGGGTGCGGCCGAACTCCTCGACGTGGCCCTCCAGCGGCATCCGGCCGATCTCCAGCAGCACGTGCCTGGCCAGCGAGTAGCCGTTGGAGTGCAGGCCGGAGGAGCCCATGCCGATCAGCACGTCGCCCGGCCGGACCCGGTCTGGGCCGAGCAGCTTGTCCGCCTCGACCACGCCGACGCCGGTGGCGGACATGTCGTAGTGGCCGGGGTCCATCAGGCCGGGGTGCTCGGCGGTCTCCCCGCCCAGCAGCGCGCAGCCGGCCTGCGCGCAGCCCTCGGCGATGCCCTTGACCAGCGCGGCGATCCGCTCCGGCACCACCTTGCCGACCGCGATGTAGTCCTGCAGGAACAGCGGCTCGGCGCCGCAGACCACCAGGTCGTCCACCACCATGGCGACCAGGTCGATGCCCACGGTGTCGTGCTTGTCCAGGGCCTGGGCCACCGCGAGCTTGGTGCCGACGCCGTCGGTGGAGGAGGCCAGCACCGGCTCCTGCCAGCGGTCCAGCTTGAGCTTGAACAGCCCGGCGAACCCGCCGATGCCGCCGAGCACCTCGGGCCGGGTGGCCTTCGCCGCCCACGGCTTGAGCTGCTCAACAGCTTCGTCACCTGCGGCGATGTCCACTCCAGCGGCCGCGTAAGTGGCCTTCCCGCTTTCGGCGTGCGCGGTCACGGTCTGTCCAGCTCCATCCGATGAAATGTCTCTAGCGAGGTCAGGGACGACGCAAGGCGTCTTCGGCACCGTACCCGCTGGGCAGCACCGGCTCCGCCGGGCCGGCCACACCCTTCTCGATGTTCTCCAGCAGGTGCTTGCCGATCATGAGGTCGTCCGGCAGCGCGATCGGGTACTCGCCGTCGAAGCAGGCCGAGCAGAGCCGGGTCTTGGGCTGCTCGGTGGCCGCGACCAGCGACTCCAGCGAGACGTAGCCCAGGGAGTCGGCGCCGATGGAGCGGCGCACGCCGTCCAGGTCCAGGCCGTTGGCGATCAGCTCGGCGCGGGAGGCGAAGTCGATGCCGTAGAAGCAGGGCCAGCGCACCGGCGGCGAGGCGATCCGCACGTGCACCTCGACCGCGCCTGCCTCGCGCAGCATCCGGACCAGCGCGCGCTGGGTGTTGCCGCGCACGATCGAGTCGTCCACCACGACCAGCCGCTTGCCGCGGATGACATCGCGCAGCGGGTTCAGCTTGAGCCGGATGCCCAGCTGGCGGATGGTCTGCGAGGGCTGGATGAAGGTGCGGCCGACGTAGGCGTTCTTGACCAGGCCGGAGCCGTAGGGGATGCCGCTGGCCTGCGCGTAGCCGATGGCGGCCGGGGTGCCGGACTCCGGCACCGGGATGACCAGGTCGGCCTCCACCGGGTGCTCGGCGGCCAGCTTGCGGCCGATCTCCACCCGGGCCGCGTGCACGCCGCGGCCGGCGATGGAGGTGTCCGGGCGGGCCAGGTAGACGTACTCGAACACGCAGCCCTTGGGCTCGGGGTTGGCGAAGCGGGAGGACCGCAGGCCGTTCTCGTCGATGGCGATCAGCTCGCCGGGCTCGACCTCGCGCACGAAGGAGGCGCCGGTGATGTCCAGCGCGGAGGTCTCGCTGGCGACCACCCAGCCGCGCTCCAGCCTGCCGAGCACCAGCGGGTGCACGCCCTGCGGGTCACGGGCCGCGTAGAGGGTGGACTCGTCCGAGAAGACCAGGCAGAACGCGCCGCGCAGGGTGGGCAGCAGCTCCAACGCGGCCTGCTCGAAGCCGGTGTCCGCGGCGGCCGCGGCGAGCAGCCCGCAGACCAGGTCGGAGTCGGTGGTGGCGCCGGCGGTGGCCACCCCGGCCTCCTTGGCCCGGCTCAGCAGCTCGGCGGTGTTGACCAGGTTGCCGTTGTGGCCGAGTGCCAGCGGGCTGCCGGCAGCCGTGTTGCGGAAGGTCGGCTGGGCGTTCTCCCAGGTGGTGGAGCCGGTGGTGGAGTAACGGCAGTGCCCGACCGCGACGTGGCCGCGCAGCGAGGACAGCACCTGCTCGTCGAAGACCTGGCTGACCAGCCCGAGGTCCTTGAACACCACCACTTGGTGGCCGTCACCGACGGAGATGCCCGCCGCTTCCTGGCCCCGGTGCTGGAGGGCGTACAAGCCGTAGAAGGTGAGCTTGGCCACCTCCTCGCCGGGGGCCCAGACACCGAAGACACCGCACTCTTCACGAGGGGTGTCGTCGTGGCCGCGATCGGTCTGGCTGGGGTCGATGACCACCGAGAACTCCCTCGGGACGGGATCAGACTCGTCCTAGTGTAAGTGCCTCGGAGTAGTGCTCCTGACCCTTCTGGCCGGTGACGCGGCTCTCGTTCGGGCCAACTCCGGCCCCCCTCCGCGCGTCTGCTGAACGAAAGCAGAACGCGAACGAGACGGAGGTGGCGCCCGTGCTGGCGGCGCTCAGCGGCAGGCTGGACCGGGATCTGAACCTGGCCGAGCGGTTGTTCTCCCGGCCGGAGGTGCTCGCCTACGCGGTCGGCGCGGGGCTGGTGCTCGGCCTGATCGGGCTGGTGCTGGGCCGGTTGTTCGGCTGGCGGGCGCTGTTCACCGGGCTGTCGTTCGGCTCGCTCGGCGGGGTGCTCGCGGTGACCCTGGTGCGCCTCGGCAGGCAGGGCAGCACCGCGGACTCGCTGGGCCAGGCCTGGGCGCAGTGCATCCAGAACGAGTTCTCGCTGGCCGGGTCCTGGCAGCGGCTGAACTTCGTGCTGCTGATGCCGTTCGCCTTCTTCGGCGCGCTCGCGGTGCGCCGGTTCCTGCCGGTGGCGCTGCTCGGTGTGGCGCTGGCGGTGGGCATCGAGCTGTACCAGGGGATGACCGGGCTGGGCGCCTGCGAGACCCAGGACATGATCAACAACGGCCTGGGCGGCGTGCTGGCCGCGGCGCTGGGCTGGGTGCTGTCGGGTCGGCGGGGTGGCGGCAGGCTCCGGAACGCCACCCCGCCGGGCTCAGCGGGTCAGCAGGCGACCTTGATGTCCACCGTGCGCTGATGGTCGATCTGCCGGGACCACTTCCCGGCCAGACCCATCATCTCGACCTTGTAGTAAAGCTCGACTTTGTAGGCGCCCGCGGCGCACTTGAGTGGTTTTCCGGTGGCCTCCACCTGACCGTTGACCGACTCCATGGTGGACATGTCGGCATTCGACTTGGCGGCATCCGGTGCGGTCAGGCTGTAACGGGCCTCGGCGGTGCGGCATTTCGACGGCGGTTTGCCCCAGAACCACACGTAGCTCCACTCGCAGCTGCCCTTGACCACCACCTTGATCTCACCCTGGGCGGCCGGGGCCAGACAGATCTTGTACTTGTACCCGGCGGCCTCGTTGCGGTCGGAGAACTCCTCGCTACAGGACTCCTCGGCGACCGGGGCCGCGTGCGAAACGCTGCCGAAAAGCAGCAGGGCGAGCGCGGAAACGAGGACAAGGAGAACCGGGCGGCGATAACCGATCATGCTCTTAATACTCGCCTATTCTGCCCTGAACAGGCGATAACCGAAACGGGGGTGCCGAATCGGGTGAATGGTTACCGTCTGACGGTTTCCGGCAGTCCGAGCAGGCAGAGCAGGCTGATCAGCCCGGCCACCGACATGTAGGTGGCGACCAGCCAGGAGCCGCCGCCGGCCGCGGTGACCAGGGTGTTGGCGATCAGCGGGGACAGGCCGCCGCCGAGCACCGCGCCGATCTGGTAGCCGAAACCGACGCCGGTGTAGCGCAGCTCCGGGCCGAACAGCTCGGCGAAGTAGGCCAGCATCGGCCCGAAGATGGCCGCGGAGCCGCCGAAGGCGAGCATGATGCCCAGCACCGCGAGCGCCGGACTGGCCGAGTCGACCAGCGCGAACAGCGGGAAGCCCCACAGCGTGCAGAAGACCGCGCCCGCGATCAGCACCGGCTTGCGGCCGATCCGGTCGGTGAGGTGGCAGAAGTAGATGATGCCGGCCGCCTGCACCACGCTGCCCGCCATCGTGCCGTAGAGCAGCGTGGACCGGTCCAGGCCGACCACCTGGCTGCCGTAGGAGAGCAGGAAGGCCACCACGATGAAGATGAACGCGTTGAAGCCCAGGTTGACGCCCGCGGTGAGCAGCACCAGCCGTTTGTGCTCGCGCAGCACGGTGACCAGCGGCGCGCGCTCGGTGCGCTTGGCCTTGGCGAGGCGCTCGAACTCCGGCGTCTCGGCGATGTTGCGCCGGGCGTACAGGCCGACCAGCACCACCGCGATCCCGGCCAGGAACGGGATCCGCCAGCCCCAGTCGTAGAGCTCGGCGTCGGGCAGCAGCAGGACCAGCGCGAACGCGCCGTTGGCCAGGAAGGAGCCCAGCGGCGAGCCGATGGTGACCAGGCTGCCGTACAGGCCGCGCCTGCCCTCCGGCGCGTGCTCGACCGCGAGCAGGGTGGCGCCCGCGGCCTCGCCGCCGACGGAGAGCCCGTGCACCATCCGCAGCGCCAGCAACAGCAGCGGCGCGGCCAGCCCGACCGCGGCGTAGGTGGGCAGCAGGCCCATCAGCGCGGTGGACACGCCCATCAGGGACAGGCTGATCACCAGCATCCGGCGGCGGCCGATCCGGTCGCCGAAGTGGCCGAAGATGATCGAGCCGATCGGCCGCAGCAGGAAGCCGACCGCGAAGGTGGAGAAGGCCAGCAGGGTGCCCGTCCACGGCTCGCTCTGCGGGAAGAACAACCGGCCGAAGACCAGCGCGGAGGCGGTGCCGTAGATCAGGAAGTCGTAGAGCTCCAGCGAGCTGCCCACCCCGGAAGCGACGGCCAGCCTGCCGAAGGAAGGCCGTTCCCGCTGCGCTGTGTCCGCCATGCCGAGCACTCTGCCGGAGCGTTCGGGTCGCGAACAAGACGGAATCAGCGCGGCTGCACGCCGGTGAGCAAGATCGGGTCTCCTTCGGCTCCCGGCAGTTCGGTGCGGCCCCACAGGCCGAGGTGGAGCGCGGTGGCCCGGCCGGTGGTGCTGGCCCTGGCGGCAGGCAGGTCGGCGGGGTCGCGGACGACTTCGGGAGCCTCGCCCGGTTGCAGCCAGACCAGCCAGCGCTCCGGGCCGTCGGCGCAGGTGACCAGCACCGCGCCGGTGGCGGCCGGGCTGGCCGCGGCGGTGTAGCGGCTGGCCAGCAGGGTGCCCAGCACCTCGTCGATGCCGTCCACGGCCAGCGCGCGGTCGGTCGGGACCAGGGTGCGCAGCGCGGCCTGGGCGTCCCAGCGGCGCAGGTTCAGCTCGTGCGCGACCCTGCGGTGCCAGAACCAGGCCAGGCTGGGCGCCGCCGGACTGAATGTCCACAGTGGACGGTTGGCCGGGCAGGCGGCGAGCAGCCGCAGGCAGTCGGCCAGCTCCCGGTCGAACCAGGCCAGCGGATCGCCGACCGGGTCCGGTTCGGGCACCGGGCGGGCCCGTTCGGTGCCGCCGGTGCGCAGCTGGCCGCCGACCACCTGGAGGAAGCGGGCGGTGTGCAGCACCAGCTCGCGGAACCGCCAGCCGGGGCAGGAGGGCACCGGCAGCTCGGGGTCGGCGGCCGCGGCGGCCAGCCGGAACGCGGCCGCCTGCTCGCTCGCGACGGCCAGCCACCAGGGGGTGTCCTGCGGTCCTGCCATCTCGTCTCCAGGGGAACCGGGGTCGGGTGTCTGCCGTCACAGACGTGCCGAGGAGTGCTGGAGGTTCCATGACCGAGGACATCCGGGTCGAACCGGACCTGCTGCGCGGGGCCGCGCGCGAGTTCTACGCCGGCGCCGACGCCGCCGCCGACGGCGCGGTCCTGCTGGACTGCCTGCGGCTGGACCCCGCCCTGCTCGGCGAGGTGGACGGCGCGGGCGAGTTCGCCGCCGCGCTGGCCCGCTTCGGCGCGGCGCACGGCGAGGACCTGCGCCAGGGCTCGGCCTGGTTCGCCGACGCGGCCCAGGCGTTGAACAGCAACGCCGACGGCTACGCCGAGGGTGAGACCGAGGCGAGGCGACTGCTCGGCGGTTCCCGGTGACCGATCCGGAGGCGCTCTACCAGCGGATGACCAGCGGCGGGCCTGCTCGTCTCACCGAGGCGGCGGACCCGCTGACCGGCGCGGTCAGCGCGGTGGACCGGGCAGGCGAGTCGGTGCGGCACAGCCGCCGGGCAGCGGGATCCTGGTCGGGGGACGCGGGCGCGGCCTTCACCGAACGGGCTGACCTGAGCGGCACGGCCGCGGCGGTCGCGGCGGGCCGGATGCGCTCGGCGGTGGCCATCGTGCACGCGGCCGCGCGGGCCCAGCGGACCATGCGCGCCGGGGCGGAGCGGGCGATCGGCGTGTGGCGCGGGCGACCGGCCGGGGCTTCGCCGGAGGTGGAGCGGGAGCTGGCCGCGACCGTGGTGCGGGCGCTGGAGACGGTGCGCGCGCCCTACACCGAGGTGCTGCGCTCGCTGGCGGGCGCGCTGGACCGGCTGGCGCCGGGTTTCCGCACGGTGGCCGGGCACACCAAGGAGTGGCAGGCGCTGCCCGCGCACGGCCTCGCGGTGCCGCCGGTGGGCTCGGACCCCCGGCGGGTGGCCGCCTGGTGGGCCGGATTGTCCACTGTGGAGCGAGAACGGCTGCTGCTCACCCACTACGACCAGCTCGGCCGGTTGCAGGGGCTGCCCGCGCCGGTGCTGGACGCGGCGAACCGGCGGCGGATCACCGAGGACGGCGTGCGATTCCGGGGCGCGCTGACCGAGGCCGACCGCCGGCTCGCCGCACGTGCCCGGGAACTCGGCCTGGACCCCGCCGACACGGAGAACCTGCGCAACGCCAACGATCCCGCGCTGTCCCGGCTGCTGGACGAACGGGCCGAGGCCCAGCGCCAGGTGCGCAACGCCGAGCTGGCCGCGGCCCGGCTCACCGAGGCCGAACGGCTGGCCGCCGAACGCGGCCTCCGGCTCGACGAGGTGCTGGTCATGGCCTGGGAACCGGATGGCCCGCGCGGCCAGGGCGGACTCGCGGTCGCCTTCGGAAACCCCGACCGGGCAACGGATGTGGCCGTCTGCGTGCCCGGCACCGGCTCCGGGCTCGGCGGGTTCAGCCTCGGTCAGGCGGCGAACCTGCGGGTGCAGATGGACGCGGCCAGCCCCGGCGGCAACGCGACCATCCAGTGGCTGGGTTACGACGCGCCGGACGCGATCACCAACGCCCAGGTGAGCAGGCCGGACCAGGCGATCGAGGGCGGCGCCCGGCTGGTCGCGGACGTGGACGGCTACCGCGCGGCGGCTGAGCAGCGGCAGCACCTCACCGTGGTCGGGCACAGCTACGGCAGCACGGTGGCCGGGTACGCCGGCATGCGGGGACTGGCCGCGGACGAGCTGGCCTTCGTCGGCTCACCCGGCGTCGGCGCGGGCAGCGCGGCGGAGCTGCCCGGCCGGGTGTGGGCCGGGATGACCGAGCACGACCCGGTGGTGCGGGCCACCGAGGGCAGCTGGTTCACCGCCGACGGCGGCAACCACGGGCCCTACGACGACCGGTTCGGCGCCCGCGGCTTCGGCGCGGCCGAGGACGCCGGGATGCGGGACGCGCACTCGGCCTACTTCGACCAGGGCTCGGAGTCGCTGCGCAACCTGGGCCACATCGCCACCGGCCAGCCGCAGCTGGTGACCGGGGCGGGCGAGCGGCTCGGCGGTGAGCTGGGCGAGGCGACCGGGGACCTGTGGGACGGCGGCGGGCGGGCCATCGGCAGCGCGCTGGCCGGGGGCTGGGACGGGGCGCGGGACGCGGCGGCGGACACCGGGCGGGAGCTGCTCAACGACCTGGGCGACGCGGCGGTGACCGGGGCCGGGCGGTTGGTGGAGTCGGGCCGGGACCTGTTCGCGGGGCTGGGGCGGCTGTTCTGAGGCGGGGCTAGACGCGCAGCAGCGGCAGCCAGTCCGCGATCTCCTCCGCGCGGTTGCCGGAGGCGGTCAGGCTGCCCGCGTCCAGCGCCGCGGCCCAGTCCCGCCGGCCCAGCGCGAGCTCCAGCCAGGTCCGGGGGTCGGTCTCCACCACGTTCGGCGGGGTGCCCCTGGTGTGCCTCGGCCCGGCCACGCACTGCACCGCGGCGAACGGCGGCACCCGCAGCTCCACGCTGCGGCCCGGCGCCAGCCCTTCCAGGGTGCGCAAACTCAGCCGGACCGCGGCCGCCAGGGCGGCGCGATCGGGCTGGTCACCGCCGTCCAGCCAGGGCAGGACCTCGGTCACCGCGGCGCGCAGTTCATGCGGGTCAACGGCTCTGCGTAGAGGCACGCCGAAGGCTAACCCGAACCTCCGACGATCGGATTGTTCTCCTGGACACGCGCCCGCCGACTGCCGCAGAGTGAACACGCATTAGTAATACTTTTGCCGATGGGAGGGTCATGGCGCTCCGCAGTCACGCCTGGTTCGGCGGCACCGGCAAGAACGGCTTCATCGCGCGGCACAGCCTGCGCGGGCTCGGCTACGGCGGGCAGCACTTCGACGGCCGCCCGGTGGTCGGCATCTGCAACACCTTCTCCGAGCTGACCCCGTGCAACGCGCACCTGCGGCTGCTCGCCGAGGCGGTCAAGCGCGGCGTGCACCAGGCCGGTGGCTTCCCGCTGGAGTTCCCGGCGATGAGCCTCGGCGAACCGCTGATGCGGCCCAGCACCATGCTCTACCGCAACCTGGCCGCGATGGAGATCGAGGAGCTGATCAGGGCCAACCCGGTGGACGCGGTGGTGCTGCTGACCGGCTGCGACAAGACCACCCCCGCCGCGCTGATGGGCGCGGCCAGCGCCGGGGTGCCCGCGATCGTGCTCACCGGCGGCCCGATGCTCAACGGCAACTACCGGGGGCGCGAGGTCGGCTCCGGCACCGACATCTGGCGGATGACCGAGGAGCTGCGCGCCGGGACGATCACCGAGGCCGAGTTCACCGAGTTCGAGACCTGCCTGAACCGCTCGGCCGGGCACTGCATGACCATGGGCACCGCCTCCACCATGGCCTGTGTCACCGAAGCACTCGGCATGCAGCTGCCCGGGGCCTCCGGACTGCCCGCGGTGGACGCGCGGCGGGGCACGCTGGCCGAGCAGACCGGGATCAGGGCGGTCGCGCTGGCCACCGACGGGCCGACGCCCGCGGCGATCATGACCAGGAAGGCGTTCGAGAACGCGATCCTGGTCAACGCGGCCATCGGCGGGTCCACCAACGCGGTGCTGCACCTGCTGGCCATCGCCGGCCGCCTCGGCGTGCCGCTGGACCTGGAGGACTTCGACCGGATCGGGGCCCGGCTGCCGCTGCTGGTGGACCTGATGCCCTCTGGCCGGTTCCTGATGGAGCAGTTCGCCTACGCGGGCGGGCTGCCCGCGCTGATCGAGCGGATCCGCGCGCACCTGCACGCCGACGTGGTCACGGTGACCGGCCAGGGCCTGGTGGCCAACTGCGCGGGCGCGGTGGTGCACGACGAGGAGGTGATCCGGCCGCTGGACAACCCGGTGCAGCCCGCGGACAGCGGGACCGCGGTGCTGCGCGGGAACCTGGCGCCCGGCGGGGCGGTGGTGAAGCAGTCCGCGGCCGAGCCGAGGTTGTTGTCGCACACCGGTCCCGCGCTGGTCTTCGACTCGGTGGCGGACTACCACGCGGTGATCGCGGACCCCGAGCTGCCGGTCACCGCGGACACCGTGCTGGTGGTGCGCAACACCGGCCCAGTCGGCTATCCGGGCATGCCGGAGGTGGGCAACCTGGCGCTGCCGCAGAAGCTGCTGGACGCCGGAATCCGTGACCTGGTGCGGATTTCCG
The DNA here is from genome assembly GCF_030064675.1 of Crossiella sp. CA-258035. Taxonomy (GTDB): domain Bacteria; phylum Actinomycetota; class Actinomycetes; order Mycobacteriales; family Pseudonocardiaceae; genus Crossiella. Next base: position 8,851,284 of record NZ_CP116413.1, read on the forward strand.
ACGCCAGGATGAGCGGCACCGCCTTCGGCGCCTGCGTGCTGCACGTGGCCCCGGAGGCCGCGGTCGGCGGGCCGCTGGCGCTGGTCCGCGACGGTGACCTGATCACCGTGGACACCCCTGGCCGTCGCCTGCACCTGCACGTCTCCGACGAGGAGCTGGCCCAGCGCAGGGCCCAGTGGCGGCCACCGGCGAACGGGCCGGACCGGGGCTGGGTGCGGCTGTACCGCGAGCACGTGCAGCAGGCCGACCGAGGGGTGGACCTGGACTTCCTGGTCGGCGCGACGGACTCGAGCCCGCCGCGCGCGGCCTTCTGAGAGGAGATTCTTGTTGTACCGATGGGAAACCATGGCCGCGCTGGCCGGGCAGCGGGTGTTCGGCATCGTGCGCGCCGGAGACGCGGCGGCCGCGCTGGCCACCGCCGAGGCGATGATCGACGCCGGGCTGCGCACCCTGGAGATCGCGCTCACCACCCCCGGCGGACTGCGCGTGATCGAGCAGCTGGCGGGCAGGCCGGGCATCACCCTGGGCGCGGGCACCGTGCTGGACGAGGCGAGCGCCCGGCTGGCGGTCCTGGCCGGGGCCAGCTTCCTGGTCTCGCCCAGCCTGCACCCCGAGGTGATCCGCACCGCGCACCGCTACGGCGCGGCCGCGCTGCCCGGGGTGGCCAGCCCGACCGAGATCGTCACCGCCCTGGAGCACGGGGCTGACGCGGTGAAGTTGTTCCCCGCCAGGGGTTTTGGCCCGCGCTGGCTGGCCGATGTGCGCGCCGCGCTGCCGCAGGCGCCGGTGATGCCGACCGGTGGCGTGGCGCTGGACGAGGTGCCGGACTGGGTGGCCGCGGGCGCGGTGGCCTGCGGCGTCGGCTCGGCGCTGACCGAGGGCGGCCCGGAGCAGGCGGCGGCGCGGGTGCGGAACCTGGTGGCCAGGCTGTGACCCAGCGCGGGCTGCACGGTCAGCTGCTGGAGACGCTCGGCCAGGCCATCACCTCCGGCGCCATCCCCGGCGGGCACGTGCTGCGGATCGAGGAGCTGGCCGCGCGGCACGGGGTGTCCAGGACGGTGGCGCGGGAGGCGGTGCGGGTGCTGGAGTCGATGCGGCTGGTGCACAGCAGGCCCAAGGTCGGCACCACGGTGCGGCCGGGCACCGAGTGGAACCTGTTCGACCCGCAGGTGGTGCGCTGGCGGCTGGCCGGCACCCGGCGCGGGGCGCAGCTGCGGGAGCTCAGCGAGGTGCGCGCGGCGGTGGAACCCGCGGCGGGCGCGCTGGCCGCCCGGACCGCCACCGAGGAGCAGCGCGCGGAGCTGCTGGAGCTGGCCGCCGAGCTGTCCCGGCTGGCCGGTCTGGGTGAGGTGGACCGGTTCGTGGAGGTGGACGTGGCCTTCCACCGGCTGGTGCTGACCGCCTCCGGGAACGAGATGTTCGCCCACCTCGGTGACTTCACCGCCGAGGCGCTGCGCGGGCGCAACCGGCTGCACCTGATGCCGGCGGTGCCGGACGCGGTGGCCACCAGGCGGCACCTGGAGGTGGCGCGGGCGATCGCGGAGGCCGAGCCGGCACGGGCGGAGGAGTTGTTGCGCCAGATCGTGGCGAGCGCGGCGGCAGAGGTCGAGTCGCTGCTGGCGCGGAAGTAGCTTCGTGACCTTGCGATCTTCCCCGTACCCCAAGGCCACGAAGCCATCTGTGTTCCACAAACACCGCCGGTGGTGGAGTGGAAGGAGATCCGAAAACCACCCACCGACGAGTCAAACCTAGCGCGCACGCACACTCCGTGCACGGATGGCACGCCGAGTGCACTCCATTGGGGAAGATGATCACCCAGTAGCGATCCGGGCGCTCACAAATTTGCAGGGTTGTTCTCTAGAGCAATCAGCGGTCAAACCGATCGGGGACCTCAAAACGGGAGCCAGGGCCGCGCTCGAAGCGACCCTCCGGGCGGTCACCGCCGCCGTACTTGGCGAACTCGTGCCCGTGCCGGTGACCGCCGCCCGCGCCGGCGATGCCGACCACGCCGCCGACGACCGCGCCGAGCAGGGCGACCGCGACGAGCTGGACGGACTTGCGCTTGGCGAAGCCGCGCAGGCGCTTGGGGCGGGGAGTGGGTGGCTGGGCCGCGGGCTGCGGCGCTTCGCCTGCCGGGGCTGGCTGGGCCGCGGCGCTGGGCTGGGCTACCGGTTGGGTGGGGGCTTCCGGGGTGGCCGGTTCCTCGGGAGAACCGGCCGCCCTCTTCTCGTTCTCCTCGGACATGTGCGCTCCTCGGTCGGTGTCAGCCACCCGGCTCTGGGCGGCTGACACCGAGGATGCGCGTGCTGGCTGTGGGCAGGCTGTGAGAAACCTGTCGAAAGCCAATCGGTCAGCGGGCTCGCCATTTCCGCAGCTCACGCTGGGCGCGGTGCAGGTTCGGCGGGTTCACCGCGGGGTTTCCGTAGGACTCGATCCGGGAGTTGAGCGGGCCGGTGAAGTCCGGTTTGTCGATCTGGCCGAACTCGGTGACCTCGGAGATGCCGACCGTGGCGCTGTAGGGGGCCACGTGGTCGATCTTCACGCAGCCCGCCCTGCCGTTGGTGACCGTGACGTTCCAGTGGGTGAACCGGGCCCCGTACAACGGGCCGGCGTTGGCGCTGCCGCCGTGGTTGCCGTCGTTGAACACGCTGACCTCGGTGCGCACGTTGGCGAAGGGCAGGCCGCGGTGGGTGTCGAAGGTGCCCGCCTCCATCACGCCCTTGGACCAGACGTTGCCGCAGGACAGGCCCTCGACGTTGATGCCGTGGTGGCCGGAGCCAGGGGTGGGCGGCTCGGTGAACTTGCCGATGCGGAAGTTCTCCACCAGGTTGTCGTGTGCCTGTTCCCGGCAGGCGTAGGAGTGGTGCTGGCCCCGCCCGGCCACGCTGGTCCTGGACAGGGTGACGCCCTTGGTCGCGACCAGCAGGAAGCCGTTGTCGCTGTCCACCACGGTCACGTCGTCGGCCCAGCAGTCCCAGGCACACTGGAAGGCCAGGCCGTTGTAGCCCTTGTCCAGCAGGTGCTTGGGCCGGACCGTCTTGACCATGCGGATGGTCAGGCCCTCCACGCCCGCGCCGGTGATCGGCGGGGCGAAGGTGGTCAGCCGGGGCTTCCAGGCCAGCCGGGCGTCCACCGGCAGCGGCTGTTCCAGGGTGACCTGGTTGCCGCGCACCCTGGTGATCCGCACCGGCCACTGGAACGGGCGGTAGGAGAGCAGCTTGTCCTTGTTCGACCACACGTACTCGGCGGTGCCCGGTCCGTCGCCGCACATGTGCCGGAGCAGCCCGTACCCGGCGTCGTCGTCAATCTGCACCAGCACCCGCTGGCCGGCGTGCAGGGCCTTGCCGTCGGCCACGGTGAGGGTGAACCCGCCGCGGGCCGCGGGTGCGGTGACCGTGGTCAGGGTGCGGATGCCCTCGCCCTCGTTGCCCAGCCAGCCTTCCAGCGGCCACTTCTTGGCCTTGATCGCCTCGATCAGCGGGCGGTGCCGGTCCCGGTGGCTGACCCAGACCAGGCCGCCTGCCCAGCTCCAGGCCGAGTTCTCGCTGCCGTAGCGGCTGCGGTTGATGCCGACGACCTCCTCCAGCGACCGGGTGGCGTACAGCGTGGTCCGCCCGCTGCCCTCGCCGCGCAGCACCACGTTGTCGTAGCCGAGCTGGATGATGTGGTCGATCCGGTAGGTGCCCGCGGGCAGCAGCACCGCGCCGCCGCCCCGCCTGCCCACGTCCACGATGGCCGCGTTGATCGCGGCGCTGGCGTCGGCCGAGCCGTCCCGCACCGCGCCGTAGCGCAGCACGTTGGCCCGCACCGGCACGTTCGGCCACCGCTCACCGGTGCGGTACCCGGCGAAGGAGACGTCCGGGACCTGCGGGTGGTTGTGCGGGTTGCGGACGTACTCCTGCCACAGCGCGGCCCTCGGCGCCCTTCCCCCGCCGGTCTCCGCTACGACCTCGGTCGCGGCCTGCGCCGAACCCGCCCCGCTGGTCAGGGCGCAGGCCGCGGCCGCGGCTCCACCGGCGAGGAACGTTCTGCGTTCGATCGTCATCGATCGTCTCCATCTCCCAAACGCGGGCGGCGGTTTGGTTGACGCGCGCAGCTTTACCCGCCGGAGGGCGGGTCGGCAAGTGCGGATTTTCGTTCGTAAGGACCCTTGCCAATGCGGGCGGTGACCAGCGAGAGTTGCCCAGGAAAGCCCCATCCAGCCGCCGCCATGTGGTTGCCGGGAGCGCCCAATGACCAGACGTCGTCCCGCGTGGCTGGCGGCAGCCGTCAGCCTCGCCCTCGTCCTGCCCGCCCTACCAGGCCTCGCCGCACCGGAAGCGGCCGCCGGAGGGGCCTACCAGCTCGGCGCCACCCCCTCGGCCCCGAGCCGCGCCGCGCCGACCACCACCATCCCGGACTGGCGGTTGCAGTCCTCGGCGGTGGCCACCGGCAGCGGCGCGGCCATCTCCGCGCCCGGCTTCAACGACAGCTCCTGGTACGCGGTGCCCAAGCGGTCCACCGTGCTGGCCGGTCTGATCGCCAACAACAAGTACGGCGACGTCAACTACGGCAACAACCTGCAGAAGGCCAACCGCAACGACTTCCTGGTGCCCTGGTGGTACCGGCGCGCGTTCACCGCGGACCCGGCCCCTGGCACGCACACCTTCCTCAAGCTCAACGGCGGGGTGATCTCCCGCGGCGAGGTCTGGCTCAACGGCACCAAGATCGCGGGCACGGACACCGTGGTCGGCGCCTACCCGACGTATGAGTTCGACGTGACCTCGTTGCTCCGCAAGGGTGACAACGCGCTGGCCATCCGCGCGAGCGCGGCGGACCAGGACCGCGACCTGATCATCCACTTCATCGACTGGGCGCAGCTGCCGCCCGACCGCAACCAGGGCATCTTCCGCGATGTCCAGCTCACCGCCAACGGCGCGGTCTCCCTGCGCGACCTGCGGGTGGACACCGACCTGCCGCTGCCCAGCCTCAACCACGCCGACGTCACGGTGAAGGTCAACGCGCGCAACAACACCGGCGCGCCGGTGACCACCGAGATCAGCGGCACCGCGGGCGGCGTGGGCTTCCGGCAGAGCGTCACGCTGGCCGCCAAGGAGACCAAGACGGTCAGCTTCACCCCCGGCAACACCGTGGGCCTGCGCTTGCTGAACCCGCGGGTGTGGTGGCCGTTCCAGATGGGCGGCCAGCCGATGTACGACGCGGCGCTGTCCGCATCGGTGAACGGCGCGGTGGCCGACACCGCGAAGACCAGCTTCGGCGTGCGCGAGGTCAGCTCCCGGCTGAACAAGGGCGGCCGCGAGTTCTCCGTCAACGGCAAGCCGTTCCTGGTCCGCGGCGGCGGCTGGGCCTCGGACCTGTTCCTGCGCACCGACTTGAAGTACCTGCAGGACCAGGTGAACCTGGTGCGCAGCATGGGCATGAACACCATCCGGCTGGAGGGCAAGCCGGAGAACGACGAGTTCTACGACATGGCCGACCGGGCCGGGATCATGCTGATCACCGGCTGGGAGTGCTGCTCCAAGTGGGAGAAGTACAGCTCCTTCACCGCCGAGGACAACCGGGTCGCGGGCGAGTCGGCCGAGGACGAGGCCAAGCGGATCCGCAACCACCCCAGCCTGCTCGCGTTCATGATCGGCAGTGACGCGGCCCCCGGCGCGGGGCTGGAGAAGATCTACCTGGACGCGCTGAACCGGGCCGAGTGGAAGCTGCCGGTGATCTCCTCGGCCAAGGCGATCAGCTCGCCGCAATTGGGCAGCCCCGGCATGAAGATGGACGGTCCGTACTGGTGGGAGCCGCCGAACTACTGGTACAATGAGCAGCTCGGCGGGGCTTACGGCTTCGCCTCCGAGATCGGGCCCGGCCCGACCATCCCGGAGATGGACGAGCTGAAGAAGTTCCTGCCGCAGGGCGACATCAACAAGCTCACCGACTACAACGCGACCCAGTACCACCTGTCGCGGTCGGACACCTTCAACAAGCTCACCTTCTGGGGCACCGCGCTGGACAACCGCTACGGCAAACCGGCGAATGCGGCGGACGTGGTGAAGAAGGCCCAGCTGGCCAACTACGAGACCAACCGCGCCCAGTTCGAGGCGTTCGGGCGCGACTGGTCGGATGCGAACAAACCGGCCACCGGCGTCATCTACTGGATGCTGAACAACGCCTGGCCGACCATGTACTGGCACCTCTACGACTACTACCTGGCCACCGCGGGCTCCTACTTCGGCGCCAAGACCGGGCTGCGGCCGCTGCACGTGCAGTACTCCTACGACGACAAGTCCCTCGCGGTGGTCAACACCGGCCTCAACGACGTGCCGGGGCTGTCGGTGCAGGTGACCGTGTTCAACCTGGACGGCACGGTCAAGGCGGAGGAGACCCGGCCGGTCACGGCCAAGGGCAACGCCTCGGTGCGCGCGGGCAACCTGCCGCAGCCGAGCGGGTTGTCCAGCACCTACTTCACCCGGCTGCTGCTCAAGGACGGCAGCGGCAAGGTGCTGGACCGCAACGTGTACTGGCTGTCCACCAAGGCCGACGGGCTGAACTACGGCGCCTCCACCTGGTACCACACGCCGCAGTCCAGCTACGCCGACCTCAAGGGCCTGAACAACCTGGCCGCGGCGAACGTGAAGTCCACCGCGAAGTCCACTGTGGACGGTGAGAACACGAAGACCACGGTCACGCTCACCAACAACTCCACCGGCAAGCAGGTCGGGTTCTTCCTGCGCGCGAACATCCGCAAGGGCGCGGGCGGGCCCGAGGTGCTGCCGACCGACTGGAGCGACAACTACGTCACGCTCTGGCCCGGCGAGACGCTGACCCTCACCGCGACGTACCGCACCGCCGACCTCGGCGGGGCGACCCCGAGCGTGGAGATCAACGGGCACAACGTGGCCAAGCAGGTGCTGTCCGCGCCGATCCGCTAGCGGACACCCGAACCCCGGGCAGTCAGGAATTTACTTCGGAAGGAGCCTTGTCGAAAAGGGGCAACCAACGGCAGAGTGCCGGACATGCGCCTGCCGCCACTGGTCCTCGGGATCGCCCTCGCCCTGTGCGCCTCGCTGACCCCGGCCGTGGCCGACCCGCTGCCCGATCCGGGGCTGGCCGTGGCCGGACCAGGCACGACCACGGTGCCGGACTGGCGGATGCAGACCTCGGCCAAGGCCGGGCTGGACGGGTCGGTGATCTCCAGCCCCCGGCACGGCGACCGCGGCTGGCTGACCGTGCCCGCGCGCTCCACCGTGATGGCCGGGCTGATCGCGAACCGGCGCTACCCGGACCTGAACTACTCGACGAACCTGCGGGACGCGGTCAACCCGGCCGACTTCACGGTGCCCTGGTGGTACCGGCGGGAGTTCCTGGCCTTCCCGCAGCCGGGCAGGCACACCGTGCTGCGGCTCAACGGCGGGGTGATCTCGCGCGGGGAGCTGTGGCTCAACGGGGTGCGGCTGGGCGAGACCGCGGGCGCGTACCCGCGCGGCGAGTTCGACCTGACCCCGCTGCTGCGGCCGGGCCGCAACGCGCTGGCGGTCAAGGCCATGCCCGCGGACCCGTTCCGCGACTTCACGGTGAGCTTCCTGGACTGGAGCCCGCCGGCGCCGGACCACAACATGGGTATCTGGCGGGACATCAGTCTGGTGACCTCGGGCGCGGTGTCGGTGGCTGATCCGCGGGTGGTCCCCGCGCTGGAACCGGATCTGAGCTCGGCCCGGCTGACCGTGAAGACCGCTGTGCGCAACCACTCCGGCCAGCCACAACGCACCACGGTGACCGCGTCAGTGGGCACCGAGCGGCTGCGGCAGCAGGTCGAGCTGGCCCCGGGCGAGACCAGGACGGTGGCCTTCCCGGAGCTGCGGATCGACCGGCCACGGCTCTGGTGGCCCGCGCAGTTCGGCGAGCAGCCGCTGTACCGGCTGACCGTCTCCGCTGAGGACTCCACCGCGAGCAGCGAGTTCGGCATCCGGGACGTGCGTTCCGAGCTGACCCCGCAGGGGCACCGCAAGTTCTTCGTCAACTTCAAGCCGTTCCTGGTGCGCGGCGGCGGCTGGTCCTCGGACCTGTTCCTGCGCCCGCAGCCGGGGCGGCTGGCCGAGGAGCTGCGGCACGTGCGCGACCTCGGGGTGAACACGCTGCGGCTGGAGGGCAAGCAGGAGGACCACGAGCTGCTCGCGCTGGCCGACCGGCTGGGCATCATGCTGCTGCCGGGCTGGGAGTGCTGCACCAAGTGGGAGAAGTACTCGACCTGGACCGAGGAGGACTACCGGATCGCGGGCGCCTCCACCGCGGCCGAGGCGGCCCGGCTGGTCAACCACCCCAGCGTGCTGGGCTTCTTCATCGGCAGTGACAACGCGGCCACCGCCAGGGTCGAGCAGACCTACCTGGACGCGCTGCGGGCCGCCGACTTCACCGCGCCGATCCTGCCCTCGGCCGCGGCCAAGAGCACGCCCCAGCTGGGCAGGTCGGGGATGAAGATGGACGGGCCGTACTGGTGGGTCCCGCCGAACTACTGGTACCAGGACAAGCTCGGCGGCGCGGCCGGGTTCGCCTCCGAGGTGGGGTCGGGGCCGATGATCCCGGAGCTGGCCAGCCTGCGGAAGTTCCTCACCGAGCAGGAGATCGAGGACCTCTGGCGCGCGCCGACCAAGCCGCACTACCACCTGGCCAAGAAGGAAGTGTTCGCCACGCTCAGCCTGTTCGCGGACGCGCTGGCCAAGCGGTACGGCCAGCCGAAGGACCTGGCCGACTTCCTGCGCAAGGCCCAGCTGGCCAACTACGAGGGCAACCGGGCCCAGTTCGAGGCCTACGGCCGGGACTTCGCCGATCCGGCCAACCCGGCCACCGGCGTCATCTACTGGATGATCAACAACGCCTGGCCCACGCTGTACTGGCACCTGTGGGACCACAACCTGGACGCCGCCGGGTCCTACTTCGGCGCGAAGAAGGCGCTGCGGCCGCTGCACGCGCAGTACTCCTACGACGACCGCTCGGTGGTGCTGGCCAACACCGGCCTCGCCGACGCCCCCGGCCTGACGGTGCGGGCCACCGCGTTCAGCCTGGACGGCCGGGTGCTGACCGACCACTCGGTGGCCGCGACCGCGGCGGCCAACACCTCGGCCAGGGTGCTCACCCTGCCGGAGGTCGGCGTCCAGGGCACCTACCTGGTGCGACTGCTGGTGGAACGCGAGGGCGCGGAGCTCGACCGCAACGTCTACTGGCTCTCCGGCACGGCGGACGTGTTGGACTTCACCAAGTCCACCTGGTGGCACACCCCGGTCACCGGCTCGGCCGACCTGACCGGCCTCCAGGACCTGCCGGAGAGCCGGGTCAGCCACACCGCGCGCCGGGTGCCCGGCGGGGTGGAGGTGCGGCTGCGCAACGACTCCGGCACCGTCGCGCTGGCGGTGAAAGCCCAGCTGGACGGGGTGCGCACGCCGGTCCGGTGGTCGGACAACCACGTGACGCTGTGGCCGGGTGAGTCGATGACGCTGCGCGCGGAGTACGACGGGGCCGCCGGTCTGCCGGGCGTTCGGTTGGCTGGGTTCAATCTGGGCCGCTGAACGTGTCCGAGCGGGCAATCGCGCGGATGGACGCCTAACCTCGGTTGAGTGGCCGATCACGAGCTAGCCGTCACCGGTGGACCCGGTCCGATCGAGGACTACGCCCTGCTGTCCGATCTGCGCACCGCGGCGCTGGTGAGCAAGACCGGGTCGGTGGACTGGTTGTGCCTGCCCCGGTTCGACTCACCGTCCTGTTTCGCCAGGTTGCTCGGCGACGAGCAGTCCGGGCACTGGCAGATCTCGCCGACCGGGCCGGTGGAACACGTGCACCGGCAGTACCGGGACACCTCGCTGGTGCTGGAGACCGAGTTCCACACCGCCGACGGCGTGGTGCGGCTGGTCGACTCGATGCCGCCGCACGAGAAGAACATGGAGGACGAGCCCGCGCTGGTCCGGGTGCTGGAGGGGGTCTCCGGCGAGGTGGAGGTCCGGCTGCGCTGGGTGATCCGGTTCGCCTACGGGGACTCGGTGCCCTGGGTGCGCCGGACCGAGGCGCACGGCGCGGAGTGCATCATCGCGGTGGCCGGGCCGCACACCGTGGTGCTGCGCGGCGACCGGCTGCCCTACCGGGTGGCCGGCGAGCGCGCGCACGAGGCGGTGTTCACCATCGCCGCCGGGCAGCGGCTGGCCTGGATCATGCAGTGGTCCGCCTCCTACGAGGCCGTGGCCGAACCGCTGGACCCGGTGCAGGAGACCCAGGACAGCGAGGACTTCTGGCGGGACTGGGCGGCCAACATCCGCTACGACGGCCCGCACGCCGAGGCGGTGCGCCGCTCGCTGGCCACGCTGAAGGCGCTGACCTTCGCGCCCACCGGCGGCATGGTGGCCGCGCCGACCACCTCGCTGCCGGAGACCCTGGGCGGGGAGCGGAACTGGGACTACCGCTACTGCTGGCTGCGCGACGCCACCTTCACCCTGTTGGCGCTGGACAACTTCGGCTGCTCCGGCGAGGCGGTGGCCTGGCGGAACTGGCTGCTGCGCGCGGTGGCGGGCGACCCGGCGGACGTGCAGATCATGTACGGCATCGACGGCGAGCGGCACCTCATCGAGTGGGAGGCCGACTGGCTGCCCGGCTACCAGGGCGCGAAGCCGGTGCGCATCGGCAACGCCGCGTTCCGGCAGCTCCAGCTGGACGTCTACGGCGAGGTCATGGACGCGCTGCACCTCTCCCGCGAGCGCGGGCTGGGTGAGAGCGCGGAGTCCTGGGCCTTGCAGCGCGGCATGATGCGGCACCTGGAAACCCTGTGGCAGCAACCGGATTCCGGGCTGTGGGAGGTGCGCGGGCCGGACCGGCACTTCACCCATTCCCGGGTGATGGTGTGGGTGGCCTTCGACCGGGCGGTGCGCGCGGTCGAGCAGCACGACCTGCCGGGGCCGGTGGCCCGCTGGCGGGAGCTGCGCGACCAGGTGCACGCCGAGGTGCTGGACAAGGGCTGGAACGCCGAGCTGAACTCCTTCACCCAGTTCTACGGCGGCACCGAGCTGGACGCGGCCACCCTGCTGATCCCCGCGGTGGGCTTCCTGCCCGGCGACGACGAGCGGGTGCGCGGCACGGTGCGCGCGATCGAGCGGGAGCTGAAGAACGGCGACCTGGTCGACCGGTACAGCACCGACGCCGGAAAGTCCGATGTGGACGGTCTGCACGGGCGCGAGGGCTCGTTCCTGGCCTGCTCGTTCTGGTTGGTGGACGCGCTGGCGCTGTCCGGGCGGCGCAACGAGGCGGCCTCCATGTTCGACCGGCTGGTCGCGCTGACCAACGACGTCGGCCTGCTGGCCGAGGAGTACGACGCCGCGCACGGCCGGTTCACCGGCAACTTCCCGCAGGCGTTCAGCCACCTCGCGCTGGTCAACAGTGCCGCGGTGCTCTACGGCGGCCGGACCCGCGAGGCCCGCGACCGCACCGACGGCTGCGAAGGGGGGCGCGGATGAAGGCCGCGGTCGGCGTGCCGGGCAAGCCCGAGCTCATCGCCCTGCGCGAACTGCCCGATCCCGTTGCGGGACCGGGAGAACTGCTGGTCGCCGGGCTGGCCGTGGGGGTCTGCGGCACCGACCGGGAGGTGGTCAACCAGGGCTACGGCGCGCTGCCGCCGGACCGCGCGGAGATGGTGCTCTTCCACGAGTCGCTGGGCCGGGTGCTGACCGCGCCGGCCGGAAGTGGCTTCACCGCGGGGGATCTGGTGGTCGGCATCGTCCGGCGGCCGGACCCGGAGCCGTGCGGGGCCTGCGCGGACGGGCAGTGGGACTTCTGCCGCAACGGCAAGTACACCGAGCGCGGCATCCAGGCCCTGGACGGCTACGGCGCGCAGCTGTGGACGGTGGAGACCGGGTTCGCGGTCCGGCTGGACCCGGCGCTGGGCGAGCTGGGCGTGCTCACCGAGCCGACCTCGGTGGTGGCCAAGGTGTGGGACCAGATCGAGCGGATCGGGCAGCGCGGCTACTTCCGGCCGCGCACCGTGCTGGTCACCGGGGCCGGGCCGATCGGGCTGCTGGCCGCGCTGCTCGGCGTGCAGCGCGGGCTGGACGTGCACGTGGTGGACCGGACCCGCACCGGACCCAAGCCGGAGCTGGTGTTCGGCCTGGGCGCCTGGTTCCACGGCGACCTGGCCGAGATCGGCTTCGAGCCGGACATCGTGATCGAGTGCACCGGCGCGCCCGAGGTGGTCTTCGAGGTGCTGCGCCGCACCTCGCGCAACTCCATCACCGTGCTCACCGGCCTCTCCGGCGAGCAGGGCGAGCTGCCGCTGCCCGGCGGTGAGATCAACAACGGCATGGTGCTGCGCAACGGGGTCGTGGTGGGCAGCGTGAACGGCAACCTGCGGCACTACCGGCGGGCCGCGGCCGCGCTGGCCGACACCGACCGGGCCTGGCTGCGCGGCCTGATCACCCGCCGGGTGCCGCTGGCGGACTGGACCGCCGCGCTGACCCCGGAGCAGGACGACGTGAAGGTCGTGGTCGACCTCCAGGACTGATCGCTACTGGAGGGACAGCCGCCTCGGCTCGCCGCAGTTCTCGGCCGTCACCCGGAGGCAGCCCTGCACCTCCACCGGCTCGCCCGGCCGCCACGGGGCACGCTGGACGAACCTGGTCACCCCGGCCGCGCAGCCTGCCTCCGGGGACTTCACCCGGCCCTGGGCGGCCGAGCCGAACTGGATCCACAGCTGGCCGGGAACCGTGCAGGCCAGCCCCCAGAACGAGCCGTGCGCGAACAGCTCCGGCGTCCCGGAGGCGTAGGAGATGGCCACGTTGACCCGGCCGTAGACCCTGGTCTTCGGCTGCTGCTTGGAGTCGGCGTGGTCCACGGTCACCGGGACCTGCTCGGTGAGCCAGAAGTGGTCCGCGATGAACACCTGGGTGGTGGCGCAGTGCTCGGTGCCGGCCGCCGCGTTGTCCTTGACGCAGAAGCTGACCCGCAGCGGCGCGTCCGCCACCCAGGTCACCGTCTCGTCGACCGGGCTCGCCGCACCGCAGGCCAGGTAGTCCGTGCTGGACCAGGTGTCCGCATCCGCCGAGGAGAAGCGGACCTTGGTGACCACCGGGTCGGCCGGATCGCAGTTGGCGTGCAGCTCGCCCTGCACGTGCGCCTTGCCGTTGCGCAGATCAGCCCTGGTCAGCCTGGCGGTGCCGCGGAAGACCGCGGTGGCGGTCTGGGTGGAGACGTCCGCGGTCAGCTCGGGCAGCGCGGGCCGCGCGTCGGCGGTTCCGGTCGAGGTGGTGAGCACCAGCAGGGCCAAGCCGACCGCAAGCCTTGACGCGCGCATATGTCCGATTTTACCGGATCCGGGTGACGCCGGGTGCCTGGTCCCGGCGCCACCCGGCTCCTTCAGCCTCCGGTCTGCTGGGCGATCCAGTCCCGATAGGCGGTCACCGCGGTGTACACCGAGGGCGCGGTGGCACAGGTGGTGCTCGTGCTGCCCGCCCGGCTCGCCGCGCCGACGAGCTGCCAGGCTCCGCCGATCGAGCGCAGTTGTGGGCCGCCGGAGTCGCCGTAGCAGGCGCCGGAGTTGCCGTTCGGGTTGCCAGTGCACAACTCCGAACCGTCGATGCCGAGACAGCGCCTTGCCTCGACCACGCTGGTGTCCAGCTGCTGCAACACCTTCGGCGTGCCACCGCAGCCGGGCCTGGCGCAGGTCTGGCCCCAGCCGAGCAGCCGGGTGGCGCTGCCCACCGGCGCCGCCGCGATGCCGATCGGCCGCTGGCTGACCGGCCGGTCGAGCTGCACCACCGCGATGTCGTAGTACGCGGTGGGGCCCCACCTCGGGTGCGCGACGATCTTGCGCACCCCGGTGAGGGTGCCGCCGCTGCCCGCGTCCCGGCTGCCGATCCGCACCTTGACCTGGCTGGGCTGCTCGTCCTTGACGCAGTGCGCCGCGGTGACCAGCCAGTCCGGTTCGACCAGCGAGGCGCCGCAGAAGTGCGCGCCGTAGCTGGTCTGCAGCGAGGCCATGAACGGGTAGTCCTGGTCCGCCGGGACGCCACCGACCAGCAGCGGGGTCAGCAGGGCGGCGCTGAGCAGCTGGGTCAGCACCACCTCACACCCCGGAGACCTGGCGGATCCAGTCCCGGACCGCGGGCACGCTGCTGTACTGCTGGGTGCTGCGGCCGTCCGCGGTGGAGGCCACGCCGACCTGGAGGCCGTTGAACATCTGCGGGCCGCCGGAGTCGCCGGACCAGGCGTTGCCGGTGATCCTGGTGGTGCACAGGGCCTGGCCGCCGTAGTAGTCGCGGCAGACCGAGGTCTGGCGGACGTCGGCGACCTTGAGCTGGGTGGCCGGCGGCGCGCTCTGGCTGGTCATGCCCCAGCCGTAGATCTGGTTGGTGCTGCCGGTGGCCGGGTTGGCGTCGGCCAGCTTGCTGTACTCACTGGTCTGCACCGGACTGGCCAGCCGCAGCAGGGACTGGTCGGCGCGGGTGTGCGAGGTGTAGCTGGCCACCGTGGCCAGCGTGCCCTGGGCGCGGTGCACGTTGCCGACGCGGACGGTGAGGCCGCTGCCCACGCAGTGCTTCGCGGTGAGCACCCAGGTCGGCGCGATGATGGTGCCGGAGCAGGTGAAGGAGCCGTTGCGGTACACCGCGGCCGCCCACGGCGCCGAGGTGACGAACTTCCCGCCGATGATGAACGGGTCCACGCCGGCCGGGGCGGCGGCGGCCGTCGGGGCGGTGACCACGGCGGCGGCCAGGGCGAGGGTGATCGGGAGCAGGCGGAGCAGGCGCATGGGCACTCCTTGGCGTTGCAGGGAACCCTGACGCTAGGAAGGTGTTGCCCAGGCACGAAACGGGGAAATCCCGGTCACCGCCCCCGCTCGGCTGCGGGGTCCGGAAGGCGGAGCGCCAACTCGGTCCGGGAGCGGACGTCCAGCTTGCGGTAGATCCTGGTCAGCGCGCCCTCCACGGTCTTGCCGCTGACGTTGAGCCGGGCCGCGACCTCCCGGTTGGTGGCGCCACCGGCGACCAGGCGGGCGATCCGGTGCTCCAGTCCGGTCAGCGCGCCGCAGGCATCCTGCTCGCTGTCCTCGCCCAGCACCGCCACCGCCCTGGCCGCCCACGGGTGCGCGGCCGCGGCCAGGAAGGTGCGGTGCGCCAGCCGCAGCGTCTCCCGCGCGGCCGCCCGGCGACGGCGGCGGCGGGCCGCGATGCCCAGCCACAGCAGGCTGCGGCCCTGCTGCACCGGCTGGCCCAGCTCGGCCTGTTCCGCACACGCCGACTCCAGCGCGCGCACCGCCTGCTCGGTCTGCTGGGCCAGCAGCAGCCGGATGCCGTCGGCCCGCGCCAGCGTGGCCAGCACCCCCCGGCGGCCCAGCCGCTGCGCCGCCTCGGCCGCGGCCGCGAGCACCTCGGTGGCCTCGGCCTGCGCGCCGGTCACCGCCAGCGCCTCGGCCAGGTCCGCGCGCAGCCCGAACACCGCGGGGTCGGCCACCGCCATCTCGGTTTCCAGCAAAGCCGCCCGCCGCAACGGGTCCAGCGCCGCGGCCGGGTCACCGGCGGCCAGCAGGGCCAGCCCGTGCGCGTGCAGGTTGCGCAGCGCGAACGCCTTGTCCCCGTCGGCTTCCGCGGTGCCCAGCCCGGCCACGGCCAGCTCCACCGCCCGCGCCGGATCGCCACCGACCGCCTCGGCCAGCGCGGCGGCGTAACGGGCCGGGCCGAGGTCGGTGCCGGTGATCTCGGCCTGGCGCAGGGCTTCCGCGGCCCGCTGCCGGGCCGGCGCGCAGTGCCCGGCGGCCAGCAGCACCTCGGTGGCGCTCCAGGTCATCGCGACCAGCTCGCCGTGCTCGCCGCGTTCCTCGGCCTGCTCGAACAGGTGCCGCAGCTCGGCCTCGGCCTCGGTGAGCCGGTCGGCGAAGAGCAGCAGCCGGGCCGCGGTCCAGCCCACCCCGCCGTGCAGCGCGACCGGTTCGGCCACCGGACCCGCCGCCGCGGCGAGGGTGTCCTCAGCGGCCGGATCACCAAGCGCCACCTGGCAGAGCGCCAGCGAGCAGCGCGCGTAGACCTCGGTGTGCGCGTCCCCGGCCGCGATGGCCAGGCGCACCGCCCGGTCCAGTCCGGCGACGGCCGCGGTGAAGTCACCGCCGATGGCCGCGTGCACCGCGTGCCGCAGCCGCACCGGGGCCTCCAGCGCGGGCTCGCCCCTGGACTCGGCCAGCGCGCGGCGGAAGATCCGCTCGGTGACCGGGCGGGTGTGCCTGGCCGCGTCCACCAGCGCCAGGCAGGCGGTGACCCGCTGTTTCCGGCTGCTGTGCGGGCAGGTCAGCACCGCGGTGGCCAGCGCGCGGGCCAGTTCGTGCGCACCCGCGGTCACCGCGTCGGTGGCCGCGGTCAGCCTGCGGGCCACCGCGGCCTTCGGGTGCTTGACCGGGGTGCGGTCCGCGGCCAGCGCGCCCAGCTCGGCCGCGGCCGTGGGCAGTCCGCGCTGCCGGGCCGAGTTGGCGGCCGCGGCCAGCGTGCGGGCCAGGTCCTCATCCGGCGCGGGCCGGGCGGCCGCGAGGTGCCTGGCCTGCTCGACCGGGTCGGCGCTGACCGCGGCGAGCTGCTCGTGCGCCTGCCGCCGCAGCGCCGGATCCGCTTCCGCCACAACGAGATCGGCCAGCAGCGGCAGCCGGAAGGCGAGCACCCCGTCCTCGCCCTCGGCCAGCACCCCGGCGCGCAGCGCGCGGTCCACTGTCGACTCCGGCTCGGGTGGCCCGCAGGCGTGCAGCAGGCTCGTGGTGGCCCGCCCGGCCAGCGCGATGCGCACCAGCACCGTCCGGTCCAGACGCTCGATCCGTTGGCGCAGCAGGGTTTTCGCCACCTCGGTCGGCTCGCCGCCGGAGCGGTCCAACTCGGCCAGCAGCCGGGGGTGCCCACCGGTGACCCGGCACAGTTCGGCCGGATCTCCCCGTCCCCGCAACAGATCCGCGGTCTCCGCCTCGGTCAGCGGCGGCAGCGCCAGCACCTCGGCCGGGTTGAGCCAGGTGGCCGCCGGCGCCGCACCGGGCTCGACCAGCTCGGCCGCGGCGAAGCGGGCCGCCTGCCCGGCCCTGCGGGCGGCGAAGGCGAGCAGGTCGACGCTGTCCGGATCGACCCACTGCACGTCGTCGAACAGCAGCAGCACCGAGCCGTCCGCGGCCAGAACCCGCAGCAGGGCCAGGAATCCCAGCCGCAGCGCGAGCCGGTCCGGATGGCCGGGGTGGTCCCGGCGCACCGCCTGGCGCAGCGCGGCCCGCTGCGGTTCGGCCAGCAGCCGCCACGGCTGCGGCGGCAGCTCGTCGAGCAGGTCGGCCAGGGTGGTGAACGGCACCGCGGCGTCGGCCGGGCCGGGCGCGGCGCGCAGGATCCGGCCGGACTGGGCCATTCGGGTGGCCAGCTCGGCCAGCACGGTGGTCCGGCCAAAGCCCGAGGGGCCGTGCAACAGCACCGGCCCGGCGGCCAGCGCGGCCACCGCCCGGTGCAGGATCTCCGCTCTCCCCGGCACGACCAGCTCCTTCGGCACACATCGGTCCACAATGGACGGTCGCTGGCCGATCGAGCGATCGACCGGACGGGTTGTCCACGCAAGAATCGTTGCGTCCATTGGGTATTCGCGACTCCACCAAGTGAGGGAAGAACCTGGTAACGATCGCCGAACGGGCTAGTCACAACCGATCGAAGCCGCTCTAATGGCGCGGAGTTATGGACGTGCATATGCGGGACCTTCGATACTTCGTCGCGGTGGCCGAGGAACTGAGCTTCAGTGCCGCCGCCGAACGGCTGCACGTGTCCCAGCCCGCGCTGAGCAAGCAGATCCGGCTGCTGGAACGCAGTCTGCGGTCGGCCTTGCTGCGCAGGGACCGGCGGACCGTGGCGCTCACCGCGGCCGGGGCCGCCCTGCTGCCCAGGGCGCAGCGACTACTCACCGACTGGGGCGCCGCGCTCGGCGAGGTCGGCCGCGCCGCCGCGGGTGAGCGGATGGTGTTGCAGGTCGGCGTGCACAGCAACCTGGCGCCCGGCCTGTTCGAGCGGATCTCCGCGCGCTTCGCCGACCTGCTGCCCGGCTGGCGGATCGGCGTGCACCGCAGCGACTGGGACGACTCCTCGGCCGGACTGCGCGAGGGCCAGGTGGACCTGGCGCTGGTCTGGTTGCCCGTGGCCGACCAGGACCGCTACGCCTACCGGGTGCTGCTGGCCGAACCGCGCTGGGTGGCCCTGCCCGCCGACCACCCACTGGCCGCCGAGGCCGAGGTGGCCTTCACCGACCTGCTCACCGAACCGTTCCTGGCCCTGCCCGAGTCGGCCGGACCGCAGCGGGACTTCTGGCTGGCCAGCGACGCCCGCCGGGACCGCCCGGCCGCGGTGGCCGGCGTGGCGAACAACCTGGAGGAGGTCTTCGCCGCAGTCGCCGCCGGGCACGGCGTGGCCCTGGTGGCCAGCAGCACCAGCGAGTCCAACACCAGGGCGGACGTGGTGTTCCGCCCGGTGCCCGGCATCCGGCCGGGCAGGCTGGCCGCGCTGTGGCGGCTGGGCGAGCAGCGCGGCGCGGTGAACGCCTTCGTCCGCGCCTGCCGCGAGGCCACTGAATAGTTACCCGGTGCGGACCGCCGAGATCAGCTCCTGCACCCGGTGCGCGATCCGCAGGTTGTCCGCCGCGCTGATGGACAGCCTGCCCCGCTCGCTGACCAGCAGGTACCGCCCGTCCTCGCTGTCGAACCAGGAGATCACCGAGGGGTCCCGCTCCATGTGCGTGGTGTAGCGCTCGGCCACGCTGACCGAGAACTGCCCGCCCTGGTGCCGGTGCCTGCTCAGGTAGTCCAGCGTGTAGGCCTCGTTGCGGTTCATGCCCGCGGCGACCAGCTGGTCCACGCTGTCCCCGAACGGGTCCAGCTTCTCCGGCCCGGTGGCCCGCTGCAACCCGGCCAGCGGCGCGGACACCGGAGCCTGCCGCCCGGCCTGCCCCGGCGGCAGCACGCTGACGATCGCCTCGGCCAGCCCGGTGTCCCGCACCTCCCGCAGGTGCAGGCACCCGTCCTCGGTCTGCGCGGCCAGCGCCGCGCTCTCCCCGCGCGCCACCGCCACCGCGTGCAGCGGCTCCTCGGTGTACTGGATCAGCTCCACCGCCACGGTGTGCCGCGCCAGCAGTCCGAGCTGGTCCTCCAGCAACGGATCCAGCTCCCAGCGCGGCCCGCGCTCCCTGGCCAGCCGCCGCTGCCGCAGCCCCTCCAGCACCTGGTGCCGGAGCATGCCGCGCTCCTCCATGGTCACGCCGTGGCTGCGCAGCCGGAGCGGGTAGGGCATCTTCTCCAGCCCCAGCTCCTGCCAGGCGAAGTCCAGCTCGACCGGGGTGAGCGTGGTGAGCACGCCGGTCATTCGCCGATCACCGGTGGCGCCACTCGCTCCCCGTCACCCCACACGTCCTCGGTCTCCTGCAGGTAGTCGGCCCGCTTGTGCTCCTTGTCCTCTTCCTTGCGCCCACCGGCCCCGGCCCCCATCGGCCCACCAGCAGCGCCAGCCGGCCCACCCCGACCACCAGCGGCCCCCGCGACGGCCGACCCGGCCCCCGCGGCCGCGGGTCCCTGCGCACCGGCCATGCCACCAGCGGCGACACTGCCCCGCCCAGCACCCGTCCCGGAACCAGGCGTGCCCCCGGAGCTCCCGGTCAGCGCACCAAGAATGCCCCCCGGCGCGATCCCACCCGGCGGCTTCCCACCGGTCGCGCCCCCGGTGGGCAGGTTCGGCGGCGGCGGCACCGGCGTCCGGCTCGCGATCTTGGTCGGATCCCCCGGCTTCGGCGGCTGCGGCGGCAACCGCTCCGGCAACTTCCGGGGCGGCAGCTTGTCCTTGTCCGGCGGCGGCACCGGCGGCGGCAGCGGAGGCAACGGCGGCTTGGGCGGCACCGGCGGCTTGGCCTTCGGCGGCGGCACCGGCGGCGGCAACGGCCGCACCGGCACCGGGATCGGCGTGACCACCGGCGGCTTCGGCGGCTGAACCGGCGGCGGCACCGGCGGCTGGATCACCCGAGGCGGATCCGGCGGGTAAGGCGGAGGATAGGGCGGCGGGTACGGCGGCGGCGTCGGCTTCGGCGGCCAGGGCTCCCCGGGCAGCCCACCGATCGGCGGCGGCGGCGAGAACACCGGCGTGGTCGCGTCCACGTGCCGGGCACTCGCCTCGTTGTTCTGCATCACCCGGATCGCGTTCTGATGCGCGTTGTCCGCTTCCTGACGCTTGGCCGGAATGTCCTGCACAGCGGATTTGACCAGCCCGACCAGCCCACCGGACTTGAACGCGTCCCGCATCATCTGGTTCTCGTCGAACTTCACCGGCTCCGGCATCCGGTTCTTGCTGTCCTCAGCGATCAACCCGAGATCGTTGGTCCGGTTCCCCATGTACTGGCTCGTCTGGGCCGCATCGCCACCCCACTTGGCCAGCTTGAGCGTGGCCTCCCGAGCGGCGTCCCCACCGAGCCCGCTCCACCCGTGCTGGGTCTCCTTGATCTTCCGGTCCATTTCCTCGGAAGACTTGGCCATCTCGTTGCCGAGCTCGGTCCACGCCAGGGCGACCTCGTAGACCTGACCAGGCTCGTTGTTGTTGGTGATCTGGTCGTAGAGCGCCTGGTGCTCAACCGCGGCCCAGTTGCCGCACTGAGTGAGTGCCCGGTCCTCACCCATCTTCAGGCCCTCGCGCAGTTGGCGCTCCTGCTCGGCGACAGCTTCCCGGTCGGCCTCCGTCCCGATGACCATCCGGCCGAGGGTGCCCTGCTCATCCGGGTTGGTCTGCGACCGGGTCTGGCGATAATCGCCGTTCGGCGGCTGGGTCATGGCGTCCCCCTGCTACTTCTTCGGCATTCTCGGCAGCACAAAACCGACCGCCTTCTCCGCGAGCGCGCACGGCGGCTGCTCCGTACCCGCGAAACGCAGGCTCACCTGCACGTACACCGTCTCGCGCTTGTTGACCTCGATGTTCACCGTGCAGAGCGTGCCGCTCTTCATCGGGTAGTAGTTGACTCGCCTGCCATCCACGACGACCTTGCGGATCCCAGCCTCGTCGGTGCCCGGCGGGGTCTTCAGCTGATCGATGCCGCTGATCGGGTCGATCGTGACCGCGCCACTCACCGGAGTCGGCGTGTCCTCCACGCTGTACTTGCATTCTCGCTGCTTGCCCAGACTGTCCGGCCGCCCGGCAGGCAGGCCGAGCGTGGCGGCCTCGGCGTTCGTCATCAAGGTGCAGGTGTCCACCTGTGCCAGGGAGGCGCCGGGGCCATCGCTGGCCGCAGTGCTCGAAGTGGCCGCAGCGCTGGTGGCCTGGGTTGGTGTGCCCGCCACCGAGCCGCCGGAACAGCCGCCGAGAACGAGGGCGGCCAGCACTGCGCCACCAACAGCAATCTTGCTCTGAGTCACTTCTGATTCCTGAGGTTGGAGGCACTGCCGGAGTCCGCGCCCTTGGTGGCCTTGATGGCCTCGTCGAGGACGACCTGCGCCTTCTGCAGCTCCTGGATGTACAGGCCGATCTGTTCGCCGAACGAGCCCGGGGCACCATTGGCCCGCTTGCTCATCTTCTCCGCCATCTGCTGCCCCACCCAGTGGTTTCCCAGCGGCAACGCCTGCTCGAGCCGAGCCGCCCGGACTTGCCAATCGATGGCCCGCGCCTCCTGCTCGGTGAGCACCTTCTTGAGTTGCTCGCCTGCTGCCGGGTCCAGTTTCACCTTGCCCGCGCGGACGTCCTCGCGGAGCTGGTTCATGCCCTCGACTGACTTGTTCAGGCTGGTCAGGGCGGACATCGCCATTGCGGGCCCTGGGGCGGCGCTCTTCGGGTCGGTCACTGTGTTCCCCCTCCGTCACGCAGTGCGCGTCCACGGTCACCGTACCAACGACGCACGGCACGCACGGGTGGTTCCGCGCGGGCGGGGAGTGTCTAGAGCAGGCCGTCGATGCTGGCCGGTGGGCCGGGCTTGGCGAAGAGCCAGCCCTGGCCGGAGTCGCAGCCGATGGCGCGCAGGCGTTCGGCCTGGGTGGTGGTTTCGACGCCTTCGGCGGTGACGGTGAGGCCGAGGGCGTGGGCCAGGGAGACCAGGGTGGCCACGATCTGCTGGTCGACTTCGTCGCCCGCGGCGGCGGCGCGCAGGCCCTCGACGAAGGAGCCCGCGATCTTGAGCTCGTGCACGGGCAGGTGGCGGAGGTAGGCCAGGTTGGAGTAGCCGGTGCCGAAGTCGTCGATGGCGATGCGGACGCCCATGTCGGACAGGGCGCACAGGGCGTCCAGCGGTTCGGCCGCGTTGCCCATGATCGCGCTTTCGGTGAGCTCCAGCTGGAGCTTTCCGGCCGGCAGGCCGGTCTCGGCCAGGATGCGGGCCACGTCGCCGACCAGGCCGGCGTCGCGGAGCTGGCGGACGGCCAGGTTCACGCTGACGAACGGGGCGGCCGCGCCGAACTCGTCGATCCAGCTGCGGGCCTGGCGGCAGGCCTGTTCCAGCACCCAGCGGCCCAGCGAGACGATCAGGCCGGTCTCCTCGGCCAGCTCGATGAACCGGTCGGGGCCGAGCCTGCCGAACTCCGGGTGCTGCCAGCGGACCAGCGCCTCCACCCCGACCACGGCGGTGTCGGTGAGCCGGACCAGCGGCTGGTAGTCCACGTAGAACTCGCCGCGCTCCAGCGCCGCGGGCATGGTCGCGGACAGGGTGAAGCGGGCCACCTCGCGGGCGTTGCGCTCCTCGTCGAAGAGCGCCCAGCGGCTCTTGCCGTCGGCCTTGGCCCAGTACAGCGTGATGTCGGCGTCCCGCATCAGGTCGGCGGGGCAGGCGGTGCTGGTCGGGCGCTCCACGATGCCGATGCTGGCCGAGATGGACAGCTCGTGCCCGGCCACCTTGATCGGCTCGACCAGCGCGTCCAGCACCTGCTCGGCGACCGCGATGACCTCGTCGGTGCCCGCGGTGCCGTCCAGCAGGATGACGAACTCGTCCCCGCCCATCCGAGCCACCAGCCTGCCCGGCCCGGACACGCAGTCGTCCAGCCGCCTGGCCACCGCGACCAGCAGCTGGTCGCCGATGTCGTGGCCGAGGCTGTCGTTGATCACCTTGAACCCGTCCAGGTCCAGGTAGCACAGCCCGACCCTGGCCTGCGGCTCCTTGCGGGCGAAGGCGGTGGCCAGCTCGTCCAGGAACAGCGCGCGGTTGGACAGGCCGGTCAGCGGATCGTGCAGGGCCTGGTGGCGCAGGCGGGTCTGCAAGAGGTGGCGGTCGGTGACGTCCTCGATCATCGCCACCACGTACCTCGGCGCGCCCTGCTCGTCCCTGATCAGCGAGACGGTGATGTGCGTCCAGATCTCCTGGCCGTCCCTGCGGGTCAGCCGGGAGTCCAGCCGGACGTGGTCGCGAGCGCCGGAGGCCACCGAGGCGCACATCTCGCGCAGGTCCAGCCGGTCCTGCGGGTAGAGCACGTCGTGCCCCTTGCGCTGGCACAGCTCTTCCAGGCTGTAGTCGAGCATGTGCTGCAACGAGGCGTTGGCGTCCAGGATCCGGCCGTTGGTGTCCAGGATGCCGATGCCGATCGCGGCCTCGGTGAACACCGCGCGGAAGCGGGCCTCGCTGGCCCGGCGGGCGTGCTCGGCGGCGTCCCTGGCGTCCAGCACCGCCTGGCGGATCGCCTCCTGCTCGTCCAGGGTGCGTTCGCGCAGCGCCTGGGCGTACCCGGCGGCCAGCGCGCCCTGCAGCGCGGCGATCCTGGCCTGCAACCGCTCCTCCGGCTCCACCCGCAGCTCGGCGAGGAACTCATCACCCAGCAGGGCGACCGTGCGGCTCAGCGTCTCGATTCCGGTGAAATGCGCCTGGACCAGCTGGAAACCGATCTCCCTCGCCGGGGTGGCCCGGAACGGGTCCGCGAACAGCGCCTTGACCAGGCGCTCGGTGTGCGCGAGCAGCAACTGTTCGGTCTCGGCGAGACCGAGAGAGACATAGCTGGTCCCGGCGATGGCTCGGACCCAGCTGCGGGCGAATCGCGCGCAGGCCTGGTGGGTTCGGTCGGCGCCGTCGGTCACCAGCAGCCTTCCAGGGCGGAAAGAATCGCTGTTCGTCGCACTCATACCCATCGCCCGACCGCGGCACACAAACCAGACCGTCCGGGTCGCCCGCTGTCCTCCTGGGCCCAGTTTGCCGTGGTCAACGCCGCGGAGACGAGCCCTGCATCAACAATCCCGAAGCTGGGCGGCAATTCCATGACGTGGCGCACACTGGCGAAGATCAGCGAAGTGGGAGCGGGTCGGCACATCGTCCTGATCCTCTCACTCGTCACCTGCGGGATCTTCGCTGATGGGGTGATAACTCTACGATAACGCGACTGGTGGCGACTCTCCGCCATCGCCGCCGGAAAAAACGGGTCAAGTTCCCCTGACATGTATCAGTTCGCCGCCCCGAAGGGTAGCGGTGTCCGAGGGCGGCAGAAAGACCGAAAAACCGGGAATGGTTGCCATCTGAGTCGTTTGCGCTGGCCACATGGTCTAGACCTTCTGGCCGACCGCGGCGAACCCGGCGAAAACTGCCGGGTCCCCCGCCGGCAGCGCGGCAGGCTCCGGCCGCCACAGTGGCAGCCGCACCAGGCCCGGCTCCACCAGCGCGCAGTCCCCGAACAGGCCCGCGACCTGCTCAACCGTGCGCATGGTCAGCGCGCTGCCCGCCCGCCGGTAGAGCTTCTGGTGGAACTCGGCCTGCTCGCCCGCGCCCTCGAGGCAGGCGTGCGAGAGGACCAGGAAGCTGCCCGGCGCGACCGCGTCCAGGTAGCGGCGGACCAGCCCGGCCGGGTCCGCCTCGTCCGGCACGAAGTGCAGCACCGCGACCATCAGCACCGCCACCGGCTGGGACAAATCCAGCAGTCCGCGAACCTCGGTGGCGTCCAGCACCCGTTCGGGTTGCCGCAAGTCGGCCTGCACGATCTCGGAGAAATCGTTACCCGCGAGCATGATTCGGCTGTGCGCTACGGCAACCGGGTCAATATCGACATAGACCACCCGGCACTCGGGCTCCAGTTCCTGGGCCACCTCGTGCACATTGCCGACCGTCGGTATTCCGGAGCCGATGTCCAGGAACTGGCGTATCCCGGCTTGTACGCAGAACTTCACCGCGCGGCGCAGGAACGCCCGGTTCGCCTGCATGATCATCGGTAGCTCCGGCCAGTCCTCGATGGCCACCCTGGCCAGCTCCCGGTCCACCGCGAAGTTGTGCGAGCCGCCCAGGTAGTAGTCGTAGACCCGGGCCGCACTCGGTTTGCTGAGGTCGATCTCCGGCGGCACCCAGCCGTGCTCCTGGCGCACGGCTCAGGCCTTGTAGCCGACGCCGGTGAAGCCGCTGAGCTGCTCGGGCGGGCCGAAGAACTCGTCCTCCGGCTCGGGCCGCCACTGGGTCATCTGCACCAAGCCCGGCGGCAGCAGCTCGCAGTCGCCGAAGTAGGTGAGCACCCGCTCGTGCGAGCGCATCCAGATCTGGGTGCCGGTGCGCTGGTAGAGGTCCTCGTGCTCGGCGGCCTGCCGCGGCGCGCCCTCGCTGCTGCCGTGCGAGAGCACCAGGTAGCTGCCCGGGGGCACCGCGTCCAGGTAACGGCGGACCAGCCCGGCCGGGTCGTCGGCGTCGGGCACGAAGTGCAGCACCGCGACGAAGAGCACCGCGGTCGGCTGGCTCAGGTCGAGCAGGCCGGTCAGCTCGGGACTCTCCAGCACGTCCCCGGGTTTGCGCAGGTCGGCCTGGATCACCGCGGTGCGCTCGTTGCCGGCCAGCATGGCCCTGCTGTGCGCCACCGCGATCGGGTCCACGTCCACGTAGACGATCCGGCACTCCGGGTCCGCGGCCTGGGCGATCTCGTGCACGTTGCCCACGGTGGGGATGCCGGAGCCGATGTCCAGGAACTGGCGGATGCCTTGGTCGACGCAGAATCGGACGGCGCGGCGCAGGAAGGCCCGGTTCGCGCGCAGTGCGGCCGGCAGCAGTGGCCACTGCTCGATCGCCTGCCGCGCCTGGGCCCGGTCCACCGCGAAGTTGTGTGAGCCGCCGAGGTAGAAGTCGTAGACCCGGGCCGTGCTCGGCACGGTCAGGTCCAGCTCGCCCGGCGCCCAGTTCGGGCGTTCCACAGCCCGCGAGCATACGACCAGACGAAACGGACAGCGGTTCACCGTTGAACGACCACTCGAATGGCGGCACGATCTTGGCGTGGACAACGGATGGTGGCTGCTGGGACCGGGGATCGGCGGGGTCGTGGTGGCCGCGGGGGTGCTCGGCCTCGGCATGGTCCGGCGCAGGCAGGGCA
Organism: Crossiella sp. CA-258035; assembly: GCF_030064675.1. Lineage (GTDB taxonomy): Bacteria > Actinomycetota > Actinomycetes > Mycobacteriales > Pseudonocardiaceae > Crossiella. Next base: position 8,877,565 of record NZ_CP116413.1, read on the forward strand.
TGGTGCTCACCGGCACGGTGCTGCTCGCGATCGGCACGTTGCTGCTGGTCGGCGGCGGTCTGCTGCTGGCTGATCCGAAGGCGGGGCTGACCGAGGCGATCAAGACCGGCGGGCTGGGCGCGGGCTCGGTGGTGGCGCTGTACGCGCTCTGGCTCAACGACCGGCGGCGCCAGGTGGAGGAGAAGCGGCAGCGGCTGGACACCGAGCGGGCCGAGCACGACCGGGAGCGGGTCAGCGACGAACGCTTCGCCAAGGCGGTGGAGCTGCTCGGGCACGAGGCGGACCAGGTGCGGGTGGGCGCGCTGCACGCGCTGGCCGGTATCGCCAGGAGCCGTCCCGAGTACACCCAGACCGTGCTGGACGTGCTGTGCGCCTACCTGCGCCGCCCGTTCGACATCGACACCAACGACCGGTACACCACCGAGGGCGAGGTGCGGCGCAGCGCCCAGCAGCTGATCAGGGACCTGCTGCCCAAGCCGGGCACGGACGCGCCGCACTACAACCTGGACCTGATGGGCGCCACCCTGAGCCGCCTCGACCTCAGCCGCCGGATGGTCGGCGGCCTGCGGATCCAGGACGCCACCCTGCACCGGGTCACCCACCTGGACGGGGCCGAGTTCCACGGCAACGTCTACTTCACCAGGGCCAGGTTCCGGGGACCGCTGAACTGGACCGGCGCCACCTTCCACCGCCGCTGCGGCCTCGGCAGCGTGGCCTGGGACGTGCGCCCGGACCCGGCCCGCGCGACTTTCCACAGCCCGGAGCAGCCTTGTTCGTAGCCAGGGTGCGTTTTCACTACAGTCGGGTCACAACAGTGCGTGTCGGGTGGACCACATAGGGAAAGAAGGAACGCGGCCATGCTCGAAGTGTTCGGGATCGTAGCCATGATCCAGGGCTTCGGCGGGCTCATCGCCAGGCAGGTCGGTGGCGAGGGCTGGCTGTTGATGCACATGGTCCCCGAGCACCTGCAACTGCTCACCGGCCTCACCCTCGGCCTGATCGGCCTGGTCCTGCTGCTCACCGCGACCAGCCGCAGGCGGGCCACCGGCTGACACGCCTCGGGGGCGGCGCCCGTCGGACACCGCCCCCGTGCACAGCGAGGAACTCAGTCGAACAGCGCGTGCAGCGTGCCCTCCCAGGCGGTGCGCAGCTCGTCGAGGCCGACGGTGAACTGGCCCTGCACCTCGACCGCCCCGGACTCCACGTCCACCACACCAACCCTGGTGACCGGCAGCTCGCGCGCCTTGCACATCTCGGTGAAGCGCAGCTCCTCGCTGCGCGGCACCGCGACCAGCGCCCGGCCCGCGGACTCGGAGAACAGGTAGGTGAACGGGTCCGCGCCCTCGGGCAGCACGATCCGGCAGCCGCTCTCGCCGATGATCGCGGCCTCCACCACGGCCTGGATCAGGCCGCCCTCGGAGAGGTCGTGCGCGGCGGAGAGCATGCCGTCCCTGGAACCGGCGACCAGCACCTCGGCCAGCACCCGCTCCCGCTCCAGGTCCACCGCGGGCGGCTGGCCGCCGAGGTGGCCGTGGATGTGGTTGGCCCACTCCGAGCCGCCGAACTCGTCCCTGGTGTCGCCGAGCAGCAGCAGCGTCTCGCCGTCCTCCGCACCGAGGCCGGTGGGGGTGCGGCGGGCCACGTCGTCGATCACGCCGAGCACGCCGACCACCGGGGTGGGCAGGATCGCCACCGAGCCGGTCTGGTTGTAGAAGGAGACGTTGCCGCCGGTGACCGGGATGCCCAGCTGCTTGCAGCCGTCGGCCAGGCCGCGCACGGCCTCGCTGAACTGCCACATCACGCCCGGGTCCTCCGGCGAGCCGAAGTTCAGGCAGTTGGTCACCGCGTACGGGGTGGCGCCGGTGGCGGCCACGTTGCGGTATGCCTCGGCCAGCGCGAGCTGGGTCCCGGTGTAGGGGTCCAGCTGCACGTAGCGGCCGTTGCAGTCGGTCGAGATCGCCACGCCGCGGCCGGTCTGCTCGTCGATCCGGATCATCCCGGAGTCGGCGGGCTGGGCCAGCACCGTGTTGCCGCGCACGTACCGGTCGTACTGCTCGGTGACCCACTTGCGGCTGCACAGGTTCGGCGAGGCGATCAGCCGCAGTAAGGTCGCGCGCAGCTCATCCGCGGTGGCCGGTCGGGGCAGCGTGTCCGGCACGTCCGCGATCAGCGCGTCCTGGCTGGCCGGGCGCTGGATCGGCCGCTGGTACACCGGGCCCTCGTGCGCCACGGTGCGCGGCGGCACGTCCACCACGGTCTGGCCGTGCCAGGTGATCACCAGCCGGTCGCCGTCGGTGACCTCGCCGATCTCGGTGGCGATCACGTCCCACTTGCGGCAGACCCGCAGGAACGCCTCGACGTCCTTGGGCTCGACCACCGCGCACATGCGTTCCTGGGACTCGCTGGAGAGGATCTCCGCGGGCGACATGCCGGTCGCGCGCAGCGGCACCGTCTCCAGGTTCACGTGCATGCCGCCGTCACCGGCGCTGGCCAGCTCCGAGGTGGCGCAGGACAGACCCGCGCCGCCGAGGTCCTGGATGCCCACCACGATGCCCTCGCGGAAGAGCTCCAGGCAGCACTCGATGAGCACCTTCTCGGTGAACGGGTCGCCCACCTGGACACTGGGCAGCTTCTTGCGCCCGGAACCCGACTCGTCGCCGGAGAAGCTGTCCGAGGCGAGCACGGACACCCCGCCGATGCCGTCCAGGCCGGTGCGCGCGCCGAAGAGCATGATCTTGTTGCCCGCGCCGGAGGCGTGCGCCAGGTGCAGGTCCTCGACCCGCATCGCGCCCACGCACAGCGCGTTGACCAGCGGGTTGCCCGCATAGGTCGGGTCGAAGACGACCTCGCCGCCGATGTTGGGCAGGCCAAGGCTGTTGCCGTAGCCGCCGACGCCCGCGACGATCCCGGGCAGCACCCGGCGGGTGTCCGGCGCGTCGGCGGGGCCGAAGCGCAGCGGGTCCATCACCGCGAGCGGCCGGGCGCCCATGGCCAGGATGTCCCGGACGATGCCGCCGACGCCGGTGGCCGCGCCCTGGTACGGCTCCACGTAGGACGGGTGGTTGTGGCTCTCCGCCTTGAAGGTCACCGCCCAGCCGTCGCCGATGTCGACCACGCCGGCGTTCTCGCCGATGCCGGCCAGCATGTGCTGCTTCATCTCCGGCGTGGTGGTCTTGCCGAAGTAGCCCAGGTGCACCTTGGAGGACTTGTACGAGCAGTGCTCGCTCCACATCACCGAGTACATCGCCAGTTCGGCGTCGGTGGGGCGGCGGCCGAGGATCTCCCGGATGCGCGCGTACTCGTCGTCCTTGAGGCCGAGCTCGCGGTAGGGCTGCGCCACCTCGGGCGTAGCGGTCGCGTGCTCAACCGTGTCCACTTGCTGTTCAGTCGTTGTCACGCCGCCACCAGCGAGTCGAGAACGGACAGGAACAGGCCGAGGCCGTCGTCGGTCGGGCCGGTGAGGGCCTCGATCGCGTGCTCGGGGTGCGGCATCAGGCCGACGACGCGGCCGTTGGCACTGCTGATGCCCGCGATGTCGGCCAGCGCGCCGTTGGGGTTGTCGCCGACGTAGCGGAACACCACCCGGCCCTCCGCCTCCAGTTCGTCCACAATGGACTGATCTGCGACGTAGCGGCCCTCGCCGGACTTCAGCGGCACCAGGATCTCCGCGCCCTTGTCGTACCGGGTGGTCCACGCGGTGGTGTTGTTCTCCACCCGCAGCCACTGGTCCCGGCAGACGAAGTGCAGTCCGGCGTTGCGGACCAGCGCGCCGGGCAGCAGCCCGGCCTCGCAGAGGATCTGGAAACCGTTGCAGATGCCCAGCACCGGCATGCCCTTGGCCGCCGCGCTGACCACCTCGCCCATCACCGGGGCGAACCGGGCGATCGCACCCGCGCGCAGGTAGTCACCGTAGGAGAAGCCGCCGGGCACCACCACCGCGTCCACGCCGCGCAGGTCCGCGTCGGCGTGCCACAGCGGGACGGCCTCTGCCTCGGCGAACCGGACGGCGCGCTGGGCGTCGACGTCGTCGAGGGTGCCGGGGAAGGTGATGACCCCGATCTTGGGGCTCATGACTCGATCCGGCGGACGGTCCAGTCCTCGATCACCGGATTGGCGAGGAAGGTCTCGGCGATCTTCGCGAGAGCTTCGTCGTCGACGTTGTCGTCGACCTCCAGCTCGAAATGCTTGCCTTGGCGGACGGAGGCGATGCCGTCGAATCCGAGACGGGGCAGCGCATTCGCCACCGCCTGTCCTTGCGGATCGAGGATCTCCTGCTTGGGCATGACGTCGACGACGACTCGGGCCACGCGAATGCTCCTGGATTTTGCCGGGAAGCGGGACGAGAGGAGCCTACCTGACCTGCTTGTTCACTCCGCGCGCTCGATGCGTTACCGCTCTCACCCCGTTCGCTCTGCGAGAGATCGCTCGCGGTCGCGGGACTGGTCCAGGAAGGTGAGGGTCATGCGGATTCTGGTGCTGGGCGGGACGATCTTCGTGTCGAAGGCCGTCGCCGAAGAAGCGTTGCGACGTGGGCATGAGGTGGTGTGCGCGGTCCGAGGGGTGTCTGGTCAAGTGCCCGCCGGGGCGGCCACCGCGGTGGTGGACCGGGAGCGGCCGGACGGGCTCGCGGCGCTGGCCGGGGAGCGCTTCGACGCGGTGGTGGACGTGGCGAGGATCTCCTTCCCGTGGGTCCGCGACGCGCTGGCCACGCTGGCGAAGAACACCGCGCACTGGACCTTCGTCTCCACGATCAGCGTGTACGCCGACAACGCCACCCCCGGCCAGGGCGTGGACGGGCCACTGGTCGAGCCGCTGGAAGACGACGCGGCCGGGCGGCCCACCGCCGAGGTGGCCGAGCGCTACGGGCAGATCAAGGTGGCCTCGGAGAACGCGGTGCGCGAGGTCTTCGGCGAGGCCGCGTTCATCCCGCGCCCTGGGCTGATCACCGGACCGGGTGACCTCTCCGACCGCTTCGGCTACTGGCCGGCCCGGTTCGCCCGCGGCGGCCGGGTGGTGCTGCCGGATGCCCCTGACCGGCTCTTCCAGCACATCGACGTGCGGGACTTCGCGGCCTGGATCGTGCTGGCCGCCGAGCAGCGGCTCGGTGGCACCTTCGACGCGATCAGCACGCCCGCGCCGCTGCCGGAGTTCCTCGGCGAGATCCGGCAGGCGGTCGGTGGCGAGGTGGCGCCGGTGCTGGTGCCCGAGGCGAAGCTGGCCGAGCTGAAGGTCAACCCGTGGGGCGGGCCGCGGTCGCTGCCGCTGTGGCTGCCGCCGGACTACGACGGGATGGCCTCACACCAGGCGCGGCCCGCGCTGGACGCTGGCCTGACCATCCGGCCGGTCGCGGAGACCGCGGTGGACACGCTGGCCTGGGAGCGCGAGCTGGGGCTGGACCGGGAGCGCAAGGCCGGGCTGTCCCCGGCTGAGGAGGCCGAGGTGCTGGCCGCGCTCTGAACGGGCGCCCGCCCGGCCGTGGGGGGTCGGCCGGGCGGGCGCCGGGTGCTCAGAGCAGGTGGCCGATCTTCTGCGCCACCAGGTCGATGCGCACGCCCTGGTTCGGGCAGCCGCCGAAGTGGTGCAGGCCGATCACCTTGTGCGTCTGGCCGGAGAGCACCGGCGAGCCGGAGGAGCCGCCCTCGGTGTCGCACATGTAGGAGATGTCGCTCTGCGAGCTGCTGCCGTTCACCCGCACCGCGCGGACCTGGCAGTTGCCGCTCGGGCTCTGGTCGTCCTTGAGCGAGAGCTTCTTGAGCTTGCCCGCCGGGTGGCCGATCACGTACATCCGCTCACCGACCGCGGGCACCCTGGCGTCCAGCTCCAGGTAGCCGAAGCTGGAGATCGCGTCGAAGTTGTTGACCTCGAACAGGGTGTAGTCCAGGCCGGCGTCGGTGCTGAGCACCTTGCTGGCCAGCACCTTGGTCGGCGTGCTGGTGGTGCCGTTGCAGGTGGGGCACTGGTAGTTGAACCACACCTCGATGCCCGCGGTGCTGGTGAAGCAGTGGTTGTTGGTCAGCATCCGGTTCTTGGTGCCGACCCGCCACGCGGTGCACAGCGAGGAGCCGTTGCGCAGCAGCTTGGCCACCGGCTTGGTGCGGGCGAACTCGGTCGGGTTGGAGGTCTGGTAGCAGGCCACGTCCTGGTAGTTGTTCGAGCCGCAGATGCTCCTGGTCTGCATCTCCTGCGCGGCCTTGAACTCCGCCGGGGTGTAGCCGCGGGTCAGCTTGTCCACGGTGGCCGTGGAGCCGGGGGAGGCCGGTCCGCCGTCCTGGCCGGTCAGGCTGAGCACCGCGGTGTCGCCGGTGACCGACATGGCCCAGAACCCGGTGGCGTCCGGGCTGGCGGTCAGGTCGTCCTGGCCGGTGTAGGTGTAGCTCTCCTTGCCGCTGGGGTCGGAAATGCGCAACACGTCGCCCGGCCGCAGTTTCAGTCCGGTGACATGTGCCTTCAGGTAGCCGGATTCCGCGCGCCGCAGGGTCAGCGCGCCCTCGCCACCGGCAATTGTGTGCGCCACGTTTTCCTCGGCGCCGACCTTCTCGTCCTGGGGCACACTCGCCGCGGCCGACGGAGCGGGCGCGGAAAAACCGAACGAACCCGCCGCCGGGATGGCCATCGCGGCGACGACCATCAATTTCGTAATTCTGTTCATACACACCTCACCGCAGGGTTGGGAGGGGACGATCCCGATCGTCCGGTGCGGTGATTGGTGCCGTCACTCGTTCAACCGCCGTAATTATCCGGCGTTCAGCCCACGGCGTTCGGCGGTACGGCCCAGACCGAGGTCTGCGTATGTCCCACCCAGCGCGCCCAGCCGCAGCAGGCCGGAGATCGCGCCGAGCACCGCGCGGGCCGGTTGCGGCCGGGACAGCTCGGCCGCGTCCACCGCGATCCGCACCAGGCCACCACGTCGCCCGCCGCGCAGCGCGGCCCGCGCCCACAGCTCACCCCGGCCCACCTGGTGCACCCGGCCCCGGTGGCCGGCCCCGGTGCGCAGGTCGTGCACGCCGGTGGCGTCCGCGCAGACCTCGAACCCCCTGCGCCGCAAGGCCACCATCGTGCCTGCCGAGGCCAGCCAGCTGGGCGGCGCGAAGCACTTGGTGCGCAGCTCGAGGCGGTCCAGCACCGCGGTGGCGGCCAGCAGCCGCAGCCCGGCCTCGTGTGCGGGCAGCTCGGCGAACTCGGCCCGCCGCCAGATCCGGCCACCGGCCCAACTGGCCGCCGGGGCCAGCCTGGGCAGCGGCAGCCGGTGCCCGCTGGGCTGGGCCACGTGGTCGAACCCGTGCAGCACCAGCGCGTCCCCGGCCCGCTCCCGCGCCCTGATCCAGTCCAGCACCGGCGAGTTCCTGGTCGGGCGCTCGCTGTTCGGTTTGGGCGTGAGCAGCAGGGACAGCGGCACGCCGCGCCGGTCCAGCGCGGCGGCGAAGGCGGCGCAGTCGGCCAGGTTCGCCCGGCCGATGCCCGAGAGGGAGACGAGCAGTCTGGGGCGCATGACCCTATTGCGACAGAGCTGCGTGACCACGGCCTGCCGCTGAGGTTGCGGGCAGGCGCAGCCTTGTTTAAGCCTCCGGGGACGGCCAGTCCGCCAGCGCCCGGCCGGAGATCCGCTCGTAGGCCTCCACGTAGCGGGCCCTGGTCGCGGCGACCACGTCCTCGGGCAGCGGGGGTGGCGGGGTCTCCGAGGCCCGGTCCCAGCCCGAGGCGGGCGAGGTCAGCCAGTCGCGCACGTACTGCTTGTCGAAGGAGGGCTGCACCTTGCCGGGCGCGTAGCCCTCGGCTGGCCAGAACCGGGAGGAGTCCGGGGTCAGCACCTCATCGGCCAGCACCAGCCCGCCCTGCGCGTCCACGCCGAACTCGAACTTGGTGTCGGCCAGGATCAGGCCCCGGCTCTCCGCGTGCCCGGCCGCGCTGCGGTAGACCGCCAGGGTCAGCTCGCGCAGCCGCTCGGCCCGCTCCAGGCCCACGGTCTCGGCCACAGCGGCGAAGGAGACGTTCTCGTCGTGCGCGCCGATCTCGGCCTTGGTGGCTGGGGTGAAGATCGGCTCCGGCAGCCGGGAGGACTCCACCAGGCCCTCGGGCAGCTCGACCCCGCAGACCGCGCCGGTGCGCCGGTAGTCGGCCAGGCCGGATCCGGTCAGGTAACCGCGGGCCACGCACTCCACCGGCGCCATCGCCAGCCGCCGGACCAGCAGCGCCCGGCCACGGACCTCGCCGGGGATGTGCGGGTCGTCCCAGGCCACCACGTGGTTGGGCACCACGTCGGCGAGCAGCTCGAACCAGAACACGCTCATCGCGGTGAGCACCCGGCCCTTGTCCGGGATGCCGTTGGGCAGCACGAAGTCGAAGGCGGAGATGCGGTCGGAGGCGACGAACAGCAGGTGCTCGTCGTCGACGGCGTAGAGCTCACGAACCTTGCCCGCGGCGATCAGCGGGTAGTCGGCGAGGGAGGTCACGGGCCTCACCCTAGGCAATGCACCCGGGGTGACCTGCGTCGCACCACCGGTGTCAACAACCAACCAATTGTGCCATTATACCGGCAACAGTTTTCCGCCACTTTCTCGGGAATCGTCCGGCGGATTCGGATCGCCCGGCTCGGGGGCCGGGCGATCCTCTTTTCTCACTGCCGGACCATGGCGATCGCCAGGTCCAGCACCAGCGCCTCGGCCACCACCTCGCCACGCAGCCGCCGCTGCTCGAAGCCCAGCACCAGCGCGCGCACCCCCAGCGCCAGCTGGGCGGCCCGGTGCTCGTCGACCACCATGCCGCGCTCGTCCCTGCGGCCGGTCAGCGACTCGGCGAACTGCCGGTCCGAGCGCACCGAGATCTCCCGCAGCCGGGTGCTGACCACCGGGTCGCTCTGCGCCAGCCCGGCCAGCTCGGTCTCGAAGGCCAGCAGCGGCGCGGCGTCCTTGGCATCGGCCGCGCGCAGCCGTCCGGCCACGTACACCGCGATCACCTGCTCAAGGGAAAGCCGCGGATCGCTGAGCTGTTGCAGATCGGCAATCACCCGGCGGTGAATGTCCTCGATGACGGCAATCAACAGGTCCCGCTTGCTGCCGAAAATCGAGTAAATGGCCCCGGTGGTGAGACCGGCCCGGCCCGCGATCACGCCGAGAGAGGCGCCTCGATGCCCTTCCTCGACGATGACTTCCCTGGCTGCTTCCAGAAGCGCGGTGCGATTTCGGGCCTTCCCCTCCATCCGTGCGACCAAAGTTCACTCCCCAGTGACCGACGTGTTGTCTCGCGAGTCATTCTCAGGGGCGAATGTGCTGATAGCCCCCGGTACTTAGGAGGTTCCGAAGTACCGGGGAACAGTTCTGCCGGTTGGAAAGCTTGCTCAGAGGATGGCGCCGGGGGTGTACTTGGCCGCTTCGGGGTACTGCGCCACGACCTGCTCGATCCGCGTCACCACCGCGCTGACCTGCGCGGCGGCCGCGCCGGTGAACGGCAGCCGGTCGGCCAGCAGCGCGTCAAGCGCGGCCCGGTCCAGCGGCAACCGCTCGTCGGCGGCCAGCCGGTCCAGCAGATCGTTGCGCTCCAGGCCCTCGCGCAGTTCCAGCGCGGTGGCCACCGCGTTCTCCTTGATCGCCTCGTGCGCGGTCTCCCGGCCGACCCCGGCCCGCACCGCGGCCATCAGCACCTTGGTGGTGGCCAGGAACGGCAGGTAGCGGTCCAGCTCGCGGCCGATCACCGCGGGGAAGGCGCCGAACTCCTCGAGCACGGTCAGGAAGGTCTCCAGCAGCCCGTCGAAGGCGAAGAAGGCGTCCGGCAGCGCGACCCTGCGCACCACCGAGCAGGACACGTCGCCCTCGTTCCACTGGTCCCCGGCCAGCTCGCCGACCATCGAGGCGTGCCCGCGCAGGATCACCGCGAAGCCGTTGACCCGCTCGCAGGAACGGGTGTTCATCTTGTGCGGCATGGCCGAGGAGCCGACCTGACCCGCCTTGAAGCCCTCGGTGACCAGCTCGTGCCCGGCCATCAGCCGGATCGTCTTGGCCAGGCTGGACGGCCCGGCCGCCAGCTGCACCAGCGCGGTGACCACCTCGAAGTCCAGCGAACGCGGGTAGACCTGGCCGACGCTGGTGAGCACCTGGCCGAAGCCGAGGTGCCCGGCCACCGCGGCCTCCAGCCGGGCGAGCCGCCCGGCGTCGCCGTCGAGCAGGTCGAGCATGTCCTGCGCGGTGCCCACCGGACCCTTGATGCCGCGCAGCGGGTAGCGCGCGAGCAGGTCCTCCAGCCTGCCGAAACCGGCCAGCAGCTCATCGGCCGCGGTGGCGAACCGCTTGCCCAGCGTGGTGGCCTGGGCGGCCACGTTGTGCGAGCGCCCGGCCAGCACCAGCTCGGCGTGCTCGGCGGCCAGCGCGCCCAGCCGGGCCAGCACCGCGACCACCCGGTCCCGCACGTGCTCCAGGCTCAGCCGGATCTGCAGCTGCTCCACGTTCTCGGTGAGGTCCCGCGAGGTCATGCCCTTGTGCACGTGCTCGTGCCCGGCGAGGGCGTTGAACTCCTCGATCCGCGCCTTCACGTCGTGCCGGGTGACCCGCTCCCGCTCGGCGATCGAGCCGAGGTCCACCTGCTCCAGCACCCGCTCGTAGTCGGCCAGCGCCGAGGCCGGGACGTCGACGCCCAGCTCCACCTGGGCCCGCAGCACGGCCAGCCACAGCTGCCGCTCCAGGACCACCTTGTGCTCGGGCGACCACAGCCGGGCCAGCTCGAGCGAGGCGTACCGGGAGGCCAGGACGTTGGGAATGCGCGGCTTGGTCGAGGTCACGTTCACGCAGCCTAGTTGACCAGCGCGAACATGGGCACGTGGCGGTCGGCACCCCCAGTGCCGACCAGCCACGTGGCCGGCGCCGAAGATCAGCGCCGGCCACAGTGGGATGTCCGGAACGAGACATCGGTTCCGCTCAGCTGAGGTTGAATTCCGGATCGGTGACCAGCCGGATCACCTGGTCCCTGGTCAGCGGCGGGTCCGGCCGGGTCTGGCCGCCGTCGTTGTTCTCGGTGAACTCCGACGGCACCGTGACGAGGTTCTGCACCCCCACCACCGAGCCGTCCTTGCGGTAGTGGGTGCCGTCCAGCGAGATGCGCTTGTAGTCCGCCGGGTTCTGCGAGTCGTAGCCGTGGCCGGCCATCGGGTCCTTCGGGGTCAGCACCTCCTCGACCACCACCACGCTGCCGTCCGGCTGCGGCAGCTTCTCGCACTTGCCGGTCAGGCCCTTGCGCCCCGACGGCCTGGTGTCACCAGCCGGGTTGTACCGGTGGCTGGTGGGCACCACCGATCCCTCCCCCCTCGGCACGCAGCGCAGGGGCAACGGGGTGACCACCGACCTCGCGGTGATCGGGCCGGTGATCGACAGGGTGATCCAGGCCCCGTGCACCTGGTCCCGGAAGGCGGCCGTGCCGCTGAGCGCGTCCAGGTCGCCGTCGTGGAACAGCTGCCGCATATCGGTCCGCAGCTCGGTCACTCCCGGCTTGAGCTTGGGCAGCGCCTGCTTGAGCAGCTCCTGGTTGCGCTGCTTCTGCCTGCTCAGGTCGACCTTGGGACTGACCAGCGGCGGCTGCGACAGCCCGGTCAGCAGCCCCGCCTGCCCCGCGGCCCCGATCGCGCCCTGGCCGGCGAACACCATGCTGACCGTCACGGCCACCGCCGCGACCGCGGCCAGCGTGCCGCCGCCGGCGGCCAGGGTGGCCCGCCTGCGCCGGTGCAGCCTGGCCGCGGTGTCGGCCACCTGGTCGGGGTCGAAGCCCAGCGGGGGCTCGGCCGTGCTCAGCCCGCGCAACCTGTCGATCAACTGCTTGTCCTGCATCACACGCTCCTCCCGGCGACCGGCGCGATCTCCGCGTCCAGCCGCTCGACAACCGCGCGCAGGGCCTCCAGCCCCCGCGCGGTCTGGCTCTTGACGGTCCCTTCCGAGCAGCGCAGGGCAGCCGCGACCTCCGCGATGGACAGGTCTGCCCAGTGCCGGAGGACCACGGCGGCGCGCTGCCGCGGCGGGATCTGCGTGAGCGCGCGCAGCAGGAGGTCCCGTGTCCCCGTGGCCGAGCCGGCCAGTGCGGGATCGAGGTCGATGCCGGGCTGGTCGGGCACCTTGCCGTCGCGGTTCTCCGCGCTCCGCCAGGGTTTCCGTCGTTCGTCCAGCCAGCACCGCAGCAGGACCTGCCGCGCGTAGTTGTCGACGGTGTTCTTCCGTTGCACCTTGGGCCAGGCCCGGTACATCTTGATCAGCGCGGTCTGCGCCAAGTCCTCGGCGAGGTGCCAGTCCCCGCACAGCAGGTAGGCCAGCCGCCGCAGCGACATGGCTTTCGCTCTGGCGAACTCCCGGTAGCTCGCATCGTCCTCGGCCCGCATCCCGCGCCTCCCATCACCCAGATCCGCCTCTACTCACGCGAGCGGGCCGAGGACAGGTTGCACCGGGGTCAGCCGCGGCCGGGCAGGTTCGCCCGCAGCATCCGGCGGGCGGCGTCCCGGGGATCGGGGTTGCTCTCGATCAGCGCGTTCACCACCGCGCCGTCGACCAGCGCGACCAGCACGTCCAGCCGCGGCCGGTCCACCGGGGTGCCGGAGTGCGCGAACAGCTCGGTGAGCAGGACCATCAGCTCCTCGCCGAGGCCGCGCATCAGGTCGGTGAGGAAGGGCCGCCGGGCGCTGCCGACCAGGCGTTCGTAGCGCAGCAGCACCGGTTCCAGGCCGCCGTCCCTGGACAGCCGGCCCAGCAGCAGGTCCAGCACCAGCTCGACCAGGTCGTCGGCGCACAGCGGATGGTCCCGCCCGGCCAGGTCGTCCAGGCACTGCCGGGCGGCGTTCAGCTCGGCCCGGGAGCCGTGCTCGACCGCGGCCGCGACCAGCTCGTCCAGCGAGCTGAAGTAGTAGGTGGTGGAGGCCAGTGGCAGCTCGGCGCGCTCGGCCACCGCGCGGTGCCGGATGGCGTCGAAGCCGCCCTCGGCCAGCAGCGCGGCGGCCGCCTCGATCAGCGCGTGCCGCCGCCGCTCACCCTTGGGCGTGCTGGCGGAATGCCTGGTCTCGGCCATAGCCAGCCATCGTGCCAGAAGCGGGCTCAGTACTTGTCGGAGAGCTTCTTCGCCAGTCGTTCCAGGTCGCCGGCGAACGGCGGCTTGCCGCCCGGCTTGCGCGGCACGCTGTGGATGGTCAGCGGCGCCCCGTGGGTGGTGATCGCGGTGTAGCTCTGCGACCCGCCGGGACCGCTGTCGGCCCGGCCGCCGTCGCGGGAGAGCCCGGAGTCCTGGCCGAGGGACACGGTCAGCGTGCCCTCCGGCGTCTTCAGCGAGAACCCGCGGGAACCCTGCGGGCACAACTCGGCCGGGGCCTGCTCAGGGGTGAGTGCGGCGACGGCCGGGAGCTCGACGGCGAGGGCGGCTGCGAGCTCCCGGTCCGCCATCCCGCACCCTTCGGTGCCACCGATCGAAGGACCGGTGCTCGCTGAGCCGTCCCCCTGCTTGGACGGCTCAGGCGAGGTCTTGGGTTGGGCGCGATCGGTACCGGGGCCTGCCTGGCCGCCGGTGCTGTTCTCCTGCGGGGGGACGCCGAAGACGGACCCTTCGGCCGTGAGCTCCCCCGAGGACGCGGTGTTCGGGGTCTGCCCCGGACCGAACAGGTTCGTCACCACCAGCGTGCCACCGACCAGCAGCGCCACCCCGAAAGTCGATCCGCTCAGGACCAGCTTCCGCTGCCGCGCGCTCGCCCGGTGCGAGGCGGTGACCACGTCCTGCTCGTTGAAGGACGGCGGTGGCACCTCGCGCACGGCATCGCGGAAGGCGTCCGCGAGCTTGTGCTCGTCCACCTACATCCACCTCCTCGACCCGATGATCCCCCTCATGTGGCGGACCTCAGATCGTCCAGTGCGTCTCCCAGCGCCTCCCGGAGGGCATCCAGCCCCCGGGCGGTCTGACTCTTCACGGTGCCCTCGGTGCACCCGAGCGCCTTGGCCGCGGCCGAGACGTCCAGGCCCTCCAGGAACCGCAACACCAGCACCGCGCGTTGCCGCGGCGGCACCTTGCGCAGGCCGTCGAGCAGAGCCGACCTGGTGGCCACCGAGTCACCGACCTCCGGTGTGCTCACCGGGGTCTCCGGCAGCTCGTCCACGACGCGTTCGCGCCGCCACGGCCGCCGGGACTCGTCGATCGACGCCCGCACCAGCGTGCGTCTGACGTAAGCGTCCAGGGCACCCTTGTCCCGGACCTTGCGCCAGCGCCGGTGCAACGCGACGAACGCGGTCTGGGCCAGGTCATCCGCCCGGTGCCAGTCGCCGCAGAGCAGGTAGGCCGTCCGTCGCACCGCATCGCGCCTGGCGAGGAAGTACTCGGCGAACTCCTGCTCCTCGTGATGGTCCACGCGGAACTCTCCGCTCGTCTGCTTGCACCTACTGGACGAAACAACTGCGCACAACGGTTGCACGGACCGGGCAGGAGATCCACGTCACCCCCCGCGTGTGCGAGCCCGCGAGCTGGGCATTCGCCGCTCGATCCGCGACGGCGAGTGTGGTGTGATCGTATCGTGACCTATTCCGCCCCGATCGACCTCCGGTCGGACACCGTCACCAAGCCCGATGACCGGATGCGCGCGGCCATGGCCGCCGCCGAGGTCGGTGACGACGTCCTGGACCGCGACCCCACCATGCGCGCCCTCGAGGAGCGCGCCGCCGCCCTGCTCGGCACGGCCGAGGCGCTGTGGGTGCCCAGCGGCACCATGGGCAACATCATCGCGCTGATGATCCACCTGCGCCGCGGCGACCGGTTTCTGGCCGCCAAGGACTCGCACGTGCTGCAGAACGAGCTGGGCGCGCCCGCCTGGCTGGCCGGCGGCATGCCCACGGAGCTGCCCTGCGAACTGGGACCCGGCAGGCTGGCGCCGGAGACGGTGCGCGCGGCGGCCGGCACGCCAGGCCCCTACTACTCCCTGCGCACCTCGCTGCTGTGCCTGGAGAACACGCACAACGCGGCCGGTGGCGCGGTGGTGCCGATCGAGGAGCACACCCGGCTGGTGGCCACCGCGCGGCAGGCCGGGCTGCGGGTGCACCTGGACGGGGCCCGGATCTGGAACGCCTCGGTGGCCCTGGAGGTGCCGCCCGCGGCGCTGACCGTGGGCGCGGACTCGGTGCAGGCCTGCCTGAGCAAGGGGCTGGGCGCGCCGGTGGGCTCGGTGCTGGGCGGGTCGGCGGAGCTGGTGGCCGAGGCCAGGCGGGTGCGCAAGATGCTCGGCGGCGGCATCCGCCAGGGCGGCGTGCTGGCCGCGGCCGGGCTGCTCGCGCTGGAGCGGGTGGGCGAGCTGGCCGAGGACCACGCGAACGCCCGGCTGCTGGCCGACGGACTGGCCGAGCTGGGCTGGTCGGTGCGCCGGCCGCAGACCAACATCGTGCTGGCCGGGGCGCCGGACCTGGAACTGGCGCTGCGCAGGCTGACCGGAGCCGGCGTGCTGGCCACGCCGATGGCCGGGCAGGTGCGCTTCGTCACCCACCGGGACGTGGACCGGGCTGGCATTGTCGAGGTGCTGCGGCGGGTCGAGCAGGAGGACGTGCTGCGCAACCAGAGCAGGGCGAGCTAGGGGAGAGACCTTTGTACTGGGTGGTTTTCGACTACGGCGAGGTCCTGAGCAAGAAGACCGCGGCCCTGCCGGAGCTGGCTCAGCAGCTGGGGGTGGCCGCGGCAGAGTTCGAGCCCGCCTACTGGGCCGAGCGGGAGCCCTACGACCGGGGCTGCCACGAGTCGCAGTACTGGCGCGCGGTGGGCGCCCGGCTCGGCGTCGAGGTTGATGACGAGACGGTGGCCGCGCTGACCAAGGCCGACGGCGAGGGCTGGCTGGTCTTCGAGCCGGAGGCGGAGGCGCTGCTCACCGAGCTGCACGAGGCCGGGGTCGCGCTGGCCCTGCTGTCCAACGCCCCGGCCTCGTTCGGGCGCGCGGTCGAGCTGCGCCCCTGGTCCGGCAAGTTCCGCACGCTGATCTTCTCCGGCGACCTGAAGTGCGCGAAGCCGGACCCGGAGATCTGGGCCGAGCTGCTGCGCAGGCTGGACGCCGCCCCGGAGAAGTGCGTGTTCTTCGACGACCGGCAGGTCAACATCGACGGCGCGCTGGCCGCCGGGCTGGACGCCAGGCTGTGGACGGGAGCGGCGGACGCCCGCGCCTACCTGACCGGGCGGATCAGTGGATTTGGCGGTTCTGCTTCTTGACCCAGGCCACCGCGGTGGCGCCCAGGAAGATCACTCCGCCCACGATGGCCAGCCAGAACAGCCCCTTGACCACGAACCCGATCACGGACAGCACGATCCAGCCGACCAGCAAGATCCCCAGGATCATCAACATAACGTTCTCCCCTCCACAACCTCTCAGACGATGAACGATCGAACGGGTGGCGGAGTTCCGCGCGGCGCTCACCGCGATAATGACGTGGTGAGCGAACCGCGCTGGCTGAACGAGTCCCAGATGCGCGCCTGGGTCCACTTCCTGGACGCCAGCCGCCTGGTGGAGGAACGGGTGGCCCAGCAGCTGCGGCGGGACCACGGCATCACGCACTTCGAGTACGAGGTGCTGGTCCGGTTGTCCGCGACCCCGCAGCGACGGATCCGGCTGGCCGACCTGGCCGCGCAGGTGGTGGCGGCCAGACCGAGGCTCACCCACGTGATCGATCGGCTGCAGCAGCGCGACTGGGTGCGCCGGGAGGCCGTGCCGGATGACGCCAGGGGCTACTTCGCGGTGCTCACCGACGCGGGCTTCGCCGCGCTGGAGAGCTTCGCGCCCAGCCATGTGGAGACGGTGCGGGCCGCGCTGATCGACCAGCTCACCCCGGGCCAGATCGACGCGCTGGGCGACGTGATGTCGCACCTGTCGGTCAAGCTGCGCTCGGACCGCGAGGGCGGCTGCGGCTGGCCGTCGGCGGGAGTGCGCGGCACCGGCACCGACTCCGGCTGAGTCCTCAGCACTCGTTGTACTTGGCCCCAATGGGCGGGAACTCCGCCAGGTCGGCCCACAGCGCCAGGCAGCGGCCCTTGGGGTTGAACGGCGAGGCCACCAGGTTCACCACGAACTTGGCCACCGGCGCGCACAGCGCGTTGGCCGGCGCGGGCACGATCGCGTTGCAGCCCAGCGACACCAGGGTCTCGCCACCGGTCTTGGCCGCGTCGTAGAGGAACTGGGTCTCCTCCTTGGTGAACTGGTGCCGCAGCCCCTGCTGCGCGACGGAAAGCTCATCGGCGCTCAGGGACATGACGGGACCGCTGGTCGCCACCGGCTCGGCGATCGCGGGAGCGGACAGGCCGAACCCGGCGACCGCGGTGATCGCGGCGGTGGCGGCCAGGCGGCGCAGGAAGGTCGAGGCGCGCATCCGATCGTCCTTTCTGGACGGTGAGGGAAGGACGCCCCGACGCTAGGCGCGGACTTTCCGCGGCTGCCGCGCCGTTGGTCGGGTATCGGCGCTCCGCCCGGTCACAGCGAGGGCAGCCAGCTCCCGATGCGCTGCACCGCTTCGGTGATGGTCGCGGTGGCCGAGGCGAAGGACAGCCGGATGAACCGGTTGCCGTGCACCGGGTCGAAGTCGATGCCGGGCACCACCGCGACCCCGGTGTCGGCCAGCAGCTTTCGGCAGAACGCCATCGAGTCCTCGGTCAGGTGCCCGATGTCGGCGTAGACGTAGAACGCGCCGTCGGCCGGGGCCACCCGGTCGATGCCCAGCCCCGCCAGACCGGCGAGTAGCAGGTCCCGGTTGGTGCGGTAGCGCGCCACGTGCGCGTCGGCCTCGGCGTAGGACTCCTCGGTGAACGCCGCCACCGCGGCGTACTGGGACAGCGCGGGCGGGCACAGCGTGAAGTTCCCGGTCAGGCAGTCCACCGCACGCCGCAACCCGGCAGGCAGCAACAGCCACCCCAGCCGCCACCCGGTCATCGCGAAGTACTTGGAGAAGCTGTTGGCCACGATCGCCTCCCGCGAGGTCTGCCAGGCACAGCCGAGCGGCTGCCCGTAGCTGATCCCGTGGTAGATCTCATCGCTGACCAGCCGAACCCCGTTGCCAGCACACCATTCCGCGATCCGCGCCAGCTCCGCCGGTTCCAGCCCCGTCCCGGTCGGGTTGGCCGGACTGGCCACGATCAACCCCTTGATCGGCCGGTCCAGCGACTCCAGCAGCTCCACGGTCGGCTGGAACCGCGTCTCGTGCTCACACGGCAGCTCCACCACCTCGCACCCCAGCGCCCGCAAGATGTTGCGGTAGGCCGGATAACCGGGCCTGGTCAGCGCGACCCGGTCCCCAGGATCAAAAGCGGCCAGGAAAGCCAGCAGGAACCCACCAGAAGACCCGGTGGTGACCACCACGTCATCCGGGTTCACATCCAGGTCGTAGGTCCGCCCGTAGTGCCCCGCGATCGCCGACCGCAGCTCCAGGATGCCCAACTGCTCGGTGTACCCCAACGTCTGCTTGGCCAGCGCCTCGGCCGCCGCCGCACGCACCGGCGCCGGCGCGGGACTGGACGGCTGCCCGGCGGCCAGCGAGAGCACGTCCCCACGTTCGCGTTGCCGCTTGGCCGCCGCGGACACCACGTCCATGACGTGGAACGGCGGAATGTCAGCACGGGCGGCGACGGAGAACAGGGAGGTCGGCTGAGCCATGCCCGCAGCCTAAATGAGCCCTGATCACCCTTCGCGGGAGAGGCGTGGCGCGCCAGCGACACGCCGGGCTCTTGACCAGGCGACGGGTTTGATTTTTTCGCGTCGCGTGTTCGTGACCCCGACACATCCGAAGCTTGCTTCGCGTGTGTCGGGGTCACGAACACGCGACTCAGGAGCGAAAAAATCCCGCGCGCGGAGCGCGCCAATGTCACAGCAAACGGCTCGCGAGCTCAGTACCCGCGATACCCCGACCCCGTCTTCATCCCCACCACCCCCGGCACGCTCGACACCGACCCATACCGCTCAACCGAGTACCGGATTCCCGCGATGATGTTGTCCACCGGGTTCCAGATGTCCTTGTGCCCCGGCAGCGACCACCGGTCGAAGGTCGGGTCGATGGTCTGCATCAACCCCTTCGACGGCGTGCCCTTGGCCGCGTTGGAGTCCCAGTTGTTGATCGCGTGCGGGTTCCCGCCGGACTCCTTCTGAATGATCATCCAGATGTCGTTCGGGTTCATCTTGTCCACCGGATACCCCTGCGCCTTGAGGATCTCGATCGCCTGGTTGATCCACTCCGCCACCTGCCCCTGCGGCGCAGGACCACCACCGGGCGGCGGGGCTCCGCTGGGTCCCAGACCGCCGCCGCCTCCACCGCCACCCGTCGCGCCGCCGCCACCACCGCCGCCGGATCCGCCGCCGGTCTCCCGCGGGCGCTCAGCCGGTGGCTGCTCCTTCTTCGGCTCCGGACTCGGCTGCCAGTCCACCTTCTTCCCCTGAGCCGGGGTGAACGGCTGCCCGTCCGGAGCGTCCATGGTGGAGAACTTCGGATTCGCGACGCGCCCGCGAAGAGCGCCCAGCGCGGACTTGAGCGCCTGTTCGGCCTCGGTGACCTTGGGCTGGGCGTCGCTGACCGCCTCCTTGACGAAGCCCTCGATCACCGGGCGGACGTCCTCATCCGGCTGGTTGCGGTTCTGCTGCCTGAAGGTGCGGACCCGGCTGAGCAGGTTCTCGCAGATGGTGTTCACCGACTGCTCGGCCCCGGCCAGCGCGTCCGCGGCGGCGCGCAGGTCGCCCGCGGCCTGGGTGAGGGTGGTCTGCGCCGAGGTGGCGGCGGCGTTGAACTTGCCCATGTAGCCGACGAAGCCGTCCGCGGAGCTGCCCTGCCAGGCGGCGTCCAGCCCGGACACCGCGCCCTTGACCTTGCCCGCGCACTCGCCCGCGCTGGTGGCGGCCTCGGTCCAGCGGGTGGCCACCGCGCGGATGGCCTCCGGGTCGCCGTTGACCTTGTCGCAGATCTCGGCCAGCGCCTGGCCGCCGGGCAGCGCGGCGACCGCGTCCCTGGCGCTCACCGGCTGACCCCGGAGGCGTTGGCCCGCTCGGTGTCCTCCACCGTGCGCTGCACCGCGTCCAGGGCCCGCTCCACCTTGCCGAGCAGGGCCTGGGCCGCCTCGAACTCGGCGTTCATCGACTTGTCCAGCGCGTCCAGCGCCTGGGCCAGCGCGCCGGAGTCGGCCAGCTTGCCGAACATGGCCGCGTTCGCCCCGCCCTGCGGGAAGCGGTCCCCGACCGCGCCGAACTGCCCTGCCTGACCAGCCACCGTGGTGCGGCAGCTCTCCAGCGCGTCCCGGTTGAACCTGACCATCCCCACACTGGGCAGGGTAGGGCGTCAGCGCGCGCCCTGTGCCGCCTTCAGCGCAATGTCCGTTCGGTGGTGTGAACCGGTCAGGTGCACCCCGCCGACCCGGCGGTACGCGTCCGCGCGGGCCTCGTCCAGGTCCGCGCCGGTGCCGACCACGGACAGCACCCGGCCGCCGGCGGAGACCACCGCGCCGTCCTCGCGGCGGCGGGTGCCGGCGTGCAGCACGCCCTCGGCGTCCGCGCCGGTGATCACGTCGCCGGTGCGCGGCAGGCCCGGGTAGCCCTCGGCCGCGACCACCACGGTGACCGCGGAGCCCTCGGCCCAGTCCAGCTCCGGCTGCTCGGCCAGCCTGCCCTCGGCCACCGCGAGCAGCAGCCCGGCCAGCGGGGTGCGCAGCAGGGCCAGCACGACCTGGGTCTCCGGGTCGCCGAAGCGGCAGTTGAACTCGATCACCGAGGGGCCCTCGGCGGTGACCGCGAGGCCCGCGTAGAGCAGGCCCTGGAACGGGGTGCCGCGCTTGGCCAGCTCGTCCACCACCGGCTGGGCCACCGTGGCCACGATGTTGTCCACCAGGTCGGGGGCGGCCCAGGGCAGCGGCGCGTAGGCGCCCATGCCGCCGGTGTTCGGGCCGATGTCGTTGTCGCCGACCCGCTTGAAGTCCTGCGCGGGCAGCAGCGGCCGCACGGTCCGGCCGTCGGTGAGGCAGAACAGCGAGACCTCCGGCCCGTCCAGGAAGGACTCCAGCAGCACCGGGTGGCCGCCGTCGAGCAGGGTCATCGCGTGCGCGCGGGCGGTGTCCAGGTCCTGGGTGACCACCACGCCCTTGCCCGCGGCCAGCCCGTCGTCCTTGACCACCCAGGTGGGGCCGAACCGGGACAGCGCGGCGTCCAGCCTGGCCGGGTTGTCCACGATCTCGCTGTGCGCGGTGGGCACGCCGGCCCCGGCCATCACGTCCTTGGCGAAGGCCTTGGAGCCCTCGATCCTGGCCGCCTCCCTGGACGGCCCGAAGCACGGGATCCCGGCCGCGCGCACCGCGTCGGCCACCCCGGCCACCAGCGGCGCCTCCGGCCCGACCACCACCAGGTCGGCGTTGAACTCCTTGGCCAGCGCGGTCACCGCGGCCGGGTCGGTCGCCGCCACGCCGTAGTTCTCCGCGACGGAGGCGGTGCCCGCGTTGCCGGGGGCGCAGGCCAGGGCGGTCACCGCGGGATCGCGGGACAGGCCAAGCAGCAGGGCGTGCTCTCGGGCACCGGAGCCAATCACCAGGACGCGCACGGAGCGGCAGTTTAGAGGGTGCGCGGGCGGCGGGCAGAGCCGCGGTCGGCGAAGCCGGCGCGTTCCAGCAGGGCGGCCGACTCCAGCGCCAGCCAGCCCGCGAGCTGCGTGGACAGCTGCCGCTCCGCGCGCGGCACGGGCGCGCCGGGGTCACCGGCCAGCGGGCGCTCAGTGGGCGAAATGGCCGGGACCGTCCACTCCGGACCGAACAGCGGTCCGCCCCTGGCCACCGCGCGGTGGCGCCAGGCCGCCTCGGCCGAGCCGAAGACCACCTGGGCGGCCCGGGCCGCGGCCGGGTCGTCGCGCAGCGCGAGCGCGGCCGAGGCCAGGTTGCGGGAGAGCAGGCCCAGCGCTGGTCCGGGCCCGCTGCCGCGCAGCACGTGGTCGGCGTCGGCCAGCCGGTCGGTGACCGCGGTGACCAGCCGGGCGGTGACCGTCGGCCAGCCGCGCTCGCCGGTGCTGACCGCCAGCCGGGCGCAGGTGCCGAGCAGGTAGGCGTTGCCGGGCAAGGTGATCGTCCGGTCCACCGCGCCGACCCCGCCGTCCGGCGCGACGCTCAGCCCGGTCACCACCAGGCCGTCCTCGAGCAGGTGGTGCAACACCCAGTCCACTGTGGACCGGGCGCGGTGCAGGTCGGCCTTCTCCCCGCCCTCGGTGGCCAGCTGGGCGAACAGCAGCGCGGCCGCGCCGTTGACCACCGCGTCCTTGCGCCCGCCAGGCTCGTCCGACCACAGGCCGCCACCGGCGTGGTCGCTCCAGCTCGCCCGCAGCCGCCGCAGCGCGGGCTTGGTCAGCGCGGGCCGCCCGCGCGCGCCAGCCGTGCTGTGCGCGCGGTGCAGGGCCAGCGTGAGGGTGGCCAGCTCGGCGTTGCCCAGCCGGTTCGGCCGCACCCGCAGGCCACGGACCAGCCCGGTCAGCCGGGCCTGCCGGTCGGCGGTGGGCGCACGCAGCCAGGCGTCCACCGCGCAGTCCAGCAGGGTGGCCCGCCACGGCGAGCGACGGCCCCGGCGCAACCGGCCCGCTGGCCAGACATCCAGCTCGGTGAGGCGGCCGGTCAGCAGGCCCCTGCGCAGCTGCCGCGCGCAGACCGCGCGCTCGGCCACCGCCGCGCGCGCCGCCCACAGCTCGGGCCGGTCACCGCTCCGGCCGATCCGCCTGCCACCCATCCGCCCATGGTCCGCGCGGGCGGCGGCCGAACCCGGCAACCGCGGGCCGACGCTCCGGGAAACTCACCAGGCCGTGTCGAGATCCGCGTGTGCCCGCACCCAGGCGTGCATCACGATCCCGGCGGCCACCCCGGCGTTGATCGAGCGGGTGGAGCCGAACTGCGCGATGGACACGGTCAGCTCCGCCGCCCCGGCCGCCGCCGGGGTGAGGCCGGGACCCTCCTGCCCGAACAGCAGCACGCAGTCCCTCGGCAGGGTCACCGTCTCGATCCGGGCCGCGCCGGGCGTGTTGTCCACCCCGACCACGGTCAGGCCGTGCTCCCGCGCGTAGGCCGCCAGCGCCGGGACGTCCTCGTGGTGGTGCACGTGCTGGTACCGGTCGGTGACCATGGCGCCGCGCCGGTTCCAACGTTTGCGCCCGACGATGTGCACCGCCTTGGCCGCGAAGGCGTTCGCGGTGCGCACCACGGTGCCGATGTTGTGGTCGTGCTGGAAGTTCTCGATGGCCACGTGGAAGCCGTGCCGCCGGGCGTCCAGGTCGGCCACCACCGCCTCCCGCCGCCAGTACCGGTAGGCGTCCACCACGTTGCGGCGGTCGCCCTCGGCCAGCAGCTCGGGGTCCAGGCGCGGGTCATCCGGCACCGGACCGGCCCACGGACCGACGCCGACCTGCTCCGCGCCCCACTCGGTGGGCCCGGGCTCGTCCACGAACACCGGTGTCAGAGCCCCAGGTCGGCCAGGTCGAGCAGGTAGCGGTAGGGCAGGCCCTCGGCCTCGATCGCCTCCCGCGCGCCGGTGCCCCGGTCCACCACGGTGGCCACGCCGATGACCTCGGCGCCGACCTGGCGCAGGGTGCGCACCGCGGTCAGCACGCTGCCGCCGGTGGTCGAGGTGTCCTCCACCGCCAGCACCCGCTTGCCTGCCACGTCCGCGCCCTCGACCGCGCGCTGCATGCCGTGCGCCTTCTGCTCCTTGCGCACCACGAACGCGTCCACCGTGCGCAGCTCGGGATCGGCCACGCTGGCGTGCATCATCGCGGTGGCCACCGGGTCGGCGCCCAGGGTGAGCCCGCCGACGGCGGCGTAGTCCCAGTCCGCGGTCAGCTGGGCCAGCAGGCGGCCGATCAGCGGGGCGGCGGCGTGGTGCAGGGTGGCCCGCCGCAGGTCGACGTAGTAGTCGGCCTCCTTGCCGGAGGACAGCGTCACCTTGCCGTGCACGACGGCCAGCTCACGCACGAGGGCGGCCAGCTCGGCCTTGGCCTGGGGGTTGATCTGGGAGGTCACGAGGCGTCAGCTAAGCACATCAGCTCGCAGGCGTAGTCCGCGAGCCACCGCACCGCGGGCAGCTCGAACCGGCCGGGCCACCACACCACAAGATCACTCGGCCCGTACCGGAAGCTCACCTCCCGCGCGTGCGGGTGGTGCCAGAGCCACTGCCGGACCCGCGGGGTGAGCAGGTGCGCGACGAACCCCGGGTCCGCGCACTCGACGAAGAAGGCGTCGTCGAACACCTCGTCGCCGGTGGGCTGCCGCCGGGTGCCGAACACCCGGAGCAGCCCCTGCCCCGGCCGTCTGCGCACCAGGGTCAGCTCGGGCACCGGCGCGGGCAGCGGCAGCGCCACCACGACGAAGTCCATGGTCGACTGGGCCTCGTGCACCCGCTCGTTGACCTGGGCGAGGAAGGCGACCAGCGGCAGGCCCCGGTGCGTGCCGGTGATCGACTCACCGCTGGGCAGGCCGGGGCCGAACGGCGAGTTCCGCACGGTGAACCGGTCCCGCAGCAGCTTGGGCTCGGTCCAGCCGTGCTGCCAGCCGATCGAGGCCGCCGCCGCGGTCAGCTCGGTCTGCCGCTGCTGCTGCCTGCGGTTGGTCCACACCAGCAGGAAGACCGCCCCGGCCACCAGGGCGGCCAGGAAGACCAGAACGACCAGGAACAGCGCGGCCACGGCGGATCAGGTGCGCCCGCGACCGCCGCCGACCCGGGAGGCCAGTCGGCGCAGCAACGCCCTCGGCAGGATCTTGCTCACCGCGACCAGCGCCTTGTACTGCACGCCCGGCACCGAGACGACCTTGCCCGCGCGCAGGTCGGCCAGGCTGTCGTGCACCAGCCGGTCGGCGTCCAGCCAGAAGAACCCCGGCGTGCCGGACATGTCGATCTGGGCCCGCTGGTGGAACTCGGTGCGGGTGAAGCCAGGGCACAGCGCCATCACCCTGACCCCGGTGCCGGCCAGCGACATGGCCAGGCCCTCCGAGAGCAGGGTGACGTAGCTCTTGCCCGCGCTGTAGGTCGAGCCCCGGCCGGGGAAGAACCCGGCCACACTGGAGACGTTGATCACCGCGCCGCTGCCCCGGGCGCGCATGCCGGGCAGCACCGCGTGGGTCAGCCGCAGCACGCTGGTCACGTTCACCTCGTGCTGGCCGAGCAGCTCCTCGGCGGTGTTGTCCAGGAAGTCCTTGCCGGTGCCCAGACCGGCGTTGTTGACCAGCAGGTCGATCGGGGCGGAATCAGAGCGCAGCCGCTGTTCCACCTGCTCACGCTGGGCCGGATCGGCCAGGTCGGCGGCCAGCACCTCGACCTTGACGCCGTGCTTGGCGGTGAGCTGGTCAGCCAGTTCGCCGAGGCGCTGCGCGTTGCGGGCGACCAGCACCAGGTCGTGTCCCTCGGCGGCCAGGCGGCGGGCGAAGGCCGCGCCGATGCCTGCGGTGGGTCCGGTCACGAGCGCGGTCGGCATGCCGAGCAACCTACCGGTCGGCACGCGGGGTGGAGAACGGGTAACGAAGTGGATATAACGGGACGAAGTCACCCATGTAGGTGATCGGCACCTGGGGGGCGTGCATGCGGAGAACCATGTCGGCGCTGATGATCGTCACCGTCAGCCTGCTGGGCGGCTGCGGCCTGACGCTGCTGCCCAAGCCGACCCCACCGGCGCCCGCCACCTCGACCACGCCGTCGGTCCCCGGCTTCGGCGGCCGGTTCAGCTGGCCGAGCGGCCTGGAGCTGACCCTCGGCCCGGCCACCCCGCACACCCTGTCCGAGCAGGCCCGCGGCCTGTACCCGGACGTCGGGCGGGTGGTGTCCTTCTCGATCACCCTGGTCAACCGCACCGAGCGCGCGGTCAAGCCGGCGATCATGGTCTTCGCCGCCCGCCGGGCCGGGATCAGCGACCCGGAGGCGGCCAAGGCGCCCAGCATCCGCGATCCCGCGGCCAACATCGGCATCGGCCTGGGCACCCCGGACCTGCCGCCGGGGCAGACCTTCCAGGGCACGATCGCCTTCGGCCTGCCCGAGCAGCCCGGCCCACTGCGCGTGGAGGTGGCCCCCGACCTGCTCGGCAGCCAGCCCAAGGCGGTCTTCGAGGGCACCGCCTGAGCCGTCAAGGCCCGGTCCGCAGGTCTGCCCGTTCGGGCCGAATATCGTGACCCCGAAGTTGACCGGCGAAACAATGGCCGCTGGGGGGCGATCATGGGTGATCGAGGGGGCAACACCATGAAGCGTGCGGTACTCGTGACCGCGATCTGCGGCCTGGCGCTGGGCAGCACGGCCTGCGCGCCCTCGGTGGCCGAGGAGCCGGGCGCGAGCCAGGAGACCGACCGGCGCACCGCGAGCACACCGCGCACGGCCCAGTTCGGCCAGCGCTACAGCTGGTCCGACGGCGTGGCGGTGGCCTTCTCCCGGCCGAGCCCGCTGAGCTCCCCGCTGGTCGGCCCCGGCCGCCGCGGCGTGCAGCTGACCCTGACCCTGAGCAACGGCGGCAGCACCCCGCTGCGGCTGCCGCTGACCAAGCTGGACGGCACCTTCACCGAGCGCGGCACCGGCCGGGTGGCCGACGCCGAGCCGCTGGTGGACAAGGCGGGCAAGCTGGGCATCAGCCCGGACGCGCCGGAGCTGCCCGCGGGCCGCAGCATCGACGTGCGGATCGGCTTCGCGGTTGGCGAGCAGGCGGGCACCCTGCTGGTCGCGGCCTCGCCGGACCAGGGCGTGAAGTACCAGGACGTCACCTTCGCCGGCGAGGTCTGACCGGCCACACGCAGATCACTGGGGGTATCACCATGCGTGCAGTTTCCATCGTTGTAACCGGCGCACTGCTACTCGGCTCGATGGCCTGCACCATCATCCCGGTGCCGACCCCGGTCACCGTCACCCCGACCGTCCCGCAGCTGGTCCTGCCCACCACCGCGGGGCCCCAGGTGGGCAAGTTCGGCGAGGCGGTGGAGACCCCGGGCAAGGTCAAGATCGAGGTCTCCAAGCCGGAGCCCTACCAGCCCAAGGGCCTCGACGAGGAGGAGACCAAGCACCCGCGCGCGGTGGTCTTCACCGTGACCATCACCAACAACACCGGCAAGACCCTGACCAACCTGCACACCCTGGGCTTCGGCTCGTTCACCGAACAGGGCGGCAAGGAGACGGTCGAGGTCGAGACGCTGCACGGGTCGGACCTCTCGACGGGCGTGCCGGACCTGCCGCCGGGCAAGCTGACCAAGCTCCGGCTGGCCTACGGCCTGAGCGCGAAACCGGGTTCGCTCCGGCTGAAGCCGATCTTGCTGCCCGACCACGCCGAGGTCTCCTTCGAGGGAGAGGTGTGAGCACCCGGCGCGGCGCGCTGCCGCTCGCCCTCGCGGCGCTGACCACGGCCGCCTGCACCCCGGCCCCAGCACCGCCGACGCCCCTGCCGCCCGCGCCGACCACCAGCACGGTGGTCCGCTTCGGCGACCCGCCGGGCACCGGGTTCGGCGCTGAGCTGGCCCTGCCCTCGGGCACCAGGTTCGGCATCTCGGAGTTCAAGCCGGTCCCGCAGGCCGAGCTGACCGCAGAGGAGCGCATGCCCGGCACCAGGGTGCTGCTGTTCACGGTGACCGTGACCAACCCCGGCAAGGCCCCGCTGGAGTACCCGGACCCGTCCTTCTACCCCTCGTTCGTCGCGCACGGCTCGGACGAGGTGGTGCGACCGCCGGAGGACGTCACCGACAAGGGCGGCGAGGTGGCGGAGGCGGACAAGCCGATCCCGCCCGGCGGTTCGGTGCGGGTCGAGCACTGGATCCGGCTGCCCGACCGGCCGGGCGTGCTCCAGCTGAAGGCGATCACCCGCGACGGCAAGGACGAGTTCCGCTTCGAGGGCGAGGTCTGAGTCAGTGCGGGGTGTGCTGGGAGCCGTCGGCCGAGGGCGTCGCGCTGTCGTCGGCGTCCACGTCGAACGGGTCCACGAAGTCGGCCACCTCGCCGAGGTCGCTGAGCAGTCGCTCCAGCCGGGCCGGGTCGGCGTTCGGCGGGGCGGCGGCCAGCACCCAGGAGCCCTCCAGCCAGACCACCATGATGTCGTCGCCGATCTCGTCGATGGTGTCCACGAAGTCGGGCGTGATCAGCGGGTGCACGATGGCCATGTCGGTGGTGAAGCCGTAGCGGTTGCCGACCGGGCCGTAGAGGTCCAGCTCGGCCTCGCGCTCGCGGGCGAACGGGACGCTGGGCTCCCACAGCTCCAGGATGGTGGGCACGGTGCGGCGCATCCGGACCGCGGCGATCACCATGGTCACCTTGCTGGACTGCTGGTGGTCGAGCACCTGCACCAGGCGGCGGCCGTCCGCGGTGAACATCGAGCCAGTGACCACGTCAACGGCGACACCCTGCTTGGAGTAGGCCAGCCCGCCGTGCTTCCACTGGGTGAGCAGCACCTGGTCCTCGTCGGTGAACCGCCAGCCGCGCAACGCGGCCCAGCGGCGCCGCTCCCGGTTGCGCGCTGTGCGTTGCGCCCGGTCCGTGCCGAGCAAGACCGCGCCGGCAATGGCCGCCAGCACGGCCACCGAGAACCAGATCCACGCAGGTACGCCCACACCCGCAGCCTAGCGGTGCGAGCCGCCATAGCCGAGATCACATTCGGTCCAGTAGGCACCAATTGGCCCTAATGTCGGACGCGCGTGGGTGCGGCCCACCCGTCTGGCGGAGTGGGCCGCACCGATTAACGCTCTACGCCTTGGCCACATCCAGGCCCGAATTGTCGTCGCGGACGTCGACCAGGACCTTGTCCCCGTCGGTGATCTCCCCGGCCAGCAGCTTGCGGGCCAGCTGGTCGCCGATCGCCGAGGACACCAGCCGCCGCAGCGGGCGGGCGCCGTAGACCGGGTCGAAGCCCTGCAGGGCCAGCCAGCCCTTGGCCGACTCGGTGACGTCCAGGGTCAGCCTGCGCTCGGCGAGTCGCTTGGCCAGCCTGCGCACCTGGATGTCCACAATGGAGGTCAGCTCCTCGGTGGCCAGCGCGTGGAAGACCACCACGTCGTCCAGCCGGTTGAGGAACTCCGGCTTGAAGTGCCGCTGCACCACCGCGAGCACCGCGTCCTTGCGGGCCAGCTCGGACATGGTGGCATCGGCGATCACCTGCGAGCCGAGGTTCGAGGTGAGCACCAGGATGGTGTTGCGGAAGTCCACCGTGCGGCCCTGGCCGTCGGTGAGCCTGCCGTCGTCGAGCACCTGGAGCAGCACGTCGAAGACGTCCGGGTGCGCCTTCTCCACCTCGTCCAGCAGCACCACGCTGTACGGCCGCCGCCGGACCGCCTCGGTGAGCTGGCCGCCCTGGTCGTAGCCGACGTAGCCGGGCGGGGCGCCGACCAGGCGGGCGACGGTGTGCTTCTCGCCGTACTCGCTCATGTCGATGCGGATCATGGCCCGCTCGTCGTCGAAGAGGAACTCCGCCAGCGCCTTGGCCAGCTCGGTCTTGCCCACGCCGGTGGGGCCGAGGAACAGGAACGAGCCGGTCGGGCGGTCCGGGTCGGCGACCCCGGCGCGGGCGCGGCGCACCGCGTCGGAGACCGCGCGCACCGCCTCGGCCTGGCCGACCACCCTGGCCCCGATGGCCTCCTCCATGCGCAGCAGCTTGGCGGTCTCGCCCTCCAGCAGCCTGCCCGCCGGGATGCCGGTCCAGGCGGAGACCACGTCGGCCACGTCGTCCGCGGTGACCTCCTCCTTGAGCATGGCCTGCTTGTCCTCGGTGACCGCGGTGGCCGCCTCCAGCTCCTTCTCCAGCGCCGGGATGCGGCCGTAGCGCAGCTCGGCGGCCCGGCCGAGGTCGCCGTCCCGCTCGGCCCGCTCGGACTCGCCGCGCAGCTGCTCCAACTGCTCCTTCAGCTCGCGGATCCGGTCGATGGCGCCCTTCTCGCCCTTCCAGCGCACGGTCAGCTCGGCCAGCTGCTCGCGCCGGTCGGCCAGTTCGGCGCGCAGGGTGGCCAGCCGGGACTTGGACGCGGCGTCGTCCTCTTTGGACAGCGCCATCTCCTCGATCTCCAGCCGCCGCACCGCCCGCTCGACCTCGTCCAGCTCCACCGGCCGGGAGTCGATCTCCATCCGCAGCCGGGAGGCGGCCTCGTCCACCAGGTCGATGGCCTTGTCCGGCAGGAAGCGCGCGGTGATGTAGCGGTCGGACAGGGTGGCCGCGGCGACCAGCGCGCCGTCGGTGATCCGCACGCCGTGGTGGACCTCGTAGCGCTCCTTGAGCCCGCGCAGGATGCCGATCGCGTCGGCCACGCTGGGCTCGCCGACCAGCACCTGCTGGAACCGCCGCTCCAGCGCGGGGTCCTTCTCGATGTGCTTGCGGTACTCGTCCAGCGTGGTCGCGCCGACCAGCCGCAGCTCGCCGCGGGCCAGCATCGGCTTGATCATGTTGCCCGCGTCCATCGCGCCGCCCTCGCCGGTGGCGCCGGCCCCGACGATGGTGTGCAGCTCGTCGATGAAGGTGACCACCTGGCCCGCGGAGTCGGTGATCTCCTTGAGCACCGCCTTGAGCCGTTCCTCGAACTCGCCGCGGAACTTGGCCCCGGCCACCATCGCGCCCAGGTCCAGCGAGACCACCCGCTTGCCGCGCAGGGACTCCGGCACGTCGCCGGCCACGATCCGCTGGGCCAGGCCCTCCACGATCGCGGTCTTGCCGACGCCGGGCTCGCCGATGAGCACCGGGTTGTTCTTGGTGCGCCTGGACAGCACCTGCACCACCCGGCGGATCTCGGCGTCCCTGCCCACCACCGGGTCCAGCTCGCCCTTGCGCGCGCGCTCGGTCAGGTCGACGCCGTACTTCTCCAGCGCCTGGTAGGTGCTCTCCGGGTCGGCGCTGGTCACCCTGGCCGAGCCGCGCACCTTGTCGAAGGCCTCGCGCAGCGCCTCGGGGCTCGCGCCGTGCCTGCGCAGCAGGTCGGCCACGGTGCCGCCCTCGGCGGCCAGGCCGACCAGCAGGTGCTCGGTGGAGACGAACTCGTCGTTCATCTCGGTGGCCAGCTGCTGGGCGTGGGTGAGCACCCGCAGGCTCTCCCTGGAGAACTGCGGGGCGGAGACCGTCGCGCCGGTGGCGGACGGGAGCTGCTGGGCGAGCCGGTCCAGCTCGGGCCGGACCCGCGCGGTGTCGGCGCCAACCGCGGCCAGCAGCGGCGCCGCGAGGCCGTCGGCCTGCGCGAGCAGCGCGCCCAGCAGGTGCACCGGCCCGACATCGGGGTTTCCGGCCACGCCGGCGGCCTGCACCGCCGAGGAGATCGCCTGCTGGGTCTTCGTGGTCGGGTTGAAAGCGTCCATCCCTCACCTCATCGCACGGGGTCCGTCATAGGGATAACGTCAGAAAAGTTGAGCGTGTTCCGCTCAACCCAAAATCTGGCAACCGAGATCCGGGCCACACGTCCCACAAGATATGGCGAACCGACTGCTCTACCTCGTCCGGCACGGCGAGGCGGCCGAGGATGACTCGCTCACCGACCGCGGCCGCCGCCAGGCGGAGCTGACCGCCGCGCGGCTGGCCGGGGTGTCCTTCGCCGCGGTCCACCACAGCACCTCGCCCAGGGCCGCCGCGACGGTGAAGGTGCTCGCCGAACAGCTCCAGGACGCCCCGCAGCACCCCAGCGACCTGCTCCGCGAGTGCATCCCCAGCGTGCCCGGCCCTGAGCTGCTGACCCCGGCCCAGGCCGAGTTCTTCGCCGGGCTGACCCCGCAGGTGCTCGCCGAGGAGGGTCCGGCCCAGGCCGCGGCCGCGCTGGCCCGCTACGCCGGAGCCGCCGGGTCGGACCGGCGGGAGCTGGTGGTCACGCACGGGAACCTGATCCGGCACTTCGTCGCGGTGGCCATGGGCGCGCCCGAGCACGCCTGGCTGAACCTGGCCGACTACAACTGCGGGCTCTCCGTGCTGCTCTACCGGCCGGGCCGGCCTGCCGTGGTGGTCGCCTACAACGACGTCGGCCACCTGCCGCCGGAGCTGCGCGGCACCGAGTTCCCGGCCGAGCTGCGGGTGTGAACACCGGGGAAACGCCGGGTTAGTTGTCCACAGGTGGCTCATCCCCAGCTCAGAGCGGTTTTACACAGGGTTGTCCACAGGCTTGTCCACCGTCCGCCGACAGCCCTCCACAACCTGGGCAAACCTGCCCCCAACTGCACTGATGCGCCGATCAGGCGTCAACAGCCTGTCCACCGCCGCAACCCGGTTGTCCACAGCATCCCCAGGGTTGTCCACAGGATTGGGGACAGCTGTGTGTTCACCTGTGGAGCCTGAGGTGTTGTCGCGCAGCGGCACCTCCTTGATCAGCGCGATGGCCACCAGCGCCACCAGGGCCAGCGCCGCGGCGATCAGGAACACCAGTCCGCTGGCATCGCCCTGGGCGTCCCGCACCGGTTCGCCGTGCCCGACCAGCTGGCCGACCCGCCCGGCCAGCACCGCGCCGAGCACGGAGACCCCGGCCGCGCCGCCCAGCGAGCGGAAGAACATCACCGAGGAGCTGGCCGCGCCCAGGTCGGTGACCGGCACCGCGTTCTGCACCGCGAGCACCAGGTTCTGCATGGTCAGGCCCATGCCCACGCCGACCACGAGCAGGTAGCAGGCG
The DNA here is from genome assembly GCF_030064675.1 of Crossiella sp. CA-258035. Classification (GTDB taxonomy): domain Bacteria; phylum Actinomycetota; class Actinomycetes; order Mycobacteriales; family Pseudonocardiaceae; genus Crossiella. Next base: position 8,910,091 of record NZ_CP116413.1, read on the forward strand.
AGCAGCCAGACCGGGCTGGTGTGCGTGATGGTGGCCAGCAGCGCCAGCCCGGCGAACAGCGCGACCGCGCCAGCCACCAGGTAGACCTTCCACCGCCCGGTGCGGGTGATCCGGCGGCCGGACCAGGTCGAGGTGAGCACGTAGCCCAGGGCCAGCGGCATGCCGAGCAGCCCGGCCACGGTCGGGGTGAAGCCGCGGGCCTGCTGGAAGTACTGGCCGATGAACACCGAGGCGCCGAACATCGCGGTGCCGATGCCCAGGCTGGCCAGCACCGAGAGCAGCACGGTGCGGTCCCGGAACAACCGCGGCGGCACCACCGGCTCGGCGGCCCTGAACTCCACGAACAGCGCCAGCCCGAGCGTGACCACCGCGCCGAGCAGGTACAACCCGCTGGCCGGGGAGATCCAGGCGAAGTCCTTGCCCGCGAAGGAGACCCACAGCATCAGCAGGCTGACCCCGCCGATGATCAGCGTGGCGCCCAGCCAGTCGATGCGCACCCGGCGGCGCAGCACCGGCAGGTGCAGGGTCTTGTGGATGACCGCCATCGCGGCCAGCGCGAGCGGCACCACCAGGAAGAAGCAGAACCGCCAGCCCAGCCACGGGGTGTCCACGATGAAGCCGCCGACCAGCGGCCCGCTGACCGTGGCCACCGCGATCACCGCGCCGGTGTACCCGGCGTAGCGGCCGCGCTCGCGCGGGCTGACCATGGCCGCGATGACCACCTGGGCCAGCGCTTGCAGGCCGCCGACGCCCAGGCCCTGCACCGCGCGGTAGGCGATCAGCTCCGGCATCGAGGTGGCGATCCCGGCCAGCACCGAGCCGAAGGCGAACAGGCCGATGGCCACCTGGTAGAGCAGCTTCTTGCTGAACAGGTCGGCCAACTTGCCCCAGATCGGCGTGGTCGCGGTGGCGGCCAGCAGGGTCGCGGTGACCACCCAGGTGTACTGGCCCTGGGTGCCGTGCAGGTCCTTGAGGATGGTGGGCAGCGCGTTGGTCACGATGGTGGAGCTGAGGATGGCCACCAGCAGGGAGAGCAGCAGGCCGGTCAGCGCGCGCAGGATCTCCCGGTGCGACATCGGCGCCAGCGCCTCCGGGTCGCGCGGCTCGGCCGCGCTCACGCCGTGGCCGCCGCCCTCGGCCGGCACAGCCCGCCGCGCAGGTCCCTGGTGAGTCGCTCGATCAGGGTGCTCGCCAGCACCAGGTCCTCGTCCTGCCAGTCCGACAGCGCGCTCCGCATCCACTCGGTCTGCTCCTGTTTCCACCGCTCGATCAGCGCGGTCCCGGCCGGGGTCGCGCTGAGCAACATGGCCCGCCCGTCCGTCGGCGAGACCTGGCGTTCCACCAGGCCGGCGCGTTGCAGCTGGGCCACCTGCCTGCTCACCACGGAGGGGTCCACCGCTCGTTCCTGGGCGATCTCGCCGCTGCGCCGGGGTCCGTTGACCACCAGCTCGGCGAGCAGGCCCACCGCGGCCAGGTGCAGTTCGCCGTCGTCCTGCCAGACCCGCTGCGCGATCGCGTGCCGGATCTGGACCAGGCTCTTGACCTGCCGCAGCAGCTCGAAGACCGAATCGGGTCGTGGGTCCACACTGACCACCCCCATGGTTGCTCGACGCAACTATAACTCGTTAGTTGCGGATAGCAACCTTTTTACGGTCGGTAGTGAGTGAGGGCTCCGTCACACCTTCGGGAAGTGACTCAGAGATCCTGGTTCAGCCGACCGAGCAAAGTCGACAACACATCGAGGTCGCCGGTGCTCCAGGTGCGGAAGTGCTCGCGCAGCTTGCCGCGCCGTTCCTGCCGCACCTCGGCCAGCCGCTGTCGGCCGGAAGCGGTCAGCTGCACCAGCCTGGCCCGGCCGTCGTGCGGGTCGGCCACCCGCTCCACCAGCGCCAGCCGGTGCAGCTGGGCGATCTGCCTGCTCAGCGTGGACTTGTCCAGGCCGAGCTGGTCCACCAGGTCGGTGGCGCGCACCGACTCCCGGTCGTCGATGAGCAGCAGCAGCGCGTAAGCAGCGGAGTCCAGCTCGGGGTGGATCCGGGCGGCCAGGGACATGGCCATGCTCCTGGACCGGCGCATCAGCAGCGCGAGCTCGCGCTCCACCGCCTCGGCCGCCCGCCGGCGAACCGGGTCGTCGCTGTCCACTCGTCTCCCTTTGCCCGGTCTGCCCCCAGAACCGGGACATACCGTACTCAGGGCAGGTCAAGACCCGGTGGAGTCCTGCCACGGCTTGGGCAGCGCCTTGGCGTCGAAGTAGTCGCCGCCCTTGCGCTTGACGTCGTCGGTGCCCCAGTCCCGGTCGCGCAGCACCGGCATCATCCGCGGGATGTGCTTGCGGCAGTGCACGTAGGCCTCCTCGACCTCGACCACTACCCAGCGTTCCGGAGTGCGGCCGCGCTCGAAGTCCGAGGGCAGCTCCGGGTGCTCGGCGCGCAGGTCGCCGTCGTCGACGATCCGGGCCCGGCCGTTGACGTGCAGGCCGATCAGGTCGCTGACGAAGTCGATCATCAGCAGACCGATGTGCGGGTTCTCGCTGATGTTGCCCAGACTGGCCAGCACGCCGTTGCCCCGGTACTCCGGGTAGGCGATGTGCTTCTCGTCGAGCACCTGAATGAACCCGCGCGGCCCGGCACGGAGCGAAGAATCACACTCTCCGTGACCATCAGCGGTGGCCACGAACAGCATCTCCATCCGCGCCACGAACTCGACCATGGTCGGGTTGAGCCGGTCGAGCACCTGGTCGGAGTAGAACCGGGCGGCCCTGGACTCGGTGCCGAAGGCCCGCTGCAGGAGGTGCTCGCCACGGGATCCGGGCAGGCCAGCGGGTGCGGGCGGCAGTGGGTCGGCCGGTCCGGCGAGGCCACGCGGGGGCAGCTCGATCCGCCTGGTGGTCTCCATGCCGACGGCCCGCTGGGGCACCGGACGCGCGATCACCCTGGTGGGCGCGTCCAGTTGGCGGGTTAGCGCGACCGAAGACTCGTTACCGCTCGTCGCGCTGCGAGCGGCGTCCGCGGATTCCTCGCCTGGCACACTGGACGTGACCGGCTGCTGCCGTGTGTGATCACCGGGCACGACCGCCGCCGCCGAAGTGACACGGGCCGGTGAATCGGACAGCTCCAGTAGCAACAGGTCAGGATCGGCAGTGCCGGTCGGGACCGGAGTGTCGGGCATCACGGTGCCCACCGTGTCACGAGGAGGTGTGGTCGCGCACATCGCCCCGCGTACGCTCGCCCGTTACGCGGAGCACATGTACACACGCAGTAAGCAAATTGCACTCGAACGTGGCATCAAGGCTCCGATGACCCGAGGGAGGGGTTAATGTCCAACTCTGTCGGGGGATGCTGGTCACCATCGGTGCGTCGGATGGGCGTGCCGAACAACGTGGAGAAGACTGCGCCCGGACTATGACCGCGAACGCCGTGCTCAACCCGACCCAGCCCCCGCACCGGGAACCGCCGCCAGGGGTCACCGCGATGGTGCGCCTGATCCGCGAGAGCTTCGCGGTGATCGAGCCGCGCGCCGAGGAAGTAGCCCAGTTCTTCTACGGGATGCTCTTCAGCCTCGCACCGACCACCCGTGAGCTGTTCCCGGCCAACATGGAGGTGCAGCGCAGTCGCTTGCTGCGCGCCCTCGTCCACGTCGTGCAGATGGTGGACCGCCCGGACGACCTGGTGCCCTTCCTCAAGCAGCTCGGCCGCGACCACCGCAAGTTCGGGGTGGTCTCGGTGCACTACGAGGCGGTCGGCACCGCCCTGCTGGCCGCGATCAAGCGGTTCGCCGGGGAGGCCTGGACCCCTGCCGTGGAACGGGCCTGGGCCGAGGCCTACACGATCATGGCCCAGACCATGCTGGAGTCCGCGGCCGCCGACGACAACCCGGCGTTCTGGACCGCCAGCGTGATCGAGCACCAGCGGCTCAGCTGGGACCTGGCCGTGGTCCGGCTCAAGCCAGACCACCCGATTCCCTACCGCGCCGGGCAGTACCTCAGCGTGGAGACCCCGCAGCGCCCCCGGCTCTGGCGCTACTTCTCCCCGGCCAACGCGCCCAGCCCGGACGGCGTGATGGAGTTCCACATCCGCGCGGTGAACAACGGCTGGGTGAGCCGGTCGGTGGTCGGCCACACCCAGATCGGCGACACCTGGCGGATCGGCCCGCCGATGGGCCGGATGGGCATCGACCGCACCAGCAAGCGGGACATCCTGATGGTGGCCGGAGGCACCGGCGTGGCCCCGATGCGGGCGATGCTGGACGAGATGGCGGCCTACGGGGAGAACCCGAAGGTGCACCTGTTCTACGGCGGCCGTGCCCGCGGCGACCTGTACGACCTGGACAGCGTGCAGCGCCTGGCCATGGGCAACCCGTGGCTGACCGTGGTCCCGGTGCTGGAGTCCGACCCCGGCGCCCGCGGGGTGGAGCACGGCACGCTGGCCGACGTGGTCACCCGCTACGGCGCCTGGAACGACCGGGACGTGCTGGTCTGCGGCTCCCCGGCGATGATCAGGGCCACCGTGTCCCGGATGCTGGTCGCGGGCACGCCGCTGGACCGGATCCGGTACGACCCGTTCACGCTGGACTGACGAGGAACGGTGCCGCCCCAGGTGAAGGGCGGCACCGGAGCCAGGACTATTCCGCGGCCAGTTCCAGTCGCGGGAACACCGGCTTGGGCTCGGCCACGGTGTCGCCGCCGTCGCCCACCTGCTGCGCGATCCGCGCGGCCGCGGCGGGCAGGAACGGGAGCAGGTGCTCGGCCAGGTCGCGCACGGTGGCCACCAGCTCGGCCAGCACCGCGTCCAGCGCGGCAGGCGGCGCGTCCTCCTTCTTCTCCGCCTTGGCCAGCGCCCACGGCGTGGTGACCTCGACGTAGCGGTTGGCCTCGTCGCCGATCCGGCTGATCGACTCCACCGCGCGGCGGAAGTCGAAGTTCGCCAGCGCCTCGTCGATGGTCGCGGCGGCCTCCGCGCGGGCGGCCCGCAGCGCCTCGGCGGCCGGGTTCTCCGCCGCCACCGGCGGGATCACGCCGTCCCGGTACTTGCGCACCATGGACACCGCGCGGTTGACCAGGTTGCCCATGTTGTTGGCCAGGTCCTCGTTGGACCTGGTGACCATCCGCTCGGCGGTGTAGTCGGTGTCGCCCGCCCTGGCCACGTCGCGCAGCATCCACCAGCGCACCGCGTCACTGCCGTAGGCGGCCACGATGTCGGCGGGGTCCTCGGCGTTGCCCAGCGACTTGCTGATCTTCTGCCCGCCCGCGGTCAGGTACTCGTGCACGAAGATGGTGGACGGCAGCGGCAGCCCGGCGGAGAGCAGCATGGCGGGCCAGTACACCGCGTGGAAGCGGATGATGCCCTTGCCGATCACGTGCACCTGCTCGACGTCCTCGGACCACCAGTGCCGGTAGCCCGCCTCGTCGCTGCCGAAGCCGGGCGCGGTGATGTAGTTGGCCAGCGCGTCGAACCAGACGTAGATGACCTGCTCGGGGTCGCCGGGCACCGGGATGCCCCAGCCGCGGGCCCGCGCCATGCTGCGCGAGCAGCTGAAGTCCTCCAGCCCGGAGGAGATGAAGGCCAGCACCTCGCGCTTGCGGTGCGCGGGCTCGACCCGCAGCTGGTCGGTGGAGATCAGCTCGATCAGCTTGTCCTGGTAGCGGGAAAGACGGAAGAACCAGTTGTTCTCCTCGATCTCCTCCGGCACCGTGCCGTGCTCGGGGCACTTGCCCTCGACCAGCTCGGCCTCGGTGTAGAACAGCTCGCAGCCGATGCAGTACAGGCCGGTGTAGGACTTGCGGTAGAAGTCGCCCTGCTTCGCGCAGAGCTCCCACAGCTTGTCCACACCCGGCTTGTGCCGCGGGTCGGAGCTGGTCTTGATGAAGTCGTCGAAGGACAGCTCCAGCGCCTCACCCAGCTTGAGGAAGTTCTGCGCCACCCGCTCCACGTACTCCGCGGGCGTGATCCCCTCGACCTCGGCCGCCTGCACGTTCTTCAAGGCGTTGTCATCGGTGCCGGTCTGCGCGCGCACCTCGTCACCGCGCTGCCGCCGGTGCCGGGCCAGCACATCGGCCTGGATCAGCTCCAGGGCGTGGCCGACGTGCGGCTTGCCGTTGACGTACGGGATGGATGTCATGACGTTGTAGCGGCTCATCGCTACCTTCCTGGCCCCGGGCGGATGGTGTCGGCCCGGTGAGGGGCCGCCGGTTGGGGGGCCTCCTCAGCAGTGGTCAGGACATGCGGAGGAGGCCGGAGAACATCATCATCCGGCCGCGCATGGTCATGCTGTCGCACGTCCTCAGCATGGGAGCAGGGTACACCCGGGGCGCAGGTCAGCCGCACGGAGTATCGAGGTGGCGGGCCTGGCCGACGCCGGGAGCGGTGGCGGCGGGCGGCCGGGAGTGGGGCGGATGGGGGCGGCCAACCCGGCGTTGCGGTTCCGGGCAACGCGCGGTCCGGGATCAGCCAACACGGGGTACGAGTTCGGCCAACACGCCGTCCCGGACCGGCCAACACGGCGTACGACTTCGGCCAACACGCCGTCCCGGATCGGCCAACACGGCGTACGAGTTCGGCCAACACGCGGTTCCGGACCGGCCAGCACGGGGTTCGGCTTTGGTCAGTGCGCGGTTCTGGGTCGGTCGGTGGTCCGGCCGCGATGGCCTGCTTCGCGTGCGGGTTTGGTCAGCGCTCGCGGGGTTGGCGGGGCTGGGGTTTCCAGACGACCAGGGCGGTTTGCTGGGGGCGGAGGGGGACCAGGTCGCGGCGGTAGGAGGCGTGCACGGCGGCGGCCGCGTGGTCGGCGGCGGCGTGCGCGGCGGCGAGCTGGCGGTGCAGGTCCTCGACCTCGGCGCGGAGGCGTTCGGCCTCGGTGGCGAGCTCGATGATCCGCTTGATGCCCGCCAGGTTGACGCCTTCCTCCTGGGACAGGCGCTGGACTTCCTTGAGCAGCGCGATGTCCCGCGCGGAGTACCGGCGTCCCCCGCCCGCGGTGCGGCCGGGGGACACCAGGCCAAGCCGGTCGTAGGTGCGCAGGGTCTGCGCGTGCAGGCCGGAGAGCTGGGCCGCGACCGAGATCACGAACACCGGGCTGTCCTCGGTCGCGCCGGGCGGGAAGGGGATCCCGCCACCCTGGTCACCGAACTGGCTCATGGCTCATCCCGTCCCAACAGTGCGGTCAGCGCCGGCCGTGGGTCGAAATCCGCTGTTGCCGCGGCGTAGGCCTCCAGTGCGGCGCGGGCCTGTTCGTCCACAGTGGACGGAACAGCCACCTGCAGGGTGACCAGCAGGTCGCCGAACGTGCCGTCCTTGCGGGCGACGCCCTTGCCGCGCACTCGAAGCGTGCGGCCGCTCGTGGTGCCTGGCGGCACCCGTACCGACACCTTGCCCTCCAGCGTGGGCACGGTCAACGTGGTGCCCAGCACCAGTTCCGGGAAGCTGCACGGGATGGTCACGGTGATGTCGTCGCCGTTGCGCCCGAACAGCTCGTGCGGGGCCACGTGCACCCGGACGAACAGGTCGCCAGCGGGCGCGCCGTTGCGGCCGGGCTCGCCCTGGCCGGCCAGCCGGATGCGCTGGCCGTCGTCCACCCCGGCCGGGATCCGCACGGTGAGCGAACGGGTGCGGGTGCTGACCCCGTCACCGCCGCACTCCACGCACGGGTCGTCGACGATCCGCCCGACGCCGCGGCAGTCGCGGCAGGGCTCGCTGAAGGCGAAGGCGCCCTGGCTGCGGCTGACCACACCGGCGCCCGCGCAGGTCGGGCAGGTCCGCGGCGAGGTGCCGGGACGCGCGCCGTTGCCGCCGCAGGTGCCACAGGTGGCCGGGCTGGACAGGCGCAGCGACACGGTGGCTCCCCGCACGGCCTCGGTGAAGTCGATCCGGACCTCGGTCTCCACGTCCTTGCCGCGCTGGGCGCGGGCCGCGCCGGCCTGCCCGCCGCGACGGCCGAACAGGCCGCCGAGCAGGTCGCCGATGCCGCCGGAGCCACTGGCCGCGGCGCCGCTGGCCGCGCCGCCGAACAGGTCGCCGAAGTCGAAGCCGCCGGAGCCGCCGCCGAACCCGCCACCGCCGGCCGGCCGGAACCCGCCGGAGCCGAACAGCCTGCGCGCCTCGTCGTACTGCTTGCGCTTCTCGGTGTCCGAGAGCACCCCGTAGGCCTCGGAGACGGCCTTGAACCTGGCCTCCGCCTTGGCATCACCCGGGTTGGCGTCCGGGTGCAGCTCGCGGGCGAGCTTGCGGTAGGCCTTCTTGATGTCGTCACCGGGCGCCTCGGGAGGGACACCCAGCTCGGCGTAGAAGTCCTTCTCGATCCAGTCCCTCGCGCTCATCCGGACGCCCCTCCCTTCTCGCTGTTGGTCATCTACTGCGGGGTGTCGCCGTCGGCCGGTTCCGCCGCGGCGTGCCGGCCGGTGCTCTCCGGCGCCGGGTCCTGCCCGCCGGGCTCGTGGTCGGTGACCCCGACCATGGCCGGGCGCAGCACCCGCTCGCCGAAGCGGAAACCGCGGCGCAGCACCGCGGTGACCGTCGGCCCGGAGACCTCCGGCGAGGTGTCGTGCTGCACGGCCTCGTGCACCGAGGGGTCGAACTCCTCGCCCTGGTGCCCGAATGCCTCCAGCCCCGCCTTCTGCAGGGTGGCCGCGACCTTGTCGGCCACCGCCTTGAAGGCGCCGGTCAGGTCGCCGTGCTGCTCGGCGCGCTCGAAGTCGTCGAGCACCGAGAGCAGCTCGGTGACCACGCTGGCCTTGGCGTTGTTGACCACCAGCTCGCGGTCGCGGTCGACCCGCTTGCGGTAGTTGGCGTACTCGGCCTGGAGCCGCTGGAGGTCGGCGGTGCGCTCCTCGAGCTGCTGCTGCAGCTCGGCCAGCGCGCCGGGGTCCACCGGCGGTGCGGCGACGGTGGCCTCAGCGGCCGCCTCCGCGGCGGCCAGCTCCTCGCTGGCCGCCGCGGAGCGAACCTCGCCGGTCTCCGGGTCGATGCGACGGCGGTCTCGAACCACCACGCGCTCGGATTCTGGCTGCTGTTCGGTCACTTCTTGCTGCCACCCTTGTTGTCGTCCTCGACGATCTCGGCGTCGACCACGTCATCGGCCTTGGGCTGGCCAGGGGTCTCCGCGCCGGGCGCGCCGGGGGCGGCCTGCTCGTTGCCCTGGTACATCGCCGCGCCCATGGCCTGGGACTCGGTGGCCAGCTTCTCCATCGCGGCCTTGATCGCCGGGATGTCGGTGCCCTTCAGCGCTTCCTTGGCCTCGGTCAACGCGCCGTTGACCTTCTCCTTGACCTCGGCGGGCAGCTTCTCGTCGTTGTCCTTGACGAACTTCTCGGTCTGGTAGACCAGGGTCTCCGCCTGGTTGCGGACCTCGGCCTCCTCGCGGCGCTGCTTGTCCTCCTCCGCGTGCGCCTCGGCGTCCTTCATCATCCGGTCGATCTCGTCCTTGCCCAGGGCGGACCCACCGGTGATCTGCATGCCCTGTTCCTTGCCGGTGGCGAGGTCCTTGGCCGAGACGTGCACGATGCCGTTGGCGTCGATGTCGAAGGTGACCTCGATCTGCGGCACGCCACGCGGGGCCGGCGGCAGGCCGGTCAGCTCGAACATGCCGAGCTTCTTGTTGTACGCGGCGATCTCGCGCTCACCCTGGAACACCTGGATCTGCACCGAGGGCTGGTTGTCGTCCGCGGTGGTGAAGATCTCCGAGCGCTTGGTCGGGATCGTGGTGTTGCGCTCGATGAGCTTGGTCATCACGCCGCCCTTGGTCTCGATGCCAAGCGACAGCGGGGTGACGTCGAGCAGCAGGACGTCCTTGACCTCGCCCTTGAGCACACCGGCCTGCAGCGCCGCGCCAACCGCGACGACCTCGTCCGGGTTCACGCCCTTGTTCGGCTCCCGGCCACCGGTCAGCTCCTTGACCAGCTCGGCGACCGCGGGCATGCGGGTGGAACCGCCGACCAGCACCACGTGGTCGATCGAGCCGACCGGGATGCCGGCGTCCTTGATCACGTTGTTGAACGGCGCGCGGCAGCGGTCCAGCAGGTCGGAGGTGATCCGCTGGAACTCCGCGCGGGTCAGCGACTCGTCCAGGAACAGCGGGTTCTTGTCCGAGTCCACCGTGATGTACGGCAGGTTGATGTTCGCGGTGGAGGTGCTGGAGAGCTCGATCTTGGCCTTCTCCGCGGCCTCGCGGATCCGCTGCAACGCCATCTTGTCCTTGGTCAGGTCGATGCCGTTGCTGCTCTTGAACTTCTCCACCAGCCAGTCGACGATCCGCTGGTCCCAGTCGTCACCGCCGAGGTGGTTGTCACCGGAGGTGGCGCGGACCTCGACCACACCGTCGCCGAGCTCCAGCAGGGACACGTCGAAGGTGCCGCCGCCGAGGTCGAAGACCAGGATGGTCTGTTCCTTCTCGCCCTTGTCCAGCCCGTAGGCCAGCGCGGCCGAGGTGGGCTCGTTGACGATGCGGAGCACGTTCAGGCCGGCGATCTGCCCGGCCTCCTTGGTGGCCTGCCGCTGCGCGTCCTCGAAGTACGCGGGCACGGTGATCACCGCGTCGGTGATCTCCTCGCCGAGGTAGGCCTCGGCGTCGCGCTTGAGCTTCATCAGCACGCGGGCGCTGATCTCCTGCGCGGTGTAGGCCTTGCCGTCGATCTCGGTCTTCCAGTTGGTGCCGATGTGCCGCTTCACCGACCGGATCGTGCGGTCCACGTTCGTCACGGCCTGGTTCTTGGCGGGCTGACCCACCAGAACCTCGCCGTTCTTGGCGAAGGCGACGATGGACGGAGTCGTCCTCGAGCCCTCCGAGTTGGCGATAACCGTCGGCTCACCGCCCTCGAGGACGGTGACGACGGAGTTGGTCGTCCCCAGGTCGATGCCGACCGCTCGCGCCATGAATCTTCCCTCCACTGCTGGTCACGCTGTACGTAGGCGGATCGTCCAAGGCAACCCTTGAGTGATCCAGGCTCAAGTCTGAGGATAGGAGCACTACCTCGTCAAATGCGAGGTTGAGTCCATCACACTCAAGCTTCTGACAGCTCCAACGGATGGGAAGCGCGGTTTGTTCCGGGGACGGCCGTCCGGGCGGGAACGGCCGTCCCCAGGGCCGGTCTAGCGACCGACCATCTCCTCAGCCCACCTCGCGGTGGCCTGGAAGAACTCGGGTGCGTTCGGCGCGTAGTTGAAGGAGTGCCCGTAATCGGGCAGCACGAACGTGCGCAGCCGGGCGGCGGGCGCGAAGTTGGGCGCCTCGAACCGCTTCAGCGCCTCCGCCGACGAGCAGTCGCTGCCCAGCAGGCCGCCGCAGAACACCTGGTCGTCCCCGCCCATGGCCAGCAGCACCGGCACGGTGATCTGCCTGCTCAGCGGCAGCAGGGTGCCGAGCAGGATGCCGTCGACCGCCTCACCGGCGGCCAGCCCGTCCTTGTTCGCCTCGTCGTGGGCGATCGCGGCCTCGTCCAGCGGGCCGCCGCGGTGGAAGGCGGTGTAGCGCAGCCCGGCCGCGGTGGTCAGCGAGGTCGGGTCGAGGTGCCCGAGCTTCGGCTCCAGCAGCACCGGGGTCAGCGTGGTCAGCGTGGGCACGATGCCGGTCAGGTTCAGCCGGTGCAGCTGACCGGCGATCAGCACGCCGTCCACGTTGCGGTGGCTGGCCGCGACGATCACCGAGACCGCCGAGCCCAGCGAGTGCCCGCCGAGGATGACCTTGCTGAACCTCGGGCCCAGCGAACCGGACTTCATCGCCTTGACCACGTGGTTGACCGCGTTGGCCTGGGTGAAGGCGGTCAGCAGCGCGCTCAGCGGCTTGGAGCTGCGGCCGGTGCCGAGCCGGTCCAGCGCGAGCGTGGCGAACCCGGCCTTGTTCTGCACCCGCCGGTAGGAGCGGGTCTCCGGCGAGTGCGAGATGTCCCAGTAGGAGCTGTTGTAGGTGCCGCCGGGCACCAGCACCTGCACGGTGCGGCTGCCACCGGCCGGGACGCACAGCCGGCCGTACATGGTCTGGTCCAGGCCGAGCAGGGGCAGGTCGAGCAGGGAGACCGGGATGGACAGGTCCCGGCAGGTCGCCTCGGCGGCCCCGGCCGGGATCGGCGCGATCAGGGCGCTCAATCCCAGGCAGGCCGCGGTGGCGGCACCGATCCGGCGCCAGAACAAACGCACGGGAAGAACCTCCAAATAGATGATTCGCGGAACAACTAATTCCGTGGGACTGCCGTCATCGGCAGCGCGCTCGGGTACGGAGCGTTGGTGAACTTCACCCGTACCGGCCGATCTGACACCGGAACGAGTCGCCAGCGCGCGGCCACCGTCGCGATCGCGATCAGCAGCTCGGTCATCGCGAAAGTGTTTCCGATGCACTGCCGGATACCGGCGCCGAACGGGATGAACGCGCCGTCGGGCAGCGCGGCCGTCCGTTCCGGCGACCAGCGGTCCGGGTCGAACCTTTCCGGGTCCGGGAAGGACCGGGAGTCGAAATGCATGGTGTAGGGGCTGACGATGACCTCATCGCCCGGCCGCAGGCGCAGGCCGCCGAGCTCGAGCTCGCGGTTGGCCCGCCGCATCAGCAGCCAGAGCGAGGACTTCCGCAGCGCCTCGGTGGCCACCCGCCTGGCGTACTCCAGCCGGGGCAGGTCGGCGAAGGTGACCTGGCGGCCGGCCAGCACCTGGTCCACCTCGGCGTGCAGCCGCGCTTCGACCTCGGGGTTGCGGCCCAGCTCGTGGAAGGCCCAGCCGAGCGCCAGCGCGCTGGTCTCGATGCCCGCCGTGAGCAGGTTGATGACCTCGTCGAAGACCTGTTGCTCGGTCATGCCCTCGCCGGTGTCGGCATCCCTGGCCAGCAGCAGCAGGGACAGCAGGTCGCCGTGGTCGACGCCGTCCCAGCTGTCGATGACCCTGGTCACGACCTCGCGCATGCGCAGGATCGCGGCGTCGAAGGCCTTGTTGCCCGGGATCGGCAGGTGCTCGACGAAGGAGGGCGACAGCGAGCGGATGATGCCCTGTTTGACGATCACCGGGATGGACCGGCGGGCCTCCTCGACCGCGGTGCCGCCCAGCTCGGTGGAGAACAGCGCGGCGCCGACGATGGTCACCGCCAGGCCCTGCATGTCGGCGTCGATCCCGCGGACCTCGCCCGGCCGCCAGGAGCTGGTCAGCGCGGTGGCGGCCCGCACCATGTTCCCGGCGTAGTGCTCGATCCGGCTCTGCCGGAAGGCGGGCAGCATGAGCTTGCGCTGCCGCCGGTGGAACGCGCCGTCCGACATCGCCAGGCCGTTGCCCATGTACGGCCGGAACTTGTCGAACATGGCGCCTTTTCCGAAACTCGCGCCGTCCGTTACCAGTACGCGATGGACCAGTTCAGGACTTGTGATGAAATAAGCCTGGAGTGGTCCTAAATACAGCTTGACAATATCGCCGTGATCACGCAGTTCCGCAGTGAACCGGAACTTTTTGCGCAGCAAGGCCGGTGTGTGCCCGAGTAACGGCCACCGACCGGGTGCCACCCGGACGGGCATTCGCACTCCTTGCGCCGGTAATGGGGAGGTGGCCACACTAGGGCCCATTCGGGCGCAGGCAACAGTACCCAACCGAGTGGGTGGAAATCTGGCTATGCTGTGCGCCGCTACGAATCGAGGTGTTTTCTCCGTGACGCGGACGCAGGACTGGGTCCCGGCCGGCGTCGACATAACGACGCCGAGCATGGCCAGGGTCTATGACTACGTGCTCGGTGGCAGCCACAACTTCGCGGTGGACCGCGACACCGCCGAGACCCTCAAGCGCATCGCGCCCAGCCTGCGCCGGGTCGCCCGGCTCAACCGCGCCTTCATGGCCAGGGTGGTCCGCTACCTGATGGCGCAGGGCGTGCGGCAGTTCCTGGACATCGGCTCCGGCATCCCGACCGTGGGCAATGTGCACGAGATCGCGCAGCAGGTCGACCCGGCCTGCCGGGTGGTCTACGTGGACCGCGACCCGGTCGCGGTCGCGCACAGCGAGCTGATGCTGGAGACCGTGCCCGGCACCGGCGTGGTGCACGCGGACATGCGCGACCTGGACTCGATCGTCGGCAGCACCGCGGTCCGGCAGCTGATCGACTTCGAGCAGCCGGTCGGTCTGCTGTTCATGCTGATGCTGCACTGGCTGCCGGAGGAGTCCGCACCGGCCGAGCTGGTGGGCGGCTACCGCGACCTGCTCGCGCCCGGCAGCTACCTGGCGCTGAGCCACGCCACCCACGACGAGCAGAAGCAGGACCTCGAGGACCTCGGCGACGCCATCCGCTCCTCGCGCAGCGCGGACCAGGTCACGCCGCGCTCCTACGAGCAGATCCTGGCCATGTTCGGTGACTTCGAGCTGGTCGAGCCGGGGCTGGTCGGCTGCGCGAACTGGCGGGCCGACGGGCCGGGGGACGTCGCCGACCCGTCGAGCAACGCCTACCTCTACGTCGGCGTCGCCAGGAAGAGCTGAGCCGATGCCGGATCTCAGCCTCCAGGCAGAGCCGCTCCCGCCGCCGGAGGACTGGCGGCGGAAGCGCCGCACGCTCGCGCGCAAATGGGCCTACGTGCTGGCCGAGGCCAACTACGTGCCGCTGGTGCACGCCGACTTCGAGGCTGAGCTGATCGAGCTGCTGGACCAGATGTGCGCGGCGGTGCACAGCGATCCGGCGGACACCGGGCCCGCGGCCGCGGCAGGCGCCCGGCTGGTCGAGCTGAACTGCGCCGACGACCGGGCGCTCGCGACCACCATGGACGTCCTGGGTCCGGGCCTGCTGGCCCTGCCCGAGTTCCCCGAGGGCGGCGCGCCGGCCGAGCGCGTGGTCCAGGTCCTCGGCGCGCTGGCCGTCGGCTTCGTCGGCGCGGCGCAGCAGGCCACCCTGGCGCAGCAGGAGAGCATGCAGCGTTCGCTGCTCAAGGCGGTCCGCGACGCCAAGTGGAACCTGCGGGCCGCGGAGGCCAGGTTCGAGGAGGTCGCCACCTCCTCGGCCAGCGGCATCCTGATCACCGGTCTGGACGGCGAGCTGGTCACGGTGAACGCCTCGGCCGGCGCGATCCTCGGCTACTCGCCTGCCGAGCTGACCGAGGGCAACCTGTTCGACCTGGTCGATCCCGAGCGGGCGCCCGCGCTGCGCGAGGACTACGCCGCGCTGCGGGAGGGCAGGCTGGCCAGGATCAAGCAGTCCCAGCGGTTGCTGCGCCGCGACGGCGACCACGCGATGGTCTCGCTGACCGCCTCGCTGCTGCGCGGCGCGGACGAGGCGCCGGACCACTTCGTCACGGTGGTCGAGGACGGCACCGAGCTGGCGCTGCTGCAGAACGAGCTCAGCCGCCAGTCGCTGCACGACGTGCTGACCGGGCTGCCCAACCGCCAGTTCTTCGGCACCCAGCTGGAAATCGTGCTGCGCCAAGCGGATCGGCGCTACGGCGTGACGTTGCTGCACCTGGACCTGGACGGCTACGCGGTGGTGCGGGACGGCCTCGGCGAGCGCGCGGCCGAGCAGCTGCTGGTGGTCGCGGCGCAGCGGCTCAAGTCGGTGCTGGCCGGGCAGAAGGCGATGGTGGCCCGCTTCGACGGGGCCGAGTTCGCGGTGCTGCTGGAGAACTCGCCGACCACGCCCGAGCTGGTGAGCCTGGTGCACGCGATCCGGCGCGAGCTGGCCGAACCGTCCTATGTGGATGGTCATGGCACCGCGCCGACGGCCAGTGTCGGCGTGGTGCACCTGCCTTCGCCGGAGCGCACGCCGGAGGACGTGCTGCGCGGCGCCCGGCAGGCGCTGCGCAGGGCCAAGGCCGGCGGCGGCGGGCAGTGGGAGCTGTTCCACCCCGAGCACGAGCGGCTGGACCGGCAGCGCGACGCGCTGGCCGCGACCATGCCCGGCGCGTTCGAGAACGGCTCGGTGGAGGCGCGGTACCAGCCGCTGGTGCGGCTGGCCGAGGGCACCGTGGCCGGGGTCGAGGCGCTGGTGTGCTGGGAGCACGCGGAGTTCGGGCCGCTGCCGGACCGGCAGTGCCGGGAGCTGGCCGAGCGCACCGGGCTGATGCCGCAGCTGGGCGAGTGGCTGCTGCGCGCGAGCTGTGCGCAGGTCGCCTGGTGGCGGCAGCGGCTGGGCCGCGAGCTGCTGCTGACGCTGAACCTGACCGCGCACCAGGCGGCCGATCCGGACCTGGTGACCAGGTTGCTCGGCGTGCTGGAGCAGACCGGCTTCCCGGCCGCGCGGCTGCTGCTGGAGCTGCCGGCGCCGGCCCTGGCTGCCGATCACGGAGAGTCAAGGGACAACCTGCGCACGCTCACCGACCTGGGCGTGCGCACGGCGCTGCGGGACTTCGGTCCGGGCACCGCCAACCTGGCCGCGGTGACCGATCTGGCCGTGGACTTCGTCAGGGTGAACCGGGAGCTGGTCGGCCGGGAACTGGTGCCGGGTTCGCCGGTGACCGAGGCGCTGCGGCAGCTGCCGAGGCTGGCGCACCAGGCGGGCGTCAGCGTGATCGTGGACGGTGTCACCACCGCTGAGCAGGCAGAATTCTGGCTCGCCGCCGGGGCGGACCTGGCCTGTGGCGACTACTTCGGCGGCGCCGGCAGGCCGGACGAGCTGGCCGCGGGCTTCGGCGACCCCGCCTGGCAGGTCAAATCCCCGTAACGAAGTTCGCACCTTTTTTCACAAACTCTCCCCTCACTAGGGGGAACTAGAGCTAGCTTCCCTGCGTCACCCATCCGAGGTAACCCAATCGGGGCACGGTGGGTTCTGGGGAAGGAGCTCGATGAGTAAGGCAAGCCTGCGCCGGAGGTTCGGCGCTGCGATGACCGTGGGTGGTGTCCTGGTTCTGGGCACCGCGCTCGGCACCGGCGCCGCGCCCGCGCAGCCGACCGAGGTCACCGCGGATGCGGTCGTGCAGTCCATGCCGGCCGAGCTGAAGGAAGCGATCCGCCGGGACCTGGGCAAGGACGCCAAGGAGTACGTGGCCACTGCACGGGCCGCGGACAAGGCCGCGCTGGCGGGCAGCAAGCTGCGCAAGGAGCTGGGCGAGAAGTTCGGCGGCGCGTGGTTCGACAAGAACAGCAAGAAGCTGCACGTCGCGGTGACCGACGCCGCGGTGGCCGCCAAGGTGCGGGCCGCCGGTGGCGAGGTGCACCAGCGCGGGGTCTCCGCGGCCGCGCTCGACCGCGCCGCGGACACCATCAGCAAGTGGGCGAAGTCGCTGACCGGCGACAAGCGCAACGCGTTCCAGGCCGTCGCGGTGGACACCAAGGACGGCAAGCTGGGCGTCACCCTGTCCACCTCGGAGGCCGGCAAGGCGCTGGCTGCCGAGCTGCCCAAGGTGAACGTCCAGGTCGAGGTCGGGCACAAGGAAGAGGAGCTCCAGCCGGAGAAGGACATCCGCGGCGGCGACGGCTACACCGTCTCCGGCACGGGTTCCAGCCTGCGGCTGTGCTCCCTCGGCTTCAACGCCGTTGACAAGCTGGGCCGCGGCCAGATCATCACCGCCGGGCACTGCTTCGACGGCTTCGACGGCCGCAAGGTCAACGTCGAGGTCAAGGGCGCCGGCAACCCGGTCGGCGAGGCCATCGGCCTCGGCGAGAACGTGCGCTTCGACAACGACGCCAACGGCGACGACTCGGCCACCATCAAGGTGACCAACGGCGCGCAGAAGCTGCTGCCGGAGGTCAACCGCTACAACGGCGGCGGCCTGAAGCTGGACGGCCTGACCGACCCGATCCAGGGTCAGGAGATCTGCAAGTCCGGCCGCACCACCGGCTGGCAGTGCGGCAACGTGGTCAACACCGACGTGTCGGTCAAGATCGGTGGGCACCTGCTCTCGCTGTTCCAGCACGACGCGTGCAGCATCCCCGGCGACTCCGGCGGCGCCGTGGTCCTGGGCTCCAAGGCACTGGGCATCACCTCCGGTGGCGCGGCCAACCCCGGCGACAAGTGCCCCACCGCGGGCCAGCCGAAGGACCGCTCCTACGCCGAGCTGGTGCAGCGCGACATCCTGCCCGACTACAAGGGTGACGCGCAGCTGACCGTGCTGACCGCCAACGGTGACGAGGACGAGGACGGCGTGCTCGACATCAACGAGCTCAACGCCGACATCACCAAGATCAAGGACACCAACAACAACGGGGTCGCCGCCTACCGCGACGCCGACGAGCCGAACCTGTCCGCGCCGAAGCTGACCAGCCCGGCCGACAAGTCCCGGATCACCGAGCGCAAGCCGGTGCTGACCGGCACCGCCAAGCCCAACGCCACCGTGTCGCTGACCTACAAGGGTCAGACCAAGGAGCTGAAGGCCGACGCGAGCGGCAAGTGGACCGAGGCCATCACCACCGACCTGGCCTACGGCGGTCACGAGATCACCCTGAAGCAGAAGGCGGGCGACCTCACCTCCCGCGAGGTCAAGTCCACCTTCACCGTCGTCCCCTCGGCCCCGGTCATCACCGAGCCGAAGGAAGGCGCCAAGAGCGAGAACGCGCGGCCGACCGTCGCGGGCACCGGCACCGCCGGGGCTGTCGTCACGGTGACCGCCGGTGACGTGAAGCTGGGCGAGGCCACCGTGGGCGCCGACGGCAAGTGGAGCGTCACCCCGGCCGCCGACCTGGCCAAGGGCAAGCACACCATCTCCGCCAAGCAGACCATCGACAAGGTGGACTCCGACGCGGACACCGTGGCCTACGAGCTGACCAAGGGTGGCGCGGCGGTCCCGCCGACCACCAGCCCGGCCGGTAACGGCGGCGGCAACGGCGGCCTGGCCAAGACCGGTGTGGACAACGTGCTGCCGATGCTGATCGGCGGCGGCGTGGCCGTGGCCGGTGGCGTCGCGCTGCTGGTGTTCTTCCGCCGCCGCAAGGCCGGCGCGGAGTCCTGACCAAACCAGTCACACAGCACAGAACGGGCGGTCGTCCTACGGGACGGCCGCCCGTTTCTTTGCCGTACCGCGACCTTCATAACGAACCCGGCAGCGACCGGCGGAACTGCCCCTTCGGGCGGCTAGCGTTTGGCCACGTCCCGTTGTCGCGGGCGGGTTCGTGTGGTGGCGAAGAAGGTGCGGGATGCGCAGGGCGCTCGGGTTGGCTGGTGCCGCCTGCCTGCTCGTGCTGGGTGTGGCGCCCGCTTGGGCCGCGCAACAGCCCGGTGAGCAGGCGCTGCTCGCCGCGCACGCCGAGGCGCTGCCGCAGGGCCTCAAGGACGCGCTGCGCCGGGACCTCGGCCTGGAGCCGGTGACCTACCTGGCCAACGGCCGCGCGGCCCGGCAGGCCGCGGCCGCCGCCGAGCGGCTGCGCGGTGAGCTGGGCTCCTCCTTCGGCGGCGCCTGGTTCGAGCCGGGCCACCGGCGGCTGCGGGTCGCGGTGACCGACGAGGCGGCCGCGGACCGGGTCCGGATCACCGGGGCCGGCGCGCAGGTGCGGCCGGGCAGCGCGGAGGCCATGGACCAGGGCGTGGACGCGCTGGCCCGCTGGTCGGCCGGACTGCCGCCGGCCGAGCGGGCCGCGGTCTTCGGCATCACCCCCGACGTGCGCGCCGGGACCCTGCGGCTGCTGCTGGCCGACTCCCCCGCCGGGCGCAAGCTGGCCACCGCGCTGCCCAGGACCGCGCTGACCGTGCGGGCCGAGCACACCGACCTCCCGCCGCAGCCGCCCGCGGTGCGCGCCCAGGGCTGCGGCTACGGGCTCAACGCGCTGGACCGGGCGGGCCGGGTGGTCTCCCTCGGCCCCGCGCACTGTGCGCCGCTCGGCTCGGCGGACCGGTTCACCCTGGCCTCGCTGGACGGCGACGGACCCGGCGACGACCTGGCCTCGATCCGGGCCGCCGACCAGCACGCCACCCCGGTGCCCGAGGTGGCCGGACCCGGTGGCGCGCTGCGGGTCGAGTCGCTCAGCGCGGTGATCCCCGGCGCCCAGGTGTGCGCGGCCGGTCGCGGCGGCTACTCCTGCGGCACCGTGTTCGCGCCCCGCTCGGTGTGGCGGCTCGGCGAGACCGGCGGGATGGCGCTGCGCGGGTTCGAGGTGCACGGGCTGTGCGTGGACGGCGGCGGCGCGCTGCTGGCCGGTG
The DNA here is from genome assembly GCF_030064675.1 of Crossiella sp. CA-258035. Lineage (GTDB taxonomy): Bacteria > Actinomycetota > Actinomycetes > Mycobacteriales > Pseudonocardiaceae > Crossiella. The sequence goes on from NZ_CP116413.1 coordinate 8,930,086, forward strand.
GCGCGGCGCTGGGCTGGACCTCGGCCGCGCACCTGGGCTCGGCGGCCGGTCGCTGCCGCCCGGTGCCCGGACCTGGCGGACTGACCTCACTGGCCCTCGGCGAGTCGCTGACCTCGGACGTGCTGCCCAGCTTCGGCGGCGAGCTGCGGCTGCTGACCACCGAGGGCGACGCGGACGCCGACGGGGTGCGCGACGTGGACGAGCTGGCCCCCGGCCGCGGCAGCCCGCGCGATGCCAACGGCGACCGGCTGGCCGCCTACCTGGACCCGGACGAACCACGCCTGCGCGCGCCCGCGCTGCTCGGCCCGCTGGACGGCAGCCGGGGCACCGACACCGAGCCCGAGGTGCACGGCACCGCCCGGCCCGGCGCCGAGGTGAGCGTGCGGCTGGACACCAAGCCCCCGCAGCTGGTCACCGCCGACCGCGAGGGCCGCTGGCGGCTCACCCTGCCGGAGAAGCTGTGCCTGGGCGGCCACCAGCTGGTGCTGAAGCAGCGCGTCGGCGGGCAGGAGTCCCCGGAAGCGGTCGGCAACTTCACCGTGATGCCCACCCCGCCGGTCATCACCGCACCTGCGCCGGGCGAGCGCGCCGACCTGCCCCGGCCGGAGATCGGCGGCATGGGCAAGCCCAAGGCGCTGGTGACCGTGTCGGTGGACGGCGCGCCGGTCGGCTCGACCACGGTCGGCGCGGACGGCCAGTGGCGGCTGCGGCCCAGCACCGACCTCAAGCCCGGCGCCCGCTCGATCACCGCGCGGCAGACCGTGACCAGGGTGGACTCGGCCGAGGCCGGCGTGCGCTACGAGGTCGGCGGCCTGGTCGTGCCCAGCCAGGACAGCACCGAGGCCGGTGGCCGGCCGGGGCTGACCGCCAAGCTGAAGACCGGCGGGCACCCGGTGGCGGTGGCGGTCACCCTCGGCGGCGGGCTGCTGGTGCTCGGCCTGGTGCTCGGACTTCGAAGGTTCCGCAACCGCGCAGGCACGGATTAGCGCGTTGTCCGGCCGACGCCGCCCGATCGGGGGTACCGTTGGCGGCCTGAACCTGGTGCGACACAGGGAAGGAAGGCCATGTCGGCGGTCGTGCTCACGCCCATGGAGTTTTTCGTGAGCTGGGAGGACCTCGCGCCGGGGGCCCGGCCGCTGGTGCTCGACGTCGTGCCGGACCCGGCCACCGACGAGGAGGCCGAGCAGATCCGCCGGACCGCCTGGATCGGGCTGGCGGACAAGGGCCTCGGCTGGCCAGGCCAGCTCAACTCCTGGTACACGGACCTGCTGCACCAGTTCGCCCGGCCGCGCACCGCGATCGACCTGCGGTTCAACCTGGACCGGGAGCGCTCGCTGCGCGCCATGGTCACCGGCAGCGGCGAGTTCGTGGCCTGCGGCAGCGTGATGGACAACCAGGTGCGCATCTCCGAGATCGGCCCGACCACCATGCCGGAGGCCGCCGTCGAGCTGCTGCCCGAGCACCCGCCCGGCCACGGCGACCAGATCACCGTGCCCAACGACCTGCTCCAGTACGCCGCCGCCCGCGCTGGCAAGTCCTACGACGCCTTCGCGCACGAGCTCGAGCTGGGCGGCATGCCGCCGGGACCGGCCCGCGCGCTGGCCCAGACGGTGAGCGCGGAGCGGTTGCGCGGCGGGCAGTTCGGCGCCACCGGCTGGGACCACTGGGGCGAGCGCAACCGCGCTGAGCACGTGGTTTCGGTGGTGGACAACGTGGAGGGCCGCTACTCGGTGCGCGCGATCGGCCAGTACACGACGGTCGCCCCAGCGGACACCGGGCGCTTGGTCGAGAATCTGTCCGAACTGCTGATCTCGGTCAACTGACGCCAACCGGTGCGACACCGGACACGCCAGGTGGTTACTGGTGAGTAATATGGCGTAGTCTCCCGGGCACGGCAGGAATACCGACGCCGCTATTTCCTGGGAGGGCTGCCGAGCATGGGTGCTGTGCATATCGTGTTGGGCCTGATTTCTCTGGCCGCAACCCTCGCCTGGGTCGTGCTGCTGACCAGGGCCGTGGTCCAGATGGTGCGCACGGTCCGGCTGGGCCAGCCCGACCCGACCCGCAACGGGCCGCTGGGCGGCCGGTTGAAGAACATGCTGGTGGAGATCCTCGGGCACACCAGGATGCTCAAGTGGGGCGTGGTCGGCGCGGCGCACTGGTTCGTCATGGTCGGCTTCGGCTCGCTGGTGCTGACCCTGGTGGAGGCGCACGGCGAGGTCTTCGACCCGGCCTACGAGCTGCCGATCATCGGCGGCTGGGCGCCGTGGGGCCTGTTCGTCGAGCTGATCGGGCTGACCACGGTGGTCGGCATCCTGGTGCTGATCACCATCCGCCAGCGCAACCACCCGCGCCGCGCGGACCGCCAGTCCCGCTTCCAGGGCTCCAACTTCTGGCAGGCCTACTTCGTCGAGGGCGTCATCCTCAGCGTGGGCATCTGCATCTTCGCCATCCGCGCGTTCAAGGCCTCCAGCGGGCTGTTCCACTACCCGGTCTGGGCCACCCCGATCACGCACGCGCTCGGCGCGGTCCTGCCCAGCGCGCCGATCATGGTCTCCATCTTCGCGATGCTGAAGATCCTCATCTCCGCCACCTGGGCGATCACCATCGCGCGCAACCTGAACATGGGCGTGGCCTGGCACCGGTTCACCGCCTTCTTCAACATCTACTTCAAGCGCGAGGCCGACGGCGGCGTGGCGCTGGGCGCGGCCAAGCCGATGATGAGCGGCGGCAAGCCGCTGGACTTCGAGGAGGCCGACCCGGAGAAGGACGTCTTCGGCGCCGGCAAGGTCGAGGACTTCTCCTGGAAGGGCTGGCTGGACTTCACCACCTGCACCGAGTGCGGGCGCTGCCAGTCCCAGTGCCCCGCCTGGAACACCGGCAAGCCGCTCTCGCCCAAGCTGATGATCACGGCGCTGCGCGACCACGCCTACGCCAAGGCCCCGTACCTGCTGGCCGGCGGCCGCAAGGACATGGCTGGCGACGAGGTGGGCATCACCGGTGACGACGCCGAGGCCCGGCTGGCCAAGATCGACGTGCTGGCGCTGGCCGAGGCCGAGCGCCCGCTGATCGGCGGCCCGGACGAGCTGGGCATCATCGACCCCGAGGTGCTGTGGTCCTGCACCACCTGCGGCGCCTGCGTCGAGCAGTGCCCGGTGGACATCGAGCACGTGGACCACATCGTGGACATGCGCCGGTACCAGGTGCTGATCGAGTCGAACTTCCCGAGCGAGCTGGGCGGGATGTTCAAGAACCTGGAGAACAAGGGCAACCCCTGGGGCCAGAACGCCAAGGACCGGCTGGCCTGGACCGAGGGCCTGGACTTCGAGGTGCCGGTCTTCGACGGCGAGTTGGGCGACACCGAGTACCTGTTCTGGGTCGGCTGCGCGGGCGCGTTCGAGGACCGGGCGAAGAAGACCACCCGCGCGGTGGCCGAGCTGCTGCACCTGGCCGACGTGAAGTACACCGTGCTCGGCCCGGAGGAGACCTGCACCGGCGACCCGGCCCGGCGCGCGGGCAACGAGTTCCTGTTCCAGATGCTGGCCCAGCAGAACGTCGAGGTGCTCAACTCGGTCTTCGAGGGCCGTCCCAAGGGCAAGCGCAAGATCGTGGCCACCTGCGCGCACTGCTTCAACTCGCTGGCCAACGAGTACCCGCAGCTGGGCGGCGAGTTCGAGGTCGTGCACCACACCCAGCTGCTCAACCGCCTGGTCCGGGAGCGCCGCCTGGTCCCGGTCGCCCCGCTGGCCGAGGACGTCACCTACCACGACCCCTGCTACCTGGGCCGCCACAACCAGGTCTACTCCCCGCCGCGCGAGCTGATCGGCGCCACCGGCGCCGCCTTCCGCGAGATGCCGCGGCACGGCGACCGCTCCATGTGCTGCGGCGCCGGCGGCGCCCGGATGTGGATGGAGGAGCGGATCGGCAAGCGGATCAACGTGGACCGGGTGGACGAGGCACTGGGCACCGCGCCGACCAAGATCGCCACCGGCTGCCCGTTCTGCCGGGTGATGCTCACCGACGGCGTCACCCAGCGCCAGAACGAGGGCCAGGGCGCCTCGGTCGAGGTGGTGGACGTGTCCCAGCTGCTGCTCAGCGCGGTCCGGCGGGGCCAGCCCGCGGCGGCCGCCGACGAGCCGGCGGACACCCCGACCGACGCCGAGCCGAGCGGCACCCCCGCGACTGAGCAGGACAAGTCGTAGCAGCCCAGCGGCGGGTGAGGCAGTACGCTTGACCGTGGAGGTGCTGGCAGATGGTTGCCGAACTGGTTGGACGGCCTTTTGACCCGCTCGTCGAGTTCGACGGGATGTGGGACATGAGGCTGGCCGAGCACTACCTGCCACTGCCGCACGTGCCCGCGGCCAAGTACGAGTGCCTGGACGGAAAGCTGATCATGAGCCCGTACGAGGCTTCGCAGAATTCGTACGCCGCAGCGCGACTGATCTTCCTCGCGACCGTGGCCGCGGACAGAACTCCGTTCCGGGTCTACGGCACGGTCAACCTGCTGTTCGCGCCTGGGCGGTGGATCCAGCCGGACCTCACCGTGCTCAACGGCTCCGCGGAGGGGGCCCTCTGGGTGTCGCCCGGCCTCACCACGCTGGTGGCCGAGGTGGTCTCCCCCAGCCGCCGCCGGGACCGGATCGACAAGCCCGCCCTGTGCGCGGACGCCGGGATCCCGTTCTACCTGGAGGTCCAGGTGGACCACGAGCAGGAGCGGGCCGCGGTCCACCTGTTCAAGCTGGACCGCGGCGCCTACCGCCCGCACACCAGCGCGCTGGCCGGGCAGAAGTTCGAGACGGACCTGCCGTTCCCGCTTTCCTTCGACCCGGCCGAACTGCTGGACCTGGAAGTCTGAGCTAGGGCTTGCGGCCCAGCCAGAGGTAGCCGTCGTCGTTGCCGGAGTCCCGGTCGCCGCCCGCGTCGGGGCGCTGCCGGAAGTGCAGCGGCGCGGTCAGCGGCTGGTCGGCCACCACGGTCAGGGTCAGCGCGCGTTCCTTGGCTCCGGGCTCGACCGCCGTCATGGAGTTGGCCAGCACGGTCGGGCCGGTGGAGACCACGGTCCAGTCACCGGCCACGCCGGAGACCCGGACGCCCTCGGGCAGGAACAGCGAGACCGCCACCCGCTGGCCGGTCTCGCCGCGGTTGGTCAGGTGCACGGTGACCTTGACCGGCTGGCCGACCTCGGCGGTCTGCGGGTCGCGGTCGGTGCTGATGCTGAGCGCGCCGTCGTAGCGGGACTCGGCGTAGCCCGCGTCCACCTCGCCCTCGGTCCGGCCGGGGCGGATGCGCAGCTCACCGCTGGTGTAGCTGCCCCAGGCGAAGTCGTTGTCCCGGCCGGGGCGGGTCAGGGTGAGCTGGGCGGCGGTGGCCAGTGAGCTGGCCTTGAGCTGGTAGCGGCCGGCCGGCAGGTCGTGCAGCGTGTAGCGGCCGTCCTTGCCGGAGGCGGCGTGCCGGGTCACCGGTTTCACGGTGGTCACCGGCACCTCGGCCAGCGGCTGTTCGCCGTGGTCGCGCTTGCCGTCCCGGTCGGCGTCGTGCCAGACCGTGCCGGTGATGGTGCCGCCGCGGATGCCGAAGTCGATCGGGCGCACGCCGTCGGTGGAGACCAGCGCGAACCGGACCGGGCTGGTGGTGGCGGCGTACTCGGCGCGCTGGTGGCTCACCTTGTACAGCCCGAACTTCAGCGTGGGCGAGGTGTAGCGGCCGTCCCGGTCGGTGACCGCCTTGCCCGCCGGTCGCTGCCGCAGCACGTCGAAGAAGCTCACCTCCGCGTCCGCGGCCCCTGGCTCACCGGGCTCGGCGGCGCCGTCGGCGTCTCGGTCGAACCACACCAGGCCGGTGACCGTGCCGGTGGGGGCTGGTTCCTCGGCTAGAGCAGGCGCTCCGGTCAAGGTCAGCAGACTCGCACTGGCCAGGACCACGGCGCCGCGCCGCAGGTTCATCGAAAAACTCCCCGTTCCGCTCGATGGATGTTGCCATCCAACACACGTTCGATCATGGCCGTGGGTTGTCCACATGGAGCGGATTCACCCCTCCGGCGGCACGCGGCCGGCATGCCGGAAAGCACTCTGGAGAGCACGATGGTCGGATGGCTGACGAGAGCAAGCCGGGCGGCGAGAGCACGCTCACCGTGGTGCTGGCACTGATCGTGAACTTCTCGATCGGCGTGATGAAGGCGGTCGCCGGTGCACTCACCGGCTCGGCCGCGCTGCTGGCCGAGGCGGCGCACTCGGTCGCGGACACCTTCACCGAGGGCCTGCTGCTCACCGCGCTGCGCCGCTCCGGCAAGCCCGCCGATGTGCGGCACCCGTTCGGCTACGGCAAGGAGCGCTTCTTCTGGTCGCTGATGGCCGCGGTGGCCATCTTCGCCTCCGGCGCGGTGTTCGCGGTCGTCGAGGGCGTTCGCACGCTGCTCAGCGGCGATGACACCCAGACCAGGCCGTGGGTGGCCTACCTGGTGCTCGGCCTGGCCTTCCTGCTGGAGTCGGTTTCCTTCGTGCAGGCCAGCCGCCAGGTGCGGCGCGAGGCCAAGGCCGAGCAGCGGGGCCTGCTCGCCTACCTGCGGCACTCCGACGACCCCACGGTGAAGACGGTGTTCTTCGAGGACACCGCGGCGCTGATCGGCCTGCTGCTGGCCTTCCTCGGCGTGCTGCTGCACCAGCTGACCGGCTCCGCGGTCTGGGACGCGGTGGCCTCGCTGGCCATCGGCGCGCTGCTGGCCGTGGTGGCCTACCTGCTGGGCAGCACCAACCTGGGCCTGCTGATCGGCCGCCAGGCCGACCCGGTGCTGGTGCGCACGGTGGCCGCCCGGCTGCGTGCGACGCCGGAGGTGGAGGCGGTGGTGGACATCCTGTCCATGGTCACCGGCACCGACCGGGTGCTGCTGTGCGCCCGCCTGGACTTCGACGACGCGCTGGGCGCGGCCGACCTGGAACGCGCCTGCGTGCGCATCTCGGCCGACCTGCGCGCCGAGTTCACCGAGCTGGACGAGATCTTCCTGGAGCCGGTCCCGCGCGCCGACCCCGAGCTGCGGGCCAGGGTGCTCGCCCGTTACGGCGACCTGCTGTCCCGCAGCTCGGACTGACTCAGTTCCGCTGACGGCGCACTCCGGCGACCAGCACCACCCCGAGCGCCAGCAGCGCGAGCCCGGCCCACAGGAACACCCCGGTCGGCGCGCCGGTCTCGGCCAGCGGCGGCCGCGGCGGCGTCGGACCTGGCCCGCCGGGCACCCGCACGCTGGCCGAGTCGGTGTCGCTGACCGGCCCGCCCGGCTGCGCGGTGTCCGGCTGACCGGTCGCGGTGGCGGTGTTGACCAGCGTGCCGCCGCTGGGCGCGGCCGTCGTGCAGGTCCAGGTCTGGCTGCCGTTGACCGGTAGCCGCTCGATCCGCCGGTCGCAGCCGGGCAGCGTGGGGTCGGCCACGGTGACGTTGACCAGGTCGACGGTGCCGGTGTTGCGCACGGTCAGCTTGAAGGTGACCGTGCGGCCCGGCGCGGCCTCGTCCTGGTCGGCGGTCTTGGTCAGGTTGATGCCGGGCGTGGCCAGCTCCGCCGCCGCGGTCGCCTGGTCGGTCACCGGCCGCCCGGTCGGGTCGGTGCCGGTGGCGGTCACCGTGTTCTCGATGTCCTTGTCCCGCATGGCGACCGTGCACTTCACCGGCTGGCTGGCCTGGCCAGGCGCGAGGTCGCCGACGGTCACCGAGCAGCCGGGCGCCACCGGGTCGCTGAGCACCACCCCGGTCAGCGGCACGTCGCCGGTGTTGCGCACCAGCACGGTGAACTCGGCCTGCTGGCCGCTCAGCAACGGCTTGGCCGGGCCGGTCTTGACCACCTCGATGCCCGGCCCGATCACGTCCAGCACGGCCTCGTCGGTCGCGGTCACCGGCCTGCCGGTCGGATCGATGCCGGTCACGGTCGCGGTGTTGGTGACGTCCTGGGCCGCGGTGATCGCGCAGGTGCGCGTCTCCGTGCCGCCGGCCGGCAGCAGCGGCAGGATGAAGCCGCAGCCCGGCTGCTCGTCATCGGCCACCCGCACGTCGGTGAGCGGCACGTCGCCGGTGTTGCGCACGACGATCGTGTAGGTCACCTGATCGCCGGGCCGCGCGGTGCCGGGACTGACCGACTTCTCGATGACCACCTCGGGATGCACCACATCCACCGGCGCATCGTCCACATCGGACACATCGGGGCCGGTCGGCGGGGTGCCGGTGGCCTTCGCGGTGTTCAGCACGTCGTCAGCGGGGGCGACCATGGTGCACGGGTAGGTCTCCGCGGCCCCGGGGGCCAGGGTGGCGAAGGTGCGGCGGCACTCCGGCGCGAGCTCGTCGGCCACCGTCACCTTGGTCAGCGGCACGTCACCGGTGTTGCGCACCACGATCCGGAAGGTCACCGAGTCACCGGCGCGGAACGGCCCGCCCTCGGTGTCCTTGGTGATCTCGATGCCCGGGTGCTGCACGTCGATCCGCACGGTGGACTCATCGGTCACCGGCGGCCCCACCGGCGGGGTGCCGGTGCCGGTCGCGGTGTTCACGAAGTCGTCAGCCGGCGCGGTCACCGTGCAGCTGACCGTGTGTGCCGCGCCGACCTCGAGCCGCGCAACCGTTGCCGCGCAACCGGGTGCGGCCGGATCGCTGATCACCACATTGGTCAGCGGCACGTCACCGGTGTTCTTCACCGTCACCGTGAACCTGACCTCATCGCCCGCGCGCACGGTCTGCTTGTCCGCGCTCTTGCCCACCTCGATCGCCGGGTGGACCACGTCCACGGTCGCGTCGTCGGTGCCGGTCACCGGCGGCCCGACCGGCGGTTTCCCAGTCACCGCAACGGTGTTGGTCAGGTCGTCGGTCGCGGTCATGGTGCAGGTGTAGGTCTCGCTGGCCCCCGCGGCCAGTCGCTCGAAGGTGCGGGCGCAGGCGGGCACCGCCGGGTCGGTCACCGCGACCTGGGTCAGCTCGGTGTCCCCGGTGTTGCTGACCTTGATGGTGAAGGTGACCGTGTCGCCGACCCGCACGGTCTCCGGGGTCGCGGACTTCAGCACCTGGACAGCGGGGTGCACCACGTCGACCTTCGCGTCGTCGGTGTCGGTCACCGGCAGGCCGGTCGGCGGGGTGCCGGTCACCGACGCGGTGTTGGTGACGTCCTCGGCGCCCGCGGGCATCGCGCAGGTGTAGCTCTCGCTCTTGCCGGGGGCCAGGTCCGGCAGGGTGCGCGCACAGGACGGCGCAATCGGGTCCGCCACCGTGACCGCGGTCAGCGGGGCGTCGCCGGTGTTGGTCACCGTGATGGTGAAGGTGACCGTGTCGCCGGTGCGGAACGGGCCGCCCTGGACCTCCTTGGCGATGTTGACGCCGGGGTGCAGCACGGTCACCTTCGCGGTGCCGTCATCGGTCACCGGCGGTCCGACCGGCGGCGTGCCGGTGCCGGTCGCGGTGTTCACGAAGTCGTCAGCCGGCGCGGTCACCGTGCAGACCACCCGGTGCTCCGCGCCCACGGCGAGCCGCGGAACCGTGGTGGCACAGTCGGGTGCGGCCGGATCGCTGACCACCACGTTGGTCAGCGGCACGTCACCGGTGTTCTTCACCGTCACCGTGAAGGTCACCTGGTCGCCCTCGCGCACGGTGTCCTTGTCCGCGCTCTTGCTGACCTCGATGGCCGGGTGCACCACGTCCACGGTCGCGTCGTCGGAGTCGGTGACCTCGCGGCCGGTCGGGTCGGTGCCGGTGACCGTGGCGGTGTTCACCAGGTCCTCCGCGCCCGCGCCGTAGGTGCAGGTGTAGGTCTGGCCCGCGCCCGGCGCGAGGTCCGGCAGCGTGCGCGCGCAGGCCGGGGTGGCCGGATCGGTCACGGTGACCTTGGTCAGCGCGGCGTCGCCGGTGTTGGTGACCTTGATGGTGAAGGTGACCGTGTCGCCCTGCCGGACCGTCTCCGGCGCGGCGGTCTTCTCGATCTCCACCTTGGGGTTCACCACGTCGACCACGGCGTCGTCGGTGTCGGTGACCGGCGGGCCGACCGGCGGCGTGCCGGTCACCGTGGCCACGTTGGTCACGTCCGCGGTCGGGGCCAGCACGCAGGTGTAGGTCTCGCTCGCGCCCACGGCCAGGGTGGCGAAGGTGCGGTCGCAGGCGGGCGCGACCGGGTCGGCCACCCGGACGTCGGTGAGCTCGACGTCGCCGGTGTTGCGCACGGTCAGGGTGAAGGTCACCTGCTCGCCGGGCCGCACCTGGGCGGGCTTGGCGTCCTTGGTGATCTCCACCGCCGGGTGCTGCACGTCCACCCGTGCGGTGTCCTCATCGGTCACCGGCGGCCCGACCGGCGGGGTGCCGGTGGCGGTGACCGTGTTGGCGAAGTCCTCCCGCGGCGCGGTGACCACGCAGGTCAGCTTCTGCTCCGCCCCGGCGGCCAGCAGCGGAATCGTTGCCGCGCAAGCGGGTGCGGCCGGATCGGTGACCACCACGTTGGTCAGCGGCGCGTCCCCGGTGTTGCGCACCAGCACGGTGAAGGTCACCTGGTCACCAACCCGGACCACGTTCGGGTCCGCGGTCTTGGTGACCTCGATCGCCGGGTGCACCACGTCCACGGCAGCGTCGTCAGTGGCGGTGACCGGCGGCCCGACGGGTGGCTTGCCGGTGACCGTGGCCGTGTTGACCTGGTCCTCGGTGAGCGTGGTCGAGCAGGTGTAGGTCTCGCTGGCGCCCGCGGCCAGGCGGGCGAAGGTGCGGGCGCAGGCGGCCAGCTTCGGGTCGGTCACCGCGACCTCGGTCAGCTCGCTGTCCCCGGAGTTGCTGACCTTGATGGTGAAGGTGACCGTGTCGCCCGCCCGGACCGTGCTGGGGAAAGCGGTCTTCTCAATGGTCAGCGCGGGTTTGAGCACGGTCACGGTGGCCTGCGCGGTGGCGCTGACGTCCTGCCTGGAGGCGTCGCTGCCGGTCGCGGTCGCGGTGTTGGTGGTGGTCTCGGACAGCCGCGCGGTGCAGGTGAAGGTCTGCTTCGCGCCGGCGGCCAGCGGCCCGGACAGGGTGCGGGCGCAGGCCGGGGTGCGGTCGTCGGTGATCCGCACCGGGTTCAGCGGGGCGTCGCCGGTGTTGGTCACCGTGATGGTGAAGGTGGTCTCGTCCCCGGCGCGGATCGTGCTGGGGTCGGCGGTCTTGGTCAGCGCGATGCCCGGCCGCACGATCGGCACCGGGGCCTCGTCGCTGCCCTCGACCTGCTTGCCGAGCGAGTCGGTTCCGCTGGCCGTGGCCGCGTTGACGTTGTCGGCCACCGGCGCGGTGGCGGTGCAGGTGAAGGTCCGCTTCGCGCCGGGGGCGAGCACTCCCGGCAGGTTCCTGGCGCAGTCGGGCACCTTCGCATCCGCCACCCGCAGCCTGGTCAGCGGCACGTCGCCGGAGTTGGTCACGGTCAGCGTGAAGGTGACGGTGTCGCCGGTGCGGTAGGCGGGCTTGTCCGCCTCCTTGGTCAGGGTGATCGCCGGGTGGATCACGTCCACGGTGGCGCTGGCGGTGCCCTCCAGCGGGTCGCCGAGGCTGCTGGTGCCGGTCACCGTCGCGGTGTTGGTCACGTCGTCGGCGGGCGCGGTCCCGGTGCAGGTGAAGGTCTCCGACCGGTTGCCGGCCACGGTGCCGAGCACCCTGGTGCAGTCCGGGAACTTCGGATCGGCCACCCGCACGTTGCTGGCCGTCGCGCCACTGGGGTTGGTGACCTTGATCGTGTAGGTGACCTGGTCGCCCTCGTGCGCGACCTTGGGGTCGGCGGTCTTGGTGATCTGCAGCTCGGGCACCGCGACCGAGAACACCAGGTTCTGCGCCAGGTAGGAGTCACCGTTGGTGCTGAAGGCCAGGTTCGCGCTGGTCGCGCCGGCGCGGATCGCGGTGGTGCTGATGGTCTTGGCGTCCACGCTCCAGTTGTTCACCGTGTCCGGGCTGGACCGGCCGTCGGCGTTGGAGATGAAGAAGTTGTCCGTGCCGCCGGTGACCGGCTCCGGCGTCTCGGTGCCGTTGACCTTGAACCTGTCGCCGGGGATGTTGCGGTCGCCCTCGTAGGCGGTCACCCCGATCCGGGTGGAGGAGGCGGCCGAGCGGAACCCGGTGACGGTGATCGTGGTCTCCGGGTCCCGAGAGTTCTGCCGCACGTGCCCGTCGTAGACGAAGACCTCGCGCTTGCTGGGCGCGAAGTCGGGGTTGCGCTCGGCGTACTTGTAGACCACCACCAGCGACCACCCGGCCATGCAGCCGAACCCGTTCACGCCCCACACGTTGGCCGCGGTGACGCTCAGGTCCGTGCCGGTGGCCACCCCGGCGAAGGCGGCGGTGACGTCGGCGTAGGCGGAGTAGTACTGGCCGCCGCCGGCGTAGCCGCCCGCCGGGTCCCTGGTGAACTTGGCCGGGCTGACCTGCCGCGCCCTGCCCCCGACGGTGAGCTTGACCTGCTGGTCCTGCGGATCGGTGGCCGCGCCGCTGGGCACGGTGGCCGGGATGAAGCTGCGGTTCTGGCACATCAGGGTGCGCGAGCCGTCGTAGGTCCCGGTGTTGCCCGCCCAGTTCAGCCGGGCGAAGTCGACCGTGGCCCCAGGCGGGATGCGCAGGCTGGCGGTGGAGGAGTTGAACGTGGTGTCGTCGCCGTCCACGTCCGCCTGGACCATGAAGTAGTCGTCGTTGTAGTCACCCGCGCTGCCCCGCGGCACCCGGCCGCCCTCGGCGACCTGCGCGCAGGCGGCCGGCGTGGCATCCCGCCACTGCGGCCGGTTCTCCGCCGCGGTCGGACAGCGCAGCGAGCCGTTGCCGACCTCGAGGAAGTCGCCGTAGACCGCCTGGTTGTAGTTGAGCCGGAACGGCTCGACCACCCCTGCCTGCGCGGGCGCACCCGCGAGCAGCCAGCCGAGAGCCAGGAGCAGGGCGAGCAGGAGCCGGAACAGCCGCATAGCTCGCACCCTGCTGCTGACCTGGCGGTTTCACCACCCGGCCACGCCCGGCGTTCCACCGAAGAGGGGAACGGGACTACCGCTTTGTGGTGCCCCGGTGGAAGTTGAGGTATGCCCGCGAAGGCGTCGGGCCGCGCTGCCCCTGGTAGCGGGAGCCGGCCGCGGCCGAGCCGTACGGGTGCTCGGCAGGCGAGCTGAGCCGGAACAGGCATAGTTGGCCGATCTTCATCCCCGGCCACAGGGTGATCGGCAGGTTGGCCACGTTGGACAGCTCCAGCGTGATGTGCCCGTTGAAGCCCGGGTCGATGAACCCCGCGGTGGAGTGCGTCAGCAGACCGAGGCGCCCCAGCGAGGACTTGCCCTCCAGCCGCCCGGCCAGGTCGTCCGGCAGGCCGACCAGCTCCAGCGTGGAGCCGAGCACGAACTCACCGGGGTGCAGGACGAAGGCCTCGTCGTCCTCCTTCTCCACCAGCGAGGTCAGCTCGTCCTGCTGCAAGGACGGGTCGATGTGGGTGTACTTGGTGTTGTCGAACACCCGGAAGAACCGGTCGAGCCGGACGTCGATGCTGGAGGGCTGCACCATGCCGACGTCGTACGGTTCGAGGTTGAGCCGACCGGCTTCGACCTCCTTGCGCAGGTCGCTGTCACTGAGGAGCACGAGCCCAGCCTATCCGGACCCGACTGGACACAGACGCCCCGCCATCTTGTATGCTCGACGACGCACGATCACGCGGGTGTAGTTCATTGGTAGAACGACAGCTTCCCAAGCTGTAGAGGCGGGTTCGATTCCCGTCACCCGCTCCACTTCCGCCCCGGTGTGCTCGCTTTGAGCTCGCCGGGGCGTTTCGCATTCACACTGGGGGCCGAGCCCCCAGACCCCAGCCGGGGGTGGCCCCCGGACCCCCTGGTTGGTCGGGTGGCTGGGATTGTGGGGTGGGTCCATACGTGTGGGCCCGGATCTCGCGAGATCCGGGCCTTTCTGTTGTCTGTTGCTGGTTTTGGTCAGCGGCCGCCGTTGCGGGCGTACTCGCTGCAGGCGTCGACGTCCTCAACGGTGATGCTGGGGTGGCGGGCGACGATCTCGGCTGGCGAGAGTCCCTCGGCCAACAGGGCGTTGACCACCGCGACCGCGACGTTGGTGCCGGTGACGAACGGGACGCCGTTTCCTACTCCCGGATCGTGGGAGATCTGCTTGAGGGCCACAGCGCCAGTGTGCGTGGGGGTCACTGGGGCGTCAATGCACCAGACGGAAGCTTCGGAGATTCCGAATCCGTGATCGCCGCGGGCGAACTCGCGGCGACCACGGAGCGTGACCATGCCTACCGGATATGGCGTTGGACACATTTTCGCCGCAGAGAAAATGGTCTTGGACCGACCGGCGTGACTAATTACGGTCCCGGAACGGAGAGGAATTCAGTGTGCTCCGCCGCGCTGGAATTCGAGACAGAGGTCGACGTCGCCGATCTCCAGTTCCGGGTACTTCTGCACGATCTCCTCCGCGGTGCGGCCCTCGCAGACCAGCGCGACCACGGCGGCGACCGGGACCTTGGTGCCGGTGACGATGGGCACGCCGCCGAACAGCTCGGGGTCCGATGAGACCTGTAGGAAAGCCATGTGAAGATCCTGCGCCTTCGACCAGTTGATGTCGACCGCACATAGTAGTGGCTTTCGTCAGACCAGAGGGGCACCCCGGTCCACCATCAGGCGGATCGAGGTGCCCGGTAAACCGGCTGGCGGCCGGAAATAGTCACGCCCTGGCGCGCACGGTTTCCGGTTCGGTCGGTTTGTCGGCTTCGTCGCTGCTCAGCGAGTCGATCAGCTCGTCACGCTGCGTGGTGCGTTCCGGCTTGACCAGGCCGACCACCAGGAAGAGCACCAGCGAGGTCAGCAGCGGGTAGGCGACCAGCGCTTCCTTGGCCACCGCGACACCGGTCTGCTGCGAGATGTAGAGCACCGCCCACACGCCCAGACCGCCCAGGGTGGAGGAGATCGCCGCGGTCGGGCCCATCCGGCGGAACCAGGGCAGCATGCCCAGCATCAGCGGTACCGCGATCGGGCCCATGGTGGCCGCGACCAGGTCGACCACCACCTTGAGCACGCCGCCGTTGGTGTCCAGCGAGACCGCCATCAGCATGCTCAGGCCGATGAAGCTGAACGTGGTGATCCTGGCCAGTTTCAGCTGGGCGGCCTCGGTCAGCCGCCGCGCGCCCTTCCACATCCTGGGCAGGATGTCCCTGGTGATCACCGCGGTGATCACGTTGGCGTCCGAGGAGACCATTGCCATGGTGTGCGAGAAGAACCCGGCCAGCACCAGGCCGATCATGCCCGCGGGCAGCATGACCTTGCCCAGCTCGATGTAGGCGTCGCCGGCGTTGAGCAGGTCCGGCACGATCAGCGGCGCGGCCCACATCGGGAAGAACAGGATCAGCGGCCACACCAGCCACAGCACCGAGGACAGGATCGCCGAGCGCCTGGCCTCGCGGCCCGAGGGCGCGGCCATGTAGCGCTGCGCCAGGTTCCACATGCCGCCGTTGTACTCCAGCGTCTTGATCACGAACAGCGCCATGAAGAAGGTGGCGGTGTAGGGCTCGCGCAGCGGTTCGCTGTTGGCCGCGGGCAGCTTGTCCCAGATCTCCCACATGAACTGCAGGCCGCCGAAGTGCGCGGCCACCGCCACGAACATCACGATGCCGGCCGCGCCCTGGATGATGAACTGGCCGAAGTCGGTGAGCGCGTCGGCCCACAGGCCACCCATCACCGAGTAGATCATCGTGACCACGCCGACGATCAGGATGCCGACCCAGATCGGCACCCCGGCGAAGCCGCGCAGCAGGATGGCCACCGCGGACCACTTGGCCGCGATGTCCACCACCTTGAGCACCGAGCCGGACCAGGCCATCAACTGCTGGGCGGGCACGTTGTAGCGGCGGGCCAGGTACTCCAGCGGCGAGGCCACCCCGTGCTTGGACCGCAGCCGGTTCCAGCGCGCGGCGAACAGGAACGCCCCGATGCCGATACCGATGCCGATGGTCAGCGCCCACCAGACGTAGACGGTCAGGCCGAGCCGGTAGGCCTCACTGGCGAACGCCACGAACATGACCGCGCTGTAGCCGGACATGTGGTGCGAGATGCCGGAGAGCCACCACGGCATCTTGCCGCCGGCGGTGAAGAAGTCGACGACGTTGGCGATCCGACCGCGTGACCACCAGCCGATCCCGACCATCACGAAGAAGTACCCGCCGACCACGAGCCAGTCGAGGGTGCCCATGACACCTCCAGGATCAGTACCCGCCACAGGGAGGCGGTCCTCAGTTGTGATCCGTCTTACGAGGTCACCCTTGGGTTACGGAACGATTTCCGATGAACCGAGTCACACCTGTGACTAATGGTCAGATATGTGAACGGAAATGTGATAAGGCGCCGCGAATGTCGCCCACTCGGGCACTTGCGGGCGAGACTGCTCGCATGGACGTTGTGACCTGGCCGTTCGTGCTCACCTGCCTCGCCGTGGTGGTCGCCCCCGGCCCTTCGCTGGCGGTGATCGTGAACCAGGCGTTGCGCGCCGGTCGCACCACCGGGCTGGCCACCATCGCGGGCAACACCAGCGGGCTGGTGTTCTGGGCCGCCGCCTCCGCGCTCGGGCTGACCGCGCTGGTCCGCACCTCCGAGGTGGCCTTCGTCGTGCTCAAGGTGGTCGGCGCGGCCTACCTGTGCTTCCTCGGCGTGCAGACCCTGCTGCGCTCGCGCAGGCACCTGCGCGAACAGGCCGACCTGGCCGCGGGCGAGCGGCCCACTGGCCTGTGGCCGGCCTACCGGGCGGGACTGCTGGCCAACCTGGCCAACCCCAAGGCCGCCGCGCTCTACCTCGCCCTGCTGCCGCAGTTCCTGCCCGCGGAGGGCTCGGTGCTGACCGGCACCGCGGTGCTGGCCGTGGTCCAGATGGCCATCAGCGCGGGCTGGTACGGGCTGGTGGTGCTGGCCGTGAGCACGGTGCGCCGGGTGCTGTCCAAGCCGGTGGTGCGGGCCCGGCTGGACCAGGTCAGCGGCCTGGTGCTGGTCGGCATGGGGGTGCGGATGGCCACGCTGACTCGGGCCACGCTCTAGGTGATCCCGGTCACTAACTCTGTTACCTCCAGAAGGGTGACCAATCCCCGCTTGCTGCGGGTTACTCACAGGTAATACCCTGTTGTTACCGGCCAGTAGGGGACCGGCCCGGAAGGCCAGCACCCCGCACAACACGGGAGCGACGAGATGGGCCACTACAAGAGCAACCTGCGCGACCTCGAGTTCAACCTGTTCGAGGTCTTCAAGATCCAGGAGCGCCTGGGCAAGGCGCCCTTCGACCAGGCGGATGAGGACACCGCGCGCGGGATTCTCAGTGAGCTGAACAACCTGGCGACCGGCCCGCTGGCCGACTCCTTCGCCGACGCCGACCGCAACCCGCCGGTGTTCGACCCGAAGACGCACTCGGTGGCCCTGCCGGAGTCGCTGAAGGCCTCCTACAACGCGCTGCAGGACGGCGAGTGGGGCAAGCTCTTCCTGCCGGAGGAGCAGGGCGGCTACGGCCTGCCCCGCACCGTGCAGTGGGCCGCCGCCGAGCTGATCCTGGGCGCCAACCCGGCCGTGTTCATGTACCTGACCGGCCCCAGCTTCTCCACCATCGTGCACCGCAACGGCACCGAGGAGCAGCGGCACTGGGCCCAGCTCATGCTGGACCGGGGCTGGAACGCGACCATGGTGCTGACCGAGCCGGACGCCGGTTCCGACGTCGGCGCCGGGCGCACCAAGGCCGTGCGGCAGGAGGACGGCAGCTGGCACCTGGACGGCGTGAAGCGGTTCATCACCTCCGCCGAGCAGGACCTCAGCGAGAACATCGTGCACCTGGTGCTGGCCCGCCCCGAGGGCCCCGGCATCGAGCCGAAGCCGGGCACCAAGGGCCTGAGCCTGTTCCTGGTGCCCAAGTTCCACTTCGACTCCAAGACCGGTGAGCTGGGCGAGCGCAACGGCGCCTTCGTCACCAACGTCGAGCACAAGATGGGCCTGAAGGCCTCCACCACCTGTGAGCTGACCTTCGGCCAGCACGGGGTGCCGGCCAAGGGCTGGCTGATGGGCGAGGTGCACGACGGCATCGCGCAGATGTTCCAGGTCATCGAGTACGCCCGGATGATGGTCGGCACCAAGGCGATCGCCACCCTGTCCACCGGCTACCTCAACGCGCGCGACTACGCCAAGGAGCGCGTGCAGTCGGCCGACCTGACCCAGATGCTGGACAAGACCGCGCCCAGGGTGCCCATCACCAACCACCCGGACGTGCGGCGGATCCTGATGCTGCAGAAGGCCTACACCGAGGGCCTGCGCGCGGTGTACCTCTACACCGCGACCTTCCAGGACTCGATCATCGCCCGGGAGAACACCGAGCTGGCCGAGCGGGTCAACGACCTGCTGCTGCCGATCGTCAAGGGTGTCGGCTCCGAGCGCGCCTACGAGCTGCTCGCGCTGTCCCTGCAGACCCTCGGCGGTTCCGGCTTCCTCCAGGACTACCCGATCGAGCAGTACATCCGGGACGCCAAGATCGACACCCTGTACGAGGGCACCACGGCGATCCAGTCCCTGGACTTCTTCTTCCGCAAGATCGTGCGGGACAAGGGCCAGGCGCTCGGCTTCATCTCGGGCGAGATCCAGAAGACGCTGGACTCCGAGATCGGCAACGGCCGCCTGAAGGAGGAGCGCGCGCTGCTCAAGACCGCCCTGGAGGACGTGCAGGGCATGCTGGGCGCGATGATCGGCTTCCTGACCACCGCGCAGGAGGACCCGCGCAACACCTACAAGGTCGGCCAGAACACCGTCCGGCTGCTGATGAGCGCGGGCGACCTGCTGGTCGGCTGGCAGCTGCTGCGCCAGGCCGAGATCGCCATCACCGCACTGGACGGCGGCTCGGTCCCGGCCAAGGACCAGGCCTTCTACCAGGGCAAGCTGGCCGCGGCCTCGTTCTTCGCCAAGTCGGTGCTGCCCGAGCTGACCGCTCGCCGCAAGATCGTGGAGACCACGGACAACGGGCTGATGGACCTGGACGTGGCCGCGTTCTGAGGTTCCACCACCTGACGCTGTCGGGGCCGCGACGGGACTCCCTCGCGGCCCCGCTGCACGTCCGGGCTCAGGTGCGGTGGCAGCGGGCCTCGGCGAAGCAGTACACGCCGAAGGCGGCCACACCCAGCGCGACCAGGCCGAGCAGGTAGGGGCCGTAGTCGGCGGCGGCCAGCGTGCGCAGCGCCGCGTCCAGGCCGCCTGCCTGCTTGGGGTCGTGGTTGATCGCGGCCAGGCCGATCAGCACGCCGACCACCCCGTAGGCCACGCCCTTGGCCACGAACCCGGTCTGCCCGAGCCGCACGGTCAGCCGCTGGGTGCCGTGCGGCAGCTTGGTCAGGTCGAGGTCCTCGGTGAAGGACTTGCGGATGCCCTTGACCGCGGCCGCCACGCCGACGCCGAGCACGACCAGCGCGAGCAGCCCGACCAGGAAAGGCCCGGCGGGCAAGGACATCAGCCAGCCGGTGATCTCCTGCTGGCTCTGATCTCCTTGCTGGGCCCCGGATCCGGTCAGCAGCTGCACCGAGACCACGGCCAGCACCGCACCGGCGAACCCGTGCGCGGCGGCCGAAACCCGTTTACTGGCTTTGAGTCCGTGGCCGCTGACCGCGACCAGGAACTGCCACACCGCGAAGAAGGCGAGTCCGGCGGCCAGCACGACCAGCAGCACGCCGCCCAGTGGCTGCTCGGCCACCGAGGCCAGCGCGCCCTTCTGGTCCGCCTCACCGGCGCTGTCCCCGACCGCGACCTGCACGGCCAGCCAGGCCACCACGAGGTGCACGATCCCGAAGCACACCGCGCCGATCCGGCCGAGCCGCACCACCCACCGCTTGTCCTGTTCAGCACTCCGCGTGGACACCATTGCTCTCGGGTGTCCACGCGGAGGAACAGCGAAACGGGCCATATGGCCTAGTCAGGGCGTCGGCGGCCCGCAGACGATCTTGTCCTGGGCCTTGTAGGTCACCGTGCGCCGCTCGGTGCGGGTCTTGCCACTGGCCAGATCCTTTATCGTGCGGGTGTCGGTGATGGTGAAGCCCTCGAGGCCGCCGCTGGGCTTGCAGTCCGGCTTGTCGGTGACGTGCCGGGTGGCGGGCTGGGTGACGTTGGTGCGCTGGCCTTCCTGGCCCTGCACCTCGTAGGTCTTGGTGCCCCACAGCTGCACGGCGATCGAGCCGTTGGTCCAGATGGTCTGGATGTAGATGCCGGTCTTCGTGTCGTTCTTGAACTTCACGTCGATCAGGCTCTGACCGCTGGGGCCCTGGAAGACCGTGGCCTCCCGGCCGGCCGGGTAGCGGCTGATGTAGTTGCTGTGCTCCTTGTGCTCCACGTCGACCATGCCCGCGTAGTAGGCGGCGTTGTAGAGCGTGGTGGCCATCTGGGACACCCCGCCGCCGACGCCGCGGCCGGGCAGGCCGTGCTCGAGGATGCCGGCCTCGACGTAGCCGGTGGCCTCGTTGCGCGGGCCGGTGCGGGCGTTGAGGCTGAAGGTCTCGCCCGGCTTGACCACCGCGCCGTTGATCTGCTCGGCGGCCCGGCGGATGTTCTGCCCGGAGTCGGCGGCGAAGCCCTTGGTCTCGAACCGGCTGATCATCTCCTTGACGCCCAGCTGGTTGGCCTGCTCGGTGGTCAGCTTGGCCGGCTGCTCGCCGTACTCGGCCTTGATGGTGCGGTTGTCCGTGCGGCGCAACACTTCTGGCAGCCCGGTGAGGGTCTTCTCCCAGTCCACGCCCCGGCCGTCCACGGACTCCTTGACCACCGGCTTGCCGCCCTCGATGACGAAGGTGGCGTCCTTGCCCGGCTTCTCGGTGGAGGCCAGCTGCGGCTTGGCGGCCTCGGCCACCTTGGCGCTGTCCAGCTTGGGCGTCAGGTTGCCGCCCTCGTCGACCTCGAACTTCAGCGCGCTGGCGATCGCGGCCGGGGTGAGGTTGGCGTTCTTGCCCTCGCCCTGCACCACCACGGGCCCGGAGACCGCGGGCTTGGCGATCTCCTCCAGCGCCTTGCGCACCGAGTCCGGCGTGCTCTTGACCTGGCTGGCGCTGACCGGCAGCTCGACCACCTTGCCGTCGGCCCAGTCGGCGACCATGGCCGCGCTGGCCTTCTCGATGTCCAGCTTCTGCCCGGCCTTCGGGTCCACTGCCACCGGCTTGGCGCCCTGGAAGCGCACCGTGCCCTCGACCGGCTCCCGGTCGGTCTTGCCGCGCAGGCCCTCCATGGCGGAGGTCAGCTTGGGCCCGTCGGCGCGGGTGACCACGCCGACGTCCCGGGTGCCGAAGAAGGAGGACAGGCGGGTGAGCGGGTTGAGCGGCTGCGCGCCCGCCTGGTCCAGGGTGGCCGGCCAGTCCAGGGTCAGCCCGGCTTCCTGCGTGTTGACGCTGGCCTCGACATCGCCGGCCCGCACGGTCACCGGCTTGGTCAGCCGCGGCTCGATCTGCTGCCGCAGCTTGGCCTCGGCCGCCGCCCGGTCCAGTCCACCGACGTCCACCCCGGCCACGGCCACCCCACGCGGCACATTGCCCTGGGACAACAGCAGGTCAACCCCGTAGAGCAGCCCGAACACCCCGAACGCGGCCGCCACACCCATGATCGTCCGCCGCTTGCGCTTGCTCTTGCGCTCGTCGTCGGCCCCGTCGGAGAACCCGTCCCCGGCCTCGCCAGGCGGCGTAGGTGGCAACGCGGCGACCACGGTCGCCTCCTCCTCCCGCACCGGCGTCGGCAGGAAGGAGGTGGCGGCCCCGATCTTGGGAATCCGCACCGTGTCGACTTCCGGATCGGGCTGCCGCCCCGCGCCCAGCGGCCGGGGGATGGACTGCGTCGGCTGCTCGATCTGCCGCGTCGGCTGCTCGGCGGACCGCCCGGGAATGGCCTGCGTCGGCGCGTCAACCCCCCGCGCCTGCGGCCGGACCTGTCCCCGGGGCGGGGTGCCAGGCCCCTGGGCCGGGTTGTCGAAGCCACGCGGCGGCGTGCCCTGGGCGGGCTTGTCGAAACCGCGCGGCGGCGTGCCGGTGCCCTGGTTCAGCGCGTCGAACCCGGGCGGCGGGGTGCCGGGCTGACTCGGGAAACCACGGGGCGGGGTGCCCTGGTTCGGGAAGCCGCGGGGCGGCGTGCCGGGTCCCTGGCGCGGGAAGCCGCGCGGCGGGGTGCCGGGGGCGTCGCCGGGGAAACCGCGGGGCGGCGTGCCAGGTGCGTGCGCTTCCTGGCCTCGGGGCGGTGTGCCCGCTCCCTGTGCCTCGAAACCGCGCGGCGGCGTGCCAGGCCCCTGCGTCTCCAAGCCACGGGACGCCATGCCCGGTCCCCGCGCCTCCTGGCCACGGGGCGGCGTGGCCGGTCCCTGCGCTTCCGGATCGCGGGACGGCATGCCCGGCGTGTGTGTCTCCGGACCCCGGGTCTGTCCCTGGCCCTCGAAGCCGCGCGGCCGGGCGCCCTGGCCGTCAGCACCCCGGGCCGGGGCACCCTGGCCCTGAGCCGGGAAGCCCTGCCCCTGGCGCTCCACGCCTCGCGGCGGCGTCCCCGGGCCCTGCGCCTCGGTGCCACGCGGTGGGACCGGTGCGCCCAACTGCTGCGGCGGCAGGCCCCTCGGCGAGGTCAGCTCCGCGGCCGACGGGTACGACTGGCTCGCCTCGGCGGGCCGGATCGGCGCGAACAGGCCCCTGGTGAGCGGCTCGGGCTGCACCGGCGGGTTGGGCGGCGGCGGGTTCTTGCCCCGGTTCGGGGCCTCCGCCGCGGTCTCGGCCGCGGGCGGCTCCGGCGCGCTCTGCGGGGCCGGGCCGGACTGCTCCGCCGGCTCGGCGTCACTGCGCGGCGCGGGGTCGGCACTCGGCGTCTCGGCCTCGGGCTCGGCGGCCGTCGGCTCCGGTGTCGTCATCGGGCGGGTGTGCTGGTCAGCGCCCGCGGCGAGTTGCTCGGTGTGCGGGTCCAGCCCGTTGGCGGGCGTCCCGTCCTCGGCCGTGGGCTCGTCTACCGGCTGCGGGGCGGACAACACCGTCGTCTGCTCTGACCGCGGGCCGGGCCGCTGCTCTTCCTCCGGCACCGTGTCCCCTTCTGACGTGGGCGCGAGCACGCGCCTGGCTAGCTACCCGGCTGTCACGTCGAGGGCACGCGTCACAGGTACAAACCCGTGCCGTGCTCGGCTTGCTCGCTGGCGACGGCGTGCAGATCCCGCTCGCGCATCACCAGGTAAGCCTGGCCCTGTACCTCGACCTCGAACTGCTCCTCGGGGTTGAAGAGCACCCTGTCACCCACCTTGACAGTACGTACGTGGTTCCCCACCCCGAAAACCTCGCCCCATACCAGCCGTTTGGCCATCTGGGCAGTGGCCGGGATCACGATCCCACCACTGCTGCGTCGCTCCCCGCCCTCCTGCGCGATCCGCACCATCACGCGGTCGTGCAGCATCTGGATCTGGAGCTTGGCATCGGGCACCTTCGGAGTTTACTTGCCCCGCCGAGGTCATCGTGGGGCGGCTCCGACTGTGCGTTACCCCAGAACGCGACGTTGAGCAGGCAAACAACTAGGCAGAGTGCGCCAGATCACACCCCGGGTTCGTCCATTCCGCCCATAACGAGTGGCAGCCGGATGGGCGCACCCGGTTGGACCACAACGGGAACTCCCCAGTCCTGCCTGGTCAGGCGGCAGGCGGGGTGCTCGACACCCTCGTCACAGCTGGCTGCCTGGGCGACCACGTGGAGTACACCCGAGGGCACGTCGGCGGCGATCACCAACCGGCGCACCAGGTCCGTGCCGACCCCCGCGCCCTCCACCAGCAGCTCGGGCGGCGAGGCGGTCACCTCCAGCCGGGTGGACGGCCCGTACCGCTCGTCCAGCTTCTGCCCCGGCGGCGGCACGAACACCACCGCCAGCTCCACCGCACCCGCGGCCAGCTCACTCGGCGGCCGCCGAACCTGTTGCGCCGCACCGGAGACCAGCTTCGCCGCCACCCCAGGCGGCACCGGCCGCTCCAGCCGGTGCGCGGCCGAGGACACCACGACCACCGCATCGTCGAGCACCACCACGCCCGAGGGCTCGGCCAGGTCGGTGGCGATGGTGCTGACCTCGCCGGACTCCGGGTGGTAGCGCCGCAGCGCGCCGTTGTAGGTGTCGGCCACGCCGATGCTGCCGTCGGGCAGCACGGCCACACCGAGCGGGTGCTGCAACAGGGCCTGGGCCGCCGGACCGTCCCGGTGCCCGAAGTCGAACAACCCGGTGCCGATCACGGTGCGCACGGCCAGCACCCCGTCCTCATAGGCCAGGTAGCGCAGCGCCGAGGTCTCGGAATCGGCCAGCCACAACCGTTCCCGCACCGGATCCGCGGCCAGGCCAGAGGTCTGCGCGAAGAACGCCTGCGCGGCCTCGCCGTCCCGCAGCCCCTCCACCGTGGTCCCGGCGAACCGCGACACCGTGCCCGCCACCGGATCGAACAACCCGATCGTGTGATTCCCGGCCAGCGCGACCACCACGCCACCAGCGGGCGCCCACCATTCGACGTCCCACGGACTGGTGAGCTCGATTTCCGTTGCGGGCCCGTCGGTTCCGCCGTCCCGCCACTGCTCGCCGGTACCGGCCACCGTGGTCACGAACCCGTCGCTCAGCCGCACCCCGCGCAACAGGTGGTTGACCGTGTCCGCCACCACGACGTCGTACCCGACCCGCTCCGCCACCTCCGGCGGCAACAGCGAAAGCCCGGCAGGCTCAGAAAAGCTCGCCTCCGCCGCCGCCCCGTCGGCTCGCCCCCGAATCCCGGAACCGATGCGCCGCAACAAGGTCTCGCCATCCGCGGCCAGCTCCGCCAGCGAGTGCCGCGCCGAGTCCGCCACCAGCAAGGTCCGCTCCGGCGTCACGATCGCCTTGGCGGGGAACCGAAGCGCCGTCTCCGCGACCACCGGCGGCACGTACGGACCGTCTCCCCGGTGCAGCGTGCCCTTGGCCGTGTGCTCGGCGACCAGCTCGGCCAGCACCCGCCGCAGCGCCTCGGCGTGCCCCTCCCCCGCGGCCACGTGCACCACGTAACCCTCGGGGTCCACCAGCACCAGCGTCGGCCACGCCTTGACCGCGTACGCCTGCCAGGTCACCAGCTCCGGATCGTCCAGCACCGGGTGGTGCACCTCGTACCGCTCCACCGCCGCGGCCAGCGCCGCCGGATCCGCCTCGTGCGCGAACTTCGGCGAGTGCACCCCGATGGTGACCAGCACGTCGGCGAACTCCGCCTCCAGCGGCCGCAGCTCGTCCAGCACGTGCAGGCAGTTGATGCAGCAGAAGGTCCAGAAGTCCAGCAGCGTGATCTTGCCGCGCAGGTCCGCGAGCCGGATCTGCCTGCCGCCGGTGTTCAGCCAGCTACGGCCGGTCAGCTCGGGGGCGCGGACGCGGGCACGACGCTTCGCAGTGGTCACACCGGGATTCAACACAGCGACTGAGCTGCGCTGTTCCCCGGCCCACCAGGTGGGACGCGGTGCACCATGGCCGGGTGGCCGAGTTGCGCTGGGCGGACGTCGAGGACCTGTTCGACGTGGACAACGGGATCCTGCCGGACGTGGTGGTCCGGGGGACGACCGTGGCGGACTGGCAGGCGGTGCTGGACCTGATCCGGTCGCGGGGCTGGCCGCACACGTACACCGAGGACAACCAGGCCGGGGAGGTGCCGAGCGCGGAGGTGATGCTCAACCGGGAGTCGGTGCCGGAGCTGGCGGTCTGTCCCGGGGCGGAGGTGTGGCTGGTGTTCCGGTGCTCCGCCGCTGACACGATCGACTTCGACGTGCACCTGGCGGAGCTCCAGGGGCCGGAGCCGTTGGCGGTGCTGTGCGGGGTGTTCCGCGACATCGGACGGCTGTTGGGCAAGGCGGTGGTGATGACGTTCGAGGGGCACCCGGGGCTGCCGATGATCGGGTACGACCCGGTGCTGGACCGGGTGGTCCGGCTGGCTCCGCCTGCTGCCTCATGACCGATGTGACCCCAGTCACAGGGTGAACCGGGGCTGGGGTTTGCTCGTCTTCGTGTCTGAAGTAGTGGACGAACAGGGACGGCAGGTCTGTCCGGGCACCACGATCGCTTGTGCTGGGTGGCGCGGGCGGGGCGGGGTCCGGACGGGGCCGGGGTGCTCGATGGGACGGGGTCAGCCGGTTCGGGCGGTGCCGGATCGGGTGGTTCCCGGCGAGTGCGGAACCGGTGGCTGTTCCTGGGGGGCCGGGCGGCGCAGGGGCAGTGCTGCCCGGTTCCCGGCGGCCTGTTCATGGGCGGACAGGTCGCCACGGTCGCGCGCCGGCTACTCCACACCGGTGCGCGACCGCGGGTTTTTCTTCGGTGCCAACGGGAAGGTCGTCCGGCCCACCCCCGGCCGGACGACCTTCCCACCCCCCGCACCGCGCGGACGCGGTGTGGTCGATCAGTTCTGCGTGGCGCGGCGGCGGCGCAGCAGCGCCCAGCCGCCGAGGCCGAGTCCATTGGCGAGCACGGCGCCGCCGATGGCGTAGCCCGCGGGGTTCTCGCTCGCGGTGGTGCCGCCGCCGGTTTCCGGGGCGCCCTTGGGCTTCACCGGGACAGCCGGGGTGCTGGTGGGGCTCGGCTTGGGCGTGGTGGGCGACTTGGCAGCCAGCACCTCGAACTTCACCCGCACCCTCAGGCGCTCGCCGCACACCACGGTCAGCTGGTGCTCACCCGGCTTGGCCTGACCGAGCGACACCCTGGTGAACCAGCCATCGCCGTGCTTGGTCAGCCGGGTGTCCGGGAACAACGAGGACCGCACGCTCGGCTTGGGCGAGTCCCCGCATACGCCCGCGGTGACCAGGATGTTGGTTTCCTTCGACGTCTCGGCACCCTTGCGGCCACCCGTGTCGCTGTAGCTCACCGACGGGGTCGGGTGGATCGTCATGGTCTGGAACTGACCGGCCGAGGCCAGCGGCGCGCTGAGCACGAGTGCACCGGCGGCGAGGGTCACGGCGGCGAGCGCGGTCTTGGTGTGCACGCCCCCTACACGTCCGCGCGCCGCCGCCGGTTGCCAGGAAAATTCGGCGAATCTGGTCGGACTTTTCAGGCAACCCCGGCTCGACTCGGACGTCTGACATTGTTGGCGCGCAACAAAAAGGGGAGCCCGGAACTCCGGACTCCCCGTGCCGAGCGGGCGTGGTCAGCCCTGCGCGCCGTCCCGCCGGCGGCGCAGCGCCCAGCCGCCGAGTGCGGCACCGGCCAGCAGGGCGCCGCCGCCCGCGAGCAGGCCGCCGAGGCCCGATTCCGTGCCGCCGCCACCGGTTTCCGGGGCGCCCTTGGGCTTCACCGGGACGGCCGGGGTGCTGCTGGGCCTCGGCTTGGAGGTGACCGGCGGCGGCTTGGGCGCCTGCACGGTGAACTCGCCGCGGTAGGCGACCGTGCCGCAGGTGAAGGTCATGGTGTGCTTGCCGCTCTTGGCCCCCTTGGCGATGGCGAACTCGCCCATCGCCACCCCGGCGCTGCCGCCGTTGAGCTGGATCTCCCCGATGCCGCTGATCTTGACCTTGCTCGCCTTCTCCGGCGCGCAGTCGGTGCCGATCATGACCCTGGCCGGCAGGTGGAAGGTGCTGCCCGCGCCGAACGAGGTCTTCCCGGCTTCGAAGTCCACGGTGTAGGGGTTGGTGCCAGGCTGGGCCAGGGCGGCGGGTGCGGCGAGCAGTGTGGCGCCCGCGGCGAGGGCGAGGGTGGCTAGGGCGGACTTGGTCTGCATGGCGAGTCTCCCCGAACTGGTCTTGCCACGGTTGGTGACTTCTACACGTTGATCGCGACCTATCCGGTTGCCTGTTCACCGAAGAAAGTCAGGGGGAGCTGTGCTCAACAACTACGACGCCGACACCGCGGCCGCCTACCGCCGGGCCAGGGAGATCCCCAGGGACGGGCTGACCCACTGGCGGGCGGCCATCGAGCGGCACCTCGGGCCGACCGCGGACTCGGTGCTGCTCGACCTCGGCGCGGGCACCGGGATGTTCGCCACCGCGCTGGCCGACTGGTTCGGCGCGCGGGTGCTCGCGGTCGAGCCGTCGGCGGACATGCGGGCGCACATCCCGGCGCATCCGCTGCTGGACGTGCGCGCGGGGGACGCGCTGGCCATCCCGGCGGAGCCCGGCTCGCTGGACGGGGCCTGGCTGTCCACGGTGATCCACCACGTGCCGGACCGGGTGGCCGCCGGGCACGAGCTGCGGCGGGTGCTGCGGCCGGGCGCGCCGGTGCTGATCAGGGGGATCTTCCGGGAGCGGCCAATGGAGCTGAACGTGCTCCGCTTCTTCCCGGAGGGCATCAGGGCGCTGGCCGCGTTCCCCACCGTCGAGGAGGTCTGCGCGGAGCTGGGGGCGGCCGGGTTCGAGCGGGTCGGCCTGGAGTCCGTCCCCCAGACAAGTGCACCCGATCTGGGGACAGTGCTGGGCCGGGTTCACCAGAAAGGGGACACCTTGCTGCGCGGGCTCACTGCCGAGGAATATGCCGAGGGCTTGGCGCGGCTGCGCGCCGCGGTCGCGGCTGGGGCCAGCGGGCCGGTGGTTGACCGGCTTGACCTGCTGGTTCTCCGTTAGCCGGAAATGGGAAACCCCGCAGTGCTGCCAGGTCGGGGGTCCGACAGCACCGCGGGGTCATCTGGAACATCGCTACACCACCCAATGGTGTTACACCCAATCGGGTAGGTGACGTGGGTCACTTCAGCGATGTCGGTCTAGCTGGGAAAACAACACGGCCCCGACCGGCGGGAGGCAAGTCGGGGCCGTGCGTCTTCCCCCGTGGGGTCTCGGCGACGGGAGGGCTCGCCCATCGAGGAGGGCGTCCGCGCCGGACCAGGCTCAGCGGAGGGAGGTCACCTGAGCGGAAGCGATGGCCATCAGTTCGTGCCGCATGGCCGGAGTGGCGGCGGCGTCGATCGCGCGGTTCACGGCTCGCCGGGTGCGGGCCTGTGCACGGCGGGACCGGATCTTCGCGACGAGGTTCATCTGAGTTGCATCCCCTTAGTAAGCATCTCGTTGTCTGTGCCTCAAGTATGCACCACCAAAACCTCAAGCGCACCCGTTTGTCCGGTGAGTCGGGCCACACGCCGATGATTCATCGGCGAAGCTCGGGCAGTAACCCGTGATTCGTCCGGTGTTCACCTAGTCACCGGCGGTCAGCAGGAAGCGGCCGAAGTGCGGCACGGTGAAGGCGATCCGGCCCCGTTCGGCGGAGTAGACCAGGCCCTTCTTGATCAGTGAGTCACGCGCGGGGGACAGCGAGGACGGCTTGCGGCCGAGCTGCTCGGCCAGGTGCGCGGTGCCGACCGGCTCGTCCCGGCCCGCGCTGAGCACCGCCATGCCGTGCAGGTACTCCCGCTCGGCCGGGGTGGCCCGCTCGTACCGGGAGCCGAAGAAGCCCACCGCCAGCTCGCCCGCGGCCTCCGGTTCGGCCACCGCGACGTCCTCGGCGGTGATCGGATCGCCGGGCGCGGCGTCCCAGGCGGCCTTGGCGTATGCCTGCACGAAGTACGGGTAGCCGCCGCTGGCCTCGAACAACGCGGCCAGCGCCGCCGGGGCGATGCCCGCCTCCTCACGCTCGATCGGCGCGGTCACCGCGCGGTCGTGCTCGGCCCGGTCCAGCCGGTCGATCTTGACGTAGCGGAACAGCCGCTCGGAGTAGGACTTGCTGGCCGAGAGCACCGCGGGCAGGTGCGGCAGCCCCGCGCCGACCACCACCAGCGGCGCGCCGGACTGGGACAGCTCGTGGCAGGCCGCGCACAGCGCCGAGACGTCCTCCGGCGGCACGTCCTGCATCTCGTCGATGAGCAGCGCGACCCCGGTGCCCACGTCCGCGGCCAGCTCGGCCACGTCGGTGAACAGCTCCACCAGGTCGATCTCGATGTCGCCGGAGTCGGCCCGGCCGGTGACCGTCGGCACGTCGATGCCGGGCTGCCAGCGGTCCCGCAGCTTCGCGCCCTCCGGGGTGGCCCGCAGCGCGAACGCCTTGAGCACACCGAGCACGTGCTCCACCCGGTCCGGCGCCCGGTGCCGGACCGCGAGGTCGCGCACCGCCCGGTGCAGCGCGGCCGAGAGCGGGCGGCGCAGGCCGGAGTCCGGCCGGGCCTCGATCTTGCCCGCGCCCCAGCCGCGCCGGATGGCCATCGAGCGCAGCTCGCCGAGCAGCACGGTCTTGCCCACCCCGCGCAGCCCGGTGAGCACCAGGCTGCGTTCCGGGCGGCCGCGGGCGATGCGTTCGAGCACCACCTCGAACGCGCCGACCTCCCGGTCCCGTCCGGCGAGCTCGGGCGGCCGCTGGCCTGCCCCTGGGGCGAAGGGATTGCGCACCGGGTCCACGATTTCGACCGTATCGGCGTTTCTAGGTCATCTCCGATAGTGCGGCAGAAAGCGCTGACCGCGTGTCGGGGCCGTCAAGATCGGACCGGGCGGGCTCAGGATCGCGTCAACAAGGTGCGGACCGGCGCGGGCCGGGCCGCACAGTGCCGCCTGTGCTGACCCTGACTCGCTCCGGAACCGGTGAGAACCGGCACCGGCTGACCGCCACCACCGGCGTGGCCGCCCTCGGCCTGGACGCGCTCGCCTCGGTGTCCTACGGCCCGCAGGCCATCGTGCTCGCG
The DNA here is from genome assembly GCF_030064675.1 of Crossiella sp. CA-258035. Lineage (GTDB taxonomy): Bacteria > Actinomycetota > Actinomycetes > Mycobacteriales > Pseudonocardiaceae > Crossiella. The sequence continues at coordinate 8,960,644 of NZ_CP116413.1, forward strand.
CTGGCCGCGGCCGGGGCGACCGGCATCGGCTGGACACTGCCGGTGACCGGCGCGATCGTGCTGCTGCTGGTGGTGCTGGTAGCCGCGTACCGGCAGGTGGTGCACGCCTACCCGGACGGCGGCGGCGCGTACACGGTGGCCCGGCGCAACCTGGGCGAGGGCGCCGGCCTGGTCGCGGCGGCCTCGCTGATCGTGGACTACGTGCTCAACGCGGCGGTGGCCACCGCGGCCGGCGTGGCCGCGCTGACCTCGGCGGTGCCGGAGCTGCTGCCCTGGACCACCGAGCTGTGCCTGGCCGTGCTCGTGCTGGTGACCGCGGTGAACCTGCGCGGGGTGGCCGCGAGCGCCCGCGCCTTCGCCGCGCCGACCGCGCTGTTCGTGCTCGCGGTGCTGGCGGTGATCGCGATCGGCCTGCTGCGCGGGGCGCCGCTGAACCCGCTGCCGGATCCGGCCCCGGCGCCGACCACCGCGGCGGTCGGCGTGCTGCTGGTGCTCTCCGCCTTCGCCAACGGCTGCGCCTCGCTGACCGGGATCGAGGCCATCGCCAACGCCACCCCGTCCTTCCGCAGTCCGCGACCGGTGCGGGCGGCCCGCGCGCAGGCCCTGCTCGGGCTGCTGCTCGGGGTCATGCTGCTCGGGCTGGCCGCGCTGGTCGAGCTGTTCGACCTGCGGCCGGTCGAGGGCCGGACCGTGCTGTCGTTGCTGGTGGAAGGCGCGGTCGGGGACGGCGCGGTGTACCTGGTCGTGCAGTTCACCACCGTGGTGCTGCTGGCGTTGTCGGCCAACACCTCCTTCGGCGGCTTGCCGGTGCTGGCCGCCCGGCTGGCCGCCGACCACTACCTGCCGCACGCCTTCGGGCTGCGCGCGGACCGGCTGGTGCACCGGATCGGCGTGCTGGTGCTGGCCGGGCTGGCCGCGGCGCTGATCGTCGGCTCCGGCGGTCAGCTGGACGTGCTGGTGCCGATGTTCACCATCGGTGTGTTCGTCGGGTTCGCGCTGTGCCAGGCCGGGATGGTGCGGCACTGGCTGACCAGGGGCGAACGCGGCCGGCGGCTGGCGCTCAACCTGGTGGGCGCGGTGCTCAGCGCGGTGGCCGCGGTGGTGGTGACCATCGTGAAGTTCGCCGAGGGCGCCTGGCTGGTGGTGCTGGTGCTGCCGCTGCTGGTGTTCGCGCTGCGCCGGGTGCACCGGGCGTACGCGATGCTCGGGCGGCAGCTCGGTGTTGGCTCGCTGCCGGAGCTGCCGAAGCCGCACAGCACGCTGGTGGTGGTGCCGGTGGCCGGGCTCTCGGTGCTCACCTCGCACTGCCTGTCGACCGCGTTGTCCTTGGGGCACAAGGTGGTCGCGGTGCACGTGGGCGGTGGCGGGCAGCCGCCGGAACAGCAGCGGACGCTGGCCGCGGACTGGACCGCCTGGCACCCGGACGTGCCGCTGATGCTGCTGGAGCGCTCGCGGGGCGGGCTCGGGGCCAGCATCGCGGCCTACGTGCGCGGGCTGCCGGAGCAGCAGGTGGTGGTGCTGATCGGCGAGCTGCGGCCGCGGCGGGCGTGGATCCGGTTGCTGCTCAACGGACAGGGCGGCGGGATCGCCCGCGCGGTGCGGGGCCGCAGCCAGGCGGTGGTGTGCCGGTTGCACTACCGTCTGCCTTGATCTACCACTTTCTAGTGGAAAAACTAGAGAGCGATATACCTCGCAAGCGTTGCGGGTCCGGCCCAGGGGGAGTTGGCTGGGCGGTGTGGCTGAAGTTGTGACGAAGGGGACCGGAGAAGTCGAGCGGACCGCGGACCGCGCCCAGCTGTGGGTGAGTTTCACCGCGAGCGCGAGCGACCGGAGCGAGGCGGTCGCGCTGCTCGGGCAGCGGGTGGCCGGGGTCGAACCGCTACTGGAGCAGGACGGCGTCGAGGTGCGTTCGCGGCGGCTGTCCGTGCAGCCGAACTGGCAGGGCGACCGCCAGGTCGGCGCCAGCGCGGAACAGCACTACCAGCTGCGGGTGGCCGACCGGGCCGCGCTGGAGCAGGTGGTGACCGCGCTGGTCGCGGCCGAGCCGTCCGCGTTGAACGGCCCGGACTGGGAACTGAGCGACCAGGCCGAGGCGGTCCAGGAGGCCCAGGTGCTCGCGGTCGCGGACGCCCGCAGGCGCGCGGAGGGCTATGCCAGCGCGCTGGGCGTGCGCCTCGGCCCGCTGCTGCGGATCAGCGACGGCGAGGACACGCACTACGCGCCGATGGCCCGCGCGGGCGGCTACGCGATGGCCGCGGAGGGCGGCTCGGCGGTGCAGGCGCTGAACCTGGAACCGCAGCCGATCACGGTGACCGCGCGCTGCACCACCACCTGGTCGCTGCTGGACTAGCGCTCCAGGATCGCGGTGACGCCCTGGCCGCCCGCGGCGCAGATGGAGATCAGGCCGCGGCCGGATCCCTTGCGCGCCAACAGCTTGGCCAGGGTGGCCACGATCCGGCCGCCGGTGGCGGCGAACGGGTGGCCGGCGGCCAGCGAGGAGCCGTTGACGTTGAGCTTGGTCCGGTCGATCTCGCCGAGCGGGGCGTCCAGGCCGAGCTTCTCCTTGCAGAAGCCGGGATCGGTCCAGGCCTTGAGGGTGGCCAGCACCTGGGAGGCGAAGGCCTCGTGGATCTCGTAGTAGTCGAAGTCCTGCAGGGTGAGCCCGGCGCGGGCGAGCATCCTCGGCACCGCGTAGGCCGGGGCCATCAGCAGGCCCTCGCCGCCGTGCACGAAGTCCACCGCGGCGGTCTCGCAGTGCGCGAAGTAGGCCAGCGGGCTCAGCCGGTGCGCGGCCGCCCACTCCTCGCTGGCCAGCAGCACCGCGCTGGCGCCGTCGGAGAGCGGGGTGGAGTTGGCCGCGGTCATGGTCGCGCCCTCGCCCTTGCCGAACACCGGCTTGAGCTTGGCCAGCTTCTCCAGGCTGGAGTCCGGGCGCAGGTTCTGGTCCCGGTCCAGGCCCTGGAACGGGGTGATCAGGTCGTCGAAGAAGCCGGACTCGTAGGCGCGGGCCAGGTTCTGGTGGCTGGCCACGGTCAGCTCGTCCTGGGCCTCGCGGCTGATCTCCCACTCCTTGGCGGTGATCGCCGCGTGCTCGCCCATGGACAGGCCGGTGCGCGGTTCGCCGTTGCGCGGGATGTCCGGCACGATGTGCGTGGGCCGCAGCCTGGTCAGCAGCCGCAGGCGCGCGCCGAGGCTCTTGGCCCGGTTGGCGGCCAGCAGCACCTGGCGGAGGTCCTCGTTGACGCCGATCGGCGCGTCGCTGGTGGTGTCCACGCCCCCGGCGATGCCCGACTCGATCTGCCCGAGGGCGATCTTGTTGGCCACCAGGATGGCCGCTTCCAGGCCGGTGCCGCAGGCCTGCTGCACGTCGTAGGCCGGGGTCTCCGGGGCCAACTGGCTGCCCAGCACGGTCTCCCTGGTCAGGTTGAAGTCGCGGCTGTGCTTGAGCACCGCGCCCGCGGCCACCTCGCCGAGCCGCTCGCCCTGCAGGCCGAACCGGCTGACCAGCCCGTCCAGCGCGGCGGTGAGCATGTCCTGGTTGGATGCCCTGGCGTAGGGACCGTTGGATCGGGCGAAGGGAATCCGGTTGCCACCCAGGACCGCCACCCGTCGCGTGCTCGCGGACATCGCGCCTCCTCCGCAGTGCTTGGTGCTGCTACCGTAGCGAAGATAACCTACTGACGAGTAGTCTTACTGGCGAGTAGGGAGTGTCACATGACCGATCGGTACCAGAAGCTGGCCCGGTCCTCGGTGGGCCGGATGCTCGTCAAACGGCTCGGCCTGCCCAACCCCGCGCCGCTGCGCCGGTACCAGCCCGGTCAGCCAGTGGTGGACGGGCCGGTGCTGTTCGGCTCGGCGCCCAAGGGTCGGCTCGGCGACGCGGTGCTGGGCGTGCTCAAGTCGGTGGAGGCCACCGTGCTGACCAGCGCGGCCGAGGGCGACCCCGAGCAGCGCTACGCCGCACTGGTCTTCGACGCCACCGGCATCGAGCGCAGCGAGGACCTGCGCGAGCTGTACCGCTTCTTCCACCCGGTGATCCGCCAGCTGGACAGCAACGGCCGGGTTGTCGTGCTGGGCACCCCGCCCGAGCTGGTGGACTCGCCGCGGCAGTCGGTGGCCCAGCGCGCGCTGGAGGGCTTCACCCGCGCGGCGGGCAAGGAGGTGCCGCGCGGAGGCACCGCACAGCTGGTCTACGTGGCCCCCGGCGCCGAGGACGGCCTGGCCGCCACGCTGCGGTTCTTCCTCTCCGCCCGCTCGGCCTACGTCTCCGGGCAGGTGGTCCGGATCGGGACCGCGCCGGTGACCGAGCCCGCGGACTGGGCAAAACCGTTGGCGGGCAAGGTCGCGCTGGTCACCGGCGCGGCGCGCGGTATCGGCGAGGCCATCGCCGAGGTGCTCAGCCGGGACGGCGCGCACGTGGTGTGCCTGGACATCCCGGCCGCGGGCGAGGACCTGTCCAAGGTGGCCAACCGGGTGCGCGGCACCGCCATCCAGCTCGACATCACCAGCGCGGACGCGCCCACGAAGCTCGCCGAGCACCTGCGCGAGCGGCACGGCGGGGTGGACGTCGTGGTGCACAACGCGGGCATCACCAGGGACAAGACGCTGGGCCGGATGGACGACGCGCGCTGGGACTCGGCGGTCGACGTCAACCTCTCCGCGCAGGAGCGGATCAACGAGGTGCTGTTGCGGGACAACGTGATCCACGACGGCGGACGGCTGATCGGGCTGTCCTCGATCAGCGGCATCGCGGGCAACTTCGGCCAGACCAACTACTCGACCTCCAAGGCGGGCGTGATCGGCGTGGTGCAGGCGCTGGCCCCGGCGCTGCGCGAGCGCGGCATCACGGTGAACGCGGTCGCGCCCGGTTTCATCGAGACCCGGCTCACCTCCGCGATGCCGTTGTTCACCAGGGAAGCCGGTCGCCGGATGAACAGCCTGGCCCAGGGCGGGCTGCCGGTGGACGTGGCCGAGACCATCGCCTGGCTCGCCAGCCCGGGGTCCGCCGGGGTGACCGGGAACGTGGTCCGGGTCTGCGGCCAGAGCCTGCTCGGAGCCTGAGGTGTCCACTGTGGAGGTTCAGGAGCTGGATCACGCGCCCGGTCTCGGGCTGCTCTACCCCAAGGCCGTGCTGACCGGGTTCTCCCGTGGTGGCAAGGAACTCCCCGGCACCGGCTACCTGCGGCGGGCGGTGCCGGTGGACCTGGCGCACCTGGCCCAGTACAACCGGGTGTGCGGGTTCGGACTCACCGACCTGCTGCCGCCGACCTACCCGCACATCCTGGCCTTCCCGATGGCGGTCAAGCTGATGACCGCGCCGGGGTTCCCGTTCCCGCTGGTCGGACTCGTGCACATCGGCAACCGGATCGAGCAGCTGCGCCCGCTGCGGGCTGATCAGGCGCTGGACCTGCGGGTGTGGTCGCAGAACCTGGCCGGGCACGAGCGGGGCCGCCAGTTCGAGGTGGTCAGCGAGGCTTCGGTGGACGGCGAGCTGGCCTGGCGGGAGGTCAGCACCTACCTGCGCCGGGAGAAGTCCAGTGGTGGCAAGGAGTCCCGGCCGGAAACGCCGGAGCTGCCGGAGCCCAACGGGGTGTGGCGGGTGGCCAAGGACATCGGCCGCCGGTACGCCAAGGTCTCCGGCGACAGCAACCCGATCCACCTGCACCCGTTGAGCGCCAAGCTGTTCGGCTTCCCCCGGCACATCGCGCACGGCATGTGGAGCAAGGCCCGCTGCCTGGCCGCGTTCGAGGGCAGGCTGCCTGCGGCCTACACCGCGGAGGTGAGCTTCAAGCTGCCGATCCTGTTGCCGGGCAAGGTCGCCTTCCGCACCACGCGCATCGGCGAGGGCTGGGAGTTCGACCTGCGGGCGGCCAGGGACGGCCGCCCGCACCTGGCCGGGACGATCAGTTAGCGCAGCGACTCCAGGGCCTTCGACGCGCCGGGGTGCATCGGGATCGGGTCGATCACGGTGGCCTTGTGCACGTCGATGTCCTTGGCGGCCGGGTGCACCTTCTCCAGGTCGGCGCGCTTGTCGTAGATCAGCTTGGTGATCGCGCAGGCGTTGCCAGCCGGGAAGTCCTCGCGCACCAGCAGCACGTTCGGGATCACCAGGGTGGGCACCTCGGCCGGGGTGCGGTAGGTGGCCGCGGGGATGCTCGCCCGGTCGTAGACGCTGTTGACCTGCTTGAGCTTGCTCAGCAGTCCGGTCACGTCGACGAACTTGGCCCGGTCCTTGAGCGTGGTGGTGAGGTCGGTGATCTGCGCGGTGGGCAGGCCGCCGACCCACACCAGGCCGTCGATGGTGCCGTCCTTCATGCCGTCCACGGTCTTGGTCAGGTCCAGCCGCTGGGCCTGCACGTCGCTGTCCGGGTTCAGCCCGGCCGCCTGCAACAGCCGGTTGGCGATCACCTCGGTGCCCGAGCGCGGCGAGCCGGTGGAGATCCGCTTGCCGCGCATGTCGGCGATGGAGTTGATGCCGGCGTTCGCGCGCACCACCACGTGCACGTAGTTGAGGTGGATCCGGGTGAGCGCCTGCACCTTCTGCGGCTTGCCGTTGAAGGAGTCCCGCCCGGCCACCGCGTCCGCGGCGGTGTCGGCCAGGGAGAAGGCGATGTCGTAGTCTCCGGCGACCAGCTGCTGGATGTTCTGCACCGAGGCGCCGGTCTCCGCCGCGGTGGCCTTGAGCTTGGTGTTGCCGCTGATCAGCTGGGCCAAGCCGCCGCCGAGCACGTAGTAGACGCCGCCCGCGTTGCCGGTGGCCAGGGTGACCCTGCCCTCGCTCGCCTCGCACGGCGCGGCATTGGGCTGGTTCACCGGGGTGTCCCGCTGTTTGCCGCCACAGCCCGCGGCGAGCAGGCTGAGCGCGGCGACGGCGGCCAGAACTCTGGTTAATCGCATCGGTTTTCCCTCACGTTGTCCCCACAGGTTCGCGTTTGCGCGTCACGAGGTGCAGCACCACGGCCACCGCGAGCAGCACCAGTCCGGCGGTGATCGTCCACGGTTGCAGGTAGAGCAGGAACAGCGCGGCCAGCACGCACAGCGCGCGTTCCGGCCAGCGCGCGGGCCCGAACAGCCAGCCGCCGGTGCCCACCGCGAGCGCGGCCACGCCGAGCACGGCGACGCCGAACACCCACAGCACCTCGGTCCAGGACCGTTGCAGCAGCAGGGCGGTGCCGTGGTCGGTGAGCACGAACGCGATCGGCACCAGGAAGGCGGGCAGGGTGTACTTCCAGGTCTGCCACATGGTGCGCATGACCGAGCCGCCGGTGATCGCGGCCGCGGCCACCGAGGCCAGCGCGGTCGGCGGGGTCACCTCCGACAGCACCGCGTAGTAGAACAGGAACATCGCGCGGGCCGGGTCGGAGACGCCGAGCTCGGCCAGCGCGGGGCCGAGCACCACCCAGGCGATGATGAACGAGGCGGTCACCGGCACCGCGAGGCCGAGCACACCGACCGCGACCGCGGCGAAGAGCACGGTCAGCAGCAGCACCACCGTGGCGTTGCCGGTGAAGTACCTGGCCGCCGACACCAGTCCGGCGGAGAGCTCCTGACCGAGGCCGGTCTTGGTGATGGTGGAGGTGATCACCCCGGCCGCCGCGCAGACCGCGATCACCGGCAGCGCCGAGCGCACCCCGGTGGACAGCGCGCCGAACATGTCCAGCAGCCAGCCCCGCCACCAACCGTCCTGTTTGGACAGAACACGCTGGGCCAGTGCGAACAGCGTGGCCAGCCCGGTGGCGTAGACCACCGCGGAGAAGGCCGGGATGCCCAGTGCCAGGAACACCACGATGATGCCAAGCGAGGCGAAGTGGTAGCCGCCGGTGAGCAGCAGCCGCCACGGGCTCGGCGAGTCCACCTCGACCGCCTTGGCGCCGAAGCGGCGGGCGTCGGCCTCCACCGCGAGCACGATGCCCAGGTAGTAGAGCAGCGTGGGCAGACAGGCCCACAGCAGCACTTCCAGGTAGGGCACCCGCAGGTACTCGGCGATGATGAACGCGGCGGCGCCCAGCGTCGGCGGGGACAGGATCGCGCCGATCCCGGAGGCGGCCAGCAGTCCGCCCGCGTTCTCCTTCGGGTACCCGGCCCTGCGCAGGATCGGCCAGGTGACCGCGCCGAGGCTGACCGTGGTCGCGGTGCCGGAGCCGGAGACGGTGCCGAGCAGGAAGCCGGAGAGCGCGGTGGTGCGGCCGGGCGCGGTCGGCGAGTTGCGGAAGGCGGCGAAGCTGATGTCGACGAAGAACTTGCCCGCGCCGGATGCCCCCAGCATCGCGCCGTAGATGGTGAACAGCACGATGTAGGTGGCGGCCACGTCCAGCGGCGTGCCGTAGAAGCCGCTGGCGTCGTTGTAGAGCGCGTTGACGATCTGGCCGAAGTCGATGCCGGAGTGCGCGATCAGCCAGCCGGGCGGCAGGAACCCGCCGTAGTAGGCGTGCGCGAGGAAGAGCAGGCAGACCGCGGGCAGCACCAGGCCGGTGGTGCGCCGGGTGGCCTCCAGGATCAGCACCAGCAGCACCGCGCCCGCGATGATGTCCACTGTGGACAGTGAGCCCTGCCGGTCCAGGAAGCCGTTGAAACCGGTGATCACCGGGTAGAGCCCGGCGGACAGCGCCAGCGCGGACAGCGCCCAGTCCACCGGCTGCGGGTCGTCGCTGCCGGTTCGTCTCTTCAGCGCAGGGCGGTAGACCAGGAAGACCAGCGGCAGGGTCAGCCCGAGGAAGACGATCAGGTAGAACTGGCTGCCCGCGCTGAACGGGAAGAACACCTGGCGCAGCACCAGGACCGCGATGGCGAAGGTCACCACCGCGACACCGAGGTCCCACCGCCGGCTCAGCCGCCGGGCCGGACGTTCCTCGTCCTGTTCGGCCACCAGCTCATCGACCGCGGTCACCTCCCGGACGCTACCTGTGCCTCAGGTCACAATTGAAGACACAACTTGTCGCGGGTTGTGATACCTGGCGTTCACCACGCGGTTCGCTCCGCTTAGCCCTACGGTGTCCCGCACGACGTCATCCCGGGTGAAGGTGGCGCTTACTGAACGAGGAGGTCAGCACGATGTCTCATCCGTTACGGGCACTTCAGCTCGCCGGCGTCGCCGTCATGGCACTCGCCGTGCTGGGCAGCAGCACCCTGGCAGCCGCTCCTGCCACCGCCCTGGAGGTGAACATCGACCTGTCATTCGGCAAGAAGCCGGAGAAGCTGCTGGTCATCGGCCACCGCGGCGCCTCGGGTTACCGGCCCGAGCACACCCTGGCCTCCTACGAACTGGCCGCGCGGATGGGCGCGGACTACATCGAGCCGGACCTGGTCGCCACCAAGGACGGCGTGCTGGTCGCCCGGCACGAGAACGAGATCAGCGGCACCACCGACGTCGCGGACCGCCCGGAGTTCGCCGCGCGCAAGGCCACCAAGGTGATCGACGGGACCAGCCTCACCGGCTGGTTCACCGAGGACTTCACCCTGACCGAGCTGAAGACGCTGCGGGCCAAGGAGCGCATCCCGCAGTTCCGGCCGAACAACGTGATCTACAACGGCCGGTTCCAGGTGCCCACCTTCCAGGAGGTGCTGGACCTGCGCGCCCGGCTGTCCAAGGAGCTGCGGCGGGACATCGGGGTGTACCCGGAGACCAAGCACCCCACCTACTTCCGCTCGATCAAGCTGCCGCTGGAACCGCCGCTGGTGCGCGCGCTGACCAAGAACGGCCTGAACAACCGGCACGCCAGGGTGTTCGTGCAGTCCTTCGAGGTGACCAACCTCAAGGACCTCAGCCGTGAGCTGCGGGTGCCGCTGGTGCAGCTGCTGGACGCCGAGGGCGCGCCGTACGACTTCGTCGCTTCCGGCGACAAGCGCACCTACGCGGACCTGGTGACGCCCAAGGGGCTCAAGGAGATCGCTTCGTACGCCAAGGGCATTGGGCCGTACAAGGAGATGGTGATCCCGCGCGGCAAGGACGGGAACCTGACCTCGCCGACCCAGCTGGTGCCGGAGGCGCACAAGAACGGCCTCCAGGTGCACCCGTACACCTTCCGCAGCGAGAACAACTTCCTGCCGACCAACATGCGGCTGCCTGGCCCGCCCTCGGTGCACGGCAACGCCTTCGCCGAGTACGAGGCCTACTTCAAGGCCGGCGTGGACGGGGTGTTCGCGGACAACCCGGACACCGCGATCGAGGCGCGCAGCACCTTCAAGCGCTGAGCGCGGGACAGCGCCGCCACCCGGTTCACCAGGCCGGGCGGCGGCGCTGTCCTTCTCAGCGGAGAGTGGCTTGGATGTCGGCGTCGAACCGGTTGTCCACGAACTCGGCGAAGTTCACCTTGCCCGGCAACACCTTCGCCGCGGTGAAGGCGTCCGCGAGCTGCTGCTCGGAGGCCACCACCTCCGGGGTGAGCGGCTGGTAGAGGTCCACGCCCCTGGCCACCGCGGCCTCCGCCACCGGCAGGGACAGCCCGGTCTCCGCCGCCCAGGCCTTGGCCCGTTCCGCGCGGTGGGTGTCCGACCAGTGCTGGGCCTTGGCCAGCCGGGACAGGTAGTCCTTGACCGCGCCGGTCTTCCGGCTGTTGTCGAGGGCGGCCCGGCTGGCGACCTGGAAGCTGTAGCCGTTGGCCACGCCCGCGCCGTCCACCAACACCCGCGCCCCGGCCTCCAGCAACGCCTGCGAGGTGTAGGGGTCCCAGATCGCCCAGGCGTCCACCCGTTTCTGGGTGAAGGCGGCGAATGCCTCGGCCGGGGCCAGGAACACCGGCTTGACGTCGGTGATCGACAGCCCGGCCCGTTGCAGCACGAGCAGCAGTGAGCCGTGCGCCGAACTGCCCTTGGCCACCGCGATCTGCTTGCCGCGCAAGGCGTTCGCCCCGGTCAGCGGCGAGCCCTCGGGCACCAGGATGGCATCGCTGCTGGCATCGCCCTTGGCCGCGGCCACCACGGTGATCTTCGCGTTGGCCGCGGCGGCGAAGATCGGCGGCGTGTTGCCGACCCCGCCCAGATCGATGGCACCGGCCGAGGCCGCCTCCAGCAGCGGCGGGCCGCTGGTGAAGGTGGACCACTCGATCTTGTAGGGCAGGTCCTTGAGCAGCCCGGCCGAACTCAGCAGGGACTGCGCGTTGCCCTTCTGGTCGCCGACCTTGAGCACCAGCTCGCCGGTGTCGGCCGCGCTCGGCGTGCAACCGGAGAGCAGCAGGGCCGCGGCGAACACCGCGGCGCGGAGGTCAAAGCGCCGGCTCATGGTCGATCACTCCCAGGTCGGCGAGCACCAGCTCGCGCAGGTGTGCGAGGTCCGCGCCCTCGGTCCGGTGCTCGGCCGCGATGCGGCCGTCGGCGAGCACCAGGATCCGGTCGGCCAGGCGCAGCGCCTCGTCGATGTCGTGGGTGACCAGCAGCACCGAGGGCCGGTGCGCCAGCCACAGCTCGCGCACCAGGCGGTGCATGGTCAGCCGGGTCAGCGCGTCCAGCGCGCCGAACGGCTCGTCCAGCAACAGCAGCTCCGGCTCCCTGACCAGCGCGCGGGCCAGCGAGACCCGTTGCGCCTCACCGCCGGAGAGGGTCAGCGGCCAAGCATCGGCGTGCCCGGACAGCCCCACCTCGCCCAGTGCCCGCGCGGCCGCTTCGGCGGCGTCCGCCCGGCGCAGTCCGAGCGCGACGTTCTGGCCGACCTTGCGCCAGGGCAGCAGCCTCGGCTCCTGGAAGGCCACCGAGACCGTGCCCGGCGTGCGCACCTCGCCGGTGTAGGCGGTGTCCAGCCCGGCCAGCACCCGCAGCAGGGTGGACTTGCCGGAACCGCTGCGCCCCAACAGGCCGACGAACTCCCCGGGCGCGAGGTCCAGGTCCACCTGGTCCAGCACCGTCCGCTCGCCGAAGACCTTGCCCAGCCGCCGGACCCTCAGTGCACCGTGCTCACGCTCTGCCGCCATGCCAGTGCCCTCCTCTCCAGTGCCCGCACCAGCGCGTCGGTGCCCAGGCCCAGCAGCGCGTAGACCAGCAGGCCGACCACGATCACGTCGGTGCGCAGGAACTCCCTGGCGTTGTTGATCAGGTAGCCGAGTCCGGCGTCCGCGTTGACCTGCTCGCCGATCACCAGCGACAGCCAGGCCACGCTCAGCCCCTGGCGCAGCCCGACCATGGTCTGCGGCAGGGCCGAGGGCAGCACCACGTGCTGGATCCGCTCCCGCCGGGTGTAGCCGAGCACCGTGGTGGCCTCGATCAGCCGCCGGTCCACACCGCGGATCCCCGCGTGCGTGTTGAGGTAGATCGGGAAGGTCACGCCGAGCGCGACCAGCGCGACCTTGGGCGCCTCGCCGATGCCGAACCACAGGATCAGCAACGGGATCAGCCCGAGGAAGGGCAGCGTGCGCAGCATCTGCACCGGCGGGTCGAGCAGCGCGTCACCCCACCGGTACAGCCCGGCCACCAGGCCGAGGCCCAGCCCGGCGGCCAGCCCGATCGCGAAGCCGAGCAGGACCCGTTGCAGGGACACGGCGAACGCGGTCAGCAGCTCACCGCTGAGCACCAGGTCGGCGGCGGAGGCCAGCACGGTCAGCGGGGCGGCGAGCTTGTCCGGCGGCAGCAGACCGGTGCTGCTGGCCAGCTGCCACAGCAGCACCAGGCCGACCGGACTGACCCACCGCCCAGGACGTCGTTTGTCCACAGTGGACACAGACATGAGAGCTCCCGGACACGGGGAGAAAAGGGAGGAAGACCGAGGAAGATCAGCGCGTGCGACAGAGGGCGCTGGCGTGCCGTCGCAGATCGACGTGCAGCCGCGCGACGAGCTCCGTGCGCTGGGTCATGACAAGAGCCTGGCCGCGGCACCGTGATCGTGTCAACGGTGCCGCGGCCAGGCTCTCAGTGTCCGGGACGGCCTTGTCTCAGGGCGTCATCTCGTGCCGCACGATGGTCTGGTCGCGGCCGGGGCCGACGCCGATGGCCGACATGCGCGCGCCGGAGAGCTCTTCCAGACGCTCCACATAGGACCGTGCGTTGGCCGGCAGCTCCTCGAAGCTGCGGCAGTGGCTGATGTCCTCGAACCAGCCGGGCAGCTCCTCGTAGACCGGCTTGGCGTGGTGCACGTCGGTCTGCGTCATCGGCATCTCGTCCACCCGCTGACCGTCGACCTCGTAGGCCACGCAGACCGGGATGGTGTCGTGCCCGGAGAGCACGTCCAGCTTGGTCAGGAAGTAGTCGGTGATGCCGTTGACCCGCGCGGCGTAGCGGGCGATCACCGCGTCGAACCAGCCGGTGCGGCGGGAGCGGCCGGTGGTCACGCCGAACTCGCCGCCGGTCTTGCGCAGCCGCTCGCCCATCTCGTCGTGCAGCTCGGTCGGGAACGGACCGGAGCCCACGCGGGTGGTGTAGGCCTTGAGGATGCCGATCACCGTGGTGATCCGGGTGGGGCCGATGCCCGAGCCGACCGCGGCGCCGCCGGAGGTCGGGTTCGAGGAGGTGACGAACGGGTAGGTGCCGTGGTCGACGTCGAGCAGGGTGCCCTGCGAGCCCTCCAGCAGCACGGTCTCGCCGCGTTCGAGGGCCTGGTTGAGCAGCAGGCGGGTGTCGGCGATCCGGTGCGCGAACTTGGCACCGTGCTCCAGCACGCTGTCCACCACCTGGTTGGCGTCCAGGCCGCGGCGGTTGTAGACCTTGACCAGCACCTGGTTCTTGAAGTCCAGCGCGGCCTCGACCTTCTGCCGGAGGATCTTCTCATCCAGCAGGTCCTGCACCCGGACGCCGACGCGGGCCAGCTTGTCCTGGTAGGCGGGGCCGATGCCGCGACCGGTGGTGCCGATCTTGGCCTTGCCCAGGTAGCGCTCGGTGACCCGGTCGATGGCCACGTGGTACGGCATGATCAGGTGCGCGTCCGCGGAGATCAGCAGCCGGGAGGTGTCGACCTTGCGGTCCTCCAGGCCGGAGAGCTCCTCCAGCAGCACCCCGGGGTCGACCACGACACCGTTGCCGATGACGTTGGTGACGCCGGGGGTGAGGATGCCCGAGGGGATGAGGTGCAGGGCGAAGTCCTGGCCGTCGGGCAGCACCACGGTGTGCCCCGCGTTGTTGCCGCCCTGGTATCGGACAACCCACTGGACGCGCTCACCGAGCAGGTCGGTGGCCTTGCCCTTGCCTTCATCGCCCCACTGGGCGCCGATCAGGACGATGGCAGGCATTGAGATCTCCCCGAGGTCCGGCTTCTGACAGGCTGATGCCGGTGGTTGAGGGTAAACCAGGAGCGGATCGTGCACTTACTAGCCCTGTCCTGCGGAAACACACACGTCGACGCAGAGTTGCAGTCGTTGACCGAACGTGAGGGCATTTCACTCCGTTCGGGACCGGCGCTACCGGCAAAAGACGTGGTAGATCCCCTGCTGGCCGAGTTGGCGGAGCTGGGGGACGCTCGGCTGCTCGTGCACGGGAGTGACGCGGATCTCGCCTCGGTGGTGCTGCGGATCCTGCGCACGGACCGGCTCGGCGATATCACGCTGGGTTACCTACCGGCCGATCCGGCCAGTCGGACCGCCCGGTTGTGGGGTTTGCCGACCGAGCTGGGCGCGGCGTTGCGGGTCGCGCGTGGCGACGGCCCGGTGGGGGTGCCGCTGCTGCGCGACGACGTCGGCGGGGTGCTGCTCGGGCACGGGCTGATCAGTCCGGTGAAGGGCTCGGCCTACTGCGACGACACGCACGTGCTCAAGGGCGCGGCCACCCGGCTGGAGGTGACCCCCGATCCGGCGGGCGGCGAGGGCCTGGTGGTGCGGGTGCGACGGCGGGGCCTGTTCGGGCGACGCACGATCGTGCAGCCCGGTCGCGCGCTGCAGCTGGCCTGCGAGCCCGCCACAGTGCTCCGAGACGGTGTTCCTCATGTCCGCCTGATGGAGAAGTGGACCTGGTACCGCCATACCGCTGACCTGCGGTTGGTCCGATCCGGCTGACATCCGGCGGACGGCGGGGAGCCATCCGGAGGTCACCTTTTCGTGTTGCGTTTGTCACTCCGGTGGGTGACGGTCATGTCGTAGACGTGATCACCCCCACCACTGGAGGTTGGAGTGAACGGCGCACGCAAGATCCGGGCCCTGCTCACCACCCTGCTGATCACCGCCGCTGTCTCGGTCGGTCTGACCACCCCTGCCAGCGCGGCCCCGCCGAACATCCCCAGCGCGACCGCCGCCCGCACCCAGCTCAACGGCCTGACCGTGGCCGCGCCGGGTCCGATGACCGGTTACTCGCGGGAGAAGTTCCCGCACTGGATCACCATCTCCGGCGCCTGCAACACGCGGGAGACGGTGCTCAAGCGAGACGGCACCAACGTGCAGGTCAACGCCAGCTGCGCGGCCACCTCGGGCTCCTGGCACAGCCCCTACGACGGCGCGACCTGGACCGCGGCCGCCGACGTGGACATCGACCACATCGTGCCGCTGGCCGCCGCCTGGCGTTCCGGCGCGGCCGGCTGGACCACGGACAAACGTCAGCGCTTCGCCAACGACCTGACGAACTCGCAGCTGATCGCGGTCACCGACAACGTCAACCAGGCCAAGGGCGACAAGACCCCCGACCTGTGGAAGCCGCCGCTGGGCTCCTACCACTGCACCTACGCCCGGATGTGGATCGGCGCCAAGCACGCGTGGGGCCTCAACGTCTCCGCGCCGGAGAAGGGCGCGCTGAACGACATGCTCAACCGCTGCTGATTCACCACCGGTACCCCGGGTACCCCGCTCCTCGCGGATGGCCGACTTCGGTGGTTGGCGCTACGTTGCCGCGAGGAGCGACCCCAGGGAGGGTGAGTCGTGGAGGAACTGCGGACCCTGTTCAAGGCTGGTCCCGGCGGCGTGATGACCGACGACGTCGGCGTGATCACCGGTGATCTCGAGCTGCTGACCCGCTGCGATCCGGCGGGCGAGGTGACCACGCTGGTCACCTACGAGGGCGCGGAGGAGTGGTACCGGCTCACCGGCGGCAGCACCCACCTGCACGACGCCAAGGACCACGAGCCGCTGCACCGCACCCTGGCAGCGGTCTTGGATCGCCCGAACGGTTAGAGCGGCGGCAGCGCGGCGATCGCGTCGTCCCGGCTGACCCCGGTGGCCTGGAGCAGGTCCACCGCGATGGAGCGCAGCTGAGCGACCACCACGCGCACCGAGAACCCGCCCTCGCCGGCCAGCGCCGTGCTGGCCTGTTTCGCGGCCTCCTGGGCCAGCTGGCGGGCGGTGAGGGGCTCTTCGCCCTCGGCGAGCTCGGCCTGCAACAGCTCCACCGCGTCGGCGAGCTTGGTCAGCACCGCGGCCAGCGCGAGCGGCGCCGGTTCCTCGTCCCGCAGCGCGGCCAGCGCGCGGCGGGCCAGCACCCTGGTGTTGCGCATGGCGTGGTCCAGCGGCACCGCGGCGGCCAGGTAGCTCTCCAGATCGGCCCGTCTGCGCCAGCGGATCGGCGCGATCCGGGCGATCTCGCTGCCGGTGTCCAGCGCCGTGCGGAAGTCCTCGAACGCCTTGGTGGTCTTGCGCGCCCTGCTCAGCACCGCGGCGGCCTTGACCGGGTCCCGGCTGGTCACCGCGTCGGCCACGCCGCGCAGCGCGGCGGTCAGCTCACCCAGCAGCACCTTGCCCTGCCGGTGCGCCACGGTCAGCGGGTTGGCCGGCAGCAGCGCGGCCACCGCGAGGCCGACCAGGCCGCCGACCAGCGCGTCGACCATCCGGTCCAGGCCGCCGGAGTCACCGGGTGGCAGCAGGGTGGCCACCAGCACCGCGGAGGACCCGGCCTGCATGGCGATCACCGTGCCGCTGTCCAGCAGCACCGCCGAGGTCAGCGCCAGCGCCACCACCAGCATGATCTGCCAGGTGCCCGAGCCGATCTGCAGGATCAGCAGGTCGCCCACGCCGATGCCGATGCTCACCCCGGCGACCAGCTCGGCCACCCGGCGCAGCCGCTGGCCGAGGGAGACACCGAGGCAGATCACCGCGGCGATCGGGGCGAAGAACGGCCGGGCGTGCCCGATCAGGTCGGCGGCGATCAGCCAGGCGATGCCGGCGCTGAGCGCGCTGTGCAGGATCGGCAACGCGGTTCGCCGCAACCGCCGCAGTCGTCGGCTCAGCTCCTCGCGTACCCGGTGCACGCGGCTAAGTCTGCCTCCTGCGCCGCAGCGCGAGCACCAGGAGCGCGGCGAGTCCGGCCAGCACCGGGCCGCTGGCCGAGCGGCCTGGCGGGGCGGCGACCGCGGCCCGCTCGGCGTCGGTGCTGGCACGGCGGCGGGCCAGTTCCAGCTCCAGGCTGCGCAGGCCCTTGGCCATGGCCCAGTTGTGGTTGGCCGAGAACACCGGTTTGAGCAGCGGGGAGGCCAGGCGCAGCAGCGGCTTGTCCGCGCGGACCCGCCACTGGAAGTCCACGCTGACCCGGTCGCCGTGCTGGCTCAGCCGCCACTCCCCGCCGCCGATCAGGTCGCCGACGGCGCTGAAGGCCGAGGTGTGCGGCTGGTCGTGGCTGTCCACCCGCATCCGCCAGCGCAGCGTGTAGGGCAGCCAGCCGGTGGTGTAGAGGTCGAAGGCGGAGCCGATGCCGCGCTCGTCGCCCTCGGCCCCCTTGCGCACGTCGATGTAGACCGAGGGCCACCAGCGGGGCAGGTCGGTCGGGTCGAACAGGACGTCCGCCACCTCGGCGACCGTGCCCGGCACCGACCAGTGCGTGTGGAACTCGTAGTCGTTGCCGGGCACGTCCGCTCCGTTGTTCGTGTTCAGGCCAGGCCGGTCGCCGCGGGCGCGGCCGGGTCGGAGTCGGCGAGGAAGCTCGAGCAGCGCTCGTACTCCTCGGTCTCGCCGATCTCGCCCGCGGCCTTGGCCAGCGCGGACAGCGCCCGCAGGAAGCCCTGGTTGGGCGCGTGCGACCAGGGCACCGGGCCGTGGCCCTTCCAGCCCGCGCGGCGGAGCTGGTCGAGACCGCGGTGGTAGCCGGTGCGGGCGTAGGCGTAGGCGGTGACCGGGTCACCGGCGGCCAGCGCCCGCTCGGCCAGCGCCGCCCAGGCCGCGCTGAAGTCCGGGTACTCCCGCGCCACCTCGGAGGGGTCCTTGCCGCTGTCCAACAGGGACTGCGGTTCGGGCCGCTCGGGCAGCAGGGTGTCCGGGGGTCCGCCGAACAGGTTGCCGAACTGGGTCATCGCGCTCAGCCCGCGATCATGCGGCCGGCGGACTTCAGGTTCTCGCAGGCGTGCGCGATGCGCGCGGCCATGCCCTGCTCAGCGGCCTTGAGGTAGCTGCGCGGGTCGTAGACCTTCTTGTTGCCGACCTCGCCGTCGATCTTGAGCACACCGTCGTAGTTGCTGAACATGTGCGCGGCGATCGGGCGGGTGAAGGCGTACTGGGTGTCGGTGTCGATGTTCATCTTGATCACACCGAAGGACACCGCCTGGTGGATCTCCTCCAGCAGCGAGCCGGAGCCGCCGTGGAAGACCAGGTCGAAGGGCTTGGAACCGGCCGCGAGGCCGAGCTTCTCCGAGACCACGTCCTGGCCCTGCTTGAGGATCTCCGGGCGCAGCTTGACGTTGCCCGGCTTGTACACGCCGTGCACGTTGCCGAAGGTCGCGGCCAGCAGGTAGCGGCCCTTCTCACCGACGCCGAGGGCCTCCACGGTGGCCAGGTAGTCCTCGGGCGTGGTGTAGAGCTTGTCGTTGATCTCGTTGTCGACGCCGTCCTCCTCGCCGCCGACCACGCCGACCTCGATCTCAAGAATGATCTTGGCCTTGGCCGCGCGGTCCAGCAGTTCGGTGGCGATGACCAGGTTCTCGTCCAGCGGAACCGCCGAGCCGTCCCACATGTGCGACTGGAACAGCGGGTTCTCGCCCCTGGCCACGCGCTCCTCGGAGATCGCGATCAGCGGGCGGACGAAGCCGTCCAGCTTGTCCTTGGGGCAGTGGTCGGTGTGCAGCGCGATGTTCACCGGGTACTTGGCCGCGACCACGTGCGCGAACTCGGCCAGCGCGGTGGCGCCGGTGACCATGTCCTTGACCTTGGTGCCGGACAGGAACTCGGCACCGCCGGTGGAGACCTGGATGATTCCGTCACTCTCGGCTTCAGCGAAGCCCCGCAGCGCGGCGTTGAGGGTCTCCGACGAGGTCACGTTGATCGCCGGGTAGGCGAACTCGTTCGCCTTGGCCCGGTCCAGCATCTCCGCGTAGACCTCGGGGGTAGCGATCGGCATCGAACCGTCCTCCTCATGGGCGCTTGTGCGGGCCCATCCTACGAGGCGGCACAGCGGCGTCCGTCACACGGAGTCCTCAGCCGGAAGTTCCCCCGGTGGGTCGATCTTGAGAATGGCCGACTCTCGGTAGTCTTCCGGGTACCGGTGGTGACCCCGTGTCGCGCCGTGTGCGCCGGAGGTGGAGATGAGCTGGGACGTGCCCTGCCCCAGGTGCTCGGGCAGCGGGAAGAACACCGAACCGGGTGCGGAAGAACTGAGCGTGGAGGAGCTGCGGCTGCGCAGGCGGGCCCAGCAGTTCGTCCGCTCGGCCCCGGTGGCGCAGAAGCTGGCCGACCTCAAGGAGGAGTGGGAGGAGCTCAGGGCGCTGGCCACCAGCAAGGCCGCCGACGCCGAGGTCATCCCGTTCCAGGAGTACATCGAGCTGCGCGAGGGCGACACGGTGATCACCCGCGCGCACCGCACCGCCAACACCCACCCTGCCTGCCCGGACTGCAAGGGCAAGGGCAAGGAGCTCACCGCCGAGGGCAAGGAGCTGCTGGAGTTCATCAAGCGCTGGCCACCGGAGTGAGCAGCTCGGCCAGCGCGCGGGGATGGGTCAGCGGCAACAGGTGTCCCGCCTTGGGCACCAGGTCCAGCCGCCCGCGCTGACAGGCGGCCAGGAACTCCTCCTCCTCGGCCCGGAAGTGGTCCCGCCTGCCGTTGACCAGCCGCACCGGTCCGGGATAGCCGCGCAGGTCGGCCAGCGGGTCCCGGCTCAGCAGGCCGGCCAGCACGTCCGGCACCGCCTCGTGCGCGACCCCGCCCGCGACGAACGCCTCGCCCTGCGCCCGCCCGAACATCAGCCGCGCCATCCGCCGGGTGAACCAGAGCCCGCCGTCGGGCAGGCTGCCCAGCAGGCCGGCGATCCGGCGGAAGGGCCGCACCCGGCCCGGGGTGAGCTTGAGGGTGCCGCCGACCAGCACCAGCTCGCTGATCCGCTCGGGGTGCTCGGCCACCGCGGCCAGCGCCAGGTAGCTGCCCATCGAGTGCCCGACCAGCACCGCCTGCCCGCCGACCTCGTCCACCGCGTCCTTGATCGCGTCCACCGCCCCGGCCACGGTGAACCGCTCACCCCGTCGGCTGCCGTGTCCTGGCAGGTCAGGTGCGGACACCGGCCGATCACCGAGCTCGGCCCGCACGCCCTGCCACATGGTCCCGCTGACCCGGATGCCGTGCACCAGCACGATCGGCGTCCGCCCCGACTCCATGCCCGCCATGTCCGTCCTCCCGCCCAATGCAACGCAACGGCGCGTTGCGTTTCACGCTACGCCGGGCTGCTGCGCAACGCAACGTCGCGTAGTGTTCGACGCATGATGGTGGACACGGCGCGCCGCTCCGGTGACGGCCCGCGGCAGGCAGAGGCGATCTTCACCGCGGTGCTGGAGCTGCTGGCCGAGCACGGGTACGACGGCCTGACCGTGGAGGGCGTGGCGGCCCGCTCCGGCGTGCACAAGACCACGATCTACCGCTGGTGGGCGGACAAGGACGCGCTGCTCGGCGCGGCACTGCTGAACTCGGCCCTGCTGGAGCTGCCGGTGCCGGACACCGGCTCGCTGCGCGGCGACCTGCTGGCGCTGACCAGGCACGTGCTGCGGCTGCTGACCACCGAGCCGAGCGCCTCGGTGGTCACCGCCGCGCTGGCCGCGGCAGGCCGGCCGGTGCTGGCCAGGCTGGCGCACGAGTTCTTCGCCGACCGGTTCGACCGCGAGCTGGTGCTGTTCGAGCGGGCCGTGGCCCGCGGCGAGCTGCCCGCGGACGCCGACGCCAAGCTGGTGGTGGACCTGCTGGCCGGCGCGGTGTGGACCAGGGTCCTGCTCCGCCAGGAACGACCGCCCGCTGATTTCGCCGCGCAGGCGGTGGACCTGGTGCTGGCCGCGCTGTCAAATCGAAAAGTCCACCCGAATACTCGGAATGTCCCTGCCTAGCTGGGTGTTTGCTTGAGTCGTGGCAAGAATCGGCACGAGTGACCTGGACGTCTTCCCGCTTTGCCTCGGTGGCAACGTGTTCGGTTGGACCGCGGACGAGCAGCAGTCGTTCGCGGTGCTGGACGCCTACGCGGCCGCGGGCGGCAACTTCATCGACACCGCGGACGTGTACCCGGCCTGGGCCGAGGGCAACTCCGGCGGCGAGTCCGAGACGATCATCGGCCGCTGGCTGGCCAGGCGCGGCCGCCGCGACGACCTGGTGATCGCGACCAAGGTCGGCCAGCTGAGCACCGCCAAGGGCCTGTCCGCGGCCAACATCAAGGTCGCCGCGGAGGACTCCCTGCGCAGGCTGGGCACCGACCACATCGACCTGTACTACGCCCACATCGACGACACCGAGGTCCCGCTGGCCGAGACCCTGGGCGCCTTCGACGAGCTGGTCAAGGCGGGCAAGGTCCGCCACCTGGCGGCCTCGAATTACGGCACAGACCGGCTGGCCGAGGCGCTGGAGGTCAGCAAGCGGGAGAACCTGGCGAGCTACGTCGCCCTCCAGCCGCACTACAACCTGGTCGAACGCGAGGGCTACGAGGGCAAGCTGGCCGCACTGGTGGCGATCGAGGGCCTGTCCGCGGTGCCGTACTGGGGCTTGGCCAAGGGCTTCCTCACCGGCAAGTACCGCCCCGGCGTCGAGGTGGACAGCCCCCGCGCCGCGGGCGCGAGCGCCTACCTGGACGAACGCGGCCTGCGCGTGCTCGCGGTGCTGGACGAGCTCGCCGCCAACCACCGCACCTCGGTGGCCGCGGTCGCCCTGGCCTGGCTGACCGCCCAGCCCACGGTGGCCGCCCCGATCGCCAGCGCCCGCACCCTGGACCAGCTCACTGACCTGCTGGCCGCCGCCACCCTGGAGCTGGCCGAGGACGAGGTCCAGCGCCTCACCGAGGCCAGCGCCCGCTGACCAACGCGCCCGGCGGCCGCGGTCCCTGGCCGCGCGGTCCCGGCGGCCAGTTCCGGTCGCCGGGGTCGCGCGGGGTCCAGCCCTGGGCTCAGCCCGCGATCCACGAGCCGGCGACCACGTTCCACTCCCGGATCCGGGTCTCGGCGATCACATTGGCATCGGCGTACGGGTCAGTGGCCAGGATCTTCGCCAGCTCCGCCCGATCGGCCGCCTCGAACACCACCTGCGCGCCGGTGTCGTTGGCCCACGGCCCACCCGCCAGCAGCACACCCTGTTTGGCCTGCTCAGCAGCCCACTCCCGGTGCGCGGGCCGCACCGCCAGCCGCTCGTCCCGGTTGGTCCCGAAGACCCACTCCACCACGAACCGCGCCATCGCGCCCCTCCTCGCCAAGCCCCAGCCCCACCGGCCGGCGGGGCGACAGACCGAACCTACTCGCGCGGCCGATCACCGGTCCGGCGCCGGCCAGGTGATCCCAGGCACCGAGATCGCCGGGGCTTGACCAGCGCGAGTACCTTGCTCTGCGTGGGTTGGGACGCGCCGCGCGGGGACAGCCGTGCCACCGGGAGCCAGGCGCCGAACGTCGAACAGACGGTCGAGCGCACCTTCAGCCATCTCCGGACCCTGGACGGCAGCACACCGCGAACTGGTGGCGTCCAGGCTCCCGAGGCGCCGCTGACCTTGGAAGACCTGTACCGCCAACACCGGATGCGCCTGGTCCGCCTGGCCATCCTGCTGGTCGACGACCCGGCCACCGCCGAGGACGTGGTGCAGGAGGCGTTCACCGGCCTGCACCGCAACTGGGGCGGCCTGCGCGACGGCGCGGCCGCCGTCGGCTACCTGCGCACCGCGGTCGTCAACGGCAGCCGCTCGGTGCTCCGCCGCCGCAAGACCGCCCGCGAGTACCAGCCCCCGCACATGACCACGGCCCGCTCGGCCGAGTCCCTGGCCATGCTGACCGCCGAACACCAGGCCGTGGTCAGCGCCCTGGGCCAACTCCCACCCCGCCAACGCGAAGTCCTGGTGCTCCGGTACTACGGCGGCCTGTCCGAACAGGAGATCGCCGAGTCCACCGGCATCTCCCGCGGCACGGTCAAGTCCACGGCCAGCCGCGCCCTGGACGCACTGCAGAAGGTCCTCCAGGGCTGACCGGGACGCGCGCTCAGCGGCTGTCACGGGCAAAGCCACGTTCGCGGGCCTGCTGTCGCCTCGGGAAAGCCGCGCTTGCGGGCGTGCTGTTCCCCTCACGCCGCGCTCGTCAGCACGGTCGTCGGCCTCCACATCCCTTCGCGCAGCGCCGCACGCCTGGGCGGCGTGGCTGCCTGCCGCGCGGCTCAGCACCATCCCGCACCCACCGCAGCGCCACCATCCGCAGCGCTGCTCTCGGCGGCACCAGCCCGAGGCCACCGCTCACGGACAGTCACGCTGGGGCACGCGAAATCGCGCTTGGAAACGCTCTCACGCGCAATTTGTGGCATTCCACCCCGCGTCCTTCACGCAGAGGTCTAGACCAGAGACGCCGCATGCCCCAGGATTCGAGCTGTGCCCAGCTCGCGAACCGTGGTCGCCGTCGACGTCGGCGGCACCGACATCAAGGCAGCCCTGGTCGAGGGTGATCCCGCCGCGCCCGCGGTCGTGGACCGGCTGCGGCGTGCCACGCCGCGTGGCAGCACCGGCACGGAGACCGCGGATGCCCTGGTCAGCCTGATCGCCGAGCTGGTCAAGAGCTGGTCGGCGACCGCGGCGAACCCGGTCGAGGCGGTCGGCGTCGTGGTGCCGGGCATCGTGGACGCCGATGCCGGGGTGGGCGTGTTCTCGGCCAACCTCGGCTGGCGCGACTACCCGTTCCGCGCCGCCCTGAGCGACCGGCTGGGCCTGCCGGTGGTCTTCGACCACGACGTGCGCGCGGGCGGCCTCGCCGAGTCCCGGCTGGGCGCGGCGCGCGGCTTCACCGACGCCGTGGTCATGCCCATCGGCACCGGTATCGCCGCCGCCCTGGTGCTCGGCGGCCGACTGCACTCCGGCGGTGGCTACGCGGGCGAGGTCGGCCACCTCTCCCTCGGCGCCGGCGAGCTGTGCGGGTGCGGCCAGCACGGCTGCCTGGAACTGCGCGCCTCCTCCGCGGCAGTGGCCCGCCGCTACACCGAACGCACCGGCCGCCCCGTGCACGGCGCGGTCGACGTCGCCAACGCGGTCCGCGCGGGCGACCCCGCCGCCGCCGCGGTCTGGGCGGAGGCGGTCGAGGCACTGGCTCAGGCCGTGATCCTGTTGACCACCCTGCTCGGGTTGCAGGCCGTGGTCCTGGGTGGTGGCCTGGCCATGGCGGGAGAGCTGCTGCTCGCCCCCCTTGGCGACCGGCTGGACGAGCTCATCTCGTTCCAGCGCCGACCCGAACTGCGGTTGGCGGCGCTGGGTGACGAGGCGGGCTGCCTCGGAGCCGCGCTGCTGGCCATGGACCTGTTGGAGGGTTGATGAAACTCGTCGGCGGCAAGGTCGTCACTCCCGGTGGTGTGCTCGATGACGGCTGGGTTCGGGTCGAGGGCGGACTGATCACCGAGGTCGGCGCGGGCTCGGCCAACGGGCAGGGCGCGACCGAGGAGGTCGTCGACGTCTCCGGCCAGTGGGTGGTCCCCGGGTTCGTGGACATCCACTGCCACGGCGGCGGTGGCGAGTCCTTCTCCAACCCCGATCAGCAGCGGGTGCTCAAGGCCGCCACCGCTCACCGGCGGCACGGCACGACCACCCTGCTCGCCAGCCTGGTGTCCGGGCCGATCCCGGACATGTCCCGGCAGATCGCGGCGCTGGCCGAGCTAACCCAGGACGGCTTGCTCGCGGGCGTGCACCTGGAGGGCCCGTTCCTGTCCGCGGCCCGCTGCGGCGCCCACGACCCGGCGATCCTGCGGCCGCCGGCCAAGGCCGACGTGCAGACCCTGCTGGACGCCGGTCGCGGCGCCGTGCGCATGGTGACCCTGGCCCCCGAGCTGGACAACGGCGTGGACGCCGTCCGCCAGCTCGTCGACCAGGAGGTCATCGCCGCCATCGGCCACACCGACGGCACCGAGGCCCAGGTCCGCCCGGCCGTGGACGCCGGGGCGACCGTGGCCACGCACCTGTTCAACGGCATGCGCCCGCTGCACCACCGCGAGCCCGGCCCGATCGGCGCCCTGCTGGACGACGAGCGGGTCACCGTCGAGCTGATCTGCGACCTGGTGCACCTGCACCCGACCACGATCCGCCTCGCCGCCCGGCACGCCGGACTGGGACGCACCGTCCTGATCACCGACGCCATCGCGGCCGCCGGTGTCGGCGACGGCGTGTACGACGTCGGCGGCCTGGAGGTCACGGTCACCGACGGCGTGCCGACGCTGGCCGGCGGCGGCTCCCTGGCCGGCAGCACCCTGACCATGGACGCGGCCTTCCGCAACCTGGTCCTGGAGTGCGGCCTCAGCGTCACCGACGCGGCAACCGCCTGCTCGACCCGACCGGCCGGCCTGCTTGGGCTGACCAAGGTGACCGGCTCGATCAGCGCGGGCCTGTCCGCAGACCTGGTCGTGCTGGACGCCGGACTGCGCCCGGCACGGGTGCTGCACCGCGGCGAGTGGGTGTCCTGAGCCCTCAGCCGCACCGCACCGCACTACGGTGTTGCTGTGGCCGCCTCGGACAATCCGGAGAAGCTGCTCGCTGACGCCCTGCGCGCCCAGGCAGCGGGCAGCCCGAGCATGCCCCCGGCCGAAGCTCCCTTCCCGCCGATGCCGGTGCTGCCGCTGGGGAAGGACACCGGACCGACGGACCGGTTCACCTCGGCCCGTGGCATCGGCCTGCCACCGCCGTCACTGCCGGTCTGGGTGCTGCTGTTGTTCGCCGTGCTTCTTGGACTGACCGCGGGCGCGGTGATGGGTGTGCTCACGCTCTGGTGATCACCTCCGGTTCTGGGGGTCGGGGCTGGTGGTGGGTGTTGGGGTGGGCGCCTGGGACCAGGTTGCCGTGACTTTGGGTCAGCATCAAGCGCGGTGGTTGTGGGTTGTGGATAAGTGGCGACTTGTGGATAAGTTCGGATCTTGGGGGCTTTGAGCTGCTGTTTTGTCGGGATCGGGCGGTAGCGTTGATGTCGGGGGGTTCCCCTCGGGCGCGCGCGGAGGAGCAGCGGGGGCGGTTGCGGAGCGTGAAGGGTTGGGGTTCGGGGGCTGGGGTGGTGGGGCTCGTGGCTGAGTTGGGTGGGGCAGGGGCGGGCGCGGTTGAGCAGGGTGGGGTTGGAGTGGGTGGGGCCGGAATCGGCTAGGTGCCGGGCTTGGCTCGGGCGGTGGAGCGGTGGAGCGGCGGAGCGGCGGGGCGGTGGGGCAGCGGCTGGTGGCCGAGGACCGGTGACGGGTGAGCGGACCTGGCGGCGGGCTGGCGGGCTGCGCTGGGCGGAGCGGGGCCGGGGAGCCGGGGAGCCGGGGAGCCGGGGAGCCGGGGAGCCGGGGAGCCGGGGGCAGCTTGGCTGGTGGCGTGTGATGGTTCGCGGTCGGACGAGGGATTCGCGGGCACGTCGTGAGGCTGCGGTTCGCACCCGGAGGCTTCGGCGATCCGGATGGGTGCCGCGCGCAGGCGGGGGCGCGGGGGCGCGGGGGCGAGCGGTTGCGCGGGGTCGCGGGCGGTTGGGGCGGGGCTGGGACGGGTGGTGACCGGGGCTGGGGCGAGGATGGTCACAATGTCCGGTTTGTCGGGTGGTTGGGGCTGGTGGGGGTGGGTTTTGGGCGTGGCGTTGGGGTTGAGGGCGGGGTGGGCGTGGTAGTCCGCGACGGGGTTGCGGTGGGTGTCCCTGTACCGTTGTCGGGGTGACGACCGTTACGAGTACGGCCGTGCCGCTCGCTCTCTTCGGGATCGACTGGCTGGATCCGGTCTACCTCATCCAGCAAATGGGGCACTTCGCGCTGATCGGTCTGTGCCTCATCGTGTTCGCCGAGTGCGGGGCCTTCGCGTTCTTCCTGCCCGGCGACTCGCTGTTGTTCATCGCGGGGTTCTTCGCGGTCAACGGCGCGTTCGGGGTGCCGACCTGGGTTGTCGCGGTGTTGCTGACCATCTCGGGCATCCTGGGCAACGCGGTGGGGTACTGGATCGGGTGGAAGGCTGGGCCGACGTTGTTCAACCGGCCCAACTCCAAGATCTTCAAGCCGGAGTACGCGGCGAAGACGCATGAGTTCTTCGAGCGGTACGGGGCTCGGGCGATCATCCTGGCCCGCTTCGTGCCGGTGGTGCGGACCTTCATCACCGCGGTGGCCGGGATCGGCCGGATGGATCCGAAGAAGTACTTCACCTACTCGGTCATCGGCGGTATCGCCTGGGCCGCGGGGCTGACCTTCCTCGGTGCGGCGCTGGGCAACGTGCCGCTGGTGAAGAACAACATCGAAGCGGCGCTGATCCTGATCGTGTTCCTCTCGATCCTGCCGATCATCTTCGAGTTCATCCGGGAGCGGCGGAAGCGGCGCAAGCTGCCGGACATCGGTGAGTCGCACACCCAGGTGATCCCCAAGATCTGACCTTCGCTGACGAACGCCCCGTGCCTGTTCCGGCACGGGGCGTTTTTGTCGGCTACGTTTGTAAACAGTACTGTGCTGTTAACTAATTGGGGGTCCCGGTGGAGACAACAGTGCTGGTGGTCGGGGCTGGGCCCACCGGGTTGACGTTGGCCTGTTCGTTGCTGAGCCGGGGGGTGCCGGTGCGGGTGGTCGACCAGGCCCGCGCTGCCTCGGTGACCTCGCGGGCGCTGGGGCTGCACCCGCGGGGTGTGGAGGTGCTGGACCGGTTGGGGGCGCTGGCGGATCTGCCGGAGCGGGCGGTCCGGGTGGCCGGGGTCAGCGTCAACGTGCGCGGGGTGGAGCTGGCCCGGATCCGGGTCGACCAGGTGCGGCTGGCCAGCCGGCACCGGACCCTGCTGATCTCGCAGGCGGCGGTGGAGGCGGAGTTGCGGGCGTTGCTGGCGCGGCTGGGCGGCAAGGTCGAGTGGGGGCACGAGGTGGTCGGGCTGACGCAGGACGGGCGGGGCGGGGAGGTCTCGCTCCGGCACGGTGGGGGCACCGAGACCGTGCGCGCGGACTGGGTGGTGGGCTGTGACGGGGCGGGTAGCGCGGTGCGGCGGCTGGGCGGGTTCGGCTTTCCCGGGGAGCGGGTGGTGGAGAACTTCCTGCTTGCCGACGTGCACCTGGACTGGGGGCTGCCCAGGGACACCGCGGCCACCTGGATCAGCCCGGACGGGGTGTTCGCCGCGTTCCCGCTGCCGGAGCCGAACCTGTGGCGGCTGGTCGCGCCCTACGACCGGGCGGTCGAGGCGGACGACGTGCTGGGGCGGTTGAGCGAGATCCTGCCCGCGCGCACCGGCTACCACGGGGTGCGCTTCGACGGGGCGCTGTGGACCTCGGTGTTCCGCATCCACCGCCGACTGGCCGAGACCTACCGGCGGGGCCGGGTGCTGCTGGCCGGGGACGCCGCGCACATCCACAGCCCGTTCGGCGGGCAGGGCCTCAACACCGGGATCGGGGACGCGGACAACCTGGGCTGGAAGCTGGCGCTGGTGGCCGGGGGACGGGCGGATCCGGCGCTGCTGGACACCTACGAAGCCGAGCGGCGGCCGGTCGCCGCGGCGGTGCTGGAGCACACCACCGGCCTGACCCGGCTGCTGCTCGGGCAGGGGCGGCTGCGGCGGTTCCTGCGGGACCGGGTGGCCGCGCCGCTGGTGAACCTGGCTCCGGTGCAGCGGCGGCTGGCCAGGGCCGCCTCCCAGCTGGACACGCACTACCGGCGCGGGCCGCTGGCGCCGTGGCGGTTCGCGCCGTGGACGGCAGGGCTGCGGCCTGGGCAGCGGGTGCCGGACCTGGCCTGCCGCCGGGTGGACGGTTCGGCGACCCGGTTGCACGCGGAGCTGCGCGGGCGGTGGGCGCTGCTGGGCAGGCACGAGCCGGTGGCGGCGGTGGTGCGGGAGCTGCTCGGGGACGAGGTGGTGCTGCTGGACCGGCCGGGCGAGCAGGTGTGGCTGGTGCGGCCGGACGCGCACCTGGGCTGGCGTGGGCGGCCGGATCCGGCGAAGCTGCACCGGTGGTTGGAGATGGTGCTGCGGACCGGGCGGGCCGGGTGAGGGGCCGTCCGCGTGATCCGGGGACGGACACGGCGATCCTGCGCGCCGCCCTCGACCTGTTCATCGAGGGCGGGGTGGAGGGCGCCAGCATCGAGCAGATCGCCAGGCGCGCCGGGGTCGCCCGGCTCACCGTGTACCGGCGGTGGGCGAGCAAGGAGCTGTTGCTGGCGCAGGCGATCGAGTTCGGCAGGGACAGCTTCCTCAGCCCTGCCGATGCGCTGGCCATGTTCGCCGACGGCGAGGTCACCAGGGCCAAGCTGGTGGAGATCATGGTGCAGGCGACCAGCGACGACCGGTTCCGGCGGCTGATCGGGCGGCTGGCCGGGGCCGCGACCGACCACCCCGAGCTGATGCGGGCCTACGCGGAGAACTACGTGCGGCCGCGCAAGGACATCGCGATGCGGCTGCTCCGGCTGTTGCAGGAGCACGGTGAGCTGCCGCCGGAGCTGGACCTGGAGATGCTGCTGGAAAGCCTGGCCGGGGTGGTCACCTACCTGATGCTGATGGACCCGGCGCGGCACGCGCCCGAGCAGGCCCGCGCCTACCTGAACCGGTTCCTGGACATGGTGGTCAGTCCAGCGCGAACATCGAACCCGGGTTGAACAGGTTCTCCGGGTCCAGCGCGCGTTTGATCGCCCGGTGCGCGGCCAGGCCGACCTCGCCGATCTCCCTGGCCAGCCACTCCCGTTTGATCTTGCCGATGCCGTGTTCGCCGGTGACCGTGCCGCCCAGGGCCAGGCCGACCTCCAGGATCTCGTCGAAGGCGAGCTTGGCGCGGGCGAACTGGTCCGCATCCGCCGGGTCGTAGGCGATGGTGGGGTGCATGTTGCCGTCGCCGGCATGCCCGACCACCGCGATCAGCAGGTCCCTGCGGGCGCTGATCTCGGCGCAGCCGCTGATCAGCTCGGCGATCCTGGTGCGCGGCACGCACACGTCGTCGGTGAGCCAGGCGCCGTAGACCTCCAGTGCGCCGAGCACCGCGCGGCGGGCGGTCAGCAGCAGCTGGCCCTCGGCCAGGTCGGTGGTGACGTAGGCGAGCTCGGCGCCCGCGGCCAGGCACAGCTGCTCGATCTTCTCCAGCTCCCGCCTGGCCACCTCGCCGCCGGCGTCGGACTGGCAGATCAGCAGGGCCGCGCTGCCGCTGCCCGCGCCCAGCTCGGTGTTCAGGTGCGCCTCGACCGCGCGGATGGAGGCCGCGTCCATGATCTCCATCAGGGACGGCACCAGGCCCTCGCGCACCACGCCGGTGACCGCGGCGCCCGCGGCCTCGGTGGAGGGGAACGCGGCGACCATGGTGGCCGGGGCCTGCGGCAGCGGGCGCAGCGCCAGGGTGGCCTGGGTGACCACGCCGAGGGTGCCCTCGCTGCCGACGAACAGCTTGGTCAGGTCGTAGCCGGCCACGCCCTTGACCGTGCGGCGGCCGGTGCGCAGCAGCTCGCCGCTGGCCAGCACCACCTCCAGGCCGAGCACCGAGTCGGTGGTCACGCCGTACTTCACGCAGCACAGGCCGCCCGCGTTGGTGGCCACGTTGCCACCGATGGTGCACCAGTCGTAGCTGGACGGGTCCGGCGGGTAGAACAGGCCTTCCTTCTCCACGGCGTGCCGCAGGTCCAGGTTGACCACGCCGGGTTCGACCACGGCGAGCCGGTTGTCCGGGTCGACCTCCAGGATGCGGTTCATCCTGGTGGTGGCCAGCACCACGCAGCCGTCGACCGCGTTGGCCGCGCCGGAGAGGCCGCTGCCCGCGCCGCGAGGCACGATCGGGGTGCCTGCCGCCGCGCAGGCCCTGACCACGGCCTGGACCTGCGCGGTGTCGCCGGGCAGCACGACGGCCAGCGGCGCGCCGTGCGGCGCGAGCGGCATCATGTCCCGGCGGTAGCTCTCGGTGACGTCCGGGTCGGTGATGACCCCGTCCGCACCGAGAACCCGGTGGAGCTGGTCAAGCAGTTCGACGCTTTTCACCCGATCGTTCACCAGTCCACGGTAGTTCCACAGAAACACGCGCACGAGACGGAAAATGTCGATGATGTGTTCACCGAGATCCCCGTAGTCTCGAAGTGATGAGCCCGGAAGGTGTGTCCGTCACACTGGCCTGGTCACCGCTGGACTCGGCGGGTCCGGCGCTGGTGTGGATCATCGTGACCACGTTCATCTTCGCCGAGTGCGGCCTGATCATCGGCCTGTTCCTGCCCGGCGACTCGCTGCTGTTCGCCGCGGGTGTGGTGCTGGCCAACCACGACCGGCCGATCGACGCCTGGGCGCTGGCCGGGGTGAGCACGCTGGTGGCCATCCTGGGCAACGAGTTCGGTTACTTCGTCGGTGCGAAGACCGGCACCAAGATGCTGGCCCGCGAGGGCGGCAAGGTGCTCAACCAGCAGAACCTGGACCGGGCCAAGGACTTCTTGGACAAGTACGGGTTCTGGGCGATCGTGGCCGCGCGCTGGCTGCCCTGGGTGCGCACGCTGGCCCCGGCGATCGCGGGCGCGGCCGGGATGGACCGCAAGCGGTTCACCTGGGCGACCATCACCGGCGCGGTGACCTGGTCGCCGGTGCTGATCCTGCTCGGCTACTACGCGGCAGGCCTGCTCAACCGGTACCCGTGGTTGCAGACGGTGGCCGTGATCGGGTTCGTCGCCTTCTTCGTGGTGGGCACCAGCTACGGCGTGTACCGGTACCGGCAGGAGATGCGGCGGCCGATGCACGAGGAGTCCGACGAGGCCGAGGTCAGGAAAGAGTCGAACTGATCCCGGTGAGCACCAGGTCAGCGCGCTCGTGGGTGGAGTTCACCCGGATGGCGTTGTCCTGGTCCGAGCCGAGCGCGCGCAGCCGGGCCTGGGACTCGGTGCGGCCGAAGGCGCGGTGCCGGGCGATCAGCCTGCTCAGCCGCAGGTCCTCGGCCGGGGCCAGGAACCATGCCTCGTCCAGCGCGTCCCGCACTCCTGACCAGGGCTTTTCCGCCAGCAGCAGGTAGTTGCCCTCGGTGATGACCAGCGGGGTGTCCGGGCTGACCGGGACGGCGCAGGCCACCGGCTCCTCGATCTCCCTGCGGAACTCCGGCGCGTAGACGGTGACCGCGCCGGGGGTGTCCGGGCCGTTGGCGCGCAGCCGCCGGAGCAGGTCGAGGTAGCCGTGCGCGTCGAAGGTGTCCGGGGCGCCCTTGCGCTCGGCCCGGCCCAGCCGCTCCAGCTCGCGCTGGGCCAGGTGGAAGCCGTCCATGCCGACCAGCACGGCCCGCTCGCCCAGGGCTTCGGCCAGCCGCTGGGCCAGGGTGGACTTGCCCGCGCCGGGGGCGCCGGCGATGCCGAGCACCCGGCGCCGCCCGTCCTCGGCCAGCCGGTCTGCCCTGGCCACCAGCTCGGTGAACTCCGCGATCACGTGCCGGTCTCCCCTGTCCGCAGCCCGGTGGTCACCGCGTGCGTGACCTCGGTGAGCTGCCCGTCCTCGCCGACCCGCAGCGCGCCGGTGATCAGGCCGACCACCTCGTTCATGGTGCGTTCCCTCGGCGAGACCAGCGCGACCCGCTTGCCGAGGCGGTGCACGTGGATGCGGTCCGCGATGTCGAACACGTGCGGCATGTTGTGGCTGATCAGCACCACCGGCAGGCCGCGCTCGCGGATCCGGTTGATCAGTTCCAGCACCTTGCCGGACTCGGCCACGCCGAGCGCGGCGGTCGGCTCGTCCATGATCACCACTCGGTTGCCGAAGGCGGCCGCGCGGGCCACCGCGACGCCTTGGCGCTGGCCGCCGGAGAGGGTCTCCACGGTCTGCGACATCGAGGAGATGCCGATGCCGAGCTCGCCGAGCACCCTGGCCGCCTCGGCCCGCATGCCCTTGGTGTCCAGCAGCCGGAACACCGAGCCGAGCACACCGGCGCGGCGGCGTTCCCGGCCGAGGAACAGGTTGCTGGCGATGTCCTGGGCCGGGGCCAGCGCCAGGTTCTGGTAGACGGTCTCGATGCCGTGCCTGCGCGCGTCCAGCGGGCCGGTGAAGCGGACGGGCTCGCCGTCCAGGCGGATCTCGCCCTCGTCCGGGACCAGCGCGCCGGAGAGCGCCTTGATCAGGCTGGACTTGCCCGCGCCGTTGTCGCCGACCACGGCCAGCACCTCGCCTGGCGCCAGGTCGAAGTCGGCCCCGTTGATCGCGGTCACCTTGCCGTAGCGTTTGACCAGGCCACGGGCCTGGAGCACCGGGGTCACTGGTTCCTCCCTCGGGAGAAGCGGTCCACCGCGACCGCGACGATCACCAGCACGCCGGTGGCCACGTCCTGGTAGAGGCTGTCGATGCCGGCCTGGGTGAGGCCGGAGCGCAGCACCGCGACGATGAGCGCGCCGACCAGGGTGCCCAGCACGCTGCCCCGGCCGCCGAACAGGCTGGTGCCGCCGAGCACCACCGCGGTGATCGAATCAAGGTTGCCGGTCTGGAAGGCGTTGGGGTCGGCGTTGGGCACCCGGCCCAGCGCCTGCCAGGCGGCGATGCCGTAGACCAGCCCGGCGACCAGGTAGACGCTGAGCACGGTGCGCCGGACCTTGATGCCGGACAGCCGGGCGGCTTCGGCGTCGTTGCCGACCGCGTAGACGTGCCGTCCCCAGGCGGTGCGGGTCAGCGCGTACCAGGCCACCAGGTACATCACCAGCGCCAAGCCCATGCCGACGGTGACCTCGACCTGGCCGAAGAGGTACTGCCGGGTGCCGAGGAAGGTGAGCAGTTCGTCGGTGACCGGGTAGCTCTGGCCCTCGGCGTAGATGCGGGCCGCGGCGGTGACGATGGTGAGCATGCCCAGGGTGACGATGAACGGGGGCAGGCTGATGCCGGTGACCACCCCGCCGGTGATCGCGGCGATGCCGACGGCCACCCCGATGCCGATCAGCAGCGCGAGCGGGGCGGAGGTGCCGCCGAGCACGAGCTGGGCCATCAGCAGGGTGCCGAGCACCGCGATGGCCGCGTTGGCCAGGTCGATGCCGCTGGTGAGGATGACCAGGGTCTGACCGAGCGCGAGGGTGCCGATGACCAGCGACTGCTGCACGACCAGGGACAGGTTGTCCGTGGTGGCGAAGGTGTCGGTGGTGACGGAGAACAGCAGCACCGCGGCCAGCAGCGCGATCGCCGGGCCGAGGGCCGGGGTGCGCAGGACGAGGGTCTTCATGCTCAGCCCCAGCAGTTCTGCAGACCCCAGGCGGTGTCCTTGCTGTCGATGCCGGGCACCGGCTTGTCCGCGATCACGGTGGTGCCGGTGTTGGTGAAGCCGCTGGGCTTCTTGCCGCTCTTGGTGAACTCGACCCCGGCCTTGACGCCGTCCTCGGCCATCTTCTTCGGGAACTGCATCACGGTGAGCGCGTACTTGCCGTCCTTGACATCGCGCACGCCCTGGCAGCCGCCGTCGATGGAGCCGACCACGACCTTGTCCGCGAGGCCCTTGGCTTGCAGCGCGGCGAAACCGCCGCGGGCCGCGGGCTCGTTGATGGTGTAGACGGCGTTGACCGTGGTGGCGCGCTGGAGCAGGTTCTCCATGGCCTGCTGGGCCTTGTTCTGGTCGCCGTTGGTGGCTTCCTTGCCGAGCACCTTCGGGTCGGTCTCGGTCAGGCCGAGGCCCTCCAGGAAACCCTTGTGCCGCTGCTCGTCCACGGTGCCGCCGGGGCTGCCGTCGAGCATCAGCAGCTGCGGGGCGCGCTCGCCGAGCGCGGCCTTGACGTACTGGCCCTGCAACCGCCCGGCCTGGGTGTTGTCGGTGGCGAAGGTGGCGTCGACCGCGTCCTTGGGGTCGGTCTCGGTGTCCAGGGCGATCACCAGGATGCCCTTCTCCCTGGCCTTCTTGATCGCGCCGAGGATGCCGGTGGAGTTGCTGGGCGTGACCAGGATGGTGTCCACGCCCTGCTGCACCAGGTTCTCCAGCGCGGCGACCTGGCCTTCGTTGTCGCCGTCGAACTTGCCGGCCAGCGCGATCAGCTCGGCGCCGTCCTTGCCCGCCTGGGCCTTGGCCGCCTCGCGCAGGGCGACGAAGAACGGGTTGCTGTCGGTCTTGGTGACCAGCCCGATCTTGACCTTGCCGTCGTCGTTGCCCCGGCCATCGGTGGCCTTCTGGCTGGAACAGGCAGTGCCGGCCATGGCGATGGCGCCGGTGGCGAGCAGTGCGACCAACTGTGGACCTCGTCGTCCCATGGCTGCCTCCAACAAGCGTGTGGCGTGCGACGGTAGTGAGCGGGTTCACTAGCGGCAAGCGTTTGCGCAAGCGCTTGCGGAAGGTGGAACCGATGGTGACCATGCGGGACGTCGCGGAGCTGGCGGGCGTGTCGATCACGACGGTGTCGCACGTGGTCAACGGCACCAGGACGGTGGCCGGGGAGACCAGGGCCAGGGTGCTGGACGCGGTGGCCAGAACCGGCTACACCGGCAACGCGATCGCCCGCTCACTGGTCACCGGCGGCACCCGTTCGCTGGGGGTGGCCATCTCGCTGGTGGCCAACCCGTACTTCGCCGAGCTGATCCAGGCGGTGGAGAGCGAGGCCAGCGCGGCCGGGTTCACCCTGCTGCTGATCGACACCCATGACGAGCCCTCGGCCGAGCAGGCCGCGGTGCGCGCGCTGCGCTCCCGCCGGGTGGACGGCCTGCTGCTGACGCCCTCGGCCGGGGCCTCCGGGGCGCTGCTGCCGGAGCTGCGGCAGCTGGGCACGCCGGTGGTGCTGATCGACCGGCTGCCCAGCCACGGGCTGCTGGACCAGGTGGGGCCGGAGAACGCGGGCGCGGCCGCGGCGCTGGTCGGGCACCTGGCCGAGCTCGGCCACCGGCGGATCGGGCTGGTCAGCGGGGCGGCCGGGCTGACCACGACCAGCGAGCGGGTGCACGGGTACCGGCTGGGACTGAGCCGGGCGGGGTTGCCGGTGGACGAGTCGCTGGTGGTCTCCGGCGAGTCGGCGATCGGGCCTGCCGGGACCGCGTTGCGGCGGTTGCTGGCGCTGCCGGAGCCGCCGACGGCGGTGGTCACCGGGAACAACGCGATGCTGGTCGGGGTGTTGCGCACCATGCGCGAGCTGGGCCTGCGGGCCGGGCGGGACCTGGCGCTGGTGGGCTACGACGAGGTGGAGTGGGCGGATCTGGTGGACCCGCCGCTGACCACGATGGCGCAGCCGATCGAGGAGATCGGGCGGACGGCGGTGCGGATGCTGCTGGCCCGGATCGCCGAGCCGGAGCGCGCGCCGCGCACGGTGCGGCTGCCTGCCCGGTTCGTGCACCGGCGCTCCTGCGGGTGTCAGTGAACGTGCAGGTCCTCGACGTCCCACTGCGGCAGCGGGTCCGGCAGCGCGCGCCAGGCTTCGGGACCGGCGGCCAGTTCTTCGTCGGTGAGCAGGGCCGGGTCCAGGCGGTGGTAGGGCTCGTCGGGCTGCTGGTGCTGGCCGATGAAGACGATCTCCTGGCCGCGCGGGCCGTCCGACTCTGACCACAGCGCGGCCGGGTCGATGGTCAGGTTGGGGCCTGCCTGGGACCACAGGGCCATGATCTCCGGGCGGGTGGCCAGCCAGCAGAAGCCCTTGCTGCGCAACAGGTTCGTCCAGTCGGCCAGGGTCTCGGCGAGGCGTTCGGGGTGGAAGGGGCGGTCGGCGCGGTAGGTGGTGCTGCTGATGCCGTACTCCTCGGTCTCCGGCAGGTGCGTGCCGGAGAGCTCCTGGGCCCAGCCGGGGTACTGGGCGGCGGCTTCCTGGTCGTGGCGGCCGGTGTTGAGCAGTTCGGCCGGGTCGAGCACGCCGTGGCTGGTGCGCAGGCGGCGGGCGCCGGGGTTGAGCTTGGTCAGCAGGTCTTCCAGTGCGCCGAGGTCGGCCGGGGTGGCCAGGTCGGTTTTGTTGATCACCAGGGTGTCCGCGAACTCGACCTGGTCGATGAGCAGCTCGGCCAGGTCGGAGTCCAGCCGGTCGCGGAAGGTCGAGGCGTCCACCACGGTGGCCATGGTGTCCAGGCGGGCGTGGTCGGCCAGGCTGGTGCCGTCGGGGAAGGTCCACTCGAAGGTGGCGGCCACCGGCATCGGCTCGGAGACGCCGGTGGACTCGATCAGCACGTGGTCGAAACGGCCTTCGCGGGCCAGCTCGCCCACGGTGTCCAGCAGGTCGGCGCGCAGGGTGCAGCAGATGCAGCCGTTGGTCAGCTCGACCAGGCGCTCCTGCGTGCGGTCCAGGTGGCTGGCGACCAGGCCGGCGTCGATGTTGATCTCGCTCATGTCGTTGACCACCACCGCGACCCGCAGGCCTTCCCGGTTGGCCAGCACGTGGTTGAGCAGCGTGGTCTTGCCGCTGCCGAGGAAGCCGGAGAGCACGGTGACGGGAATCCTGACAGCCATGGTTGTGAATGATAACGGTTATCGTTAGCGTCATTGGCCGGTGGTTGAGTCGAGGGAGGGCTTGTGATCGTTCCTGGTGTGGTGTCGGTGACCTTCCGGCAGCTGGCCGCGACCGAGGTCGTGCAGCTGACCGCGGCGGCCGGGTTGTCGGCGATCAGCTGGGCCGGGGACGTGCACGTGCCGCTCGGCGAGCTCGGCACCGCGCGGGCGGTCGGCGCGGCCACCACCGCGGCCGGGCTGTCCGTGGAGGGCTACGGCTCCTACTTCGACGCCGGGGACGCCGCGCCGGAGGTCTTCGACGAGGTGCTGCGCACCGCGGTCGCGCTGGGCGCGCCGACCATCCGGGTCTGGGCGGGCAAGCGCACGCCGGAGGACTCCGATGCCGCGCACCGGGCGCGGGTGGTCAGCGAGCTGGTGCGGTGCGCGGAGCTGGCCGCCAGCGAGGGCGTCCGGGTGGCGGTGGAGTTCCACGTGCACACGCTGACCAAGACGCTGGACTCGGCGGTGAAGCTGTTCGCCGAGGCAGGCCACGAGAACCTGGTGCCCTACTGGCAGCCGAGGGAGCTACCGGAGGTCGCGGAGTGCCTGACCGAGGTGCGCGCGCTGCTGCCCTCGGTGACCGCGGCGCACGTGTTCTCCTGGGGCGCGGACGGCTTCGACGAGCGGCTGCCCTTGGACGCGCGGCCCGACCTGTGGCAGCCGGTGCTGGCCGAGCTGGCCGCGGACGGCCTCACCCGGCACGCGCTGCTGGAGTTCGTGGTGGACGACGACCCGGCGGTGTTCCGGCGGGACGCGGCCACGCTGCTGGACTGGCTGGGCTGAGTCAGTTCAGGCCGACCTCGGTCAGCAGCTTCGTCGAGTCCTGCACGCTGACCAGCCGGTTCAGGTTGAGGCCCGGCCCCTTCAGCTCCTTCAGCGGCGGCAGCTGGTGCCTGGTCGAGCTGATGCCCTGGCGCACCGGGTACTCGGCCAGGTGGTCGGCGAAGAACTGCTGGGCCGGGGTGGAGAGCAGGAACTCCACCGCCTGGCGGGCCGCGGTCACGTCGCCGCCGCGCAGCACGCCCGCGCCGGCGATGTTAACCAGCGCGGCCGGGTCGGCGCCGGTGACGTGGTGCAGGCGGGCGCGCATCTTCGCCACGCCGACCTCGGCGGACTTCTCGTACCAGGCGTAGTGGTTGATCAGGCCCAGTGGCACCTCGCCGCGGTCCACCGCGTCCAGCAGCGGCCGCTGGGCCTGGTACCGGCGCGGGTTGTTGGCCTTGAAGCCCAGCAGCCAGCTCCGCGCGTCCTCCTCGCCGCGCAGCACCCGCAGCGCGGTGACGAAGGCCAGCCAGGACGGGTTGCCCGGCACGTAGCCGATCTTGCCCCGCCAGCGCCGGTGGACCAGGTCGTCGGTGCCGCGCGGGATGTCCGGCTCGGCCACCTGCTTCGGGTCGTAGGCGATCACCCTGGCCCTGGCCGAGGTGCCCACCCAGTGCCCGCTGACCGAGCGGTAGGCCCCCGGCACGGCCTGGCGGAGCTCGTCCGGCAGCTCGGCCAGCAGGCCCTTGCTCTCCAGCAGGCCGAGGGTGCCCGCGTCCTGGGCGAGGAACAGGTCGGCCGGGCTGTCCTGGCGCTCGGCGATCAGCTGCTCGGCGAGCTTGCCGGTCTCGCCGTAGCGGACGTCCAGCTTCACCCGGACGGCCTGCTCCAACTGGCGCAGGATCGGGCCGATCTGCTGCTCGGTGCGTCCGGCGTAGACCACCAGCGTGCGCACCGGGGCGGCGGCCGGGGAGGTGGACCGCGGGGCGGGTTGCTCGGCCGCGCAGGCGCACAGCGGCATTAGGATTCCCAATATCGCCAGGCAGGACAGGGTGGTTCTGCCCCGTGTCCGTGGACGGAGCTGGGTCATGTGGTCTCCCGCCGAGTCAGCCGACACCCCTGAGCAAGGTAGGGGGATCGTCGGATGTTGCCCAGGGTGGGTGGCCGGTCGCGCTGAGTTCTTGATCAACCTGTCACCGGACCCCTTCCGGTGTGCCGAGGCTCACTGGGATGGGTGAGCGCGTGTCAGGATGGAGTGAGCGACCCGTCAGCGCCGACGGCCGAGCGCGCCACCTCAACCAGGTGGTGGCGACGATCGACGGCGCCGTCGCACCCGACCGTCACAAGCGGTCGGGCGGCCTTGTAGACGAGGAGAATGACGCCATGTCGTCGCCGGAGTACTGGACGCAACCCCGCGCGGGTGAACCGGACGCGCCCCATCCCGGAGTCCCCGCCGCCACCGCAGCCCGACCGACCGCGGAACAGGTCATCGCGGGCCTGCGGGAGACCGATGCGGGTGGCGCCGACCTGGTGCAGCTGCTGACGCCGGAGGGCGAGCGGGTGCACCACCCTGATTTCGACATCGACATCACCGCCGAGGAGCTGCGCGGCCTGTACCGGGACATGGTGCTGGTGCGCAGGGCCGACCGGGAGGCCAACGCGCTGCAACGGCAGGGCCAGCTGGGCATCTGGGTGCCGCTGCTGGGCCAGGAGGCCGCGCAGATCGGCGCCGGCCGCGCGCTGAATCCGGCCGACATGGTGTTCCCGAGCTACCGGGAGCACGGCGTGGCCTGGTGCCGGGGCATCGACCCGGCGCAGATCCTGAGCATCTTCCGCGGCACCGACCACGGCTCGTGGAACCCGCTGGAGAAGCGGTTCCACCTGTACACCATCGTGATCGGCAACCAGTGCCTCAACGCCACCGGCTACGCGATGGGCCAGAAGTTCGACGGCGTGGTCGGCGACCCC
The DNA here is from genome assembly GCF_030064675.1 of Crossiella sp. CA-258035. Taxonomy (GTDB): domain Bacteria; phylum Actinomycetota; class Actinomycetes; order Mycobacteriales; family Pseudonocardiaceae; genus Crossiella. The sequence goes on from NZ_CP116413.1 coordinate 9,000,919, forward strand.
GACGGCGAGGCCACCATCGTCTTCTTCGGCGACGGCGCGACCAGCCAGGGCGATGTGCACGAGGGCATGGTCTGGTCGGCGGCCTACGACGCGCCGGTGGTGTTCTTCTGCCAGAACAACCAGTGGGCCATCTCCGAGCCGGTGGAACGCCAGACCAGGGTGCCGCTCTACCAGCGGGCCCGCGGCTACGGCTTCAAGGGCATCCGGGTGGACGGCAACGACGTGCTGGCCTCGCTCGCGGTGACCAGGTGGGCGCTCTCGGAGTGCCGCAACGGCAACGGTCCCGTGCTGATCGAGGCGTTCACCTACCGGATGGACGCGCACACCACCTCCGACGACCCGACCCGCTACCGGCTGGCCGACGAGCTGGAGATGTGGAAGCTCAAGGACCCGATCGAGCGGGTCAAGGTCTACCTGGTGCACCAGCAGTGGGCCGACAGCGAGTTCTTCGCCTCGGTGCAGGCCGAGGCGGACGAGCTGGCCGCGCAGCTGCGGGACAAGTGCGTGCACATGCCCGATCCCGCGCCGGCGCAGATGTTCGAGCACGTCTACAGCGAGCAGACCGCGCAGCTGGACAAGCAGCGCGCCGACTACCTGTCCTACCTGGACGGTTTCGCGACGAGTGCACCCGGAGGTGAGCACTGATGGCAGCACCGACCATGGACCGGAACACCGGGACCAGCGTGCCGAAGACGCAGAAGGTCACCATCGGCAAGGCGCTCAACCTGGGGCTGCGCGCGGCGATGGACGCCGACCCCAAGGTGGTGGTGCTGGGTGAGGACGTGGGCAAGCTCGGCGGCGTCTTCCGGGTCACCGACGGCCTGCAGAAGGACTTCGGCGAGCAGCGGGTGATCGACACCCCGCTGGCCGAGTCCGGCATCATCGGCACCGCGATCGGCCTGGCGCTGCGCGGCTACCGGCCGGTGGCCGAGATCCAGTTCGACGGGTTCATCTTCCCCGGCTTCGACCAGATCGTCTCCCAGCTGGCCAAGCTGCACTACCGCTCGCGCGGGCAGATCAGGATGCCGGTGGTGGTGCGGGTGCCCTTCGGCGGCGGGATCGGCGCGGTGGAGCACCACTCGGAGTCGCCGGAGTCCTACTTCGCGCACACCGCGGGCCTGAAGGTGGTGGCCTGCTCGAACCCGGTGGACGCCTACTGGATGATCCAGCAGGCCATCCAGAGCGATGACCCGGTGCTGTTCTTCGAGCCCAAGCAGCGCTACCACGAGAAGGCCGAGCTGGACACCACGGTGACGCCCGGCCCGCTGTTCGCCTCCAGGGTGCTGCGCACCGGCTCCACGGTCACCGTGGCCTGCTACGGCCCGACCGTGAAGACCTGCCTGGAAGCCGCGACCGCGGCCGCCGAGGAGGGCCTTGAGCTGGAGGTCGTCGACCTGCGCTCGCTGTCCCCGCTGGACCTGGGCCCGGTGTTCGAGTCGGTGCGCCGGACCGGCCGGTTGGTGCTGGTCAGCGAGGCGCCACCGGAGGCCTCGATCACCTCGGAGATCACCACCAGGGTGCAGGAGGAGTGCTTCTACTCGCTGGAGGCGCCGATCCTGCGGGTCACCGGCTTCGACACCCCGTACCCGGCGAGCAAGCTGGAGGACGACTTCCTGCCCGACCTGGACCGGGTGCTGCACGCCGTCGAACGCTCGCTGGGCTGGTGAGGGGACACAATGCCGCAGTTCAAGCAGTTCCCCCTGCCCGACACCGGTGAGGGCCTGACCGAGGCGGAGATCCTGACCTGGCACGTCAAGCCGGGTGACACCGTCACGGTGAACCAGATCATCGTGGAGATCGAGACCGCCAAGGCCGCGGTCGAGCTGCCCTGCCCGTTCGCCGGGGTGGTCACCGAGCTGCACGCGCAGCCCGGGGACACGGTGGAGGTCGGGGTGCCGATCATCACCGTGGACGTCGACCCCGGTGGCGCGGCCGCGCCGGAGTCCGGCGGCTCCGACGGCAAGATCGGCGAGGAGATGCCGGGCGGGCGGATCGCCACCCTGGTCGGCTACGGGCCGCGCACCGGGACGGCGAAACGCCGCCAGCGCAAGGGATCCACGCCCGCCGCCGCCCCGGCCGCGGTGGTCGCGCCGGAACCCGTGGCGGCTCCTGAACCGGTCGCGCCTGAACCGGTCGCCGGTGGTTACGTGCCGCTGGCCAAGCCGCCGGTGCGCAAGCTGGCCAAGGAGCTCGGCGTGGACCTGCGCGCGCTCAACGGCTCCGGCCGGGACGGCGTGATCACCCGCGAGGACGTGGAAGCCGCCGCCCGCAACGGTTCCGACGTGTCCACTGTGGACATTTCGGGCTACGACCCGGCGACCCGGGAGCGCAGGGTGGCGGTGCGCGGGGTGCGCAAGGCGACCGCGCAGGCCATGGTGGACAGCGCGTTCACCGCCCCGCACGTGACCGAGTTCCTCACCGTCGACGTCACGCCGATGATGGAGCTGCGGGCGAAGCTGAAGAACCACCCGGAGTTCCGCGACGTCAAGATCACTCCGCTGGCCTTCGCGGCCCGCGCGGTGTGCCTGGCGGTGAAGCGGACCCCGGATGTGAACGCCAGCTGGGACGCCGCGGCCAACGAGATCGTCTACAAGTCCTACGTGCACCTGGGCATCGCCGCGGCGACCCCGCGCGGCCTGGTGGTGCCGAAGGTGCGGGACGCGGACGCGATGTCGTTGCGGGAGCTGGGTCTGGCGCTGGAACAGCTGACCGCCACGGCCAGGGACGGCAAGACCGCGCCCTCGGACATGGTCGGCGGCACGTTCACCATCACCAACATCGGCGTGTTCGGCATCGACACCGGCACGCCGATCATCAACCCCGGTGAGTCCGCGATCCTCGCCCTCGGCGCGATCAGGGACATGCCGTGGGTGGTGGACGGCCAGGTGGTGCCGCGCAAGGTCTGCCAGCTCGCGCTGAGCTTCGACCACCGGGTGGTGGACGGGCAGCAGGGCTCGCGGTTCCTGGCCGATGTCGGCGCGCTGCTGGCCGACCCGGCGATGGCGATCACCTTCTAGCCCAGCAACAACTCCAGCCCCTGGTAACCACCACCACCGGCCAGGATCCCGACGGCGGCGCCGACGAGGACCTGGCCGGTGGTGTGGTCGCCCAGGGCCACCCTCGACCACATCACCCAGGCGGCGAGCAGGGCGGCGAGCCACAGCCAGGGGCCGTAGGTGAGCACCAGCATCACCACCGCGCCCGCGGCCACCGCGGCGTGCAGCGAGATCTTCCAGCGCGCGCCGAGGGTGATGGCCACGCAGGCCACCAGCGAGACGAACATGGCCGCGGCCAGCGAGATCAGCTCGTGCGGGGCCTGGCCGAGGAACAGGACCAGCCAGCCGGCCGAGAGCGAGCCCAGGCACAGCAGCAGCGGGACGGCGCGGCCCTCCCGGTTGTGCACGTGGTGGGTGTCGTAGCGGCCCGCCCTGGCGCCGCGCAGGATCACCAGCATCGGGATGACCGAGCCGGTGACGCCCACCACCAGGCCCCACAGCAGGGTCGCGCCGAGCTGGTGGCCGGTGGCGGGCCAGGCGACCAGCAGCGGCAGCGCGAGCACCCAGACCCAGGGCGCGAGCACCTCGGTGGCGATCCGGGCGGCCAGTGGACGGGCGGTGTCAGTGCTCGGCGGAGCGCTCATGGTGTTCGCTGACCTCGTTCAGGACGGTACGCACGATCGGGGAGCCGGTGAACGCGGCGGCGACCTTGCTCAGCCACAGCGGTTCGTCCTCATCCTCGCTGGTGTTGGGGGTGGTGAACACGACGGGGGCCTCGGTGCGCACCGGCAGGCCCTGCTCGAAGGCGCGCAGGCCAACCGCGATCACCGCGGCCTCGGCGACCGCCCGAAGCTCCTAGCCGGCCGGCCCCCTGGCATGGACCTGCGCGGCACGCCGAAAGCTTTGGCGAGCGCCCGGATGTGACTGCCCTTGGGGTCGTCCCGCTGACCGTTGCGCAACTTTGGGGGTCAGACCGGCCGCGGCTTCCGAGCGATCCCCAGTCGAACGGAAACCGCGGCCGCCCCTCTACTCAGGGCAATGGCACTTCCCAGCTGACCGTGGTCCCGCTGCGCGGTGAGGAGGCCACCCGGCACCGGCCACCGGCGGCGGCCGCGCGTTCCTCGATGTGCCGCAGGCCGCGCCGGGTGACCCCGCGCGGGATGCCGCAGCCGTCGTCGGCGACCTGCAGGCGCAGCCCGTCGGCGTCCCGGTTGGCCCGCACCCACACCGAGCGCGCGCCGGAGTGCCGGACCACGTTGGACAGCGCCTCGCGCAGCGCGGCCCGCGCGTGGTCGGCCACCGCGGTGGGGATGTCGGTGAGGTCGCCGTTGATCTGGAGCTTCGGCTGCACGCCGAGGAGTTCGCCGGCGATGGCGATCTCGGCCTGGATGGAGTCGAGCAGGTCCGGCGCGCGGTCCGCGCCGTCCGGGTCGGCTGAGCGCAGGGTGCGCACGGTGGCCCTGACCTCGGCGATGGTCTTGTCCAGCTCGTCCACGGTGTCCGCGATCCGGTGCGCGTCGGCCTCGTCCAGCCGCCCGGCCAGCCTGCGGCCCAGCAGCTCCAGCTGCACCCCGGCGGCGTAGAGGCGCTGCACGATCACGTCGTGCAGGTCGCGGGCGATCCGCTCGCGCTCCTGGTAGACCGCGATCCGCTGGCGCGCGGTGGAACCCTCGGCCAGCACCAGGGCCAGCCCGGCCTGCACCGCGAAGGAGTTGACCACGTCCACTGTGGACTGGGCGAACGGCTTGGCCCCCTTGCGCCGGTACACCGCGAGCGCGCCGAGCCGCTGCTCCCTGGTGCCGAACGGGGCCACCGCGAACGGCCCGTACCCGCGCAGCGCCCTGGGCACGAACGGCGCGGTCCTCGGGTCCTCGGTGAGGTCGTCCACCACCACCGGCACCCCGCTGCGGGCCACCCTGGCCGCGGCCGAGCGCGGGGACAGCACGGCGCCGACCGGGTCCTCCTCGCTGCGCCCGTGCGCGGCCTCCACGGTCAGCCCGCCGTCGTCGTTGCGCACCATGACCAGCCCCAGGTCCGCCTCGGCCAGCTCGGCCACCCGGCGCACCACCAGCGGCAGCACCGCGTCCGGGTCGTCGCCGGAGAGCGCGGCCGTGGTGATCTCGGTGGAGGCGGCCAGCGCGCGGGCGGCCAGCGAGGGGTCCATGACCAGCATCATGCCCCGACCCTGACCACCTGGTCGGCCCCGGCGGCCTCGGCGGCCCGGTGCGTGACGTGCACCAGGGTGCCCTCGGGCAGTTCGGCGCGGACCCCGGCCAGCACCCGGCGCGCGGTGGGCTCGTCCAGGTGCGCGGTCGGCTCGTCCATCAGCAGCACCCCGGTGCGCCGCGCGTACAGCAGCGCCCTGGCCAGGCCGAGCCGTTGCGCCTCACCGCCGGAGACGGTGGCCCCGCCCACCCCGACCTGGGTGTCCAGCCGGTCCTGCCAGCCCTCCAGCGCCACCGTGCGCAGCGCCGAGCGCAGGTCCTCGTCGGTGGCCGCCGGGTCGCCGAGGCGGAGGTTCTCCCGGACGGTGGTGGAGACCAGCTGCGGGTCCTGCGGCGACCAGGCCGCGGCGGCCGGGATGGTGGCCTGGCCGTGGTCGGGGCGGAGGAAGCCGAGCAGCACGGCGAGCAGGGTGGACTTGCCCGCGCCGGAGGGGCCGACGATGGCGGTGTGGCTGCCGGGCGGCACGTGCAGCGAGAACTCGCGCAGCGCGGGGGCGGCGGCGCCGGGCCAGCGGACGTCGATGTGGTCGAGCCGGATGTCCCCGGTCACGGCCGGTTCCGCCGCCGGGGCCGCCACCGGGGCCGACAGGTTGGCGTAGGCGGTGCGCAGCGGGCGGAGTCGCTGGGCCGCAGGCGGCAGCAGCGCGAGGGCCTCGGTCAGCGCCAGTGGCAGCAGCACCAGCACCGGGGCCAGCAGCGGGTTCAGCGCGCCGGCGGCCACCGCCTCGGCGGCCTGCGGCACGGCCAGCACGGCGGCCGCGCCGGTGCACAGGGTGAGGATGGCCTGGGCCAGGCCGTTGGCCAGGGCCTGGCGGCGGGACTGGGCGGCCAGCGCGCGGTCGGCCGCGGCGAGCGCGTGCTGACGGGGCTGGGCGGCGTTGTGCGCGAGCAGGTCCGGGGCGGCGGTGAGCAGGGTGAGGATGGACTGGGACAGCGCGCGGCGGCCCTCGGCCAGCCTGCGGGTGGCCCTGCGGTCGGCCAGCACGGCGGTCAGCGGGGCCAGGGCGCCCGCGGCCAGCACGGCCAGCGCCAGGGTGAGTCCGGCGGCGGGCAGCACCAGAGCCTGGATGGTGATGGCCACGGTGGCGACCACGGCGGCCACGATCGGCGGGATCAGCACCCGGGGGATCAGGTCGCGGACGGTGTCGGTGTCGGTGACCAGGCGGTGCAGGCCGTCGGTGCGCGCGATCGGCCCCCTGGCCACCAGGTCCCGCCACAGTCCGGTGCGCAGCCGGTTGGCGGTGCGGAAGGCGGCGTCGTGGGTGACCAGGCGTTCCAGGTAGCGCAGCAGCGCGCGGCCGAGGCCGAAGGTGCGCACGCCGACCACCGCGACCAGCAGGGTGAGCATCGGCGGCTGGGTGGAGGCCTTGGCGATCAGCCAGGCGGAGGTGGCGGTGAGCGCGATGCCGCTGGCCAGCGCGGTCGCGCCGAGCAGCGCGCCCAGCAGCGACCGGCGGGTCAGCAGTGTCCACAGTGGACGGTGGCGCGGGCGGTGAGGGTGTGGGTCCGCCCGCGCCACCGCGGGGCCGCCGAGGGGTGTCCCGGCGACGGGTTCGGGAGTGGTGTGCGAGATCAGCAGGACCGCCGCGCCGGCGGCCCTGGCCCGCTCGACCTCGGCCAGCACCGCGGTGGCCGCGGCCGGGTCGAGGTGCGCGGTGGGTTCGTCCAGCAGCAGCAGCCAGGCGCCGCGGCGCAGCCGGAGCAGGGCGCGGGCCACCGCGAGGCGCTGGCGCTCGCCCGCGGAGAGCTCGGCTGGCCGGTGGTTGAGCAGGTGGTCGATGCCGAGCCTGCGGGTGAGGTCGAGGATCTCCGCGATCCGGGGTGGCTCGCCGAGGTCACGGGTGGCCTCGGTCAGTTCGGCGGTGGCCGAGTCGGCGGCGAACTGCGGTCGCTGCGGCACCCAGGCGAGCTGCCGCCGCCAGTCCTGTCCGTCCACTTCGGACAGGTCGACGCCGTCGACGGTGATCCGGCCGCGGTCGGGTGCGCGGAAGCCGAGCAGCACGGCCAGCGTGGTGGACTTGCCGGTGCCGCTCGGGCTGTCCAGGCGCACCAGCTCGCCGGGGGCGACCGAGAAGGACAGGCCGTCGGGGGCGTCCCGGTCGCGGCGGCGCACGTGCAGGCCGGCCACGAACACCCGGCCGCGGCCTGCCGGGCGCGCGCCGGCGGCGGGCGCGGGTTCGGCCAGCACCTTGGCCACCCTGCGCACCACCTCCATGCCGTCCTCGCTGGCGTGGTGCGCGGCGCCGACCGCGCGGATGGCCTGGTAGCACTCGGGGGCCAGGATCAGCACCAGCAGCCCGATCTCCAGGGTCAGCCCGCCCGCGGCCAGCCGGGTGCCGATGAGCACCGCGACCAGCGCCACCGACAGTGTGGCCAGCAGTTCCAGCGCCAGCGCGGAGGTGAAGGCCACCCGCAGTGTGCTCCCGACCGCCTTGCGGTGTGCCTCGCCGACCCGGCGGATCGACTCGGCCTGGGCCTCGGCGCGGCGGAACGCGGTCAGCACCGGCAGCGCGCGGATGAGCTCGGCGGCGTGGCTGGACAGCCGCAGCGTGGCGTCCGCGGCCTTGGCCGCCACCTCCGCGGTGTAGCCGCCGATGAGGATCGCGAACAGCGGCAGCAGCGGCACGGTCACCGCGATGACCAGTGCGGACGGCCAGTCCGCCCACAGGATCGCGGCGCCCACCAGCGGCGGCGCGACCGCGACGGTGACCAGCGCGGGCAGGTAGCGGGTGAAGTAGTCGTCCAGGGCGTCCAGGCCCTTGGTGGCCAAGGCGGTCAGCGCGGCCGGGCCGCCGGAGCGCGCCGGGTCGGCGATCCACTCCGGGCCCAGCCGCAGCGCCTGGCCGAGCAGCGCGGTGCGCAGCTCCTCCTTGGCGCCGGCGGCGGCGCGGGCGGCGACGGTCTCGGTGCCCCAGGCCAGGACCGCGCGGGCGGCCACCGCGACGGCCAGCACGGTGAGCGGGGTGGCCACCTCGAACCGGCCGCCAACGATCGCGGCCAGCGCGGTGGCCAGTCCCCAGGCCTGGGCGACCAGCGCGACCGCGGTGAGCGCGGCCAGCAGCGCGGTCACCGCCAGCGCGCGGCGGGCCGAGCGGGACAGCGCGGGCAGGGCGCCCAGCGGGCCGCGAGTCCTCATGGCGCGTGCACCGCCGGGATGTGCCGGGTGCCGATGCGCTGCCGGAACACCCAGTACGTCCAGGCCTGGTAGGCCAGCACCGCGGGGGTGCCGAAGGCGGCCACCCAGGTCATCACGGTCAGCGTGTACGGGCTGGCCGAGGCGTTGGCCACGGTGAGCGAGAACGCGGTGTCCAATGTGGACGGAAGAACGTCCGGGTACAGCGAGCCGAACAGGGTGGCCACCGCGGCCGCGGCCAGCGCGCCGAGCAGCAGGAAGGCCTGGCCCTCGCGTTCCAGCCAGAGCCGCCACAGCGCGAGCCCGGCCAGCACCAGCACGACCGCCCCGCCCAGCACCGAGAAGCCGAGCAGCCCGGCCAGCGGCAGCAACGCGATCGGGCCGACACCGAGCGCCAGCCGCCGTGCCCTGGCCCGGATCGCGCCCTCGGTCTTCAACGCGGTGAACACCGCGCCGTGCACCAGGCTGAACCCGGCCACCGCCAGCGCGCCGAGCAGGGTTTCCCAGCGCAGCAAGGCGATCGGGCCGCCGACCAGGTCACCGCGGGCGTTGATGGGCAGGCCCACCACGGTCGCGGTGAGCACCAGCCCCCAGCCCAGCGGCGGCAGCCAGGAGCCGAGGAAGATCACCCGGTCCCAGTTGCGCCGCCAGCGCGCGCTGTCCACCTTGCCGCGGTACTCGAAGGCCACCCCGCGCCCGATCAGCGCCAGCAGGATCACCAGGATCGGCAGGAACGCGCCGGAGAGCAGCGAGGCGTACCAGGACGGGAAGGCGGCGAAGGTCGCGCCGACCGCGACGATCATCCACACCTCGTTGCCGTCCCAGACCGGGCCGATGGTGTTGACCATGACCCGGCGCTCGGTCTCGGTGCGGCCGAGCACGCCGAGCAGCATGCCCACGCCGAAGTCGAAGCCCTCCAGGAACAGGTAGCCGAACCACAGCAGGGCGATGAGGACGAACCAGACGGTCGAGAGTTCCACTGTGGACACTCCTAGTAGGCGAAGGCCAGGACGTCTTCGGACTTCTTCTCGTCCTCGTCCGGCTCCTCGGGTTTCGGTGGCATCACCCCGGCGACACCGGCCATCGCGTAGCGGCGGATCAGGAAGAACTCGACCGCGGCGAGCACCCCGTAGAGCGTGGTCAGCGAGATCAGCGAGATCAGCGCCTCGGTCGAGCTGATCGCCGAGACCGCCTGCGCGGTGTACATCCACACCCCGTCCACCCCGCTGGGGTTGGGCACCACCACGAACGGCTGGCGGCCCATCTCGGTGAAGATCCAGCCGAAGCTGTTGGCCAGGAACGGGGTCGCGATCCCGCCGAGCGCCGCCCAGACGAACCAGCGCCCGTTGGGCATGCGGCCCTTGCGGGTCAGCCACAGCGCCGCGGCCGAGGCGAGCGCGGCCAGCGCGCCGAAGCCGATCATCAGCCGGAAGCCCCAGTAGGTGACCGGCAGGTTGGGCACGTACTCGATCGGCTTGCCCGCGAAGGAACCCATCCTCGGGTCGTCCGGGTAGTTCTCGCCGTACTTGGCTTTGTAGATCTTGACCAGGTCCTCCACGCCCTTGACCTCGGAGTCGAGATCGCTGTTGGCCAGGAAGGACAGCAGCGCGGGCACGGTGATGCTCTTGACGTTCTCGCAGTCCGGGCGGGTCACGTCGCCGATCGCGAAGATGGAGAACCCGGCGGGTTTCTCGGTGTGGCACAGGGCTTCGGCCGCGGCCATCTTCATCGGCTGCTGCTCGAACATCAGCTTCGACTGGAGGTCACCGGTGAGCGCGACCCCGGCGAAGGCGACCACCCCGACCCAGCCACCGAGCTTGACCGAGGCCCGCCACACCGGCGTGTCGGTGCCCGCCCGCCGGGCCAGGTGCCACACCGAGACGCCGACCAGCAGCGCGGCGGCCACCGCGAGCGCGCCGAACATGGTGTGCGGGAAGGCCGCCAGCACGGTCGAGTTGGTCAGCAGGTCGCCGATCGAGCGCAGCTGCGGGCGGCCGTTGGGGCCGAGGATCGCGCCGACCGGGTGCTGCATCCAGGAGTTGGCGGAGAGGATGAAGTAGGCCGAGGCGACCGTGGCCAGCGAGGCGGCCCAGATGCAGGCCAGGTGCACCCGCTTGGGCAGCCGGGACCAGCCGAAGATCCACAGCCCGAGGAAGGTCGACTCGACGAAGAAGGCCACCAGCCCCTCGATCGCCAGCAACGAGCCGAACACATCGCCGACGAACCGCGAGTACTCGCTCCAGGACATGCCGAACTGGAACTCCTGCACGATGCCGGTCACCACGCCCATGGCGAAGTTGATCAGCATCAGCTTGCCCCAGAACTTGGTCATCGCCAGGTACTTGGGGTTCCCGGTCCGGTGCCAGGCCGTCTGCATGCCTGCCACCAGCAGCGACAGACCGATGGTGAGCGGCACCATCAGGAAGTGGTAGACGGTGGTGATACCGAACTGCCACCGTGCGATGTCGAGGACCTCCACGGCTGCCAGCCTTCCGCGTACCGGCGCTGAACAGCAGGTACAGGGGTCCCCTCTCGTCCCGCCGAGGGTCCCCCAGTGGCGGGACCAAGGTCCCGGTGACCGGTTTCACCCGGGATCGCGGCGGGGCCTGCGCCTGGCTGCCCTGCGCACCGCCACGTCGACGAAGCCGCCGCCCGTCTCCCGGACGGCAGGCGGCTCTACGTCGTCGCCGCAGTACTGAGCCACAGCGACGACCACGCCACGATCACCACCGCGCTCACCGCGTTGTGCGAGAAGGACCCGCTGCACTTCCGGAACGAGACCCGGGATCGTCGGGTGGTCATTGCCGAGGTGCTCGCGACGCTGCCGCTGCATGGCGCGGTCATCGCCACCACCTCGACCACCGACAGTGGGCAGGAGAAGGCGCGGGCGCGGTTGCTCTGCGATCTGCTGCCTCGGTTGCAGCACGTGGAGCGGGTCGGGCATGTCGTGCTGGAGAGCCGGGCCGGTGGTGACCGGTTCGACCGGCGCACGCTCAACCGGTTGCGCATGGCGCGGCAGGTCAGTGCCGGACTTCGGCTGGACCACGCGGGCAAGGAGTTCGCTCTGCTGTGGACCGCGGACTTCGTCGCCTCGTCCTATGTGGCGGCGACCAGGCACAGTGAGCCGAAGCCGTGGGAGATCATCAACGGGGCGCATCTGATCGAGATCACCGAATTTGCCCCCAGATAGCGCGAAGCCGGGGGTCCTGATTTCCCTCAGGCTCGTTCCCCGGCTCACTTCTGGCCGCGTCCGCGGACCGACCAGCTCTGGCCTCAGCCTACACCAGGGTGGGGGTCAGCGCAGGGCGACGGCGACCGCTGCGGCGGCGGCGACCACGTGCGGGCCCACCTCGTCGGCCTTGAGGGGTTCGAAGGAGACCACGCCGACGCTGGCTTGCAGGCCGGGGACGGCGCGGACGGGGGCGGCGACGCCGTGGGCGCCGGCTTGGAGCTCGCCGGAGCTGGCGACCCATTCGGGGCCTTCGGGGGGCAGGGCGATGGCGCGGCCCGCGGCTCCGCGCTGGATGGGGTGGCGGGTGCCTACCCGGTAGGCGACGTGGTAGGCGGTCCAGGAGGGTTCGACGACGGCTACGGCTTGGGCTTCGTTGCCGTGCACGACCGTGAGGTGGGCGGTGGCGCCGATCTTCTCGGCCAGGCCGCGCAGGGCTGGGAGGGCGGCAAAGCGGAGTTGGGGGAGGACCCGGCCCGCCAGTTGGAGGACGCCCAGGCCCAGGCGGACCCGGGAGCCTTCGCGGCGGACCAGGCCTCGCGCCTGGAGGGGGCCCAGTAGGCGGTAGATGGCTGCTCGGCTGGCGCCGATGGCGGTGGCCAGGTCGCTGATGCTGGGGGCCTCGGTGTCCGCGTCGGCCACCGCCTGGAGCAGGGCGAGCCCGCGTTCCAGGGTGAGTGAGCTCTCCCTGGCCGCTCCGGGCACCGCTCCCATTCCCGCTCCTACTCTCCGCTGACCACGGTGCCGGTGACCTCGCTCAGGCCCACCAGCGAGCCGCCGGGGCCGGGCGCGGTGGCGGTGAGCACCACCGTGTCGCCGTCTGCCAGGAAGCTGCGTTCCGTGCCGTCGGCCAGGGTGATCGGCTCCTTGCCGCCCCAGGACAGTTCCAGGAAGCTACCCCGCTGGCGCTTCTCCGGCCCGGAGACCGTGCCGGAGCCGAACAGGTCGCCCGGTCGCACGGTGGCGCCGTTGACCGTCATGTGCGCCAGCTGCTGGGCCGCGGACCAGGACATGTCCCGGAACGGCGGCTCGGCGACCAGGGTGCCGTTCCAGTGCACCTCCAGGCGCAGGTCAAGACCCCAGGGCTGGTCCTCGGCCAGGTAGTCCAGCAGCGGGTTCGGCGCGGGCGGGGTGGGCACCCTGGCGTTGCTGAATGCCTCCAGCGGGGTGATCCAGGCCGAGATCGAGGTGAGGAAGGACTTGCCCAGGAACGGGCCCAGCGGCACGTACTCCCAGGCCTGGATGTCCCGGGCGGACCAGTCGTTGAGCAGCACCACGCCGAAGAGGTGCTCGGCCGCCGCGGCGGTGGGCACCCTGGCGGCCACCGGGCCGCCGCAGACGAAGCCGACCTCGGCCTCGATGTCCAGGCGCTTGCTCGGCCCGAAGCCCGGCGCGTCGGCGCCCGGCGGGCGGCTCTGGCCGTGCGGGCGGACCACCTCGGTGCCGGAGACCACCACGGTGCCCGCGCGGCCGTGGTAGCCGACCGGCAGGTGGGTCCAGTTCGGCAGCAGCGGGTCGCCGTCGGGGCGGAAGATCCGGCCGACGTTCTCCGCGTGGTGCCGCGAGGAGTAGAAGTCCACGTAGTCGCCGACCCGGAACGGCAGCAGCGGGGTCACCGAGGCCAGCGGCAGCAGCTCCGCGCCGCTGGGCGTGGCCGGCAGGTCGACCAGCTCGGTCAGCCTGGCCCGCAGTTCGCTCCACAACGGCCGTCCGGCGGCCAGCAGGTCGTCCAGGGTCTCCCCGGCCACCAGGGGCGCCAGGCGCTCCCCCAGGTCCAGTGAGCGCAGCGGAAGGGCATGGTCGCCCACCCTGACCGCGACCACCGGACCGGAGCCGGCGTCGACCACGCCGTAGGGCAGGGTCTGCGGCCCGAACGGCTCGTGCGCGGCGAAGGCCGGGTCCTCGATCCAGCTCACAACAGGCCCAGCCCTTCCAGGTCCTCGACCGGTTCGGTCAGCGAACAGGAGCCGTAGGAGGCGAACACCCCGCGCACGGCGTGCGCGGCGGCCTCCGGCAGCGCCTTGGCCTCTGCGGCGAGCGCCTCGGGGTCGTCGCTGGTCAGCGCCTCCCGAGCGTCCTTGCCGGAGAGCGTGCGGGCGGTGGCGACCAGCAGGTTCAGGAAGCCGTGGTGGTTGAACCCGGTCTCCTCGTCCCGGTGCCGCAGCGCGTTGTGCAGCCCGGCGGTGGCCTTGAACGGCACGCCGGTGGTGCTGGCCACGGTGAGGAAGTCGGCGACCTCGTCCACGCTGGGGAAGGCCTCCGGCGTCTGGCCGCCGCAGCGCAGCTTCGGCCAGCTGCCGTGTTCGGCCACCCGCCGCACGCTGTCCAGCCACTCGCTGCTGGTGCCGGCCTCGGTGTTCTGACTTGGGCGCCTGGGCTCGATGACCCGGATCACGTCCTCGGGCACGAACTCCGAGACGCGTTCCAGCCACACGTCGTCGACTTCCGACGGCGCGGGCATCTCGACCATGCGCAGGGCGAGCAGCTCGGTGCGGGACTCGACGATGGAGATGGCCTTGGGCACCGCGCTCAGACCGGTGTCGATCACCAGTGACAGACCCACCGGCTTCACCGGTTTGATCTTGATCAGCTCGGTGATCAGCTCAGGCAGCCTGGAGGCATTGCACAGGAAAAGGCCCACCACGCCGGCCCAGGACTCGGTCCTGGCCTGCAGGTGGTTGCGCAGCGCGTCCGCCATCGGGGCGTTGCCCGGTGGGAACAACGCCGCGTCGTCGACCAGCCTTGCGAGCAGGGGCGGTGTACCGCGCGGACCGGGCGCACGGAGCTCAGCGACGCTTGACACGGCTGACACGCTAGTGGTGTCCACGGAACCGAACAAAAATGTCCGGTCTCCGAACACCCGGAGGGAGCAATGCCTTACTACCGCGCGGTGGGTTCGATCCCCCAAAAGCGCCACACCCAGTTCCGCGATCCGGACGGCAAGCTGTACGCCGAAGAGCTGATGGGCGTGGAGGGTTTCTCCTCCGACTCGGCCCTGCTCTACCACCGGCACCTGCCGACCGCGATCGTGAACGCCGAGGTCGTGGCCGAGTGGCGGGGCACGACCACGGCCAACCAGCCGCTCAAGCCCCGGCACTTCCGCACCCAGGAGCTGAAGTGGGACGCCCCAGCCGAGGTGGACGCGGTCACCGGACGGCGGCTGCTGTTCGGCAACGCCGACGTCGCGATCTGCTTCACCGCGCCGACCACGGCCAGCCCGCTCTACCGCAACGCCTTCGGTGACGAGCTGCTCTACGTGCAGACCGGCACCGCGGTGATCGAGACCATCTACGGCCCGCTGGAAGTGGCCGACGGCGACTACGTGGTCATCCCGACCTCCTGCACCTACCGGGTCGTGCCCCAGGGCGGCGAACAGCTCCGGCTGCTCGTGCTGGAGGCCACCGGGCACATCGGGCCGCCCAAGCGCTACCTGTCGAACAAGGGCCAGTTCCTGGAGCACGCGCCCTACTGCGAGCGGGACCAGCGCGGGCCGACCGAGCCGCTGCTGGTCGAGGGCACCGACGTGGAGGTGCTGGTCCGGCACCGCACCGGGCTGACCAGGTTCACCTACGCCAACCACCCGTTCGACGTGGTCGGCTGGGACGGCTGCCTGTACCCGTGGGCGTTCAACATCCGCGACTTCGAGCCGATCACCGGCCGGGTGCACCAGCCGCCGCCGGTGCACCAGACCTTCGAGGGCCCGAACTTCGTGGTCTGCTCGTTCTGCCCGCGCAAGGTCGACTACCACCCGCTCGCGGTGCCGGTGCCCTACAACCACGCGAACGTGGACTCCGACGAGCTGATGTTCTACGTCGGCGGCAACTACGAGGCGCGCAAGGGCTCCGGGATCGGCATCGGGTCGATGTCGCTGCACCCCTCCGGCTGCACGCACGGGCCGCAGCCGGGCGCCGTCGAGGCGTCCCTGGGGGCGGACTACTTCGACGAGACCGCGGTCATGGTGGACACCTTCCGGCCGCTGGAGCTGGGCGAGGCCGCGCAGGACTGCGAGGACCCGCGCTACGCCTGGTCCTGGGCCAGGCGCGGACCCGACTGGACCTGAGGAAAACGGATACCGTCCGTTCCCTTTCGCAGCGTGTGCGGAAGGGGACGGACTGTCAGGGCGGGGCCATAGGGTTCGGTCCGTGGATGTCGACGCGGTGCTGGCGCTGGCGCCCGACCAGCAGGTCGCGGCCAGCGCGGCCAAGCTGACCGCCCTGGCCGGCTGGGACTGGCTGGGGCGGGACGAGCGGCTGCTCTGGGGACTGTGCCGGGGCAGCGGCAGCAAGCCGTACCAGGTGTGCGTCGACCTGACCGACCGCGCGGCCAAGTGCTCCTGCCCATCCCGGAAGTTCCCGTGCAAGCACGCGCTGGCCCTCCAGCTGCTGCACGCGCTGGACAAGGTGGAGCCGGGCGTGCCGTTGCAGTGGGCAGGGGAGTGGCTGGCCAAGCGGGAGTCGCGGACCGCGCCCACCGAGCTGGACACCTCCGCGGAGGCGGTCCAGCGGCGGGCGGCGGCGGCCGAGCGGACCGCGGCCAAGCGGGCGGCCGCGGTGCAGGCCGGGGTGAGCGGGCTGCGCGAGTGGCTGGCCGACCTGGCCGCCGGTGGCATCGCCGGGCTGCCCTCGCGGGAGCCGGAGTGGTGGCGGATGTCCTCGGCCAGGATGGTGGACGCCAAGGCGCCCGGACTGGCCGAGTCGATCACCGAGCTGTCCGCGGTGGTCCGGGCCGGTGGACGGCGCTGGGCCGAGGTGGCCGCGGACCGGATCGGCGGGCTGCACCTGCTGGCCACGGTCGCGCCGGACCCGCCGGAAGAACTCGCCGCGGTGGTGCGGCGGCGGCTCGGGTTCACCGTGCGCGAGGACGAGGTGCGCGCGGGCGAGGGCTGGTCGGACCGCTGGGTGCCGCTGCTGCTGCGGGACTCCGACGACGGGCGGATCCGTACCGTGCAGCAGTGGGCCTGGGCACGCCAGCGGCGGGAGTGGGTGACCGTGCTGCGGCACGGGGTGCTCGGCGGGCCCGGCATCGGACCGGCGCTGCCGGTGGGCGGGGAGTTCGAGGGCACGCTGTACCCGTATCCGGCCGGGATCCCCCGGCGGATGGCGGTGGGGGACGTGGGCGAGGTGCGCGCGGCCGAGGCGATCGAGCTGCCGGAGACCTGGGCGGCGGCACTGGCCGGGCTGGAACCGGCGCTGGTGGCCGATCCGTGGCAGCGCAGGCATCCGCTGGGCTGCCAGCGGGTCCGGCTCGGCCTGGCCGGGCACGAGCACGGGCTGGTGGACGCCGAGGACCGGTGGCTGCCGGTGCGCCAGGACAGCGCGGTGGACCGGGCGCTGGCGCTGCACGGCGGGGCCGCCTTCGACGCGGTGTGCCTGTGGAACGGCTGGACGCTGACCCTGGGTGCGGCCGCCGAACCGGGTCAGGCTCCGGTGGTGCTGGCGTGACCGGGTGGCAGGAAACGGTGCAGCGCCTGCTGGTCGGCGCGACCAGGTCCACTGTGGACGGTGAAGAGCTGCTGGCCGACTGCGCCGCGCTCGGGCTGGCCAGGCACGGCGCGCAGCAGCCGCGGGCCGGTGGCATCGAGGTGCTGGCGCCCGCGCCGGCGGAGAGCAGGCCGGTCGCGCCGGACCGCACCGCGGGGCTGTTGAGCCAGATCCTGGCCTGGGAGGACCCGCACCTGCTCACCGAGTGGTGCCTGGCGGTGGCCCGCGCGGGCCGGATCGCGCCGCCGAGGGCGCTGCCGGACCTGCTGGCCGCGGGCACCGCGCGCACCGGCTGCCGGCCGGAGATCGTGGAGGTGCTGGGCGCGCGCGGACGCTGGCTGGCCGGGATGCGGCCGTCCTGGTCGTGGGCGGCGGGCACCCCGGAGACGCCGGAGGGCCTGGCCGACCTCAACGAGCTGCTGGACCTGCCGCTGCCACAACGGAAGGCGGGGCTGCGCTGGGCGCGGCTGTCCGATCCGGCCGGGGTGCGGCGGCTGATCACCGAGGGCTGGTCCGGGCTGTGGCGGGCCGGGGACCGGCGGCTGCTGGTCACCGCGCTGGCCGACGGGCTCAGCGCCGCGGACGAGCCGCTGCTGGAGGCCGCGCTGGACGACCGGGCCGGCGCGGTGCACAACGAGGCCGTGCGGCTGCTCCGGCTGCTGCCAGGGTCGGCGCTCTCCGAACGGTCCGCGGCCCGGCTGCGGGCCGGGCTGCACGTCTCCCGCGGCGAGCTGACCGTGCGCGAGGACGGCCCGTACGGCAGCGAACCGGAGCCGGCCGAGGTGCGGGACCTGTTGCGCGAGGGCACCTTGGAGAGCGGGGTGAGCGGACGGCTGCTCGGCGCGGCCAGCGGGGTGCCGCCGGAGCTGTTCCTCGAACTGTTCGGCGCGGACACCGAACAGCTGCTGCAAGCCTCGCCGTGGGCGCCGATGCTGCTCAAGGGGATCGCCGCCGCGCTGCCGCGCTCGGCCGACCCGCTGCGCTGGCTGCCCGCGGTGGCCAAGGTGCTCTCCCAGGCCGACCTGCTGGACATCCTCGCCGAGCTGCCCAGCGAGCTGGCCGCGCGGGCGCTGGCCGGGCTGGTCGGCCGGTGGAACTACGACGTGCTCGACCACGCCTGCGCCGGGCTGCCCGGCCCGTGGCCCGCGGAGACCACCAGCGCGGTGCTGGCCCGCTACGCCGAGATGAGCGACCGCCGCTGGCGGGCCGGGCGGCCGCCCGAGCTGCTGATGCGCCGCGGCGACCTGGGCGTGCTGACCCGGCACTGGCGGCGGATCACCCTGCGCTGGCCCGAGCACGGCGCCGAACACTCAGTACTGGAGCTGCGCACCGAACTGTTCCGTGCGCTCGACGATCGGAAGGACCCGGCGTGACGACCGAGAACGGCGGCGGCGCACTCCGCCCCAGCGCCGAAGAGCAGTACGCCGCCGAGCTGGCCGCCTGCGCCGCGGCGGACGACCGCCCGCGCCCGCCGCGCTGGCGGATGTCCCCACAGGCCGTGGTGCGCTACGTGCTCGGCGGCAAGCTGCCGGACGGCACGGTGATCACGCCCAAGTACATCGGCGACCGGCGGCTGGTGGAGGTCGCGGTGGGCACCCTGGTCACCGACCGGGCGCTGCTGCTGCTCGGCGTGCCGGGCACGGCGAAGTCCTGGCTGTCCGAGCACCTGGCGGCCGCGGTCAGCGGCGACTCCACGCTCGTCGTGCAGGGCACCGCGGGCACCAGCGAGGACTCGATCCGCTACGGCTGGAACTACGCCCGGCTGATCGCCGAGGGGCCGAGCGAGGCCGCGCTGGTGCCCTCGCCGGTGCTGCGCGCGATGCGCACCGGGGCGGTGGCCAGGATCGAGGAGCTGACCAGGATGCCCTCGGAGGTGCAGGACTCGCTGATCACCGTGCTCAGCGAGAAGGCGCTGCCGGTGCCAGAGCTGAACCAGCAGGTGCAGGCGATCGCCGGGTTCACCGTGATCGCCACCGCGAACGACCGGGACCGCGGCGTGAACCAGATGTCGGCCGCGCTGGCCAGGCGGTTCAACACGGTGGTGCTGCCGCCGCCGGCCACCGAGGACGCCGAGGTGGAGATCGTCGCGCAGCGCTCGGCGCAGCTGGGCCGGGCGTTGCAGCTGCCCGCCGAGCCGCCCTCGCTGGCCGAGGTGCGCCGGGTGGTGCGGATCTTCCGCGAGCTGCGCAACGGGGGCACCTCCGACGGGCGCACCCAGCTGAAGAAGCCCAGCGGCAGCCTGTCCACCGCCGAGGCGATCTCGGTGGTGACCAGCGGGATGGCGCTGGCCGCGCACTTCGGCGACGGGGTGGTCGGCGCGGACGAGCTGGCCGCCGGGCTGCTCGGCGCGGTGGTCAAGGACCGGGTGTCGGACGCGGCGGCCTGGCAGGAGTACCTGGAGGCCGTGGTCAGGGAACGCGCCGAGTGGCGGGACCTCTACCGGGCCTGCCGGGAGCTCGGCGTCTGATGGCCCGGACCCAGCCCCTGCCGGCCCGGGTCACCCTGCTCGGCATCCGGCACCACGGCCCCGGCTCGGCGCGGATGGTGCGCGCCGCACTGGCGGCGTTGTCGCCCGAGGTGATCCTCATCGAGGGGCCGCCGGAGGGGGACGCGCTGCTGGCGCACGTGCCGGAGCTGACCCCGCCGGTGGCGCTGCTGCTGCACGAGGAGGCCGATCCGGCCAGCGCCTCGTTCTGGCCGTTCGCCCGCTTCTCCCCGGAGTGGCAGGCGCTGAGCTGGGGCGCCGAGCACGGCGCGTCGACCCGGTTCTTCGACCTGCCCGCGGCGATGTCCCTGGCCAGGGCGGCAAACCCGCCGGCGGAGCGGAAGGTCGCGGTCGACCCGCTGGCGGTGCTGGCCGAGGCGGCCGGGTTCGACGACCCGGAACGCTGGTGGGAGGACGTGGTCGAGCACTCCTCGGCCGACCCGCTCGGCCTGGCCGCCGCGGTGGCCGAGGCGATGGGCGCACTGCGCGAGGAGTTCGCCGACACCGTGGACGAGCACACGCTGCGGCGTGAGGCGGCCATGCGGCAGAACCTGCGGAAGGCGCTGAAGGACACCGAAGGGCCGGTCGCGGTGGTCTGCGGGGCGTGGCACGTGCCCGCGCTGCAACAGCTTCCGGCCGCGACCGCGGACGCGGCGCTGCTGCGCGGGCAGCCGAGGCTGAAGGTCTCCGGCAGCTGGGTGCCGTGGAGCCACGGGCGGCTGGCGGCCACCTCCGGCTACGGCGCGGGGGTGGACTCGCCGGGCTGGTACGCGCACCTGTGGGAGCGGGCCGAGGCGGGCGATGTGGTGCCGCGCTGGCTGGCGCGCACCGCGCAGGTGTTGCGGGAACAGGGACTGCCCGCCTCCACGGCCAGTGCGGTGGAGGCGGTGCGGCTGGCCGAGACGCTGGCCGCGCTGCGCGGGCGGCCCTCGCCGGGGCTGGCCGAGGTCACCGAGGCGACCCTGGCGGTGCTCTGCGGCGGGGACGACGTGGGGCTGAAGCTGGTGCGGGAGCGGCTGGTCGTCGGCGAGGAGCTGGGCGCGGTCGGGGAGAAGGTGCCGCGCTCGCCGCTGGCCGCGGACCTGGCCCGGTTGCAGCGGCGGCTGCGGCTGGCCCCGGAGGCCGCCGAGCGGAACCTGCGGCTGGACCTGCGCAAGGACATCGACCGGGAGCGCTCGAAGCTGTTGCGGCGGTTGCGGGTGCTGGAGGTGCCGTGGGGCGAGCCGGAGGAGACCGGCGGGCTGGGCACCTTCACCGAGGGCTGGACGCTGCGCTGGGACCCGGGCCTGGCGGTGGCGCTGGCCGCGGCCGCCCGGCACGGCACGACGGTCGAGTCGGCGGCGAGCCAGGTGCTGGTCACCGGCTCGGCGGAGCTGCCGACGGTGGCCGAGGCGGCCCAGCTGCTGGACACCGCGGTCGGCGCCGAGCTGCCGGCGGCGGTGCTGGCCGGGCGGGCCGCGCTGGACCGGTGCGCGGCCGCGGCCACCGACGCGATCGAGCTGCTCACCGCGCTGCCCGCGCTGGCCCGCACGGTCCGCTACGGCTCGGTCCGCGGCACCGACCCGGAGCTGTTGCGCACCGCGCTGCACGGGCTGCTCGCCCGCGGCGCGGTCGGGTTGCCGATGGCCTGCCTGAACATCGACGACGAGACCGCGGCCCACACACTGTCCACTGTGGACGGAGCACATGAGGCGGTGCGGCTGGCCGCCGACGAGGAGCACGCCGCGACCTGGTGGGAGGCGCTGCGGCGGCTGGTCGAGCTGGGCGCGCGGGACGCGGCCAAGTCCGGGCACGGGCTGCCCACCGGACGGGCCTGCCGGCTGCTGTGGGAGTCCGGGCGGCTGGACACCGAGGCGGTGGCCGCCCGGCTGCACCGCGCGGTCTCGCCGGGCGGGGCCGCGGCGGCGGCCGCGGCGTTCGTGGCCGGGTTCCTGCACGGCTCGGCCGCGCTGCTGGCCGCGGACACCCGGCTGCTCGGCCTGGTGGACGGCTGGCTCTCCGGCCTGTCCGGCGAGGCGTTCGAGGACGCGCTGCCGCTGCTGCGGCGCGCGGTGGGCACCTTCAGCGGCCCGGAACGCCGCACCCTGGCCGAGCGGATCGCCGCGGGCGCGGGCCGGAGCGCGGCCGTGGACACCGACTGGGACGCCGGGCGGGCCGACCGGCTCACCGGCTACGTGCGCGAGCTGTACCGAAGGGCGGGCACCCGATGAGCGAGGCGGAACGGCTGCGCCGCTGGCGGCTGCTGCTCGGCCCGGCGGCCAACGAGCTGGGCGACCTGGACGCCGACGACCGGCGGCGGGACGCGGCGCTGACCGCGCTCTACGGCGGTGGCGGGCAGACCATGCCGGGGGAGGGCGAGGGCAAGCGCAGCGGTGGGCTCAGCTCCAGCGCGCCGGTGCTGCACCGCTGGCTGGGCGATGTGCGCACCTACTTCCCGGCCTCGGTGGTGCAGGTGATGCAGCGGGACGCGGTGGAGCGGCTGGGCCTGACCAAGCTGCTGCTGGAACCGGAGCTGCTGTCCACTGTGGAGCCGGACGTCCGGCTGGTCGGCACCCTGGTGTCGCTGTCCAGGGCGATTCCCGCGCGTACCAAGGAGACCGCGCGGCTGGTGGTGCGCAAGGTGGTCGAGGAGATCGAGAAGAAGCTGGCCGAGAAGCTGATCGCCGCGGTCACCGGCGCGGTGGACCGGGCCAGGCGCACCCGCAGGCCGCGACTGTCCGATGTGGACTGGGACGCGACCATCAAGGCCAACCTGCGCCACTACCAGCCCGCGCAGCGCACCGTGGTGGTGGACCAGCTCATCGGCGCCCAGCGGCGCAGCCGCAGCTCCGCGCTCAAGGACGTGCTGCTGCTGGTGGACCAGTCCGGCTCGATGGCCGAGTCGGTGGTCTACGCCGCGGTCTTCGGCGCCACCCTGGCCTCGCTGCGCTCGGTGCACACCCGGCTGGTGGTCTTCGACACCGAGGTCGCCGACCTGACCGAGGAGCTGGACGACCCGGTGGACCTGCTGTTCTCCACCCAGCTCGGCGGCGGCACCGACATCAACCGGGCGATGGCCTACGCCCAGCAGCACATCCGCCGCCCAGCCGACACGGTGCTGGTGCTGATCAGCGACCTGTACGAGGGCGGCGTGGCCGGTGAGCTGCAACGCCGGGTCCGCGACCTGGTGGCCAGCGGGGTCACCGTGGTGGTGCTGCTGGCCCTGTCCGACAGCGGCAAACCGGCCTACGACCACGAGCTGGCCGCCCAGCTCTCCGCCCTCGGCGCGCCCGCCTTCGCCTGCACCCCTGACCTGTTCCCGGACCTGCTGGCCACCGCGCTGCGCAAGGAGGACGTGGCGGCCTGGGCCGAGGCCGAGGGCATCCAGGTCGGCGCTTAGAGCTGGGTCATGCCGGGGTTGAAGGTGGCCAGGCCGAGGATGGGGTAGCCGGGGTAGCCGACCGCGAACACCTTGCCGGGCACCGGATCACCGGCCACCCAGAGTCCGCCCATGGCCTGGATGTTGCCGACCAGGTCCAGACCGGCGTCCGGCAGCTGGATCGGCAGGTCCACGCCACTGGCCAGCCGGATCACGCCGTGCGCGTTGCCGCCCAGCGGTCCGAGCTGAGCCGGGACCAGGGTGATGCCCACCGGCTGCCACGGCCCGGCATGCAGCAGTTCGGGCAGTCTGGTCCAGGGCCGGAACCGGCGGCGGGCCTTCAGGTGGCGGCGCAGGCACAGCGGGACGGCGATGGCCACCATGAGCACGCTGGCCACGACGCTGCCCGTGCTGATGCCCTGCACCAGCAGGAAACCCAGCATGACCAGCACCACCAGGACGAAGGCGGCCACGTCCGGCCAGATCCGATAGTTGATCGCCCGCGCCAGCACGCCGGCCCAGGCCACGCTGACCGGGTCGGCCGCCGCGGTGCCGTCCGCCTGCTCGGGCTCCGGCGTCACCGGTGCGCCGGTCTCGGTGGTCACCTTGCCGAACAGGGGCGTGCCGGGACCCTCGATCCGGGCCAGCACCAGTCCGGCCTCGTCCGGGCCGACCAGCCACAACCGGCCGGTGTGCCGGACCACCAGGTGCGCCACCCGGCCGCCCATCTCCTGGACGCGCAGCCGCCTGCCCTCGGCCTCGACCACGAAGTGCCTGCCGTCCAGGCCGAGCACCTCGGCGTGCACCTGACGCCAGGCCTGCGCGGTCATCAGCTCCTTGGCCGCGCGGTTCTGCGGGACGAGCCAGATCACCAGCACCACCTGCAGCACCAGCAGCAGCGCGGCCCCGCCCAGCGCGGCCACCCAGGCCACCGGGGTGATCCCGAGCAGGTACAGCACCCCACCGAGCGCGGCGCACAGGGCGATCCCGCCCAGCGGGGCGCGCACCAGCGTCTGCTGGTAGTCGCGGATGCCCACGGCCAGGGCGTCCTCGATGGCGGGCCGGTCGGTCACCGGTTGGGCGACGATGGCGGACGAGGCGGGTTGCACCTGGCCAGGATAGAGAGGTCCCTCGGTCGGCTGACTTTCCTCCGACGGCAACTCAAGTTAGCCTTGCCTAAGTTGGAGGTGATCCGTGGAGACCAAGAGTCGTCGCCCGCCGATGCCGGGAGCCGCAGAGCGGGCCCGGACCATGGGTGTCCGGGGCGGCAAGGCGGTGCTGATGCCTGCCGTCGACGGCGACACGCCCCGGGTGGAACCGCTGCTGCACCACGTGCACGCGGACGGGTCGGCCTCGCTGCTGCTGGACGAGGACCACGAGCTGGTCGGTCTGGCCTGGCAGGCGCCGCACGGTGAGCTGACCGCGATGGTCGAGCTGACCGACCCGGCGCCGGTGCGCCTGCGCGAGCCGGTGCGCGGACTGCTGTGGATCACCGGCTTCCTGCAGGCCCTGGACGAGCGCGGGGCCAGGGCCGAGGCGCTCTCGGTGGCCGCCACCCGGCCGGACCCCCGGCTGCTGGACGTCGGCCACGGCGCGACCATGCTGCGCCTGGTGCCCGCCTCGCTGGTGCTGGCCGACGCCGAGGGCACCTGCTCGCTCACCCCGCAGGAGTTCGCCGCGGCCACGCCGGACCCGTTCTGCCTGATGGAGGACGACTGGCTGCGGCACCTGGAGCTCTCCCACCGCGACGTGGTGGACCTGCTCGCCCGGCACATCCCGGAACAACTGCGCGGCGGCCACGTCCGGCCGCTGGGCCTGGACCGGCTCGGGCTGCGGCTGCGGGTGGAGGCCGCCGACGGGGACCACGACGTGCGACTGGCCTTCTCCAAGTCGGTGACCACTCCGCACGAGCTGTCCCTTGAGCTGCGGCGCTTGGTCGGCTGCCCGTTCATGGCCAGCTTGCACAGCGACTGACAACACGAAGCCCGGCTCCTGCCGGGAAGCCGGGCTTCGTGGTTTCGGCCTGGGAGGGGGCCACGTCCTCCCGGCCGGGGTCTAGCGGATGTGCATTCCCGAGATCGCCCTGGAGATGACCAGGCGCTGGATCTCGCTGGTGCCCTCGAAGATGGTGAAGATCTTGCTGTCCCGGTGCCAGCGCTCCACCGGGTGCTCGCGGGTGTAGCCGTTGCCGCCCAGGATCTGGATCGCGCGCTCGGTGGCCCAGACCGCGACCTCGCCGGCCTTCAGCTTGGACATCGAGCCCTCGGCCGCGTCGAACTTGGCCTCGTTGCGGCCCATCCAGGCCGCGCGCCAGACCAGCAGGCGGGCCGCGTCGATCTCCATCTTCATGTCGGCCAGGGTGAAGGCGATGGACTGGTTCTCGATGATCGGGCGGCCGAAGGTGACCCGCTGCTTGGCGTAGTCCAGCGCGTACTCATACGCCGCCCTGGCGATGCCGATGGCCATCGCGCCCACCGGCGGGCGGGTCAGCTCGAAGGTCTTCATCGCGGCCTGGGCGCCGGCCTTCTTGCCCTCGCGGGCCCTGGCCAGCTTCTCGTCCAGCTTGTCCTTGCCGCCCAGCAGGCAGCTGCCGGGCACCCGCACGTCGTCCAGGAAGACGTCGGCGGTGTGCGAGGCGCGCAGGCCGTGCTTCTTGATCTTCTTGGTGGCCACCAGGCCCTCGGTGCCGGGCGGCACGATGAACGCGGCCTGGCCCCTGGAGCCCAGCTCCTTGTCCACCACGGCCTGCACCACGTGCACGTTGGCGATGCCGCCGTTGGTGGCCCAGGCCTTCTGGCCGTTGAGCACCCACTCGTCCTTGGCCTCGTCGTAGACCGCGCGGGTGCGCATGGCCGAGACGTCCGAGCCCGCTTCCGGCTCGGAGGAGCAGAACGCGGCCACCTTGGGGTCGTCCACGTCGCCGAAGCACTGCGGGACCCACTCCACGAACTGCTCCGGCGTGCCCGCGGCGAAGATCCCGGCGACCGCCAGGTTCGTGCCGAAGATCGCCAGGCCGATGCCCGCGTCGCCCCAGAACAGCTCCTCCAGCACGATCGGCAGGGAGAGCCCGGTGGGGTCGGCGTAGAAGGTGGCCAGCGACTCGAAGTTGTACAGCCCGATCTTGGCCGCCTCCTGGATCAGCGGCCAGGGCGTCTCCTCCCGCTCGTCCCATTCGGCGGCGGCTGGCCGAACGGAGTCGGCGGCGAACCCGTGCACCCAGTCACGGAGGTCGCGCTGTTCCTCGTTCAGTTCCAGTGAGAAGGTCACGGGCGGTTCTCCCTCACGCCTTGGGGATGCTGAACAGGTTCGAAAGGCCCGCGGCGAAACCGAGGTCGCCCTTGACCTTGATCTTTCCGGTCATGAACATCACCGGGGCGGAGCCGTTGCCGGAGGCGAGCTTGAGGAACTCGGCCGGCGAGAGGGTCACGGTCACCCTGGGCTCGGCCTTGTTCTCCTTGTTCACCGAGCAGGCGCCGTCGGCGATGACCGTCTCGTAGCGCTCGTAGTCCTCGCCGCTGGCGATCCGCCAGTGCACGACCGCCCTGGCCGAACCGGCCTTCTCCGCCTTGAAGTGCACTTCCATCCGGCGGAAGACCTCGTCCAGCACCCGCACCCGCAGCTCGGGGCGGGCCATCACGGCCTCGATCTGGTCCTTGGAGGCCCGGGAGATGAGGCGGGCGAAGGAGTGCGGGTCGATCGAGCTGAGGTCGACGGCCTCGCCACTGCCGGCCACTTCGGAGGCGGCGGAGAGGAGCGAGACGAACTCCTCCTTGCTGATCTTCTTGGGATCAACCGTGCTCAGGGCAGCGATCGGATCGCTGTTCGTCATGGAAACCTCCCGCTTACCTACTGAGCAGTAACTCTACTTTCGAGTAGGTTCGCTGACAAGAGTACCCTTCCTGCTACGTCAATGGGGGTGCCAATGACCGACAACCGGGCTGAGTCCAACGGTGACCGTCCCGCGCGCGCGAAAAGACTGCCCAGGGCAGTCCGGGAACGCCAGATCCTGGACGCCGCGGTCGCGGTGTTCTCCCAGCGCGGGTACCACGCCGCGTCCATGGACGAGATCTCCGAGGTGGCCGGGATCTCCAAGCCGATGATCTACGCCTACCTCGGCGCCAAGGAGGAGCTGTTCGCCGCCTGCATCCAGCGGGAGGCGACCAGGCTGGTGGAGGCCATCGCGGGCGTGGTGGACGAGAGCCTGCCGCCGCGCGAGCAGCTGTGGCGCGGCATCCAGGGCTTCTTCGCCTTCGTCGAGGCGAACCGGGACTCCTGGCGGGTGCTGCACCGGCAGGCCGGCACCCAGGGCGAGCCGTTCGCCGCCGAGCTGACCGCGGGCCGCAAGCGGGCCATCTCGGTGATCGGGCTGCTGCTGGAGCACGCGGCGCAGGCCCAGGGCGTTGGCTCCTTCGCCGAGGGCCAGACCGAGCCGCTGGCCGCCGGGCTGGTCGGCGCGGGCGAGTCGCTGGCCGACTGGTGGCTGGACCACCCGGAGGAGACCCCCAAGGCGATGTCCGCGCGGCTGATGAACCTGGTCTGGCTGGGCTTCGGCAACCTGGTGCAGGGCAACAGCTGGCGGCCCTCCCAGGTCGACGGCGTCAGCGCCTGAGCAGCGCCGCCGCCCCCACCAGCCCGGCGTCCCCGCCCAGCTGAGCAGGCACCACCCGCAGCCCGGCCAGGAACGACAGGCCCGCGTGGGTGTCCAGGCAGCGCCGGATCGGGTCGAACAGCAGCGGTCCGACCGCGGCCACCCCGCCGCCGATGACCACCAGGTCCAGGTCGCACACGGCCGCCGCGGCCGCGATGGCCAGGCCGACCGCGTGCCCGCCGCGCTCGAAGGCGGCCAGCGCCAGCTCGTTCCCGGCGCGCGCGTCCGCGGCCAGCGCGACCGTGTCCGGCCCGGTCCAGCCCTGCTCGCGGGCCCAGCGGGACAGGTGCGGTCCGCCGGCCACGGTCTCCACGCAGCCGCGGCCGCCGCAGGTGCACGGGTGACCGTCCGGCTCGACCACCACGTGGCCGATGTGGCCCGCGTTGCCGGTGCGGCCGCCGAAGGGCCGCCCGCCGAGCACCAGGCCGCCGCCGACGCCGGTGGAGACCACCATGCCGAGCATGAAGTCCGCGCCCTGCCCCGCCCCGGCCCAGTGCTCGCCGAGCGCGGTGCAGGCCCCGTCCACGGCCAGCTCCACCGGCAGGCCGGGCAGCAACTCGGCGAGCCGGTCGCGCAGCGGGAAGTCCTGCCAGCCGTTGATGTTGATCGGGCTGACCGTGCCCCTGGTGGTGTCCACCGGACCGGCGCAGCCGACCCCGATCCCGCGTACCGCAGCGCCTTCCGGCCCGGACAGCGCGTCCTCGACCACCGCCCGGACCGCCGCCCAGGCCGCCTCGCGGTCGTGCGCGGGCGTGGGCCGTCGCGCGGTGCGCAGCAGTGCGCCGGAACCGTCCACCAGACCGGCGGCGATCTTGGTTCCGCCCACGTCGACGGCCAGCGCGAGGTCGGTCATGCCTTCTCCATCCACAGGACGCAAGATCACTTGTCCACAGATTCCACAGGTTCATCCACACACGGCGGCGCGGCCGTCATACTGTCCACTGTAGACAGTATGACGGCCGCGCCGGGGTCCGCTCAGGCTTCCGCGCGCCCCTGGTGGGTGGGGTCGAGCACGCGCGCCAGGAAGGTCTGGGTGCGCTCGTGCTGCGGGTTGCCGATCACCTGCTCGGCCGGGCCCTCCTCGACCAGGCAGCCGCCGTCCATGAACAGCACCCGGTCGGCCACCTCCCGGGCGAACTGCATCTCGTGCGTGACCACCAGCATGGTCATGCCCTCGTCAGCCAGCTGCCGCATCACCCCGAGCACATCGCCGACCAGCTCCGGGTCCAGCGCGGAGGTGGGCTCGTCGAAGAGCATCAGGTCCGGGTTCATCGACAGCGCGCGGGCGATGGCCACCCGCTGCTGCTGACCGCCGGAGAGCTGCGCGGGCATCGCGTTGACCTTGTCCGAGAGCCCGACCCGGTCCAGGTTCGCCCGCGCGGTCCGCTCGGCCTCGGCCTTGCCGCGCTTGAGCACCTTGCGCTGCGCCACGGTGAGGTTGTCCAGCACGCTCAGGTGCGAGAACAGGTTGAACGACTGGAAGACCATGCCGATCTTGACCCGGGCGCCGTCCAGGTCGCAGTCCTCGTCGGTCAGCTCGACCCCGTTGACCACGACCTTGCCCGAGGTGGGCTGCTCCAGCAGGTTCACGCAGCGCAGCAGGGTGGACTTGCCCGAGCCGGACGGCCCGATCACGCACACGACCTCGCCGCGGGCCACCGAGACGTCGATGCCCTTGAGCACCTCCAGCGGCCCGAAGCTCTTGTGCAGCTGCGAGACCACGACCATCGGTTCGCCGGTCATCACTGACCTCCCTTCGCGGTGGCGTTCGCCTTGCGCTCCAGCCGCTGCTGCAGGATCGACAGCGGGATGGTGATGATCAGGTAGCACAGGCCTGCGACCACGAACGGCGTCATGCTCTTGTACTGGCTCAGCGCCTGGCGGCCGAACTGGGCCAGCTCCTGCTGCTCCAGCGTGGAGCCGATGAAGAACACCAGCGAGGAGTCCTTGACCAGCATGATCAGCTCGTTGGTCAGCGGCGGCAGGATGATCCGGAAGGCCTGCGGGATGACCACGGTGACCAGCGTGCGGGTCGGCGACATGCCCAGCGAGCGAGCCGCCTCCACCTGCCCCTTGGGCACCGCCTTGATACCGGCGCGGATGGTCTCGGCCATGTAGGCCGAGGCCACGATGCCCAGCGCCAGCGTGATGATCAGCATGCGGTCGACGTTCATCCCGAACGCGGTGGGGATGCCGAAGCCGACCGCGAGGAAGACCAGCAGCGCGGGCAGGCCCCGGAAGAACTCGATGTAGAGGGTGGCGATCCAGCGGTACGGGCCGACCGAGGACAGCCGCATCAGCGCGAGGATGACACCCACGACGATGCCGAAGGCGAAGCCCAGCGCGGTGTAGACGATGGTGTTCTTCAGCGCGATGACGATGATGTTCGGGAACAGCTGCCCCGCGACCTCGAAGTCGAAGAACGAGGTGACGATCTTCTCCCAGTTGGCGAGGAAGGCCATCACCACGAGCACGACGACGAGCAGGCCGTACTGGATGCCCCGGAACAACCGGGCGCGCTGTCTCCGGCTGAGGCCGGTCTTTCCTGACATACACAAGCTCCTGGCAAACAGACAGGGCCGGTGCGGATCTCGCACCGGCCCCGGACGGTCGGATCAGCCCTGCTTCGGCTTCTCCTTGAACCACTTCTCGTAGAGGTTCGCGTAGGTGCCGTCGCTCTTGGCCTTGGCCAGCACCTCGTTGACCTTCTTCAGCAGCACGTCGTTGCCCTTGCGGACGCCGATGCCGTAGTTCTCGTTGGTGTTGAACGCCGCGGTCATCTCGGTGTCCGGGTTCTTGCGGGCGTAGTCCTTGAGCACGAAGTCGTCGTTGATGCCCGCGGCGACCGAACCGTTCTTCACCGACTCCAGCAGCAGGCCGAGGTCCTCG
Source organism: Crossiella sp. CA-258035 (assembly GCF_030064675.1). Taxonomy (GTDB): domain Bacteria; phylum Actinomycetota; class Actinomycetes; order Mycobacteriales; family Pseudonocardiaceae; genus Crossiella. Next base: position 9,031,362 of record NZ_CP116413.1, read on the forward strand.
AAGGTCACCAGCTCCACACCGGCGGGCGCGGCGTTCTTCTCCGCGTAGACCTTGCCGGTGGTGTCGGCCTGCACGCCCATCTTCTTGCCCTTGAGCGACTCCAGGCTGGTGATGCCGGAGCCCTTCTTGACCAGCAGCGCCTGGGTGGCCAGGAAGTACGGGTCGGAGAAGTCGAAGTTCTGCTTGCGGGTGTCCGTGATGGTCATGCCGGCCGCGGCCACGTCGCACTTGTTGATGTTGAGGTCCTGGCCGGAGGCGATCGTGTCGAACGGGCCGTCCACGATCTCCTGGGTGACGCCCAGGTCCTTGGCGACCAGGTTCACCAGGTCGACGTCGAAGCCGACGACCTCGTTGCCCTGCTTGAACTGGAACGGCTCGTACGGCAGGTGCGTGCAGGTCTTGATCTTCCCTGCCTCGACCAGCGGCACACCGTTGGCCGTGGCGCCGCCACCGCCGCCACACGCGGTCGCGGCGAGCAGCAGGGCTGCCACCGGCAGCAGGGCGAGCACCTGGTGTCTGGGTCGACGGGCCACGGTGTCACTCCTCGTAGTCAGTTTCCGGGCAAGTTCTGCGCATCCTGCCATCCGGATGGCCGGTAGCACAGCAGGTGGCTGGTTACGGGTCCATGACTATGCGGGCTGCGCTACCTGGGCTAACGACGTTGCGGCTCACCGGCTGAGCACTCCGCCAAGCGGGTATTCCTATTCCCCGAATATCCTGTTCGCGATTTCGAAAGGGCTGCCCAAACGTGCATTGACCCAGGGAACTTCGCGCTGCTACAAAAATTCTCCGCCGATATCTCGAGCAGCTCCCATCGAAAGGGCCGCATCCCGCCATGGACGAGAGATCGATCTCTGCTGCCGTCAGCCAGTACGGCACCCCCTGCTACCTCTACGACGAGTCCCTGATCCGGCGCAATGCCGAGCGGTTCACCGGACTGTCCTATCCGGACAAGGCCGTGCATTTCGCCTCGATGGCGAACAACAACCCCGAGCTGCTCAAGCTGCTGCGCGGTCTCGGCATGGGGATCTTCGTGAACTCGGCGCGGCACCTCAAGCTCGCCATGGCGTGCGGCTTCGCACCCTCGGAGATCATCTACACCTCGACCGGGGTGCGCAGGTCCGATCTGGAGCTGATCGCGCGGCTGGGAGTCGCGGTCAACCTGGACTCACTTGGCCAGCTGGAGCTCTACGGCTCGGTCGCGCCCGGCACCAGCTGCGGCATCCGGCTCAACATCGACGAGAACTCCCTGGGCAACGTCTTCATCGGCGCGGAGAGCCGGATCGGGCTGCTGGAGAACGAGCTGGAGGTGGCCGCCAAGATCGCGGACAAGTACCGGCTCACCATCACCGGCACGCACGTCTACCTCGGCACCAACATCGTCTCCCTGGACACGATGATGCAGGGCGTGGCGCGCACCCTGGAACTGTCCGACTTCTTCCCCGAACTGACCTACGTGGATCTCGGCGGCGGTTTCCCGGTGACCGAGGACGGAATGGAGGAGTTCGACTACGGCAAATACGACGACGCGATCAGCCGGATGTTCACGGACTATTCACAGAAGCGATGTCGGCCGATCAAACTGATCCTGGAGCCGGGCCGGGCGCTTTTCGGCGACACCGCGGTGTTCTGCACCAGCGTGCTGGACGTGAAGAACCGGCCGGACCGGGCCCTGGTCTGCGTGGACTCCAGCGCCACCCTGATCCCGCGCTCGCTGTTCTACGGTGAGTACCACGAGGTGAGCGTGCTGGGCCGTTCGGGCGAGTCGCCCGCGGACCGCCCGGCCGACGTGGTGGGCTCGACCACCTACTCCCGCGACTTCCTGGCCAAGGGCGCCCCGCTGCCACCGTTGCGCACCGGGGACGTGCTGGTCTTCGACACCGCGGGCAGCTACTGCTACTCGATGATCACCCAGTTCCTCGGCCAGGACGAGCCGAGCGAGGTGCTGGTGCACCCGGACGGCTCGCACACCCTGATCCGGGACCCGCACCGTGACTGAACGCTGGACGGTCGAGGAGATCGCCCCTGGTGAGCGGCACTGCCACCGGGTGGTGGAAGAGGTCGTGGTCGTGGACAGCGAGTTCCAGCGGATCGAGGTGCTGGAGACGCAGGGCTACGGCCGGGGCCTGTTCCTGGACGGGCGGATCCAGCACGTGGCCGCGGACGAGTACATCTACAGCGAGGCCATGGTGCACCCGGCCATGCAGCTGCTGGACGGGCGCGCGGCCAGGGTGCTGTGCGTGGGCGCCGGTCCGGGCGGGATCGTGCGCGAGCTGCTGCGCTATCCCGGCGTGCGCGAGGTGGTGCAGGTGGAGATCGACACCACCGTGGTGGACATCGCCAGCAGGCACCTGCCCTCGGTGGGCGCGGACTTCCGGCTGGACCCGCGCTACCGGCTGGTGGTGGCCGACGCGCTGGACTACCTGGCCACCGAGCGCGAGCCGTTCGACCTGATCGTCAACGACCTCAGCGAACCGCTGCCCGGCAGCCCGGCGGGCAGGCTGTTCGCCGCCGAGGCGGTGCGGCTGGTTCGGCAGCGGCTGACCGGGCGCGGGCTGTACGTGTCCTGGTGCGGCTCGGTCGGCCCGGTGTCGGCGGAGTTCGCGGCGCGGATCTTCCACGTCATCGGGGAGGTGTTCGGGCAGGCGCACGGCTACCTCAGCTACCCGCAGTCCTACGGCACGGTCTGGCTGACCGGCATCGGCGCGCGGTCGCCGCTGGACCCGCTGGCGCACAGCCCGGCCGAGCTGGACCAGCGGCTGGCCCGCACCTGCGCCGGGGAGCTGCGGCTCTACGACGGGCAGACCCACCACCACATGTTCCTGCTGCCCAAGAACGTCCGGGCCGCGCTCAGCGCCCCGGTCGCGGATCCGGCCGCCCCCATCGAGCTGCTTGTGGAGAGGCTGTGACAAGAGCGGCGCCGGAGGACTTCGCGCTGGTCGCGGAGCTGTACGACCAGGACATGGCCGGCAACAACCTGGTGCACGACCTGGTCTACCCCAGGGTGTACGGGCCCGGTGAGTACATCGGGCAGTTCAGCGACAACAGCGCCGCCGAGCTGCGCGCGCTGGCCGCGGCGATGGACCTGCCGCCGGAGTCGGCGGTGCTGGACATCGGCTGCGGCACCGCGCCGGTGGCCGCGTTCCTGGCCACCGAGCTGGGCTGGCGGATCACCGGCATCGACGTGGCGGCCAGCCCGCTGCGCAAGGCGGCCGAGCGGCTGGCCGAACACGGCCTGACCGAGCGGGTCGGCCTGGCGCACGGGGATGTGTACCGGCACGCCTTCGACCGGCCCTTCGACGGGATCTACGGCACCGGCGCGTTCTGCCACTTCGACCCGGTCCGGCTGTTCGCCCGCTGCCACGAGCTGCTGCGGCCCGGCGGGCGGCTGGCGTTCATGGAGCGGGTGCGCACCGGCGAGCTGACCGAGCGGGAGTGGCGGCAGCTGACCGTGGAATGGGCCTGTCCCACGGTGAACACGGTCGCGGAGTACCGGTCCGCGCTGGCCGGGGCCGGGTTCGAGGTGGACCTGGTGCGCGACCTGACGCCGACCTTCCGGGACTGGCAGGACCGGTCGGTGGTGGTCCGGCACGAGCTCAAGGCGGAGATCATCGCGCTGACCTCGGCGGAGTACTTCGAGACCAGCGTGCGGCTGGCCGACTACGAGAACGCGGTGACCAAGGCAGGCAAGCTGGGCTACGCCCTGATCACCGCGACGGCCCGATGAAACCGTTGTGGGACAACCAGATCGAGGAGTACATCACTCCTGACGAGTGCCATGTGCACGCGGTGCGCTCGGTCCTGGCGACCGGGCGCACCGCCCGGCAGGGCTTCCAGATCGTGACGCTGGGCGGCTACGGCCGGGCGATGGTGATCGAGGGCAGGGTGCAGTCCACCGAGGCGGACGAGGCGGCCTACCACGAGGCGCTGCTGCTGCCCGCCTACTGCCTGCTGCCGCACACCCGCCGGGTGCTCTGCCTCGGCGGGGCCAACGGCGGCGTGCTGCACCGGCTGTGCGCGATGCCGGAGCTGGAAACCGTGGTGCAACTGGACATCGACCCCGAGCTGCACCGGCACTCCCTCGAACACCTGCCGCACCTGCACCACGACGGACCGGCGGATCCGCGCTGCCACTTGGCCTTCGGCGATCCGCGCACCCTGCTGGCGGACCAGGACCACGACTTCGACCTGGTGCTGGCCGACCTGCCGGACGCGGTCGAGGACTCGCCGACGCCGGGCCTGTTCACCCAGGAGTTCTACCGCGAGGTCAAGGGAAAGCTGGCCGGAAACGGGGTGTTCGCCACCCAGGCCGGACCGGCGAACTTCCTGGACCCGGAGTTCTTCGCCAGCGTGCTGCGCACCCTGCGCTCGGTGTTCCGGCACGTGCTGCCCTACACGCTCACCGTGCCCTCCTACGGCATCCCGTGGGGGTTCGCGCTGGCCAGCGACGACCTGGACCCGGCCGCGCTGACCGAGGCAGTCGTCGAGCAGCGGCTGGCGCGGTTGGCCACCGCGCCGCAGTGCTACGACGGCGGCACCCACCGGCACATGACCGCGCTGCCGCTGCGGCTGCGCACCGCGCTGGCCACGGCCGGACGGGTGATCAGTGATGCGGACACCCTGGCCGTCCGTGTTTGATCGGCGGCGCAACGGAAACAGGGGGAGCAGATGAGTGAGCGAACCGCCGTGCGCGGCAGCAGCCTGTCCGGGATCGGCCTGGGCATCGGCGCGAACCTGATCTGGGGACTGGCCTTCCTGGTGCCGGTGCTGCTGCCCGAGTTCTCCCCGGTGGCGGTCACCCTCGGCCGCTACGTCTGTTACGGCCTGCTCTCCGTCGCGCTGATCGTCTTCACCGGCACCAGGCTGCGCGGGCACTCCTGGCCGGTGTGGCGGTCCTGCCTGCTCTTCGCCGTGACCGGCAACGTCGGCTACTACTTCTTGCTGGTCCAGGGCATCGCGCTGGTCGGGGCCCCGGTGGTGGCGGTGGTCATCGGCACCCTGCCGGTGACCGTGGCCGTCTACGGCAACCTGCGCCGCCGCGAGTTCCCGTTCTCCCGGCTCGCGCTGCCGGTCGGGGTGATCCTGATCGGGCTGGTCGCGGTGAACGTCAGCGAGATCGACTTCTCCGGACTGGGCGGCCGTTCACTGGGCGAACAGCTGCTCGGCCTGGGCTGCGCGGTGCTGGCGCTGGCCATGTGGACCTGGTTCGGCGTGGCCAACGCCCAGTTCCTGCGCACACATCCCCAGATCAGCTCGGCGGACTGGTCCACCCTCATCGGCGTGGCCACGCTGGGCCTGTCCGTGCTGGCCGCGCCGCTGCTGCTGGTCACCGGGGACGCCGTGGGCCGCGGCATCGGCGCGGACTCGCTGTGGTTCCTGCTGCTGGGCAGCCTGGTGCTCGGCGTGCTGGTCAGCTGGGGCGGCACCCTGCTGTGGAACCAGGCATCGGGCAGGCTGCCGGTGTCGGTGGCGGGCCAGCTGATCGTGTTCGAGACCATCTCCGGCCTGGTCTACGTGTTCCTGGCCAGCGGCAAGACCCCGCCGCTGCTCGGCGTGGCCGGGATGGCCGTGGTGCTGACCGGGGTGGTGATCGGCATCCGGCAGGCCCGGACCGCCTGAGCGATCCGGGCCTGACAACTCACTTGCCGGAATGGGCGTGCGCGTCCAGCACGTAGGAGATCGCCTCGGTGATCCGGCGGGCGTAGTCCAGGTGCAGGGACTCATCCGGCACGTGCGCGTTGCTGTCCGCGCCCAGCGCGCCGGTGACCACGAACTGTGCCTGCGGGTACGCCTCGTGCAGCAGGCCCATGAACGGGATGGAGCCGCCCTCGCCGGTGGCCTTCCAGCCGGTGCCGAAGACCTGCTCGCCCGCGGTGTCCAGGGCCTCGCGCAGCCAGGGCCGCAGGCTCGGCGCGTTCCAGCCGTCGGCCGCCTCCACCTTGGCCAGCTCCACCTGGGCGCCGTAGGGCACGTCGGTGGTCAGCGCGCGGCGCACCGCGGCCAGCGCGGCGGCCGAGTCCGCGGTGGGCGGCAGCCGGAAGCCGAGCATCAGCGTGGTGTGCGGGCGCAGCACGTTGCCCGCGTCGTCGGGCACCGGCAGGCCGTCCGCGCCGATGACCGACAGCGTCGGCCGCCAGGTGCGGTTGAGCTCCAGCTCCAGCTCGTCCTCAGTCACCGTGCGCATGCCCGGCATCAGCGGGAACAACCGCAGCAGCAACCCGGGCAGCACCGCGAGGGCCTCCTCGGCCTCCCGCACCCGCTCCGCCGGGATGTCCGCGCTCAGCTCGGGCAGCAGCACCTTGCCGGTGGCCGAGTCCTCCAGCCGGTCCAGCAGCTGGCGCAGCACCCGGAAGGAGCTGGGCACCACCCCGCTGGCCGAGCCGGAGTGCTGACCGGACTCCAGCACCCGCACGGTCACCTGGGTCTGCACCAAGCCGCGCAGCGAGGTGGTCAGCCACATCCGCTCGTAGTCGGCCGCGCCGGAGTCCAGGCAGACCACCAGCGACACCTCGCCCAGCCGGTCGCGCAGGTGCTCCAGGTAGGCGGGCAGGTCCGGACTGCCGGACTCCTCGCCGGTCTCCAGCAGCACCACGCAGCGCCCGTGCGCGCCACCGGCGGCCAGCAGGCCCTCGATCGCGGTGACCGCGGCGTAGCCGGCGTAGCCGTCATCGGCCGAGCCCCGGCCGTAGAGGCGGCCGTCCCGCAGCACCGGCGTCCACGGCCCGAGCCCCTCGGACCAGCCACCCACCGGCGGCTGCTTGTCCAGGTGCCCGTAGAGCAGCGCGGTGCCCGCGTCCTCGAACCCGGGCTGCGCGGGCAGGTCGAGCAGCAGCACCGGGGTCCGGCCCGCCAGCCGCACCACGTCCACGGCGGCGCCGGGTAGCTCGCGCTCGACCAGCCAGCGGCGGACGTGCTCGATGGCGGCGTCCAGGTGGCCGTTGCGGGCCCAGTCGGGGTCGAAGGCCGGCGAGATCGCGGGCACGGAGACCAGTTCGGACAGGCTCGTCAGGACATCGTTGTCCCACCGCGAGCGGACGGTGTCAGTCAGTACGGCTCGATCCACGCCGTCGATTCAAACACTAGATTCACTCCAATGGCACCTTGCCGCCACGCGGTGGACGTCCGTGCCTGATTACCTGCCTAAGGTGCGACAGGACCCGTTCACCCTCGGCGTGGCCTCCGGCGACCCCGAGCCGGACTCGGTGGTGCTCTGGACCCGCCTGACCGGCGCCCCGGACCTCCCGCTGGCCGTGCAGTGGCAGCTCAGCGCCGATCCGGCCGGCACCAGGGTGGTGCGCGCGGGGGAGACGGACGCGCTGCCCGAGTGGGGGCACAGCGTGCACGTCGAGGTGGACGGGCTGGAACCGAGCACCGAGTACTTCTTCCGCTTCCGGCACGGCAGGCACCTCTCGCTGACCGGGCGCACCCGCACCGCGCCGCACCCGGTCGCGCTCGAACCGCTGCGGCTGGCCGTGACCAGCGGCGAGGCCCTGCCGCAGCCCGCCGACCTGGTGCTCCGGCTCGGCGAGCACCGGCCGGCCGGCGGTGATCCGCGGGAGCGGGCGATGAGCCTGCTCACCCCGGCCGCGCAGCTGGCGCGGGCGAGTGCGCCGCAGGTGTCGGTGTGGGGGCCTGGCGAGCTGGCCGGGGAGTGGGTGGCGGCCTGCCGGGCCTACTACGAGCACCAGCCGCTGCGGGCGGCCTCGCGGCCGGACGGCGGGCGGATGCCGATCTACCGGAGCCTGCGCTGGGGGCGGTTGCTGGCGCTGCGGCTGGTGGACACCCAGCAGTACCGGCAGACCGGGTCGCTGCTGGGGGCGGGGCAGGAGCGCTGGCTGGCCGGGGAGCTGAGCAGGCGGCGGCCGCTGTGGGACGTGGTGGCCGGGCACGGGTCGGCGGCCGAGCTGACCGGGGAGCGGCTGGGCGCGCTGTGGCGGCGGGCCAGGGTGGACTCGCCGCTGGTGCTGCGCGGCGGGCCGGGACCGGCCGGGACCCGGCAGGTGGCCGGGGCGCCGGAACTGGCCCCCGGCACCGCCGGGTCGGTGCTGTGCGCGGTCGACGAGCTGGTGTGGCGGGCGGAGTTCCCCGGCCCTGGCGGACCGGGGAACCTCGCCTTCCCGCGTCAGTGCGCGGCGACCGCCTTGAGCGAGGGGTCGCCCTCGTCGGCGTGGTAGTCCTCGCCCTTGGTCTCATCGGTGCCGTTGAGCACCTTGAGCTGCCTGGCGATGATCGTGCCGACCACCGCGACCACCAGGTTCACCACCAGCGCGACGAACCCGACGTAGATCTGCACCTTGGACCCGGCGAAGGGCTCCCAGCCGAGCAGGGACAGCTTGTCCAGGGTCAGCGCGGAACCGCCGAAGTGCGCGCGGCCCGCGGCCGGGTTCGGGATCTGGTAGAGCAGGTAGAAGCCGTAGCCCATACCGGCGATCCAGCCCGCGACCAGGCCCCACACGTGGAACCAGCGGGTGTAGAGCGCGATCGCCACCGCGGGCAGCGTCTGCAGGATGATCACGCCGCCGATCAGCTGCAGGTCGATGGAGTACTGCGGGTCGACGAAGACGATGAAGGCGACCGCGCCGAACTTGACCACCAGCGAGGCCAGCTTGGCCTGCTGCGCCTCCTGCTTCGGCGAGGCGTCCTTCTTCAGGTACTCCTTGTAGATGTTGCGGGTCCACAGGTTGGCCGCGGCGATGGACATGATCGCGGCTGGCACCAGCGCGCCGATGCCGATCGCGGCGAAAGCGATACCGGCGAACCAGCCGGGGAACTGCTGGTCGAAGAGCACCGGCACGATGGTGTTGGAGTCCGGCCGCCCGGTGGCGTTGTTCATCAACGGCTTGGTGCCCGCGGTCAGCGCCACGTAGCCGAGCAGCGCCAGCAGGCCCAGCAGCAGCGAGTAGGCGGGCAGCGCGACCATGTTCTTCTTGATCACGTTGCGGCCCCTGGAGGCCAGGATGCCGGTCAGCGAGTGCGGGTAGAGGAACAGCGCCAGCGCCGAGCCCAGCGCCAGGGTGGCGTACTGGAGCTGGTTGTTCGCGTTCAGCAGCAGCGAGCCCTTGGGCTGGCCGTTGGCGTTGGGCTGCGACAGCAGCTCGGAGGAGCGCTCGAAGATCGTGGTCCAGCCGCCCAGCTTGGCCGGCAGGTAGATCACCGCGACCAGGATCACGATGTAGATCAGCGTGTCCTTGACGAAGGCGATCAGCGCCGGGGCGCGCAGGCCGGACTGGTAGGTGTAGACGGCCAGGATCAGGAAGCCGATGAACAGCGGCAGGTGCCCGAGCAGGCCGCTGCCGTTGAAGCCCATGGTGCGCAGCACCGCTTCCAGCCCCACCAGCTGCAATGCGATGTAGGGCATGGTGGCGATGATGCCGGTGACCGCGATCAGCAGGGCCAGGATGCGCGAGCCGTAGCGGCCGCGGACGAAGTCGGCCGGGGTCACGTAGCCGTGCACCCTGGACACCGACCACATGCGCAGCAGCGGCAGGAACACCAGCGGGTACAGGATCACCGTGTAGGGCAGCGCGAAGAAGCCCATCGCGCCCGCGCCGAAGATCAGCGCCGGCACCGCGACGAAGGTGTAGGCGGTGTAGAGGTCGCCGCCGACCAGGAACCAGGTGATCCAGGAGCCGAACTTGCGGCCACCGAGGCCCCACTCGTCGAGGTGGTCGAGGGTGTCACCGGCCTTCCACTTGGATGCCACGAACCCGAGCACCGTCACCAGCAGGAACAACACCGCGAAGACGATCAGCTGGGGCCACTGGATCTCGCTCACGCCTTGTCCCCCTCGTCCAGCCGGTCCACGTCGAGGCGGTCCGGCGCGTCCGTGACCACCGGCTCGTCCCTGGTCTTGAGGTAGACCAGCCCGACGCAGACCACGCCCAGCGGCACGAAGGCGAACTGCGACCAGTAGAAGAACGGCAGGCCGAGCAGCCGCGGCTCATCAAAGTTGATCATCGGGGTGACCAGCATCAGCAGTGGCACCACGAGCAGCAGGTTCCACCAGTTCCAGCGCAGCCCGCTGGGGCGCGCAGAGACCGGTGGTGACGAACCAGACGGCATCGAACTCCTCCGTTGTCCTCCCCCGCGGGCCTGCCACCGCTACGGTGACCTTGCCGGGCGCGGATGTGTCGCGGATGTTAGGCATGTGTGGCAATGGTCGTCATCGGGCAGCAGGAAAACCCTGTGTTCGAAGTGCCCGAATCGTGACCATCAGGGCACCAGCCGTACGGCACGGTAGCCGCACGATCACGGTCAGCGAGGGAGGCGAGCATGCGGAGAGCAGCACTGGCGCTCACGCTGTCCGCGCTGCTGGCCGCCGGGTGCACCACCGGCGCGACCGTGGCGGGCGAGCCGGTCTCGGTGAGCGGTGTGGTGCCGGTGCGTCCGAGCACGAAGCTGACCGCGCCGCCGGAGGAGAAGCTGCCCGGCGTGGGCGAGTGCTTCGACGCCAAGGTGCTGGGCCGGGTGCCCTGCGCGCGCTCGCACGAGGCCGAGGTGACCTGGCTGGAGACGCTGCCGCAGCACCTGCCCAAGGCCTACCCCGACGACTCGACCCTGCTGGCCACCTCGATCCCGCGGTGCGCGGAGAAGCTCACCGAGTACATGGGCAGCGAGGCCGCCCCGGCCAGCAGGCTGCGGGTGGGCGCGATCTGGCCGGACAAGGCGCTGTGGGCCACCGGGCAGCACTACGTGATCTGCACCGTGGTCGAGGTCGGCCCGGACGGCGCGCCGGTCAGCCGCACCGGCTCGCTCAAGGACGCGCTGAAGAAGGACTTCTGGGCCTACCAGCTGTGCACGGCCGGTTCGCCGTCGAAGGCGGAGACGCTGGTCGGCGTGCCGTGCAACCAGCCGCACGTGGGTGAGGCGCTGCCCTCGGTGAAGAACCTGGGCAAGAGCAGCGACAAGATCCCGTCGGCCGAGCAGCTGCACGCCACCATGGACAAGCACTGCAAGCAGGTGGTCATCGACTACCTGCTCGCGCCGGAGGGCCGCCCGGACGTGGCGACCAGCTGGCGGGTGCCCTCCGAACGCGACTGGTCGGAGGGCTACACCGTCGGCACCTGTTTCGCCGAGACGAACAAGCCGGTCTCCAAGACCGTCCGCGGCATCGGCGGTCAGGCCGAGCTACCGGCCTGACCCGGTGGGCAGGCGCTCGTGGGTGCGCGCGTCCAGCTCCGCCCCCGGACGTTCCCCCTGCTGCGCCAGCAGAACCATCACCACGGCGGCCACAGCAAGCACGAGCATCGCCAGCCCGGCCATGGTACACCTCCCTACTTCTCGCTGATTTTCCCCTTACGTACTCCCCTGAAGACGCCCTGAGTGTGGTCCAGGTTCACTGCGCGCTCCACCGTTTTTCCTTAGCGTGACCAACAGGCGCACTGAGGGGAGCACGGGTGAACGCCCAGCACCGCACCAAGAACCGCACCATCGGGCTTGTCTTGCTCAGCACGGTTTTCCTTTCCCTGACAACGACTCCGGCCCTCGCCCAGGCCGATCCGCTGACCGGCCAGCAGCTGTCCTGGCGACCCTGCTTCGACCCGGCGAACCCGCCACCGAACCCACCGGCGAACTTCGCGCGCCTGGAGTGCGCGGAGTTCCAGGCCCCGCTGGACTGGCACCGGCCGGGGCACAAGAAGATCAGCATCGCGGTGAGCCGGATCAGGGCCACCGGCCCGGCGGCAGGCGTGCTGTTCACCAACCCCGGCGGACCGGGCTCGCCCGGCCGCAGGCTGCCGCTGTCGCTGTCCCGCCGCACCGAGCTGGCCGAGCGCTTCGACCTCATCGGCATCGACCCGCGCGGCACCGGCGCCAGCTCACCGGTCCGCTGCGCGCCACCGGCTGCCGCTGACCAAGCGCTGCCGCTGGACCCGAGGGACCGCACTCCGGCCAACCTGACCGCCATGCAGGACCAGGCCGAGCGGATCATCCGCGACTGCCAGGTCTTCCTCGGCGAGCGGGCCGCGACCACCACCACCGCGCAGACCGCCCGCGACCTGGACCTGCTGCGCCACCTGCTCGGCCAGCGAAAGATCAACTTCCTCGGCATCTCCGCCGGGACCTGGCTGGCCACGCACTACGCCACCCTGTTCCCGCACCGGGCCGGCCGGTTCGCGCTCGACTCGGCCATGGACGCCACCGGCAGCTGGGAGAGCACCCAGGCCACGCTGCCGATGGCCTACGAGCGCCGGTTCCGCGAGGGCTTCCTGCCCTGGCTGGCGCAGCGCCACGCGACCTACGGCTGGGGCCAGACCCCGGCCGCCGCACATGCCCGGTACGAGGGATTGCGTGCCCGCCTGGCAACGGCTCCGGTCAACGGGATCAACGGGGCCGTGCTGGACGCGATCATCCTCGGCGGCCTCGGCCACGCCGCCGCCTTCCCCGGCCTGGCCGGACAGCTGGTCGCACTCGACAAGGGGCAGGCCGCCCCGCAGTCCGCGCCGCCCGGCTCGGACATCCTCAACCCGGACCCGGCCAGCTACGGCGCGGTCTACACCGCGATCCGCTGCAACGACACGCCATCCCGGTTCACCAGGGCCTCGCTGGTCGCCGACTCGGCCCGGCTGGGCCAGCAGTACCCGCTCTACGGCTGGGCCCAGGTGGTCAACGACTGCCTCGGCTGGCAGCGGCCGGACCTGCCGGTCGTGCGGGTCACCGGCCACGGACTGCCGCCGATGCTGATCGTGCAGTCCGAACAGGACCCGAAGACGCCGATCGAGGGCGCGCGCCGCCTGCAGCAGCGCCTGCCCGGCTCCCGGTTGCTGGTCGTCGCGGGTGGCGACCACGGCCTCTACCTCGGCAACCCGTGCGTGAACACCGCGGTCGAGGCATTCCTCGCCCACGGCACACTTCCTGAGGGGGAAACCAGATGTCCTTGAGGCACAAGGCAACCGTGCTGGCGGTCGCCGCCGCACTGCTCGCCGCGCCCGCGGCCGCCTTCGCCACCGAGTCCACCCCGAGCCGCTACCTCAGCCAGCGCCTGGACTGGAAACCCTGCTTCGACCAGGCCAACCCGCCACCCGGCCTGCCACCGGGCGGGACCGCGCTGGAATGCGCCAGCTACACCGCGCCGATGAACTGGCGCCGCCCGCGTGAGGGCAAGGACATCACCGTGGCGATCACCCGGCTGCGCGCCACCGGCGTCCGCCAGGGCGTGCTGTTCACCAACCCCGGCGGACCGGGCGAGGCGGGCCGGTCCTTCCCGCTGAACTTCCTGGCCGCCGGCCAGCACGCGGTGCTGGCCAGCCAGGACGTCTACGGCATCGACGTGCGCGGCACCGGCGGCAGCAGCCAGGTCAGCTGCCAGCCCACCGCGCCCTCGCCGCTGCCGGATTGGCGGGACCGCAGCCCGGCCAACCTGGCGAAGTTCCTGGCGGTCAACGACACCATCGCCCGCGACTGCCAGAACAGCGAACTGGGCAAGTACGTCAACACCGAGCAGACCGCGCACGACCTCGACCTGCTGCGCCACCTGCTCGGTGAACACAAGATCAACTATTACGGGGTGTCCGGCGGCGCCTGGCTCGGCCCGTTCTACACCACCTACTTCCCGCACCGGGTGGGCCGGTTCGTGCTGGACTCGGTCCCCGATGTCACCGCGACCTGGCAGCACCTGCTCAACGACCAGGCCCGTGCCATGGAACGCCGGTTCCGCACCGACTTCCTGCCCTGGCTGGCTCGGCACCACGACCGCTACGGCTGGGGCCGCACCGCGGCCGAGACGGGTGCGACGTACGAGACCGTGCGGGCCCGGCTGGCCGCGAAACCCGTTGAGGTGCAAGGAAGACTGCTGGGCGGCGCGGACCTCGACATGGTGATCGTTGGCGCCCAGGGGCAGAAGGACTACTTCCCCGGCGCCGCGGCGAACCTGGCCCTGCTCAAGCGGCTCAGCGAGGGCGGCCCGGCGGCGGAGTCCGCGCCAGGACAGGACATCCTCACCCCGGATCCGAACAGCCAGACCGGCACCGCGTTGTCCATCGTCTGCAACGACACGCCCTACCGCGGCGGCCGGGCGGGCACCATCGCCGAGTCCGCGCGGCTGGGACGGCAGTACCCGCTGCTGGGCTGGCAGAAGATCGTGCAGCAGTGCATGTCCTGGCAGCGCCCCGAGTTCCGGCTGCCCGAGGTCACCGGCCGCGGCCTGCCGCCGATGCTGCTGGTGAACTCCGTGCGCGACCCGCAGACCCCGATCGAGGGCGCGCAGCGGGCCCAGCGGGTGCTGCCCAAGGGCTCGCCGCTGCTGGTGGTCGCCGACGAGGGCGACCACTGGATGTACCTGCGCGGCAACGCCTGCGTGGACGCCAGGGTCAGCGCCTACCTGACCACCGGCGCGCTGCCTGCCAACGGCAGCACCTGCGCGGGCGAGCCGATGCCGGACCCGGCGGCCAAGCCACGGCCGCCGTTCCCGGCGATCAGCTAGCGCGAGCCAGCTCACCGGCGTACCCGCCGAGCAGGTGCGCCGACTCCGCCGGTGGCAGGGCCAGGTGCTCCAGCACCGCCCAGGCCTCCCGCGCCCGGTCCACCTCGGCCGCGGTCTGCAGGAAGGTGTGCGTGCCCGCCGTGGGCACGCACACCAGGGTGGGCGCGTCGGCGAACTCCAGGATGGTCATCGACCCGCGCAGTCCGGGATGCGCGCCCCGGCTGCCGGGCAGCACCCGCAGGGTGACGTTGGGCCGGTCCGCCAGCACGCACAGCGCCTGTAGCTGGCGGGCCAGCACACCCTGCCCGCCGATCGGCCGCTGCAACGCGCTCTCCTCCACCACGCAGTGCAGGTTCGGCGGGGTGGGCCTGGCCAGCACCATCTGCCTGGTCATGGTGGCCGCGACCTGGCGGCCCAGGTCGGGCTCGTGCAGCCGGTGGTCCATGCCGCCCAGCGCGGACCTGGCGTACTCGGCGGTCTGCAGCAGGCTGGGCACCATGGCCAGCTCGTAGTCGCGCACCACCGCGGCCTCGTCCTCGAGGCCGATCAGCTGGCGCAGGTCGGCGGGCAGCCTCGAGCCGGGAGCCTGCCACCAGCCGGGGTTGGCCGCCGCGCCCACCTGGGCGAGCAGCTCGGCCCGCTGCTGCGCGGGCACCTGGTACAGGGTGAGCAGGGCGTTCACGTCATCGACGTGCAGGCCGCGCCGCCCGGTCTCCATGCGTTGCACCTTGGTCACCGAGACGCCGAGGGCGATCGCGACCTGATGCAGGGTGAGGCGGTTGGCCTTGCGCAGGGTGCGCAGCACGGCACACACCCTGCGGGCGCGAGTGGCGGGACCAGGACGTTCGGGCATGCACTTCACTGTGTCCCTTGCCACAGGGTCACACAAACCAGGCTCGGGGCCCGGCGGACGACGCTGGCCACCGGGCCCCGAGCTCTGGTGCGTGATGCTGATCAGGCAAGACGCTGCTTGAGCGCCTCCAGCTCGTCACGCAGCGAGCTGGGCAGCTTGTCACCGATCTGAGTGAACCACTCCTCGATGAGCGGCAGTTCGGCCCGCCATTCGTCCACATCCACGGCCAGCGCGGCCTCGATGTCGGCCCTCGGCGCGTCCAGTCCGGACAGGTCCAGGTCGTCCGCGGTCGGCACGTGGCCGATCGGGGTCTCCTGGGCCGCGGCCTTGCCCTCGATGCGCTCGATGGCCCACTTCAGGATGCGGCCGTTCTCGCCGAATCCGGGCCACAGGAAGCGCTTGTCGTCGCCGCGGCGGAACCAGTTCACGTAGAAGATCTTCGGCAGCTTCACCGAGTCGGCGTTCTTGCCGACGGAGATCCAGTGCGCGAAGTAGTCACCGGCGTGGTAGCCGATGAACGGCAGCATGGCCATCGGGTCGCGGCGCACGTCGCCGACCTTGCCCGCGGCGGCCGCGGTCTTCTCGCTGGAGAGGGTGGCGCCCATGAACACGCCGTGCTGCCAGTCGCGGGCCTCGTTCACCAGCGGGATGGTGGTGCCGCGGCGGCCGCCGAAGAAGATCGCCGAGATCGGCACTCCGTTGGGGTCGTCCCACTCCGGCGCGAGCACCGGGCACTGCGACATCGGCGTGCAGTAACGGGAGTTGGCGTGCGAGCTGAGCACCCCGTTCTCGCCGTCGGCCGGGGTCCAGTCCTGCTTCTTCCACGAGGTGGCGTGCGCGGGCGTGTTCTCCATGCCCTCCCACCAGATGTCGCCGTCGTCGGTGAGGGCGACGTTGGTGAACACCGAGTTGCCGCGCTCGATGGTGCGCATGGCGTTCGGGTTGGTCTTCCAGTTGGTGCCGGGCGCGACGCCGAAGAAGCCGGCCTCCGGGTTCACCGCGTACAGGCGGCCGTCCTCACCGAAGCGCATCCAGGCGATGTCGTCGCCGAGGGTCTCGACCTTCCAGCCGGGGATGGTCGGCTCCAGCATGGCCAGGTTGGTCTTGCCACAGGCCGAGGGGAACGCCGCGGCGATGTAGTGGACCTGCTGCTCCGGCGAGGTCAGCTTGAGGATCAGCATGTGCTCGGCCAGCCAGCCCTCCTCGCGCGCGATCGTGGAGGCGATGCGCAGCGAGTAGCACTTCTTGCCCAGCAACGCGTTGCCGCCGTAGCCGGAGCCGAAGCTCCAGATCTCGCGGGTCTCCGGGAAGTGGGTGATGTACTTGGTGTCGTTGCAGGGCCACGGCACGTCCTGCTGGCCGGGCTCCAGCGGCGCGCCGACCGAGTGCAGGCAGGGCACGTAGTCGGCGTCGTCACCGAAGAGCGCCAACGCCTTGCTGCCCATGCGGGTCATGACGCCCATCGACACCACGACGTATTCGGAGTCGGTGATTTCCACGCCCAGCATGGGCTTTTCCGCGCTGAGCGGGCCCATGCAGAACGGAATCACGTACATCGTGCGGCCGCGCATGCACCCGCGGTAGAGCTCGGTCATGATGGACTTCATCTCGACCGGATTCATCCAGTTGTTGGTCGGACCGGCGTCGGCCTCGTCAACAGAACAGATGTAGGTCCGCTCTTCCACCCTGGCCACGTCATTGGGGTCAGAGGCACACCAGAACGAGTTCGGTTTGTTCTGGAGTCGCACAAAGGTGCCTGCGTCGACCAGTTTCTGGTTCAGGCGCTCAGCTTCCTCGGGCGACCCGTCGACCCAGACGACCTCGTCCGGCGCGGTCAGTTCCGCGACCTCACGCACCCAGGAAAGCAGGCGAGCGTGCGTCGTGGGTGCCTGATCGAGACCGGGGATGGTCAGTGCGGTCATGGCGTCTCCTGCCTGAGCGAAGAAAGCGACGCTACGCCCGGGGGCGCCGGGCGTGGCGTGGAAAGGGATTGTTTTGAGGCTAGCGGTACCCAACAGGCGCTGCCGACACCCGGAGTGTCGCCTCGCTCACAAGACCGATAAGGGGATCGATTCAGCCACTTGTGGCGCGGAGATGAACGGGTGACGTTTCCGGCCCCGCCCAGCTCAGCAAGCGCTCTCTGGTGGCGTGTCCCACAAAGAGATCAACCCCACCCGGTTTCCGGATGAGGTTGATTCGGGTTTTGGCCCGGGTGGCCCGGGGTACTCCAGGGCGTAGTTCTATGTCCAGCGGGGCTGTTGCGCGCCGCCGATGCCGCCGCCGGTGCCGGTGGAGTCGACCCACTCGCCGGTGACCGGGTCCACGTGGAAGCTGCCCTGCGGCGCCTTGTCCGTGGCGGTCTCGACCTCCCAGTCGGCGTCGGAGAGCCGGGCCGGTTCGCTGCTCATGGCGTCGCCGAGGCTCTCGTCGTGCACCACGACCCACTCGCCGTTGCCCCGGTGCTCGCTGACGATCACCTGGCCGCTGCCGGTGATCTCGGTGGCCACGTCCGCGTCGCCGTCGCCGTCGATGTCGGCGAAGACCACGGTGTCGCCGTCGGCGTCGGTGACCACCAGGGTGTCGCCCTTGCCGTCGCCGTCGGTGTCGGTCAGCTCGCCCTGCAGGTGCTGCTCGCCGTCGGGGCCGTGCACGATCAGCCCGGACCCGGTGCCCACCGCGGTCTGCGGGCCCGCGCTGGAGCGCTGCCCCTCGGTGACCCACTCGCCGCTGGCGGAGTCGAAGCGCGCGGTGCTGACCACCGCGCCCTTGTCGTCCAGGGTGCGCATGACGTCGGCGGTGCCGTCGCCGTTGGTGTCGGTGAAGCTGAGGTAGCCGTCGTCGGTCTCGACCACCGCCGTGTCGTCGATCCCGTCCTGGTTGCTGTCGCTGACAGCCTCGACGGTCATCTCCTCACCGTCCACGGTCACCTTGATGTCACCGTCGGTGGCGCCGGTCTCCTCGATGTACACCTGATCCCCCTTGGACTACCCGGGGTGCGGGCAAGCTGGGCGTTTCTTGCCACTTCGACTTACGGTAGGCCCGTTCGGTTCCATCGCCAAGTCGGCAACCGATCGAAATGGTGACAACCTGTCAACCCGCGTCCCGCTGATCGCGGATGCGCCCGAGCAGCATCTCCGCCTGTGCCCGCCCCGCCTTCACCTCGGCGAGCCGTTTGCCGACCGCCTGGAGCCGCCGGTTGCGTTCCGCGGTGTCCATCCGCAGCGCCTTGTCCACCTCGCGCAGCTCGTCCTCGATCGCGCCGATCCGCCTGCCCAGCGCGTCGTCCATGGCCAGCGACAGCTGCTGCTCGGCCTCGATCAGCTGCTCGGAGACCAGCTGCTCCATGGTGGAGCGGGCGTCCGCGACCACCTCGGTGAGCCACTGCTTGAGGTAGGTCTTGTCCGCGGTGTGCTTGCGGGTGCGGGCCAGCCACCAGCCCGCGCCGAGGCCGAGCACGATGGTCACCGGCAGCACCAGCGCGCTGGAGGCGGCGATGCCCAGCCCGGCCAGCGGCAGCGCGGCGGCCTTGCCAAGGCCGAGCCCGCCGGAGACGCCCATGAACACCAGCAGCTTGTCCTCGGCGTTGGGCGGACGCCGGTCCGGGCTGCGCAGCAGCACCGGCGGCTGCCCGGCGCGGGCGAACTGGGACCGGATGACATCCAGCTCGTCCGGCGAGAACAGCTCGGCCAGCACCGCCTTGGCCAGCGCGTCCAGCCGGGCGGCCAGTCCGTCGCTCAACCGGCCGGAGACCAGCTGCAGCGCCGCGTCCAGCTCCTGCGGCAGCCGTTGCAGGCCCTCCCGGTCGGCCGCGTCGATGGCCCGCCGGAACCAGGACTGCACGTCCCGCATCTGCCTGGCCACCTCGTGCGAGCTCTCCACCCGGGCCCGCTGGGTCTCCCCGCGCAGCCGCACCTGCCAGCCCCTGGTGGCCGAGCGGCGCAACGCGACCAGCTCGTCCTTGCGCGCCCGCAGCGACTCGGCCTCGTCCTCGCCGGTGCTCAGGGTGCGCTGCTCGGCGGTCAGCTTCGCGCTCTGCTCGGCCAGCGCGGTGGCCGCCGCGCGCAGCGTGTTGGCCTCGGCGAGCATGGCCGCGTGCGCGGCGACCAGCTCCTGCAGGCCGGTCTGCAACGGCGCGATGCCGGACTGCTCGCGCAGCAGCGCCGCGGTCTCCGGCGTCGGCGCGTTCTTGGCCAGGCCGAACATCCGGGCGCTGACGGGGTGGAAGACGGCCCCGGCGAACCGGGGCGCGTGCTCGGCCAGCAGTGCCCGGTTGGCCTCCAGCACCTGCCGCCAGCCCCGGTACTGGTCGGTCTTGGTCAGCGCGAACAGCACGGTCTCCACCCGCTCGCCTGCCTGGGCGAGGAAGGTCAGCTCACCACTGGTCAGCGGCGCGGAGGCGTCCACCACGAACAGCAGCGCGGTGGCGTTGGCGGCGGCCTCGGCGGCCAGCTCGCCGTGCATCGAGTCCAGCCCGCCGACCCCGGGGGTGTCGATCACGGTCAGCCGGCTCAGCAGCGGGATGGGCGCCTCGACCCGGACGAAGCGGGGCGGCAGCTGGCCCTCCGGCAGCTCCCCGGTCACCGTCACCCAGCGGTGCAGCTGCTCCACCGGGAAGGACACCGGCTGCACCTGCCCCGGGTAGCAGGCCTGTGCGGCCCACTCCTCGCCGTGGGCGAAGACCAGGTAGTTGGCGGTGGCCACGTGCGCGTCCACCGGCGACAGGTTCTCCGCCGCCAGCAACGCGTTGACCAGCGAGCTCTTCCCCCGGTTGGTCTCGCCGACGACCACCACCGAGGGCACCGAGGGCCGCCCGTCGCGCACCGCGGCCACCCACTCGGCGGCGGCCGGATCGGCCTCCTTGAGCAGCTCGACCAGCCGCCCGACGGTGTGCCGCACCAGCTTGGGCAGTGGCACGCCCGAGGTCACCGGCGCGTTCACCCGGCGGCCTCGCGCAGCGTGTACACGGTCACCACTGGCGGCCGCACCGGCTGCCCGTGGTCCAGGAAACCCACCACCTCGGTCTCGGCGACCAGCCCGGCCAGCGCGGGGTCGTCGGTGGGCTGGGTGCCGCCCGCCTCGTGCACGGCCGGGTCGAAGCGCTGCCCGTCCGGCCGCACCGCGGTCACCCCCACCCCGGCCAGCCCGTCCACGATCCGCTCCGCGACACCGGCGCTGCGGGCCCGGTCGAGCGCGTAGAGGCACAGCTGGATGAGCTTCTTCCGCTCACCGCGTGCGGGGTCGAACATGACCTCTTCCGACGCGGCGTCCACCGGTCCGGTTCCCCCGGTCGTCATCTCGATCCTCCACCGAGCTGCTGCCAGATCAGGAAGTATGCGCGGTGCACCACGTGCGCCACCCGGCTTTGCGCCGGAGTGGCCCCGAAGGAGGCGAAGGCCCGCCACCACCCGGCCCGTTCCAGCGCGAAGGCGAGCAGTTCCTGGCGGGGGCGGCCGGGCAGGCCGAGTTGCTGGTCGGGTTTGGCCGAGCCGCCCACCCGCAGCACCTCCTCGGCCAGGTCGGCCGGCATGGCCACCTGGCCGGAGGTGACCAGGGTGAGGGCTTCCAGCAGGCGGAGCTGGTGCGCCTCGGGCTTGGCCAGCAGGACCTCGATGGCGTCGTGCACCCGCTGGCGTTCGCCGGGGTCGCCGGAGGCGCGGGCCAGCGCGGTGACCGAGGCGAGTGCGGCGGCGGCCTTGATGCCGTCGGCGCGGGCCTTGAACACCACGTCCAGCTTGGCCCGGACCGCGGCCAGTCCGGATGCCTCCAGCAGGCCGCGGCGCAGCGCGCCCGCGGTCAGCTCCGGGTCGGCGGCGAGCAGGTTCAGCGCGGTGCTGATGCCGTGCAGGTCGAGGCAGCTGAGCAGGCGTTCCCTGGTGGCGGCTGGCACCGGGGTGTCCCAGCTGGTGAACAGGTCGACGGAGAGCAGCATGGTGGCGCGGGTGGTCTCGTCCAGGGCGGCGAGCTGTTTGAGCGCCTCGGCGTCGGCCGCGGTGAAGCCGCCGGTCTCCGCGGTCTCGGCGAGCAGGCCGATCATCGGCAGCACGTCGGCGACCCTGGGCTTGAGCGTCTCGGCCTGGTGCGCGGCCAGCAGCTCGGCCGCCTTCCACAGGTCGCCGCCGGAGCCGGCCACGGTTTCCGGGGCGATGGTGTCGGCCTTGTTGAGCACCGCGATCGCGTTCACCGGACCGGCCTCCCGGCTGGCGGTGGCCGCGGTGAAGGCGGCCAGCGCGGCCCGGTCGTCCGAGCGCACGGTCTGGGTGACCACGTAGAGCACGGCCTCCGCGCCCACCACCGCGTTGCGGGAGACCTCGTCCAGCTCGTCGGCGGCCCGGCCGGGCTCGCCGAGCAGCTCGGACTCGGTGCGGGCCACCGAGGTGGCGTCCAGCGAGCCGAGGCCGGGGGTGTCGATCACGGTCAGGTCCCGCAGCACCGCGCTGGTCAGGTATGCCTCCAGGTGCGAGACCCGGTCCAGGTCCACGCCGAGCTTGGCCGGGATCATGCCGTCGGCGTCGAAGGGCAGCACCTGCTTGCCGCCGTCGGTGAAGATCACCTCGACCCGGTCCACCGTGCCGTAGTGGAAGCGGGTGACCAGCCGGGTGCACTCGCCGATGTCGGTGGGCGCCACCCGCCGCCCGATCAGCGCGTTGACCAGCGTGGACTTGCCCGACTTGATCCGGCCGGCGACCGCGACCTGGAGCGGGGCGCCCAGCCGCCGGAGCACCTCGGCGAACCCGGCCGCGGTGCGCGAGCCGACCTGCGGGGTCAGCCGCTGGCAGAGGTGGGCGACGGCTGCGGACAGTGGCCCCGGGTTCACTTGTGCATCGTCGCACGCAGGGCGGCCCCGGCGCGGGCCCGGCGGTAATCCACAAGGGGTAGCGAATCTCCGCCTGCGGTACGACGCCACCCGGCCGAGCCGCGTTTACCCTCGTCGGGTGCGGAGACTGAGCCTGTGGCTGCGGGCCCACCCCTTGGTGGGCGACACGGCGCTGGTCGTCCTGCTCACCACGCTGGACATGCTGGGCAAGAACCCGAACTGGGTGGTCACCGACACGAACTACTACTCGGTCGGCGCGCTGCTCACCGTGCCCCTGATCGTGCGCCGCCGCCAACCGATGGTGGCCGGTGGGCTGATCGTCTTCGCCGAGTTCCTGCGGATCTTCACGCACCCGGCCGACATGGACTACCGGGTCGGCGAGCTGGGCATCCCGATCATGCTCTACACCCTCGCGGTGTACGGCACCCGCCGCTGGGCAGGCGCGTTCGCCTTCTGCATCCTGCTGGTCAACGTGGTGGTGCTGATCCGCTTCCCGGAGCCGGGCCCGGCCGCCTGGTCGGCGTTCAGCTGGTTCGCCGCGCCCGCCTTCGCCTGGCTGCTCGGCGAGATCGTCGCGGCCCGCAGGGCGCTGAACGAGGAGGCGGTGCAGCGACTGCTGCTGCTGGAGCTGGAACGGGACCAGCAGGCCAAGATCGCGGTGGCCGCCGAGCGCACCAGGATCGCCCGCGAGCTGCACGACGTGGTGGCGCACGCGGTGAGCGTGATCGTGGTCCAGGCCGACGGCGCGTCCTACATGATCAAGGACAAACCGGAGCTGGCCGAGCGCTCGCTGAAGACCATCTCCACCACCGGCAGGCAGGCCCTCAACGAGCTGCGCAGGCTGCTCGGCGTGCTGCGCACCACGGATGAGAACGACCCGGAGATGACCCCGCAGCCCAGCGCGGGCCAGGTCGAGGAGCTGGTGGCGAAGGTGCGCGCGGTGGGCCTGCCGGTGCAGCTGGACCTGCGCGGCGACCTGGACGACCTGCCGGCCGGCATCGGGCTCGGCGTGTACCGGATCGTGCAGGAGGCGCTGACCAACACGATCAAGCACGGCGGCGCGGGGGTGAAGGCGGTGGTGCGGGTGCACCGCGAGGAGGACGCGGTGCGGGTGCGGGTGCTCGACAGCGGCGGCGGCCCCGGCACCGGCTCGGGCCTGGTCTCCGGCGGCAACGGGCTGATCGGCATGCAGGAACGGGCCAGCGTCTTCGGCGGCGAGTTGGAGGCCGGTCCGCGGCCGGGTGGCGGGTGGCAGGTCTCGGCCCGGCTGCCGCTGACCAACCGGACCGTCGGGTCCTGAGTGGACATTGCCTCTAAGCTCGGCCCGTGATCCGGGTGATGTTGGTCGACGACCAGGAACTGATGCGCATGGGGTTCCGCATGGTGCTCGACGCGCAGGAGGACCTCCAGGTGGTCGGGGAGGCGGGGGACGGCGCCGAGGCCGTGCGCAAGGCCGCCGAGCTGCGCCCGGACGTGGTGCTGATGGACGTGCGCATGCCGGTGCTGGACGGGGTGGAGGCCACCAAGCGGATCAGCGCCGAGGGCACGTCGAAGGTGCTCGTGATGACCACCTTCGACCTGGACGAGTACGTGCTGGCCGCGTTGCGCGGCGGGGCGAGCGGCTTCCTGCTCAAGGACACCCCGCCCGCGGACCTGGTCTCCGCCCTGCGCGCGGTGGCCAGCGGGGACGCGGTGGTCTCGCCGAGTGTGACCAGGCGGCTGCTGGACCGCTTCCTCGGTTCGGCGGACTCCGGGCAGCTGCGCGACGCGACCGTGCTGGACGTGCTGACCGAGCGGGAGCGCGAGGTGCTGGTGCTCATCGCCAAGGGCATGTCCAACGCGGAGATCGCCAAGACGCTGTTCCTGTCCGAGGCGACGGTGAAGACGCACGTGGGCCGCATCCTGGCCAAGCTGGACCTGCGCGACCGGGTGCAGGCCGTGGTGCTCGCCTACGAGACCGGGCTGGCCCGCCCCGGCGACGCCTAGCGGTACTCGGCGGGGTCCTTGCCCAGCGGGGACTCGGCGAAGACGTTCTCGGTGAAGTAGCTGCCGCAGTCCGGCTGGGAGCCGTCCACGTCGGTGAAGCCGTAGGCCTTGGCCAGCTGCCAGGAGGACAGCGACTGCCCGCCCCAGCGCGCCCGGTCCGGGTCGGCGGCCAGCGCGGCCACCGCGCGGCCGAGGTAGTGCGGGGTCTCGGAGATGCCGAAGTGCACGTCCTTGGTCAGCGCCTCGCGCCAGGTGGCCTCGGTGACGCCGAAGTGCGCGAGCACCTCCTCCGAGCGCAGGAAGCCTGGGGTGAGCGCGACCGAGGTGCCGCCGTACGGGGCCAGCTCCTGGTGCAGGACCTTGCCCAGGCGCAGGATGGCCGCCTTGACCAGGTCGTAGTAGACCGCCTCGCGGTAGCGCTGGTTGAACATCTCGTCGCCGTCGGTGATCTCCACCAGCAGTCCGCCCGGCTGCGCGATGAGCAGCGGCAGCGCCTTGTGCAGGGTGATCAGGTGGGTGTCCAGGCCGTTGCGCAGCATGGCGCGGCCCTTGGTCAGGTCGTGCTCCCACACCGGCTTGTGCTCGGAGAAGCCGTCGCCGCCCCAGACGTCGTTGACCAGCACGTCGATCCGCCCGTGCCCATCCCGGATCCTGGCCACCAGAGCGTCCACATCGGACTCCTCGAGGTGGTCGCAGCGCACCGGGATGCCCTGCCCGCCGGCCGCGGTGACCAGCTCCGCGGTCTCCTCGATGGTCTCCGGCCGCCCCATCGGCGAGGGGCCGGT
This sequence comes from Crossiella sp. CA-258035, assembly GCF_030064675.1. Taxonomy (GTDB): domain Bacteria; phylum Actinomycetota; class Actinomycetes; order Mycobacteriales; family Pseudonocardiaceae; genus Crossiella. The sequence goes on from NZ_CP116413.1 coordinate 9,056,219, forward strand.
GGTCCGGCTGCTGCGGCCGGTGACGTAGACCGTGGCACCGGCCGCGCCCAGTTCTACCGAGATCCCGCGTCCCGCGCCCCGGGTGCCGCCCGTGACCAGGGCTACCTTGTCCGCCAACGGTTTGCTCATGCCGACTCCTCTCCCAGCGCGGGCCGTGACCAGCCCGCGAGCACGGCGGCCAGGTCCGCGCGGACCCGGTCCACCAGACGTCCGTGTGGCCGGACCGACCAGTGCATGGCGGCGCCGGAGACCAGCGCGCCGAGGATCCGCGCGGCGATCTCCGGCGCGGGCGCGCCGGGCAGCGCGGCGGCGGCCAGCAGCTCGGCCAGCTCGGCGTTGACCGCGGCGTAGCCGAGGGCCAGCTCCTCGCGCAGTTCCGGATCGGCCAGGTCCACGCCCAGCTGCGCCAGGTTGTTGGCGGCCTGCTCGGCGTTGTCCAGGAACTCGTAGCCGACCAGCGCGCCGGCCAGCACCGCCTCTCGCGGACTGTCCGCCGCCGCCGCGGCCGCCCGGATCGCCGCGGCCTGCCCGGCCCGGTGGTCCCGGCTGAGCGCGAGCAGCAGGCCGTGCTTGCTGCCGAAGCGCTGCATCACGGTGCCGGTCGCCACACCGGCCTGCTGGGCCACCTCGGCGATGGTGAAGGCGGGTCCGGACCGGCCGAGGACCACGCCGAGGGCGTCCAGCAGCCTGCGGTCGGTGATCGTTCTGGGTCGGGCCACGGCATTAGTGAACCACGGTTCACGAACTTTGTGAACCGTGGTTCATGAACTGGCGCTCACTCGGCCACGTCGGTCTTGGCCACCACCTTCTCGATCTTCACCCGGACCAGCAGCTCACCCTCGCCGCCGTTGCGCTCGGCGTACTCCCGCTCCCGGTCCGCGCCCATGTACCGCGCGCCCAGCCGACCGGCCCAGTACCGGACCGTCTCCGGGTCGTCGGTGGTGGTCGCGGTGCCGGTGATGGTGACGAAGTCGAAGGGCGGGCGCTCGTTGTCGAAGCAGATGGACACCCGGCCGTCCCGCAGGATCGACTTGCCCTTGATCGAGGGCGCGTAGGTGGTGAACACCAGGTCGTCACCGTCCAGGTCGACCCAGATCGGCGAGACGTGCGGGGACCCGTCCTTGCGCGTGACCGCGAGCTTGCCGGTGTGCGGCGGGGTGGCGGCGATGAACTCCCGCCACCAACCCTCTGGCGCGTCGTTGTAACCCATGATCAGACCGTAGGTCTACTTCCAAGGTATGACGGGAAATCCCGACCAACGGAGGACGCGCGGAACCACCCGATCCGGTCATTGTGTGCAGGGGAGGCGTTCTCACCCCCAGGAGCCCCGGCCATGATCGAGACGGTCACCGCGACCGAACCGTGCGGGACCAGGACTGCTGCGCACACCACCTGCCGCTTCGGCCGGGTGCTGCGCAGACTGGCCGGGGTCCAGCCGGAGCACGCGCCTGCCTCGGTCCGGGCCGAACCCGGTGCTCCTGATGTGCTCGCGCATCCGGAACTCCTTGTGCGCCAACGGACTCCGGTGGTACTGGTGCGCAGCCCGCAGTGTGAGGAGCTGGCCAGGGTGCTCACCGGGGCCGGGTTCGGGGTGCACCGGGAGCTGGACAACGAGTGGGTCGGCTCGCTCACCGTGAGCGGGGCCAGCGCGGAGCAGGTCGGCGAGCTGGCGGCCAGTCATCGGCTGGTGCTGCACGAGCTGCGCACGAACTCCCCGGGGTAGCGGAAAGAAGTTTTCACCAGCAACGCAACCCGGGTACCCCCAGTGGCGTCCTCCATGGCGAGGACTTCATCGGGAAACAACCGATAGCTGCGGGTTCGGGGCCCGCGAAGTCGGCAGCAGGGGTCCCGGCGACCTTCGGGGGGTCGCCGGGGCCTCGTGCTATTCCTGGACGCCGCGCCGTTCAGACACTGGGCCGCACCACCAGCACCGAGCAGCGGGCGTGCCGGACCACCTGGTCGGCCACCGAGCCCAGCACCAGTCCGGCGAACCCGCCCCGGCCGCGGTGGCCGACCACCAGCAGGTCGGCGCCGTTGGAGGCGGCGATCAGGGCCTGTGGCGAGGGCGAGTGCACGACGTGCACCGCGATCTCGCAGTCCTCCGGCTCGCCGATGTGCTCGGTCACCAGTTCCGCGGTCGCCTTGCGCAGCCACTCCTCGTACTGGGTCACGCTGGCCACCGAGCCCGCCGGGCAGTCCGGTGGCCGGGGCGCGGTGCGCAGGGTCCAGGCCCGCAGCACGTGCAGGGTCAGTCCGCGGCGGCAGGCCTCCTCCACCGCCACCCGCAGGGCCCGCAGGGACGACGCCGAGCCGTCCACACCGACCACCACGCCGCCGTTGATGCCGATCTCGCGCTCGCCCACGGAACCACCTCCGCAGTGACCACAATGTTGTCGAGATCACATTACGGGCATGACGTGGAGGTTGCGCGGCGTATGCATTGCGTTAAACCACCGTGAAACGCCGCACTTCGACATGACACCGGCGATCAAGCCCGCTCAGATGGGGTTGAGACCTCACAGAGGTCGGAGGTGATCATGACCGAACCGATGCTCGACTCACCGACGGTGAGCGCATCGACAGCGTTGTCGAGACTGCCGAACCAGCGCGGGGACCAGACCAAGCGTCGCCCGCCAGCACGACTCGCCGGACTCAGGGTGGAGCCCACCGCGGCACTGGAATGGTCCCAGGCGATCGAGCGCATGGGTTACGCCACCGCCGCGACCGATCCCGGGCAGACCCGCCGGTCCTGGGTGGACCGGGCGCCGGAGCGCCAGGTGCTGCACCTGTTCCGGGCCGCCTCCGCGGGCGGCAACCAGGTTCCCGCGCCGTGGTGGCTGCGCGCCCTGCACCGCGGCGACCTGCTGCACCGGGCGGCCGGGTTCGCCGTGGAGGACGGCGTGCACGAGCTGCTGGTCAACCGTCCCGGGTGGTTCTACGTCCCCTGGGTGGGTGATGGTGAAGACGGTTACTGGGAGTACGTGCCCTCGGACCCCGGCACCTCGACCGGGTTGCCAACCACCGTGGTGCTGACCGACGCGCACCAGGGCTGGCTGGACGCGCTGCCCGCGCACGAGCACGACCCCCGGCCCGCGGTGCCGATCGCCGGCGTGGCCGGGCTCGCCGCCCGGCTGCCGGAGATCGAGGGCTGGTAGCCCGCTGGACCCGGCTACGGCCCCGGCCCTGCCATTTGGCAGAGTTCGGGGCCGTAATCGCAGCACAGCGGCGTGAGGGAACGATGACTTCGACTGGGCAGGACCCCGTCCGGCCTGCGCACTGGCGCACCGTGGTGAGCTTCGTGCAGCGCACCGCCCGGCTCAGCCCAGGACAGCAGCGCGCCTACGAGCAGTACTGGCCGACGCTGGGCCGCAAGGTGGACGAGCTGGGCGAGGACCCGGTCGACTTCGACGCCTGGTTCGGCCGCAGCGCGCCGGTGCTGCTGGAGATCGGCTCCGGCATGGGCGAGACCACCGCGCAGCTGACCGCGGCCGCGCCCGAGCTGAACTACGTGGCCGCCGAGGTCTACAAGCCCGGCCTCGCCCAGCTGTTGCTGCGGGTGGAGAAGCTCGGGCTGACCAACCTGCGGCTGCTGCGCGGGGACGCGGTCACCTTGCTGCGCAAGAACATCCCGGCCGACTCGCTGCACGGCATCCGGATCTTCTTCCCCGATCCGTGGCCGAAGAAGAAGCACCACAAGCGGCGGCTGGTGCAGCCGGAGTTCGTCGCGCTGGCCGCCTCCCGGATCGCACCGGGCGGCACCCTGCACCTGGCCACTGACTGGGAGCACTACAGCGCGGAGATGATGGCCGCCTGCCTGGCCACGCCGTTGCTGCGCAACCGGTTCGCCGGGGAGCCGGGCGGCTGGGCGCCGCGGCCGGACTGGCGGCCGGTGACCAAGTTCGAGTCCAGGGCGCACGAGGAAGGCCGGGTCATCCACGACCTGATCTTCGAGCGGATCTGACGGTCCGTGGTCAAGATCGCCACCCTCGGTGAATTGACCACTGGATCGGGTGAGACGACCTGCTGGTTTTCATGCCCTGTATGGCAGTGACGCGTGACCGGGTTCACGAACTACGTTACCGAGCCGTGACCGTAGTCGACACCCAGGTGATCAGCTTCGCGCCGGCGGCGAGCTCCCCGGCCGCCCAGGTCGATCTCATGGCCGCGGAGGAGTTCCTCCGCATGTTCCACGACTCGCACTCCGGCGCGGGCCCGCTGAGCCAGCGCCTGGCCGAGGTCCGCGCGGAGGTCGGCAAGACCGGCACCTACCGGCACACCCCCGCGGAGCTGGCCTACGGCGCGCGGGTGGCGCTGCGGGACTCGGGCTGGTGCACCAGCGGCATGCCGTGGCGGCGGCTGAAGGTGCGCGACCTGCGCGGGGTGCGCCGGCCGGCCGCGGTGGCCACCGAGTGCTTCGAGCACCTGCGCCAGGCCACCAACGAGGGCGCGATCCGCCCGCTGGTCACCGTGTTCGCGCCGGACACCCCGGAGCGGCCGGGCCCGTGCATCTGGAACGAGCAGCTGGTGCGCTACGCCGGGCACCGGGCCGCGGACGGCTCGGTCACCGGCGACCCGCGCTACGCCGAGTTCACCGACGCGATGCGCGCGCTGGGCTACCGGAGTCCGGCCGAGCCGGGCCGCTTCGACCTGCTGCCGCTGGTGGTGGAGACCGCGGACGAGGGCCCGAAGCTGTTCACGGTGCCGCGCGAGGCGGTGCTGGAGGTGCCGCTGACCCATCCCGAGCTGGACTGGTTCGGCGAGCTGGAGCTGCGCTGGCACGCGGTGCCGGTGATCAGCAACATGCGGTTGTCCATCGGCGGGGTCGGCTACCCGGCGGCGCCGTTCAACTCCTGGTTCGTCGGCGCGGAGATCGGCACCAGGGCGCTGGCCGACGAGGGCGCGTACGCGATGGCCGGCGCGGTGGCCACCCGGCTGGGCCTGGACACCGGCTCCGAGCGCACGCTGTGGCGGGACCGGGCCACCCTGGAGCTCAACCGCGCGGTGCTGCACTCCTTCGACGCGGCCGAGGTGACCATCACCGACCACCACAGCGAGGCCCAGCACCGGCTGGCCTGGCTGCGGTCCCGGCAGCGGCCCAGCGGCGGGCGGCCCGCGTTCCGGGTGGACACCGGCGCGGTGCAGCGGGCCCGCTTCGGCGGCCCGGCCAAGTTCGGCCAGCCGACGGTCCCGCCAGGTGGCCGGCTGGCCGCGCTGCGGAAACGGCTCGACTCGGTCTGATCAACTCGGCCATCCGGCCGATCTCCGGCGGCCGGGGACGGGCCCTTCGGCCGAGCGGTCCTGACTGCGCGGTCGATGGGGCGGAGCGCGGTTTTCCCGAGCATTGATCTCGTGACCGCGACCTACCTCGGCTCCATCCACACCGGACTGCTGCTGTTCCTGGGCGTCGGCCTCGTGCTGCTGCTGCCGGTGGCCGGGGTGCACTACCGCCGCTACGGCAGGCTGGACGCCCGGCGCGCGCTGGTGCTCTACGGCTTCCTGGCCTACGCCGCGGTCGCGCTCGCCCTGGTGTTCCTGCCGCTGCCGGACCCGGTGAAGGTGTGCGCCGCGGTCCAGGACACCACCCAGCTGCGGCCATTCCAGTTCCTCGCCGACACGCAGAGCGAGCTGGCCAAGCACGGCCGCTCCGGGTTCCTGGCCGGGCTGACCTCGAAGTCGGTGCTGTCCTTCGTGTTCAACATCGCGCTGTTCGCGCCGCTGGGCGTGTTCCTGCGCCGGGCCTTCGGCAAGGACCTGCGCACCACGGTGACCACCGGGTTCGCCGTCTCGCTGTTCATCGAGCTGACCCAGCTGACCGGCAACTGGGGCACCTTCCCCTGCTCCTACCGGCTCTTCGACCTCGACGACCTGCTGGGCAACACCACCGGCGCGCTGCTCGGCTTCGCGGTCGCCCCGCTGGTGGTGCTGGTGCCCAGGCTGCTGCCCACCCCGGCGCGGCCGCTGGAGCCGGTCAGCGTGCCGCGCAAGCTGGCCGCGCTCGGGGTGGACCTGCTGCTGAGCGGGATGTTCTTCCTGACCACCGGCGGCACCCTGTTCGCGGCGGCCATCCCGGTGCTGATGGCCAGGGTGTTCGTCCCGTGGCTGGCCCAGGGCTGGACGCCGGGCGGCTGGCTGCTCGGCTACCGGGCTCGCCGCGAGGACGGCTCCTGGCGCGGCCTGCTCCGGCTGGCCGGGCGGGAAGCCGGGACGCTGCCAGGGCTGGTCTGCTTCGTGCTGGTCGCGCCGGTGCTGGCCGACGGGCTCTCCGGCGACCTGCGGGTGCTGCTCGCGCTGGGCATGCTGGCCGGACTGGGCCTGGTGCTGGCCTTCCGCTCGGCGGAGGTCCCGGCGCGGCGGGAGCGGGCCGTGCCGGTGCAGCGTCGGCCGGTCGCCCCGATCGAGGCCCCTGAGGCCGATCGTCGCCTCACCCCTACTGGCTGAATCAGCCGTATTGCCGAGGACGGGTGGCCGATAGGTCGATCTGGATCTTCGCGCCGGGGCCGCAGACTCTTCTCGTGCCCACCCTGTACGTGCAGAACATCCAGACCGGCCTGCTCTACTTCGTGATCGTCGGCTTCGCGCTGCTGATACCGGTGGTGGTCTTCCACTACGTGCGGTTCGGCCGGGTGGACCCGCGCCGGTCGTTCGTGCTGTACGCGGCGCTGATGTACGGCCTGGTGCTGCTGGCCCTGGTGTTCATGCCGTTCCCGCCGGTGGACAGCGTGTGCACCGGGCGGCAGAGCACCCAGTTCGTGCCCTTCCAGTTCCTCGCCGACATCCAGACCGAGCTGGCCAAGCACGGCCAGTCCGGTTTCCTGGCCGGGCTGACCGCCAAGTCGATGCTGTCCTTCGTGTTCAACATCGCGCTGTTCGTGCCGCTGGGTGTGTTGCTGCGCAAGGTCTACGGGCTCCAGCGGCGCTGGGTGGTGGCCATCGGGTCCGGCGCCTCGCTGCTGATCGAGATCACCCAGCTGACCGGCAACTTCGGCATCTACCCGTGCGCGTACCGGCTCTTCGACGTGGACGACCTGATGGCCAACACGCTGGGCGCCGGGCTCGGCGGGCTGATCGCCCCTGCCGCGCTGATCGTGCCGAAGCTGTTGCCGCCCAACGAGGTCCGCGCGCTGGCCGACTCCACCAGCCTGCCCCGCCAGGTGGTCGGCTACGGCCTGGACATGATCGCGGTCGGCCTGATCGCCTTCGCCGCGCACACCTTCACCGGCTTCGAACCGGCCTTCCTGAGCTTCGCCTCCTACCTGCTGGTGCGGATCGTGCTGCCGCTGCTGGACCAGGGCTACACCCCGGCCGGGCGGCTGCTGAAGTTCAAGGTGCGCAAGGCCGACGGCAGCCCGGCCACGGTGGGCAGGCTGGTGCTGCGCGAGCTGTTCGGCCCGGCGGGCATGCTGGCGGTGCTGGTCATGACCGCGGTGGTGGTCGGCGCGGTGGTGATCCGGCTGCACGAGCGGTTCGACCTGGCCACCCGGCTGGGCATGCCGGAGCGGGAGATGCTGATCATGTTCGGGCTGGTCGGACTGGTCGGGTTCACCCTGGTGCTGCTGCTGCCGGTGTTCCGCAGGGACCAGCGGGCCTGGCACGACCAGCTGGCCGGGCTGCGCTGTGTGCTGGACCACCCGAAGCCACCGCCACCGGCTCCCGGCGAGGTGGCAGGATCCCTTCATGCCCGAGTCGACTCGCCTGAAAGCCCCCGTAGTCCTGCCCTGTGACGCCGCCTGCTCCGTGCTGCGGGACGCCGTCGTCGACTTCGACCAGACCGGCCGGATCGTCCACTGTGGACCCATCGCGGACGCGCCGCCGCCACCGGCCGGGGCGCGGGTCAGGGAACTGACCGGCATCCTGCTGCCCGGCCTGGTGAACACGCACGCGCACACCCCGATGATGCCGCTGCGCGGTCTCGGCGGTGACCTGCCGCTGATGCGCTGGCTGGCCGAGGCGATCTGGCCGGCCGAGGGCCGGATGGTGGAGCGGGACTCCTACGACGGGATGCTGCTCGGCTCGGTGGAGATGCTGCGCGCCGGGGTGACCACCAGCGTGGAGATGTTCTTCCACGGCGAGCAGATGGCCCAGGCCGTGCTGGACACCGGCGGCCGGGTGCTGCTCACGCCGGGCATCATCAACGCGCCGGGGCTGGAGCGGCTGGGCAGCTGGCAGGAGCTGACCGGGCACACCACCCGGTGGATCGACGCCGACGGCCTGCGTTTCGGGGCGGGGGACCGGATCGAACTGGGCTACGGCCCGCACTCGGCGTACACGCTGACCCCGGAGATCATCGCCGAGGTCGCCCAGCTGGCCCGCGACCGTGACGCGCTGCTGCACATCCACGTGGCCGAGGGCCTGCAGGAGGACGTCGCGGTCCGCGCCGAACACGGCTCGGTGCCCAAGCTGCTGGAGAAGATCGGCGCGCTGGGCGGCCGAGTGCTGGCCGCGCACGCGGTGCACCTCTCCGATGAGGACCTGGCCATCTTCACCCGGCACGACGTGGCCGTGGCGCACTGCCCCAACTCCAACGCCAAGCTGGCCTCCGGCACCGCCCGACTGCTGGACATGCGCGCGCACGGCCTGCGCATCGGCCTGGGCACCGACGGCCCGGCCAGCAACGACGACCTGGACATCTGGGACGAGGCCCGCCTGGCGGTGCTGTTCGCCCGCCTGGACGCCGACGCCGCGGACGCCCTCACCGCCCCGCAGGCCCTGCTGATGGCCACCCGCGAGGGCGCGAACGCCATCAACCGCACCGACCTCGGCGCGCTGGAGCCCGGCCGCTGGGCGGACGTGGTGCACGTGGACGTGGACAGCCCGGCCTTCCCGCGCGGCACGGACGCGCCGGACGTGCAGCTGCTGTCCAACCTGGTGTGGTCCTCGGCGGCCAGCCAGGTGACCGATGTGTGGGTGGCCGGGGACCACGTGGTCAGCGGGCACGAGCCGACCAGGGTGGACCGCGGCAAGGCGCAGGCGGAGGTCCGGCGGATCGCGGAGCGGATCAGCGGCTAGCCGGGCGGATCACGATCTCGGTGAGGTGGGCGTCGGGACCGGCGTTGGCGGCCATGGCCACCGCGCCGGCCACCGACTCCGGGGTCAGGTAGGCATCGGGCTGGAACTCGCCGCCCTCGGCGGTGCGGATGCCGCGCTGCATGTCGGTGGCGGTGCGGCCGGGGTGCACCGAGGTCACCCGGATGCCGTTGGCCTCCTCTTCGGCGCGCAGCGCGTCGCCGAGGGCGCGCAGGGCGAACTTGCTGGCGGCGTAGGCGGCCCAGCCGGGGTTGGCGCGCAGGCCGGCGCCGGAGTTGATCAGGATGACGGTGCCGCGGGCGGTGCGCAGGGCGGGCAGCAGCAGGCGGGTGAGCTCGGCGACCGCGACCACGTTGATCTCGTAGGTCTCCCGCCAGACCTTGGCCGGGGTGTCCGCGATGGCGCCCAGCTCGGCCACGCCCGCGCTGTGCACCAGCAGGTCGAGGCGGTCGATCTGTGCGGTGGCGGTGGTCAGCGCCTCGGTGTCGGCCAGGTCGGCGGTCCACGGGATGGCGTTGCCCAGCTCGGTGGCCAGAGCGGAGAGCGCGGCCTGGTCGCGGCCGCCCAGCAGCAGGTCGTGGGTGGGGGACAGGGCGTGGGCGATGGCCTTGCCGATGCCTCGGGAGGCGCCGGTGACCAGGGCGCGGGAGCGGGACGTCATGGCTCGACGCTAGCTCAGCGCGGGTTCGCCACGCGGATGGCGCGGGGGTCGTTGATGATCGCCTCGGCCCAGTGGTCGTCCCTGAGGTACCGGCGGAAGAAGGCGCTCAGGTAGGTGGTGGCCACCCGGCGCTGCTGGGACTCGGAGAGCTGGCGGACCGGGCCGCCCTGGTGCTGGCGGCACCGGCCGGGGCCGCTGCGCACGTTGTTGGAGTCCACGTCGTCGTGGCTGAGCAGCTGACGGCTCGCCGGGGACCACTCGGTGTTGTAGAAGTTGTGGTTCGCGCCGGTCACGGTGAGCAGGCGGACCGGCACGGTGTTGTGCCGGGCCGCGTTGCCGAAGTAGTCCCGGCCGCCGGTGACGGAGTGGTCGCAGGTGCCGGAGACGGCCAGGAACGGGATGTCGGTGATCCGGTAGTCCAGGTGTTCCGGGGCCGCCGGGTCCTCCGGGTCGGCCACGTAGTACTCGGCGGGCGCCAGCGGCACCACCGCCCTGACCCGCACTCCGGCAGGCCAGTCTGCGCGGTGGCTGTTCGCGGCCTGCCAGACCGCGCCGCGGCCGCCCCGGGAGTGGCCCATGGTGCCCACCCGGTCCAGGTCCACCCGGCCGCGGAAGTCCGCGTGGACCGGGCGGCCGGTGGCCGGGTCGGTGAAGCGGCCGGCCAGCTCGCCGCCGCCGGTGGCGGAGAGGTCCCGCCACAGGGCCAGGTGCTTGTTCATCAGGGCGGCGCGGGCGCGGTCCTGGTCCTGGCCGCCTGGGCCGGCGTTGGGGCCGTTCGCGCTGATGGAGACCACCACGAAGCCCTGCCCGGCCAGCTCGCGGGCCAGGTAGTCGTAGCCGTGCTGGTTGCGCAGGGGCGGGGTGCCGGGCGCGCAGGGCCAGGCGCCGAGCTTGGTGCTCGCCGCGGCGGCCTGGGCCTCGGCGCGTTCACGGGCCGCCGGGTCCAGGTCCGGCTTGCGCAGCTCGGCCAGCGCGGCCTGGTAGGCGCGGGCCGCGGCCGGGTCGGCGCAGGACTCCCACAGGCCGTGCGCGAGCAGCACCAGCGGGTGTCTGCCGGGGCGGCGCGGGTAGTGCACAACGCCGGTCAGCTCGATCGGGGCGTCGAAGTCCGGCACCCGGAACGCGCTGTCGCCCAGGGTGTAGTCCGCCACCCCGATCCCGGACGGGGTCGCGGTGGCGGCCGGTGGCGCGGCGAGGGCGAGCAGGGCGGTGAGGGCCAGCAGGCGGCGGGCGAGACGCATGGCCTCACCCAACCAGGCGGTTGTCAGGAACCTGTTTGGCTTGACGTGCGCGATCTTCTCGCTTAGGAACCCGGGATGGACACCGTCGCGATGCGGGACCGCGTCATGCGCAAGGTCACCTGGCGGTTGGTCCCGTTCCTGGGGTTGTTGTACTTCATCAACTACCTGGACCGGGTCAACATCGGGTTTGCCGGGCCGAACGGGCTGACCGCCGAGCTGGGCATGGACCAGAAGGCGTTCGGCTTCGCCTCCGGCATATTCTTCGTGGGATACCTGCTGCTGGAGGTGCCCAGCAACCTGGCGCTGCACCGCTTCGGCGCGCGCCGCTGGATCGCCCGGATCATGATCAGCTGGGGCATCATCGCCACCGCGATGGCCTTCGTCCCGAACGCGACCACGCTGTCCGTGCTGCGGTTCCTGCTCGGGGTGGCCGAGGCCGGGTTCTTCCCCGGCATCATCCTCTACCTGACCTACTGGTTCCCTGCCTACCAGCGGGCCAAGGTGGTCGCGCAGTTCATGGCCGCGGTGGCGGTCTCCAGCGCGATCGGCGCCACCGTGTCCAGCCTGCTGATCAGCTACGGCGACGGCGTGTTCGGCCTGTCCGGCTGGCGGTTCATGTTCCTGGCCGAGGGCGTGCCCGCGATCCTGTTGGCCGGGGTGACCTGGTTCTTCCTCACCGACCGGCCCAGCCAGGCCAAGTGGCTGACCGAGGCGGAGCGGGCCTGGCTGACCGAGGAGCTGGCCGCGGAGGAGAAGGCGACCGAGGCCAAGCACGGCTGGACCCTGCGCAAGGCGCTCACCTCGCCGCGGATCCTGGCGCTGGCGCTGGTCTACTTCGGCATCGTCTACGGGCTCTACGCGCTCGGCTTCTTCCTGCCCACCATCATCAAGGGCTTCGAGGCGCAGTTCGGCACCGCTTACACCGTGGTGGAGCGCGGGCTGATCAACGCGGTGCCGTACGCCATCGGCGCGGCGGTGATGATCTGGTGGGGGCGGCACGGCGACCGGACCGGCGAGCGCACCTGGCACGTGGCGCTGCCCGCGCTGCTGGGCGGGCTGGCCATCCCGATCGCGCTCTACCTGGGCAACCCGCTGGCGGCGATGATCGCGGTGACCGTGTGCGCCTGCGGCGTGCTGGCCGCGATGCCCACCTTCTGGGCGCTGCCGACCACGTTCCTCTCCGGCGCCGCGGCCGCGGGCGCGATCGGGTTGATCAACTCGCTGGGCAACCTGTCCGGGTTCGTCGCGCCCTACCTCACCGGCGCGCTGGCCGATGCCACCGGCAGCCAGCGGACCGGGTTGTGGCTGGTCGGCGGGGCGATGCTGATGTCAGCGGTGCTCGTGCTCGCCTTGCGGAGAGGCAACGAGCACCGCTGAGCACTCAGCTGCCGATGCGGCCGCCGTCGTTCTTGTAGACCGCGACGACGGACGGCCGCGGCTGGCTGGCGCCGCCGTCCGGCCAGTGCGAGGCGGGCTTCTCGATGCTCGCCCCGTCCACCTCGCCCGGGTGCTGCACCGAGACCAGCACGAACCGCTCGCCGATGACCGGTCCGCAGGTCTCCGCGCCCAGCGGCACGGTCAGGAACTGGCGGACGTGGCCGCGCTCCCGGCCCTCCAGCGGGGTGGCGAACAGGCCGTCGTTGGAGCCCAGTGCGTTGCCGTCAGTGGAGATCCACAGGTTGCCGTAGCCGTCGAAGGCCACGTTGTCCGGGCAGGAGATCGGGCTGACCTTGGTCTTGTCGTACCCGCCGAAGTAGGTGTCGGCGGCCTTCGGGTCGCCGCACACCAGCAGCAGGTTCCACTTGAACCGGGTCGCGGTGTTGTCGGAGAACCGCTCCTCGATCTCCAGCACCTGACCGTTCTTGTTGCCCAGGCGCGGCGCGACCTCGGTGGCGCCCTCCTTGCCCGGCTTGCCGCGGTCGGTGTTGTTGGTCAGCGCGGCGTAGATCCGGCGGTTGCGCAGGTTCGGCTCGACGTCCTCCGGCCGGTCCATCTTGGTGGCGCCGACCTTGTCCGCGGCCAGCCGGGTGAAGACGTAGACCTCCTCGGCGGTGAAGCCGGGCACGAAGGACTTGTTGTTGTGCGCCAGCGGGATCCACTCGCCGGTGCCGTCGAACTGGCCGTCGCTGGGCAGCTTGCCGGAGCCGTCGATCTCCGCGGCCGGGCTGTCCCCGCTGAACTTGGCCACGTAGAGCGTGCCGGAGTCGAGCAGCCGCTTGTTGTGCTCGCGGGCGCGCTTGCTGTGCCCGTGCTTGATCCGGCCGTCGGTGACGAACTTGTACATGTAGTCGAAGCGCTCGTCATCGCCCATGTAGGCCACCACGCGGCCGTCGCGGGCCACGATCACGTTGGCGCCCTCGTGCTTGAACCGGCCGAGCGCGGTGTGCTTGACCGGCGGCTGGTCCGGCTCGAACGGGTCGATCTCCACGATGTAGCCGAACCGGTTGGCCTCGTTGGGCTCCTGCGCCAGGTCGAAGCGCTTGTCGAAGCGCTCCCACTTGCGGGTGCTGGTGCCCTTGGGGAAGCCGTAGCGGGCCAGCCGTGCGCTGGTGACCGGGTCGGTGACCTTGTCCGCGTTGGCGAAGTACTGGTTGACGTTCTCCTCGCCGGACAGGATCGTGCCCCACGGGGTGAGCCCGCCCGCGCAGTTGTTCTGCGTGCCCAGCACCACGGTGCCGGTCGGGTCGGCCGAGGTCTTGAGGTACTGCGAGCCGGCCGCCGGGCCGCGCACCTCGAACGGCGTGGTCAGCGTGATCCGGCGGTTGTACCGCTTGTCCACCTTGGCTTCCAGCTTGCCGGTGCGCCGGTTGCGCTCCACCAGCACCACGGACTGGCCGTGCGCGGCCCAGGCGGTCTCCACCTGCTCGCGGGTCGGGTTGTCCTTGTTCCAGCCGCGGAACATGAACTCCTCGGTGGTGTACTCGTGGTTGCTGACCATGAGCCACTTGTCGTCGCAGCCGGGGATCGGCACCAGGCCGCAGTAGTCGTTGTTGAAGCCGAACTGCATGGCCTGGGCGGCCGCGGTCTGCTTCTCGAAGTCCCACTTGGGCGCGCCGGGCACCACCGGGTCGCCCCAGCGGATCAGCACCTCGTGCGTGTAGCCCTTGGGCACGGTGATCTTGTCGTCCCGGTTGGGCGCGACCGGCTCGAAGTTCACCCCCGCGGTGCGGCGGCCGCCACCGAAGCCCAGCTCCAGGTCCACGTCCACCGGACCGGCGTCCAGGTCCAGCTTGACGTCGGCGGCCGCGGTGCCGGCCAGCGTGGTGGCGCCCGCGCCCGCGATGGCCAGCACGGCGCCCGCGCGCAGCATGCCGCGCCGGGACATCGCCTTGCGGGCCATGTCGCCGAAGTACTCATTGCCCGAGTTGTTGGGCTCCTCGTGCGCACACGCGTTGCCACACCGGTACTCGCAGGTCAGCGCCGAACGGCCCAACGGGTGGTTGGGCAGCAGCGGCAGCAGGCGGTGACCCTGCTCTCCTTGAGACACACGTACCTCCACGACGTCAGTCTGGGAACGGCGTGACCGTAGGTCCGTCAAGCGAGCCGGGGAAGACCTGAAAGTGAACAGAACACAAACAGACACGCTCCGTTGTCAGCTTGCAACCTGACTAGCGGGCATAACGGTGAAATACGGCGAGCGGGCCATCACCGTGAGTGATTCACCGGCCATGGTCCGCACACTGTGAACAGCCACTAGAGTTCCTCGCCGACGATGGCCGCTTCGACCGGAACCACCTTGGTGTCCGGTTCGTCCGCGCCCAGCGCGAGCAGGCCACCGGCCAGCAGGCAGAGCAGCGCGCCGACCAGGAACGGGGCGTGCGCCCAGCCGAACCACTCGGCCAGGTGCCCGCGGCCGCGCCGCCCAGCCAGCGCAGGAAGTTGTAGCCGCCGCTGGCCACCGCGCGGGGGGCCGGGCTGATGCTCATCGCGGCGCCGGTGAACAGCGTGTTCAGCAGGCCGGAGACCACGCCGCTGAGGATCACCGCGACCGCCAGCACCGGCTTGTCCGGCACCAGCATCAGCGCCAGCAACGCCGCGTAGGCCAGCGCCGCGCCGAGCAGTGGCCCGGTGGACAGGCCGATGCCCAAAGCCGCCTCGTACAACAGGATCGCGCCCTGCTGGCCGCCGGAAGCCGCGCCCACGATCACCGACAGCGCGGTGGCGATGAAGAAGGCGTTGCCCAGTCCCCACACCGCGCGCAGGCTGACCAGCTCGGTGATCGAGGAGGCCAGCGCGCAGGCCAGGGTGGCCGCCACGATCAGCGCCAGCCCGCCGACCAGGGTGCGCTTGGCGCCGAAGCGGGCCGCGCAGGCCCCGGTGAACAGCATCGCCAGCACCTGCACGCCGAGGTAGGAGGAGAACAGCAGGGTCACCTGGGACGGGGTGGCCTGCAACGCAGTGGCGATGGACTTCGGAGGCCTGCTCGTCAGGGCCGACCGTGATACAGGATCGGATCGACCAGCCCGATGCCCATGAACGCGATCACCGCGGCGAAGGCGGTGATCCACACCGTTCGGGGCTGGCCCTTCAGGGCATCGAGCAGCCGTACCTCGGAACTCATCTCAGTTGACCTCCAGCAAGCGCCACAGTGCGGGCAGAGCGGCGGCGATGGCGGCGCGGTCGGCCTCACCCAGCTCGGCCAGCCGGGCGCTGAGGAACTCCTCGCGCGCCCACACCAGCTCCTCGATCAGCCGGGTGCCCTCCTCGCTCGCCTCGGCCAGCACCGCCCTGCGGTCCAGCGGGTCCGGCGCGCGACGGGCGAAGCCCAGCCGCTCCAGGCGGGCGACCACGTCGGTCATCGACGGCATCCGCACGCCCTCCCGCTCGGCCAGCGCGCTCATCCGCTGCGGCTCGTCGGTGACCAGCGTGGCCAGCACGGATGCCTGGGTGAGCGTCAGCTGGTGCTGCGGGGTCTCCCGGCGCACCACGTAGTAGAGCCGGAAAACCAGCGGGCGGAGCTCCCGCGCGAGGTAGTCGATCTTCGTTGCACCGGTGGACACTTAGCCAGTCTAACAAGTTTGCTTAGACACCCTAAGTAAGTCCGGTCACAACCGAGCTCTCGTCGAAGACGCCGGCGGGCTGAGCGCCTGCCGCAGCACGCCGGCCAAGTGCACCGCCGTGGCCTCGGTGCCCTGCGCCGCCTGCGTGCGACAGGAGAACCCGTCGGCCAGCACCAGCGTGCCGGCCGCCGCGGCCCTGATCTTCGGGTACAGCTGGCGTTCCGCGCAGGCCTGCGCGACCTCCCAGTGACCGGGCTCGAAGCCGAAGTTCCCGGCCAGGCCGCAGCAGCCCGCGTCCACCTGGTCGACCTCGATGCCCAGGCTGGCCAGCACCGCCCGCTCGGCCGCGTCGCCGAAAGTGGCCTGCTGGTGGCAGTGCGGCTGCCGGACCGCCTTGGCGTCCAACTGCGCGAACGGCCAGTCACCCTCATGTGCCGCAACCACTTCGGCCAGCGTGCGCACCCGGTCGCGCAGGCCGGCCGCCTCCGGCACCAGCTCGGCGGCGTCCTCCCGCAGCAGCACCGTGCAGGACGGTTCCAGCCCGATGACCAGCTGATCGCCCGCCAGCGCGCGGACCGAGCGGCGCAGCACCCGGCGGGCGATGTCCAGCTGCCCGGTGGAGTGCCAGGTCAGGCCGCAGCAGACCGGGCCGCGCGGCAGGTCGACCCGGTAGCCCAGCGCCTCCAGCACCTCCACCGCGGCGATGCCGATCTCCGGACTCATGAAGTTGGTGAAGGTGTCCGGCCACAGCAGCACCGGCGTGCCGGTCCCCTTCGGCCCGCCGCGGTGACGCCACCAGGAGCGGAAACTGGTGCGGGCGAAGGAGACCGGGTCCCGGCGGGATTCCAGCCCGGCCAGCCGCAGCGCGATCCGGCTGCCGGTGAGCGCGTTGGTCAGTCGCGGCGCGGGCCGGGCCAGCCGGGCCAGCAGCGGCAGCCAGCCCAGCGTGTAGTGCGCGCGCGGCCGCAGCTTCCGGCGGTAGTGGCGGTGCAGGAACTCGGCCTTGTAGGTGGCCATGTCCACCTGCACCGGGCAGTCGCGCCGGCACGCCTTGCAGGACAGGCACAGGTCCAGCGCCTCGCGCACGGCGGTGGCGTCCGGGTCGAGCAGCTCACCGCGCAGCATCTCCCCGAGCACCCTGGCCCGGCCCCTGGTGGAGTGCACCTCGTCCCCGGTGACCTGGAAGGACGGGCACATCGGGCCGCTGGCCTGGCGGCAGCTGCCCACGCCGACGCAGCGGCGCACTGCGGCGGCGAAGGAGCCGCGGTCGGTGTGCAGGGCATGCACCACGGGCAGCTCGATCCGGTCGTGGCCGGGCCGCAGGTCGGCGTCGAGTGGTTGCGGGGCAACAAGGACGCCGGGGTTGAGCAGGCCGTCCGGGTCGAAGGCCGCCTTGAACCCGGCGAAGGCGCGCAGCACCACCGGCGAGTAGGTGCGGGCCAGCAGTTCGGAGCGGGCCCGGCCGTCGCCGTGCTCGCCGGAGCTGGTGCCGCCGTGCGCCACCACCAGGTCCGCGGCCGCCTCGATGAACGCGCGGTAGCGGGAAACCCCTTGTGCGCTCAGCAGGTCCCAGTCGCAGCGCAGGTGCAGGCAGCCCTCGCCGAAGTGCCCGTAGGCGATGCCGCGGTAACCGTGGTCAGCGAGCAGCGCGTGCAGCTCGCGCAGGTAGCCGCCGAGGCGTTCCGGCGGCACCGCGGAGTCCTCCCAGCCGGGCCAGGCCTCGCCGCCGTCGGCCATCCTGGTCGCGATGCCCGCGCCGTCCTTGCGGATCCGCCACAGCGCGGCGGCCCGCGCCGGGTCGGTGACCACCAGCGCGCTGGCCTCGACCAGTCCGGCCAGCTCCCGCGCCGCCGCCTCCCCGGCGACCTCGCAGTACAGCCAGGCCCGGCCGGGCGGAAGTGCCCGCGCGGCAACGCTTCCCGGCCCGCTGCCCAGCGCGGCGATCAGCGCCTCGTCCATGCCCTCCACGGTCAGCGCGCCCGCCGCGGCCAGTGCCGGGGCCTGGTCCGCCGCGGTGTAGACATCGGGAAAACCCAGCACCAGCAACACCGTTGTCGCGGGCACCGGGGTGAGCGCGACGGTGGCCGAGGTGACCAGCGCGCAGGTGCCCTCCGACCCGACCAGCGCCCGCGCCAGGTGGAAACCCTTCTCCGGCAACAACTCCGCCAGGTTGTACCCGGAGACCTGCCTGCGGAACCGGCCCAGCTCCCGCCGCAGCTCGGCCAAGTGCTTGTCCCGCAATGAGACCAGCCGCCGGTCCAGCTCCGCGTCCCCGCTGCCGCCCGGCCCCGCGCTCAGCGTGCGACCGTCGGCGAGCAGCAGGTCCAGCCGGTGCACCACCTCGGCGGTGGTGCCCCAGGCCACCGAATGCGGCCCGCAGGCGTTGTTGCCGATCATCCCGCCGAGCGTGCAGCGGGACTGGGTGGACGGGTCCGGCCCGAAGGTCAGCCCGTGCGCCGCGGCCTGGCGGCGCAGCTCGTCCAGCACCACCCCGGGTTGCACGGTCGCGGTGCGCGCCTCGGGATCAATGGCCAGCACCCGGTTGAGGTGCCGGGAGAAGTCGACCACCAGGCCGGGCCCGATCGCGTTGCCCGCCACCGAGGTCCCGCCGCCCCGGCCGGTGACCGGCACCCCGTGCTCGCGCGCGATGGCCAGCGCCGCGCCGAGCTCGTCCAGGTCCCTCGGTTCCAGCACGGCCGCGGGCAGCACCCGGTAGATCGAGGCGTCCGAGCCGTAGGCGGCCCGGGTCTGCGCATCCAGCCTGGCCGCACCGGGCAGTTCGGCCCGCAACCGCCGCCCGAACTCCTCGCCCTCGCGCACGCCCACATTGTGCAGAGCCGGGTTAGGTTTCGCTCATGCGCGCGGTGGTCTACAACTCCTTCGGCGGCCCGGTCACCGTCGAACAGCTGCCCGATCCGGCCCCCGGCCCGGCCGACGCGGTGATCGAGGTCGAGGCCACCGGCCTGTGCCGCAGCGACTGGCACGGCTGGATGGGCCACGACGAGGACATCACGGTCTTCCCGCACGTGCCCGGCCACGAGCTGGCCGGCGTCGTGCGCGAGGTCGGCGCGGAGGTGCGCCGTTTCCGCCCGGGCGACCGGGTGACCGTGCCCTTCATCAACGCCTGCGGCAGCTGCCCGTCCTGCCAAGCCGGTGACCAGCAGGTCTGCCCCGCGCAGAGCCAGCCCGGCTTCACCCACTGGGGCTCCTACGCCGAAGCGGTGCGCATCCGGCACGCCGAGACGAACCTGATCCGCCTGCCCGACACCATGGCCTACCAGACCGCCGCCGCCCTGGGCTGCCGCTTCGCCACCTCCTTCCGCGCGGTCCGCGACATCGCCCGCACCCGCGCGGGCGAGTGGGTCGCGGTGCACGGCTGCGGCGGCGTCGGCCTGTCCGCGGTGATGATCGCCGCCGCCGCCGGAGCCCAGGTGATCGCCATCGACATCAACGAAGAAGCCCTGTCCCTGGCCACCCAGCTCGGCGTCACCGCCACCGTCAACGGCGGTGACACCGCCGAGGCCGTCCGCGAGCTCACCGGCGGCGGCGCTCACGTCTCCCTGGACGCCCTCGGCCACCCCGCCACCGCCGCCGCCTCGATCAACAGCCTGCGCCGCCGCGGCAGGCACGTCCAGGTCGGCCTGCTCCCCGGCGCCCCCACGCCGCTGCCGATGGGCCGGGTGATCGCGCACGAGCTGGCGGTCCTGGGCAGCCACGGCATGGCCGCACACGCCTACCCGGAGCTGATGGCGCTGGTCAACGGCGGCAAGCTGCGGCCGGACCGGCTGATCACCCGCACCATCGGGCTCGCGGAGGCGGCCCGGGCCCTGCCACTGCTGCACACCAGTTCGTCGGCGGGCATGACCATGATCGAGCCCTAGCGCTCGGTCAGCTCGGCCGTCGCTTCGCGCATGAGGGCCGCGTTCTGCTCCAGGAACCCGGCGAGCAGGTCGAGCTCGGCGTCGGTGTAGCGCTCCACCAGCGCGCCCAGGCGGCGGAAGAAGCCCTCGAACTGCGCGTCGACGCCCTGGAGCAGGCCCTCGTCCAGGGCGATGAGGACCCGGCGGCCGTCGGTGGTGTCGCGGTTGCGGTGCACGTAGCCGCGTTTGGCCAGGCGGTCGATGGCGCTGGTGATGGAGGCCGGGGCGAGGCCGGAGTGCTGGGAGAGCTCGCCCGCGCTGAGCGGGCCGTGGGTTTCCAGCAGGCCGAGCAGCTTCCAGTCGGTGACGCTGATGTCCAGGCGGGCGCTGAGCGCGCTGTGGAACATGACGGCGGCGTCGCTGGTCCGCCGGCCGGCGTTGGCCAGCCGGGCCACCAGCTCGTCGCGGTGCGTTGACACGGGTCCTCCCTGGCCGGATATTATTTCGTTCGATCGAAGGAAATATCTTCCGGAGTCATCTTACGTGGGGGCAGAGCGATGCGAGTGATCATCATCGGTGCGGGGGTCGGTGGTCCGACCTTGGCCGCCGCGCTGGGCAAGGCCGGGCTGGACGCCGAGGTCTACGAGGCGCACGACGGGCCGGGGATCGGCATCGGCGCGTTCCTCGGACTGGCGCCCAACGGGTTGTCGGTGCTGCGCACCCTGGGCCTGCTGGACGCGGTGCGCGGGACGCCCGGCGCGCACGTCAGCCACCGGACCGAGTTCCTGGACGGCGCGGGCCGGCGGCTCGGCCTGCTCGACGACGGGTCCGCGGCGCTGGCGCCGGAGCTGCACAGCCTCGGCGTGCGGCGCGGCGAACTCCAGGCCGCGCTCGCCGCGGGCGTGCGGGTCGAGTACGGCAAGCGGCTGGTCGGCTACACCGCGCACGCCGCCGGGGTGGTGGCCGAGTTCGCCGACGGCAGCACCGCCGAGGGCGATGTGCTCATCGGCGCGGACGGGCTGCACTCCCCGGTCCGCCGGATCATGGACCCCGCCGCACCCGCGCCCCGCTACTCCGGCCTGCTCGGCCTCGGCGGCTGGACCTCCGGGCTGCCGGTCCGGCCCACCCCCGCGACCACCGGCCGGATGGTGTTCGGCAGGCGGGGCTTCTTCCTCTACGGCACCGCGCCGGACGGTGACGTCTACTGGGGCGTCAACTTCCCGCACCCCGAGCTCAGCCGCGCGGAGATCGCCGCGCGCGGCCCGGTGTACTGGCGGCAGCACCTCATCGAGCGGTTCGCCGGTCAACTGCCGGACGCGACCACCATCCTGGCCGGCAGCGAGTCCCGCTGGTTCCAGCCCTTCGGCCTCTACGACCTGGGGAACCTGCCGCGCTGGACCAGCGGCCGGGTCGGCCTGATCGGCGACGCGGCGCACGCGGTGCCGAACTCCAGCGGGCAGGGCGCGGCGATGGCCATCGAGGACGCGATCACCCTGGCCCGGTGCCTGCGCGACCTGCCGGAGCCCGAGCCCGCGCTGCGCCGGTTCGAGCAGCTGCGCAGGCCCAGGGTGGAGCGGATCATCGCCGAGGGGCAGCGGCGCGGCGGGCTGAAGACGCTGACCAACCCGGTCGCGGTCGCGCTGCGGGACCTGGCGCTGCGCGTGGTGCTCCGGCGCCTGTCCCGCACCAGCGGCCACTCGTGGATCTTCGACCACCGGATCGACTTCGCCGAACCGGTCGGGGGCCGCGGCTGACCACGGCCCCCGTCCGCTCAGTCCTCGCCGCGGATGAACCGCTCGACCTTCTCCCTGGCCGCGGAGTCGTCGTACTGCTCCGGCGGGGACTTCATGAAGTAGGAGGAGGCGGAGAGCACCGGGCCGCCGACACCGCGGTCCAGCGCGATCTTGGCCGCGCGCACCGCGTCGATGATCACACCCGCGGAGTTGGGCGAGTCCCAGACCTCCAGCTTGTACTCCAGGTTCAGCGGCACGTCGCCGAAGGCGCGGCCCTCCAGCCGGACGTAGGCCCACTTGCGGTCGTCCAGCCAGGCCACGTAGTCCGACGGGCCGATGTGCACGTTGCGGGCGCCGAGGTCGTGCTCGACCTGGGAGGTGACCGCCTGGGTCTTGGAGACCTTCTTGGACTCCAGGCGGTCCCGCTCCAGCATGTTCATGAAGTCCATGTTGCCGCCCACGTTGAGCTGCATGGTGCGGTCCAGGATCACACCCCGGTCCTCGAACAGCTTGGCCAGCACCCGGTGCGTGATGGTCGCGCCGACCTGCGACTTGATGTCATCGCCCACGATCGGCACGCCCGCGGCGCGGAACTTCTCCGCCCACACCGGGTCGCTGGCGATGAACACCGGCAGCGCGTTGACGAAGGCCACCCGCGCGTCGATGGCGGCCTGGGCGTAGAAGCGGTCCGCCGCCTCCGAGCCCACCGGCAGGTAGGAGACCAGCACGTCGGCCTCGGCCTCGCGTAACGCCCGCGCCACGTCCACCGGCTGCTCGTCGGACTCCTGGATGGTCTCCCGGTAGTAGTGGCCCAGCCCGTCCAGGGTGTGCCCGCGCTGCACCGGCACGCCCAGCGGCGGCACGTCGCAGATCTTGATGGTGTTGTTCTCGCTGGCCAGGATCGCCTCGGACAGGTCGGCGCCGACCTTCTTGGCGTCCACGTCGAAGGCGGCCACGAACTCGATGTCGCGCACGTGGTAGTCGCCGAACTGCACGTGCATCAGGCCGGGCACCCGACTGCCGGGGTCGGCGTCGCGGTAGTACTGCACGCCCTGCACCAGCGAGGCGGCGCAGTTCCCGACGCCGACGATGGCCACCCGCACCTTGCGGCGGTCTCCGGACATGGCCGGGTCCTCCTTCACAGTCATCCTCATGGCTGGCGGTGTTCCGCCTCGATCAGCTCGTCCAGCCACCGCACCTCGCGGTCGGCGCCGTCCAGGCCGAGCCGCTGCAACTGCCGGGTGTAGTGGTCGACGTGCTCGCAGGAGCGGTCCAGCGTGGACTGGATCCGTTCCCGCCGTTCCGCCACACAGCGCCGCCTGCCCTCCAGGATCCGCAGCCGCGTCGCGGGCGGCGTGCGGGAGAAGAAGGCCAGGCGGACGCCGAAGCAGTCGTCCTCCCAGTGCTGCGGCTGCACCTCGGCGAGCAGGCAGGCGAAGTGCTCCCGGCCGGCCGCGCTGAGCCCGTAGACCCGCCGCGCCCGGCCCCCGGTGGCCGCCGCGCCCCCGCCGTCCTCGGCGATCAGCCCGGCGTCCTGCAACCGGCGCAGGGTGGGGTACAGCGAGCCGAAGGAGAAGGCAGGCCGGTGCCCGCACAGCAAGCAGCCCAGCTGTTTTCGCAGCTCATAGCCGTGCATGGGGGCCCGGTGCAGGATGCCGAGGATCGCCAGCTCCAGCATCTGGCACCTCCTCCTGGCTCGGCTGACAAACAGGCGGACTATATCGGGCCGATACATCGAAGCCACCAGCGCAACGGCGTGAGATGGACAACGCCCCGGCAGCACTGCCCTGAACGGCTCACCGGGAACTTGTGCCAGCCACGTAGTCTGATGGGGTGCGAACCCAGCGGCAGGTGGTCGACTACGCGTTGCAGCGCCGTGCGCTGCTCGCGGAGGTCTACTCCGGCCGGTCTGGGGTCATGGAGGTGTGCGACGCCAGTCCATACCTGCTCCGCGCGGCGAAGTTCCACGGCGAACCCAGCACGGTGACCTGTCCTGTGTGCCGCAAGGAACCCCTGACGCTGGTGTCCTGGGTGTACGGCGATGAGCTCAAGCACGCGGCGGGCTCGGCCCGCACAGCTGAAGAACTCGCGCGCATGGCAACCCTTTTCGTGGAGTTCAGCGTTTACGTAGTCGAGGTGTGCCGCACCTGCAGCTGGAACCACCTGGTGCAGTCATACGTCCTCGGGACGGGTGGCCTGCGCAGCGGCAGCTCCCAAAGGAAGACCGCCGCGGAGTGATCCAGCTCATGTCGCTGGTACGTACTGACGAACGACCGCCAAACGACGTCGCACCGTGCGACGGCGGTGGAAGGGCCTTTTCGTGAACGAGCGCGACGACCGACGGCGTGACGGCCGACCGGGTGGACCCGAGGAGACCGGTGAGCACACCGGTCAGTGGGTGCCCAACTGGGACGAAGACGACACTCCGCCACCGGGCCCCCGCCAGGGCCCGCCGCCGGGTGGGCCACACGGCCCGCCGCCCGGCGGCCCGCGCCCCCCGATGCCGCCCCAGGGCGGCAGGCCCATGCCACCCGGCGGCCCCGGCACCCCGCCCCGAGGCGGCCCGCTGCCACCCCCCGGCATGGGCCACGGCGGCCCGAACACGCCGCCCGGCGGCGCGCCCATGGGCCACGGTGGTCCGAACACCCCGCCCGGCGGCGC
Organism: Crossiella sp. CA-258035; assembly: GCF_030064675.1. GTDB lineage: Bacteria > Actinomycetota > Actinomycetes > Mycobacteriales > Pseudonocardiaceae > Crossiella. The sequence continues at coordinate 9,080,399 of NZ_CP116413.1, forward strand.
ACCCGTGCCACCCGGCCAGCGCCCCCCGTTCAACGGCGGTCCCGGCCCGAACGGCGGCTTCGGCGGCCCGCCCCGCCAGCAGCACCCGTCGGACATGCCCACCGACATGCTCCCCCCGGTCGACGACGGCTACCCGCGTGAGCCAGAGCTGCTCACCCACCGCGAACCCCTGCCGGGCGACCCGGACTACGACGACACCCACGTCGTCCAAGCCGACGAGCTGAGCCCGGAGGAGGAACGGAAGCTGCGCAAGAAGAAGATCTGGCGCCGGGTCCGCCGCACCGGCTACGTGCTGGCCGCCATCGGCATCATCGCCCCGGTGCTGGCCTTCGTGATCGCCTACCAGTTCGTCACGGTGAAGACGCCGGAAGAGGTCTTCGCCGACGTCAAGCAGGTCGTCACGATCAACTACGCGGACGGCAGCGAGCTCGGCAAGATCGTGCCGCAGGGTGGTGAGCGGGTTCAGCTGAAGTTCCAGGAGATCCCGCAGGTCATCCGGGACGCGGTGCTCTCGACCGAGGACAAGAACTTCTACGAGAACCCGGGCTTCGACCCGATCGGCATCCTGCGCGCGGTGTTCAACAACCTCACCGGCGGCACCGGCGGCGGCTCCGGCATCACCCAGCAGTACATCAAGATCTCCACCGGCGACGACGAGCGGTCACTGACCCGAAAGTTCACCGAGCTGGTCAAAGCCGCCAAGATGAACACCCAGTACGAGAAGGACGACATCCTCACCAACTACCTCAACGTGATCGCCTTCGGCCGCGGCGCCGACGGCATCGAGGCGGCGGCCAAGGCGTACTTCAACAAGAGCGCCAAGGAGATCAACCGCCCTGAGGAAGCCGCCCTGCTGGCCGCGGTCATCCAGCGCCCGTACGAGTGGGACCCGGCGATCAACCGGGAGAAGTCGGTCAAGCGCTGGAACGACGTGCTCGACAAGATGGTCGAGAACGGCAAGATCCAGAAGGCCGCCCGGGACCAGATGCAGTTCCCCGAGGACGGCGACAAGCCCGGCCAGCTGCGCGACCGGCAGGACGCAATCAGGGCCAAGGGCGGCCTGCAGGGCACGAAGGCGCTGATCCAGCAGCAGGTCGAGGCCGAACTGGACCGCAACAAGATCAGCGCGGCGGCGATCCGCAAGAACGGCTACACGATCACCACCACGATCGACAAGAAGGCCCAGGAGTCCGCCGAGGCCGCCGTGCAGAAGGTGGTCTTCGCCAAGGGCCAGCCGGAGAACCTGCGCTCGGCCCTGGTCGCCACCGACCCGAAGACCGGCGGCATCCTGGCCTACTACGGCAGCAGGGACGGCAAGGGCTTCGACTACGCCAAGGCCTCCCAGCCGCCGGGCTCCTCGTTCAAGGCCTTCGTGGTCGCGGCGGCGCTGGAGAAGGAGATCGGCCTCGGCTCGACCTTCGACAGCAGCTCGCCGCGGACCTTCTCCGCCAGCAGGGGCTCGCCCGGCTACACCGTGACCAACGCCAGCCGCGGCGGATACCCGTGCACCATGTGCTCGATCCGGGAGATGACGCAGTACTCGGTCAACACCGCCTTCGTCGACCTCGCCCTGAAGGTGGGCACGAAGTCGGTGGCCAACGCCGCGATCGAGGCCGGGATCCCGTCTGAGATCAACGACAAGCCGAGCCTCGGCCTCGGCAGCGGCGCCTCCCCGATGGCGGGTATCGCGCTGGGTAGCTATGAAGTGCGGACCATGGACATGTCCGCGGCGTACGCGACCTTCGCCAACGACGGCATGAAGTTCGAGCAGCACTTCGTGGCCAAGGTGACCGACTCCGCGGGCAACGTGAAGTACCAGTTCGACAAGGCCGCCAAGCCCGCCTTCGACCAGTCGAACAGCCAGCGCAACACCGACATCGCGCGCAACGTGACCGAGGCGCTCAAGCCGGTGGCCAAGTACTCCACCGTGCCGCTCGACAACGACCGGCCCTCGGCCGCCAAGACCGGCACCCACCAGTACGAGAAGGAGAAGGGCAGCCCGCACAACTCCCGTGCATGGATGGTGGGCTACACCCCGTCGATCTCCACCGCGGTCTGGGTGGGCACCGACAAGAACGAGATCCTCAAGGGCAAGTGGAACGCCGGCAGGCTGCAGTCCGCGCCGAAGGACATGTACGGCAAGGACGAGCCGGGCTGGGTGTGGAAGGAGTTCATGGACGCCTACCTCAACGGCACCAAGGTCGAAACCTTCCCGGCCGCCAAGCCGATCGGCCAGTTCGAGGCGCCGGCGACCACCACCAGCGCCGCCTCGACCAGCTCGACCCCCACGAGCTCCTCGGCCCCGCCGACCAGCAGCAGCGAGCAGCCGACCAGCTCCAAGCAGACCACCAGCAACCCGAACCCCACCTGCGGGGTCTGGCCGTGGCCGAGCTGCAAGCCGACCACCACGCCGACCAAGCCGTCCAGGACCACCGGGGAGGACCCGCCCGGTGGTGGTGACCCGCCCGGCCGCGGCCGGGGCGGCGGCAACGGCGAAGGATGACAATGCGGGGCAGGTGGCTGAACACCTGCCCCGCATCATTTTTGGTCCGGCTCGGCCGCTCTACTTGGCCCCGGTGATGACCTCGGCCGCCTTGCTCAACTGCTTCTGAACGCTGTGCTGGTGCTGGCGCAACGCGTCGGCGGACCGTTCGATGGCCTGCTTCTCGTACGCCAGCCGGACCGCAGCCCAAATGCCGGTGACGTTGAACCGGTCGCGGCAGGCCACGTCGGCAACCGCAGCCGCACGCTCGGCCGCGGAAGCTGTCTCGCCCGCGAATGCCGGATCATCGTTGGGTCCCCACGGATCGCGGTAGTCGTACCCGGATTCAGACATGCATTGACGCCAGCTCCCGAACGCGGCCTTCAGCCTGCTGTCCGCTTCCACCTGCTTTCCCACGTCCTGAGTCAGGCGGGTCACGAAGTTCTCGCTGCCCGGCGCCGCACCAGGCCGGTCCGGCCGCCCAAGGCTCCGCCTGGCCTCACCGTGGCACCCTCCCGGCGGAACCGCGATGCCCGCATGGCTTTGCTGCCCCCGACCGGTCAGCACGGCCACCAACTCAGGCAGCATTTCACCCGCTTTCGCCTTGGCCTCATCTGCCAGCTTCACTTGTGCTCGCGCCACCGGGTTCTTGTATCCGGTGCTGGCCGCATCCTCAGCGTTCACCAACCCGAAGGGCCGATCGTGCTGCGCGCCCACCGGTGGGGTGGTGATGGGGTAGTCGAAGCCGAACCGTTTGGCACAGTCGCGGATCAGGATGTCCTGAGCCCGGCCGAGCTTGTCCTTCTGATCCGGGGAGAACTGGTGGGCCTCCAGAGGCAGCGTGATGTCGCTGTCCTTGCGGACAGCCGGCGTCGGACCCAGGTCCGGTTCGCGATGTGACTGCGGGGCGGTTGCAGCGCACCCGGCGATGGCAATGAGAACAAGCAGCACTGGCCACCAGGTTGTCCTGCTCATGGCTTCCTCACCTCGACGGGGGCGGAGCCGCTGAGAGGCGGCTCCGCCGTCGGATCTGACCGGGATCAGCTCAGCAACGCACCCACTGGTGGGAACTCGCCTTGTCGTTGTGTTCGTCGCCTACCCAGTCCGACTTCATGTGATCGCCGTATGCCTCCCACATGCGGACGCTGTAGTTGGCGTGCATGAAGGAGACCAGGCAACGGATAGGACCAGTCCCGTTGTTCGTCCACGAACTGGCCATGTCGTTGCAGGAGAATCCGTTGAGGCTCGTCTGGCCGAGGTAGTTCGGCACGGAGCCCTTCCAGACGCAGGCTTCGCCGTTGTAGTCCCTGTGTTCATGGATGCAGTAGGTTCCCGTGATGATGCAGCGAGCCTCAGCCGGGGCGGGCGGCAACGCGAAGAACCCGAAACTCACCAGCATCAATGCGATTGCCAGAAATCTTTTCACCGTCACTCCTTCGTTCCACTTCCCGGCGGCCGGAAACCACCGAAGATGAGGGGCAGCGGACAGTCGGCTGCTCAAGCCGATTCACCTACACAGGTTCGAAGGCCAGCGCATCGAAGGCGACGTCCGCCGTGCCATTCGCACCGGCGACAAGATTGCTCAGCACCACGTTGGCACCGGTGTAGAGGGTGAACTCCCCCAGATCAAGCCAAGAATTGGTGCCGTTGGCCCGTTGCTCGAAGGTTACCGACCGCTGCCCCTGATGAGTCGCCTTGTCGTCGACACCGAGATTGATCACGTATGTCACACGCTCATCGGCACCGTGCGTCGGCACATGTGCCCGAATCTTGTACTTCTTCCCCTTGGGCGCATAGGGCAGATCGGGAGTCCAGGCGCCCACGACCTCGAACGGACGATTGATTGGAATGTTGCCCGGGTCCTTGGCGCTGTCCCGGCTGTGCGTGAACCACATGTGTCCCATGTAGCCCGCCCCGAAGGAGTGCAAGTCAATCTGGGAGAAGTAGGCGGTGGGGCTCAACCCACCGCCAGTGCGAAGCACGAACTTCCCCCCTCTTGGCGCGCCGGCACAACCTCGGACGTTGACACTGGAGTCCGGGATGTCATCTACCACGATCGTTCCGGGAGGCCCGAGCGGTGCACAGTTCGGCTGGTACTGCGGTGTCATGGCCGGCTCAGCCGATCCGGCCCCGTACGTGAGCACCTCGGTCGCGCAGTGCCTTTCGCAATCCGTCCAGTTGGGTTTTCCGTACCACCAGCAGGCCGAACTCTCCGCAGGACACGGGTTGACCAGGTTGTTCGGATCGCAGTTGTTCACGTTCGGCGCGCAGAACTGGGTGTGCACCGGATCCGCAATCGCCGGATTGGGACCGCTCATCCCGAGCCGGGGCTTGGGATATGAAGGTTTGCCGAAGTAGGTCAGCTGCGGCCGTTCCGCCCAGCCCATGATCTTCTCCGGGTAGGGCCACTTCGAGGGCTTCTCCGCATCCGCGTAACTGGCCCGGAGGAACAGGACCCGATCAGCTGGGTACCGCGGGTTGGCCGGGTTGTTGAACCAGCCCACGCCCCAGTGTCCGGAGCCCTGCGGGTAGAAGCCGCTGTTGTAAGTCCATACGGCGAGGAACCAATTCTCCACGTAGGCGGCGCCGCCGTTGTTGGGCACCATGCCCGCGTTGGCCAGTTCGTTCCACTTGTGCACCAGTGTCTGGAGGCCGGCAGCGATGTTCGCCGCGTAGTCGATGCCGATCGCCGCCTGCTGCACCGCGGTGAACTTCGTCTGTCCGACACGCATTCCATCAGTCATCTGACTGATCCCGTACCCGCAGTCGGCGTCCTGGTAGTGGATGAAAGTCGGCACGTCCTTGTTGCCGTAGTAGTCACCAACCAGCGGATTACCGCCATCGCCTGGCCGTGCGTGCCAGGTCGCCTGCCGGAAGTTGGACTCCTGGGCGAGCACGGCGAGGAACACCTGAGCGGGCACCTGGCCGCCGCCGACCAGAGGTGGCAGCGGGAACAGTCCCTGTGGGGTGTAGGCGGGAAGGCCGCTCTTGAGGTAGTTGGCGGGGCGCTGCACGGTCAACTGCCCCTTCACCGCCTGGTTGACCGCCCACTCCACCATCGGCGCGGTGGGCTGGAGCACCTGCCTCTTGAGATCGTTGCGGAGCACCGCACAGGTAGGAGTGCTGATGCTGGTGGGTGGGTCGACCCGTTCGCCGGCCGCCCCAGGGACTGGGCGTGCCGGTTGGAGGGTCACGTCGAGGCGCGGCGCTGATGTGACCCTGAACGTACCGCTGCTGTGCTGCCGACTGCTGGTCGCTTGAACGGACACCCGGATGTCACTGCTGTCCGGCGGCGCGGTCGCGCTCGTGTGCAGAGCCACCGTCCGGTCGGCGACCAGCTCGGTCGCGACGAGGTGCCCGTCACCCGAGACGGCGGCCACGGGCCGATCGCCGTCCATACCGATCAGGTCCGGTGTTCTGGCGATGCCCTGCACCGCTCCGACAAGCGCGTTTCTCCCGCCGCGCAACGGAAAGAGCTGCAGCCTGCCGACCGGCGCGTCGCCGAGCCTGGTCAGCTGACCATTACCGAGCCGATGAGCCACCGTCCGGTCTCCGTGTACGGTGAGCAGGTCAATCGCACCGGAGGCGGTAGCCGAGGTGGACAGCGGTCGGCCCCCGGTTCTGGCCACTTCGCTCAGTGCGCCTGAGTCAGCGACCCGAACCAGCGCTGGACCCCGCATCGCGTGCAGTTCGCCACTGGCGACTACCGGCGCGGTCACCTGGGCTTTCACCCGGATCGACTTGGTGATCCTTCCCGTTATCGCATCCACCCTCAACAAATCGGTCTGCTGCTCGTCGGCACCGATCGACCGGGTCAGAACCACCTCATCACCGGGCCCACAGGCAGGCGAGAAGTAGTTCAGCGCGACGTCCGTGGCCAATTGCCGAGCCTGACCCGTTGAGGTGTCCACAACCGCCGCATACGCGCCAGACTGCAGCACTTCCTGACGGTTGGCCGAGGACGACGAGGCGTACACGGCCACCGCATATCGTCCTGAGCCAGTGACGCAGCTGTATCCGGTCCATGGGCTGCCGCTCGAAGCAGACCCAGCCAAAGTAGCCAGAGTCGCCCATTTGAAGGCGTCTTTTTCCTTCGCGATGAACAGGTGAAAGCCTGAGGTCGTCCCGGCACCGGTCACCAACGAGTCGGCTGAAGTCCGCCAGTTCGGACCGAGCTGCTGATCGGGCCGATCGAGTTGAGCCTGCGTTGGCGCGGCCGCAGGACCACCCGCAGCTGGTGATGCCGCGACGGCGGTACCACCGATCAACGACAGGATCGTGACGCTTGCTACAGAAAGTCTTCGCACGCTCAGCAATTCCTCTCCTGACCTCAAGCGGAAACTAATGCCAGCCAGTGCACGAGAACAAACCTTCCGAGCCGCTTGGCAAACCGGTTTGATCGTGGTCCTGAGGCTCCTGCCTACCGTCCTCTGGAATCGACCAACAGGACCGAATCGAGTCGTTCCAGGTCACCATAGGAGTCCAGTTAGGACCCGCCTGAATGGTTGTCCAGTATCTTTTTGTCACACCGCCGAATTGCGGCTGATGATAGACCGTCAGGAACATCCTGTAGGTAACCGGGTCAAGCCTGTCGTACTCCGCCCAAGCCGCCTGACAGGACGGGGAGTAGTAGACGTCACCTACAAACAAGAATCTTTTATCAGCAACGCATCCCATTTGCCTGGGATCTTTTCCGGTACACGAGTCCCCTCGACAGCCCGGCGCAGCGACAGCCTGATCGCGCCCAGATTCCGACAACTGAGATGCCGACGCAGGAAATCCGAGTGAAAGCACGAAAATCCCGGACAGCACGAACAGAAAAATTCTTCGCAGTTTCCTGCTCATCCAACCTCCGTAGAAAACAACCAACCAGCAGCAATGGCGCTTACCCGGCTCGAACTTCAGGGCCGGTCAGATCTGCAAACCCCGCTCAAGCGAAGGCACGCCCACTGAGTAGCTCATGCCGAACTCTATTGAGCGCCCAGCGTGAGAATTCTGGCTCAGCCGTCAAAATCACAGCATGACGGCATGCCGGAACACATTGACGGCGCAACGCGCTGATCGCGAGCTCAACGCTCGAAGACCGCTACACCTGCTTCGACCACCGGAATAGAGCCCGCAACAAGGCTCGACAAAGAACGTTCGAAGACAGGAATGATGATATCGCCCCTCCCCCGCACCCCCGTGCTTCATGATCGCCTTTTCAGGCGTCATGACCCCTGATCGGACCCTAGGACCTAGGTCACGAAACTGTCAACTACTCCATTCGAGCGTCAGGATTGTCGATCATGATGGAGTGATCTGCATCACGTAGCAAATCGGGTGGATGCCATCTCTGCCAAGCTGCGTCAGCTCGGGTTTCACCCGAGGCAAACAGGGGGCTCCACTTACACAATCACACTCCGTAATGGCTCCTCCATACGGAGGAATAGTGCTGCTCGAAAACAGCCGAATTGGGGAGGATTTGTGCTGTCAAACTGGCTAAGAAGGTCGCTCTACGCGACTATGCCAATCCTGCTGCTGGCATCGTCAGCGCAGGTAGCTGACGCCCGGCCGCTAGCGGTTCCGACCACGTCCTCCGCTTCGCCTCACGTTGCCAAGCAAGCCCGCGAGGTCGCGCCCGGTCGCCGAAACGAACTGCTCGGAGGTGGCTGGCAGCAGTCCGCCGATCGCGCATGGACGCTGGCAGGCGATGCGGACGGCTTGCACATCATGGTGGCCGAGGCCCGTGCCGGTTACGCATGGCGGACGGCGGCATCCCTGTCCGAGCCTGGCTTCGACACCGATCGGTGGCTGGGGAACGGCTGTGTCACCAGCTCAGGCAGGCGCCTGGTCGTGGTCTACGCTCCGCGGGCTTTCACCAACAAGGCGGAGCTGTTTGATCGCGGTGGATTCACCGCGATCGTGGACCTGGAGTCCGGCCAGGTGCGGAAGCTGCCACTACTGGCATCCCTCGCCTACTACAACCCGGGTTGCGGCGCAGGCGAGACCGCGGTGCTCACCCAGGACGGCACGGAGCACAGCGGAAAGATCCGGTTGCTCCAGGTCGATGCTGCCCAGGGCGTGCTGAGCAAACCTGTGGACGTGCCGGGTCAGCTGACCTCGCCAGTGCCGACCAAGGACGGCATCGTGGCCGCGGACCGCGATGGCCTCGTCCGCGTGCTGCCGGACGGAAAACGGATGTTGTTGGCTCGCTCCGCTTCGACGCCTTTCCGCGTTCGTTCGGACGCTGAGGGTGGCGTGGTCTTCATGGACCGCGAGGGAGACAGGGCATTCGTTCGCCGGGCAGTTCCTGTTCCTGTTCCTGGACGTTCAGTGGGCCGCACCCGAACGGAAACCCTCGCGAGCGGACCGTTGACCGAACTTGGCCTGACTGGTTCCGCGGATGGCTCGGTGTTCATCACCGGCCGGACGGACACCGTCGCTCCGCTGCCCCGTGCGGTCCGTGTGTTGGCGGAGGCCAAGGACACAACGGTCTCCACGCTGGGCAAGCTCGCTCTGACCGGGATTGGCCGGACCGGCGGCGTCGACCCACGTTCGACGGAAGCGGTGGCCGTGACCGGTGAAATCCGGATCGAGGCCAAGGTTCAGGCGACGGGGAAGAGTCTGGAGTTCGCCGTGGACCCGGCCGATTCGGCTGGGCCGGACGCCGCCGGCAGGTCTCCTCATCCCAAACTCGCCAGCAGCACGCCGTTGCAGTCCCGCGCGACTGGTGATCCGGCCAACCCGGTCGAGGAGGAACGGTTCTGTTCGGTGCCGCGCAACGACGTCGCCAACCAGGCCATGCAGCCCAAACCACGGCAGGTGGAGTGGGCGGCGAACCAGGCCGTGCGTAATAGCCTGCACGTGCTGCGCCCTGCCAACTGGAAGAACCTCGGCATGCCCGCCTACACCCCGCAGGGCCTGTTCCCGCCGATCTCACTGGACGGTGGCGGCAACGTGCCAGCCCAGGTCTTCCTCGGCATCCTCGCCCAGGAGTCCAATCTCTGGCAGGCCGGGCGTTCCGCACTGCCCGGCGTGACGGCCAACCCGTTGATCGGCAACTTCCACGGCCGCGACATCTACAACAAGAAGCCCAACGGCGAGCCGCTCACCGAGGATGACTGGGACATCGTCTGGGAAAGAGCGGACTGTGGCTATGGGGTCGCACAGGTCACTGACGGCATGCGGTTGAAGGGCAAGGAGAAGCGGGGCGAGACCGCGTTGCCGTACGCGCAACAGCGCGCCGTCGCGCTCGACTTCGCGGCCAATATCGCGGCCGGTCTGCGGATCCTGCAGGACAAGTGGAACCAGACCCGACGAGCCGGAATGATCATTCACGAGGGCGAGCCCCAGTACCTTGAGAACTGGTTCTTCGCGATCTGGGCCTACAACTCGGGCCTCCACCCTGACCGTGGCGACGGAAGCCCCTGGGGCGTCGGCTGGGGCAACAACCCGGTCAACCCGAAGTACCCCGCCAACCGCTCGCCCTTCCTGGAGAACGGTTACGACGATGCCCGGGTGCCGAACCTGTGGCCGTACCAGGAGAAGGTGCTTGGCTGGGCTGGACATCCCATCGAATCGGTCGAGTCTCCCGGCAAACTGATCGCCGGTTACCGCCAGGCATGGTGGGCGGGCGGTCCCACGGCGGGTGTGGCCAACCGGAAGGCGGTCAAGCCTCCGGTCAACCTCTTCTGTGACGACTCGAACTGGTGCAAGCCGGGCCAGAAGTTCACTCCGGATGACCCAGGGGAGCCCGGCGATCCGGACAGCAATGTTCGAGGCGAGCTTGCCGGCCCCTGCGCGCACAAGAGCATCCGGGACAAGTACGACCTGAAGTGCTGGTACCACAAGCCAGCCAGCTGGAAGACCGACTGCGCCTCGGAGTGCGGCAACGAACTGCTGCGGTTCGATCCTGGCTACGCCTATCAGGAGGACGGCAACAGCTACCCACCTGTCTGCGACCGACGAGGTCTCCCTGAGAACGCCGCCATTGTCGATGACGTCCCGCACACCACGCCCAGCGTACGAAGTGACTGCGACTCAACTGCGTGGAAGAGCGAGGGCAGCTTCGCACTCGAGTTCGCCGGGGACGGCAAGGGGATGTATCCGTCCAAAGTGGACCTCCACCAGATCGGCGCCGGCTTCGGCGGCCACTTCTGGTTCGGCCACACCAGGAAGCCCACCGATGAGGGCGGCAAGCTGCGGGTGTCCGGAACCTGGACACTGAACCGGCCGCTGCACAAGTGGGCTCGCGTGCTGATCCACCTTCCCGACCACGGGGCGCACACCCAGCAGGCGAAATATCTGATCGACCAAGGCAACGGCCGGTTCGACCATGCCCGATACCTCTCCCAGGGAGTGCTCGCCAACCGGTGGGTCTCGGCAGGCGTCTACAAGTTCGACGGCGTGCCCAGGGTGCGACTGAGCACCGAGACCAAGGACGGCTACGGCGAGGAGGACATCGCCTTCGACGCCATCGCCTTCCAGGAGATGGACGAGAAACCGCAGCACATCGTGGCGAGCATCGGCGACTCCTACACCTCCGGTGAAGGCGCGGGTGACTACTCGGCGGAGTCCGACGCGAACCACGGCAAGCCGCGTTGGGCTGCGTGTCGGCGCAGCGCCAACGCCTGGCCACGCAAGTTGATGTTGCCGCGTGTGTCCACCAGTCTCGGCGCTCTCTCTGATGGCTTCAGCACGCAGGCGGAACTCGGCTTCGTCGCCTGCTCCGGAGCCCGGACTGAGAACGTGTACAGCTTCGAGCCGGGTTCCTGGACCAATCCGGCTCAGTACGAACGCGGTGAAGGGCAGTTCCGCGAGTTCCCGCAGACCGAATCCGGAGTGCTCACCAAGCATACGACCCTGGTGACACTGAGCATTGGCGGCAACGATCGAGACGCGTTCACGAATGCGCTCGTCGAGTGTTCCTACCCGGTTCCCGACTGCAGCAAGGACGAGACGTTCTTACCCAGGTACAAAGCACTCATCGACAGCGTCGGCCCACAGATCGAGAAGATCGTCCGAGATGTGCGTCAAAAGGCAGAGAACGCGAAGATCCTCCTGGTTGGCTATCCAGAGATATTCAGTCGTACCGTCAAGTGCTCCGGCACGCTGTGGTTCGACGGGGGCGAGACCGCGGCACTTGCCAGCCTGGCCGCCCACCTGGCCAGCGTGCAGTCCGACCTGGTCAACAGGTTGTCCAGCCAGGACGGTATCCCGATCGGGTTCACCAGTCCGGTCAACGAGTTCGTCGGCCACGGAGCCTGTGATGATCCTGAATGGATCAACAAGTTCGTCCTCGGACCGAACGGCAACGGGGACTTCCATTCCGGAGACAAGCCGACGAAACTGTGCATCCCGTTCAGCGGCGGGGCGTGCCTGAGCCGGGAAAGCTTCCACCCGAAGCGGGATGGAACCTCGGCATACGCTCGGGTGGTACAAGCGGCGTTGCCGCGGATCGGATACCTCTGACCTTGAACAGTTCCGGTCGGAACAACTCCACCCGGGGAGCCAAGCGGCTCCTCGGGTGGACCTTCGCGGTAGCAGCCGTCGTGCTGCTACCCGTGCTGTGGTTCGTGCTCTCCGTCCGCTCCGCATCTCAGGAGGGATCGGATGAAGGGCTTGCCGATGCCAGGGACACCGCCAAGCGAACCGCGCAACGCCTCGCGTCCGCGGCTTCCGACGGCGAGCTGACCGATGCGGAAATTGAAGGACCAAGACCACGGCCTGGCGGCGTGTTGCTCTCGACCGTGCGCAACGGAGCCGAAGCCAACGTCATCTTCCGTATTCACGGGGTTGGCCACGGACCGCTCGGCGGCCGGGGCGCCGAACTGTGCTTCGACTTCCACGTCCGCCCGGTGCCGGGTGGCACGGCGAAGGTGGAGATCAAAGAGCTACCCACGTGCCAGCTGGCTCGCTAGCTGCGGGTCTGTCACGGCCCGACCGTCGAACCCGTAGCATCCGCCAGGTGTCCCATGCATCGGAGCAGCCCGAGCCGCAGGCCACCGTCGGCGACCGGAGCGAAGCGCCGCCCGCGCCGCCCAAGCGGATCGCGGACACCGAGTCGCTGACCCCGCGCGAGCGCGAGGTGGCCACCTGGTCGGAGCCGTTGGCGCGGCAGGCCAGCAGGCCGGTTGGCGGGATGCTGGGACGGCACGCGGTGATCGGGCGGCACTGGTTCTGGACGCCGTTGCGGGTCGTGCTGCTGCTGGCCACGCTGACCCTGGCGCTGGCGTACACGGCCAAGGCGCCGTGTGTGCAGGAGTACGTGGACGACCAGGGTGTCACCCAGCTGGACTGGCGGGACTCCCGGCAGTACGTGGCGATGTGCTACTCCGACACCGTTCCGCTCTACACCGCCGAGCGGCTGGACAAGGGGCTGTTCCCGTACAAGACCTCCTGGGTGGAGGACAACGGGCAGGTGCGCTACATGGAGTACCCGGTGATCTCCGGGTTGTTCCAGTGGTTCAACGCCCAGCTCGCGCACGGCTGGGTGGCCATCGCCAACAGCGGCTGGCTGCCCAGCGCCATGGCGGTGATCGTCTACTTCAACTTCAGCTCGCTGTGGCTGGCGCTGGCCTGGCTGGTCACCATCTGGGCCACCTTCAAGCTCACCGGGCGGCGGCCGTGGGACACCGCCATCGCCGCGGTCTCGCTGCTGGTGGTGGTGCACGCCTTCACCAACTTCGACACCCTGGCCACCGGCTTCGCCGCGGTGGCGCTGCTGGCCTGGGCGCGCAACCGGCCGGGGCTGGCCGGGGTGCTGCTGGGGCTGGGCGCGGCGGCGAAGCTGTACCCGCTGTTCTTCCTCGGGCCGCTGCTCGTGCTGTGCCTGAGATCGGGGCGGATGGGGCACTGGTGGCGGACCACCTGGACCGCGGCGCTGGCCTGGGGCGCGGTGAACGCGCCGATCTTCTACCTCTACCCGGACGGCTGGCGGGAGTTCTTCCGGCTCAACTCCGAGCGCGGGGTGGACCCGGACAGCCTCTACAACGTGGTGCAGTACTTCACCGGCTGGAGCGGCTTCGACGGCCCGCTGCCGGCCGGCGCCACCCCGACCGTGCTGAACACGGTCACCGCGGTGCTGTTCCTGCTGTGCTGCGCGGGCATCGGCTGGGTGGCGCTGTCCGCGCCGCGGCGGCCGAGGGTGGCGCAGCTGGCCTTCCTGGTGGTGGCGGCGTTCCTGCTGACCAACAAGGTGTGGAGCCCGCAGTACTCGCTGTGGCTGGTGCCGCTGGCCGTGCTCGCGCTGCCGCGCTGGCGGCTGCTGCTGGCCTGGATGGCGGTGGACGCGCTGGTGTGGGCGCCCCGGATGTACTTCTACCTCGGCCCGGACAACAAGGGCCTGCCGCAGGACTGGTTCCTGGGCGCGGTGGTCATCCGGGACATCTTCGTGGTCCTGCTGTGCGTGCTGGTGCTGCGCGAGATCTACCGGCCCGCGCTGGACCGGGTGCGCGCCTTCGGCGTGGACGATCCGGCAGGCGGTCCGCTGGACGGCGCGCCGGATGCGTTCGTGCTCGGGCCTGCCCGCACCGCGCGGAAGCGGCGCGAGCAGGCCGAGGCCGCGGCTACAGCGATGACAGGTTGACCGCGTTCGCCATCGCCTTGAACCCGGCGTCGCCGGGGTGCAGGTGGTCGCCCTGGTCGTACTCGGGCTTGATCCGCTGCGGGTCCTGCGGGTCCCGGATGGTGGCGTCGAAGTCGATCAGGCCGTCGTAGTCGGTGTTGTTGCGGATGTAGCGGTTGACCGCCTGCCGGGTGGCCTCCAGCTGTTCGCTGTAGGAGTACCAGCCCTTGAACGGGGTGATGGTCGCGCCGAGCACCCGCAGCCCACGGTCCTTGGCCCGCTGCGCGATCTGCTTGAGCGCGGCGATGATCCGGTTCGGGTCGGTCTGGTGCGGCGTCTGCTGGATGTCGTTGATGCCCTCGAACACGATCACCGTGCGGGCGCCGGTGGCGGCCAGCACGTCCCGGTCCAGCCTGGCCAGCGCGTTCACCCCGGAGCTGCCGCCGTCCAGCAGCAGCCGGTTGCCGCTGATCCCGGCATTGAGCACGCCCAGCCGCAGGTGCGCGGGACCGGCCTTCATCCGGTCCGCGAGCTGGTCCGGCCAGCGCAGGTTGGCGCCCCAGGTGGAGTTCGCGCCGTCGGTGATCGAGTCGCCCAGGGCCACCACGCTGCCGCGCACGCCCGGCGCGCGCACGTCCACGCCGGAGACGTAGTGCCACTGCCGGGTCTGCTCGGTGAACGCCGACCCCGACTCCGCGGCGGCGTGGTTGCCGTTGCGGGTGAAGTAGGAGTTCTGCATGGTCAGCGAGTGGTAGGTGACCGGGCCGGAGGGGTTCGGGGTGAAGGTGGTGACCAGCAGGTTGGCATCCGGCGGCACGGTCAGCGCGACCGGGTCGCTGAGCACGTCAGCGAACGGCGGCGCGGTGATCTCCCGCTCGCCGCCGAAGGTCAGCGTGCGCATGGTGCCGGGCACCGCGTTCGGGGTGTCCGCGCCCGCCGCCAGCGCGACCGTGACCTGCCCGAACAGCACCGGCGCGCGGCCGAAGGCGTTGGACAGCCGGATCCGGACCTGGGCGCCGCCGATGCTGGTGTGCACGATGTTGCGGATCGAGTAGTTGGGGTAGCCGGACTCGGTGTTGGGCACCGCGGCCGAGGGTGCGGCCGCCCAGGTGCCGACCCAGTTGCCCGGTGGCGCGGGCGCCTGCTGCTCACCGACGGCCTGGCCGCCCGAGGACAGCAACGCGACCACTCCCAGCGCGACCAGCCAGCGCTTACCGTTCGACACCATCCGCGAGCCTCCTAGAGCCACCTAGACGGGACTCATCCGACCTAATCAGCGGCTTGAGAGCGGGGCCATCCGCCGATCCGCCGATTCCGGCTCGAAGGTCATCCGACTGCCCGGCAGCACCAGGAACAGGCCGAGCAGCAGCGCGACCTTGCCCCAGACCCCGATCATCACCGCCTGCGCGGGCAGGCTGTCGTAGATCGACATGGGCAGCTGGAACTCGATCGCGTGGTACCAGAGGAACACGCCGGTGCCCAGGGCCAGGTCGGCCACGGTGTAGGCCAGCACCCAGCCCCAGGGCACCGCCAGCAGCACGAAGAAGGGCAGCAGCCACAGCGTGTACTGCGGCGAGTGCACCTTGTGCAGCAACAGGAACCCGCACAGCATCGCGCCGGAGACGCCGATCCACGGGTACTCGCCGGTGCCGGTCCAGCGCAGCCAGCCGACCAGGCAGGCCAGCAGGAAGGCCAGGCAGATCAGGGTCGGCGAGAGCCAGCTGACCAGCTGCTGGAAGTCGGTGTTGGCCGGGTCGGAGGCCGGGCGGAAGGCCCAGAACCAGATCGAGTTGGCGGTGATGTCGACCTTGCGCTCCTGCTGGAAGACGAAGGAGGCCCGCCAGCCCTCAAAACCCAGCACCGCGAACGGCAGGTTCACCAGCGCCACGGTGACCACGGTGGCGGCCAGCACCCGCAGCGCGCCGGCGATGTCCCAGCGCCGCCCCTCCGGCAGCCAGCGGCCGTCCGGCCCGCCGGTGAGCACGTACAGCGCCAGCGGCAGCGCGAAGAATCCCGGGTACAGCTTCAGCGCCGCGCCGAGGCCGAGCAGCACCCCGGCCACCACGGCCCGCTCCACCAGCGGCCTGCTCGCGCCCTCCCTGCCCCAGCCCCGGTGCACCGCGTACACCGCGCCGACCGCGCAGGCCACCGCGGGCAGGTCCCAGTTGTGGAAGGCGTGCAGCACCAGGCCGGGGGCCAGCGCCCAGATCAGCGCGCGCCAGCCGGACAGCCTGCCCAGCAGCCAGGCGATGAGCAGGCCGAAGGGGGCCAGCAGCAGGCTGGAGTAGAAGAGGAAGTCGGCGTCGTTGTTCGCGAGGACCGCTCCTGCCCAGATCAGCAGGCCGGTGAGCACCGGGTACTCCACCGAGCCGCCGGTCAGCTGGCCCTGCTCGTCGAGGCCGCCGCCCAGGTAGGGGAAGACGTGCTGGTCCACGTCCCGGCCCAGCCACAGGTGCTGCACGTCGGAGTAGCAGAGGTCGCCGTGCCGGTTGGCGTACTCCGGCGCGCTGCGGCCCCACTGGTCGAACTCAGGGCCGGCGCAGCGCGCCTTGTTCGCGTAGCCGCCGAGCAGCAGCAGTCCGCACAGCAGGACCAGCGCGGCGAGCGCGGTCCTGCCGAAGCGGGTCACGCGGGTAGCTGGGCACGCAGGTAGGCGATGTCGCCGGCCTGCCCGTCGCCTGGTGTCTCCACTACCACCGGCGCCTGCGCGGTGTTGACCACCGCGGCCAGCACGGCCGGGTCGATGGTGCCGGTGCCGATGTTGGCGTGCCGGTCCCGCGCGGAGCCGAACTCGTCCCTGGAGTTGTTCAGGTGCACCAGGTCGATCCGGCCGGTGATCCCCTTGACCCGCTCCACGATGCCGACCAGGTCCTCGCCCGCGGCGTGCGCGTGGCAGGTGTCCAGGCAGAAGCCCGCGCCGAACTCGCCGACGGCGTCCCACAGCCTGGCCAGCATGTCGAACTTGCGGGCCATCGCGTTGTCGCCGCCCGCGGTGTTCTCGATCAGCACCGGCACCGCGAACCCGCCTGCTTCGGCCTGCCGCTCGAACAGCTTGCGCCAGTTCGCGATGCCGTCAGCCGGGTCATCGCCCTTGGTCACGTGCCCGCCGTGCACCACCAGGCCGAGCGCGCCGGAAGCCTTGGCCGCCTCGGCCTGCTGCACCACCGACTTGCGCGAGGGGATGCGGATCCGGTTGTTCAGCGACGCCACGTTGATCACGTACGGCGAGTGCACGAAGACCGAGATCCCGGCCTCCCGCAGGGCCTCGGCCTGCGGGTGCGGCTTGGGTGACTCCCAGCTCTGCGGGTTGGACAGGAAGAACTGGACGACCTCGGCGCCGCGGTCCTGCGCCGAGCCGAGCGGGTTGTCGTCGGCGACGTGTGCCCCGATGCGCATGCCGAGAGCGTAGTGGGCGCCCCTGACGGCCACGCCCCGAGTGGAGTCTTGTGTGTCATTCCGTCATGGATTGGAGTGGCAACCGTCACTTAGTCGTCCTACCGTCGTTGGACCCAGAGACGTTACCGGTCGGTACGCACCGGAGGGATCGGCATGCTCGCTCGACTCGCACGGCTTTCCGTGGCTTCCACCCTGCTCGCGCTGGTGAGCCTGGTGGGATTCGCCGGTTCGGCGGCGGCCGCGGAACCGATCGTGATCGGCGACTGCTCGGCCACCGTCCAGGGCAAACCGGGCCAGCCGATCCAGCTCAGCGCGGGTGCGGTGGCCGCGCCGGTGGTCGAGGTGGTCAAGCGGGTGCCGCTGCTCGGGCCGCCGCTGGCCGGCGCGGTGGACAAGGCGGTGCGCGCGCTGCCGCCGATCCCGATCGGCGCGGTGCCCGACGGCAAGGGCGGGTTCATCACCGGCGGCCAGATCGCCAACGGGGTGGTGGACGCGCTGCGCAGGATCCCGCTGCTCGGGCCGATCCTCGGTGAGGTGGTCAAGGGCGTGCAGCAGGTGCTCAGCGGCGGCTGCGGGGTGACCGTCAAGACGCTGAACACCGCGGTCGCGCCGATCCAGGACGGGGCCAAGAACCTGCCTGGCGGCGGCTCGACCACGCCGAAGCCCCCGCCCGGCACCACCAACCCCGGTCAGCCGGGACCCGGCAAGCCCGGCACCGGCACCCCGCCGCCCGGCAGCACCAATCCGGGCACCCCCGCTCCCGGCACGCTCGGCTCGGGCACACCGATCCCGGACTTCCAGCTGCCGCGCCTCGAAGGCGGCGGCCTCTACGACTACGGCCGGGTGCCGCTCTACGACTACTCGGGGCTGCCGGTGGCCACGCCGGGCGGACTCGGCGCGCTGGCGCCGGGCGAGCGTTACGGGCAGGCATCGCCCGGCTCTCCTGGGGCCTACGGGCTGCCGGAGGGCGACGGGGTGGCCTCGGCCGGTCAGGCCCGCGCGCTGCCGGTCGACGGCGCCGGCCGGGTGGCCGCTCCGGTGCTGGTCGCGGTGCTGATGCTGGCCATGGTGACCGCCGCGCTGGTGCGTACCTGGGTACTTCGGCGGACGGTCTGATCACCGATTGGGAGCAACGGGCAGTGGGCGGAGACCTGCTCGTCAGGGTCGACCATGACTCTGTTAGCCTGCACGGGTTGCTGACGCGACGACCCTCCTGCCACGGAACGTCCGTGGCCGATTAGTCCACAGGAGGTGAGGTCTACGTGCGTCACTATGAACTGATGGTCATCCTGGACCCCAACGTGGATGAGCGCACCGTCGCTCCCACGCTGGACACTTTCCTCAACGTCATCCGCACTTCGGGCGGGAACGTGGAGAAGGTCGATGTCTGGGGCAAGCGCCGGTTGTCGTTCGAGATCAACAAGTCCCCTGAGGGGATTTACGCGGTCATCGACATCAACAGCACGCCGGACGCGGTCAAGGAGCTCGACCGCCAGCTGGGCCTGCAGGACACCGTCCTGCGCACCAAGGTCCTGCGCCGCGACCCCGCCAAGTTCGCCAAGGCCGCCGCGAAGGCTGCTGCCAAGGCGTCCAAGGGCCCCAAGGCCTGACGGCGGGAGAGCGCTGAATCATGGCTGGTGAGACGGTAATCACGGTGGTCGGGAACCTGACCGCCGATCCGGAACTGCGCTTCACCCAGTCCGGCGCGGCCGTGGCGAGCTTCACCATCGCCTCCACGCCCCGCACGCTCGACCGCGCCAGCGGCGAGTGGAAGGACGGCGAAGCGCTGTTCCTGCGGTGCAGCATCTGGCGCCAGGCGGCGGAGAACGTCGCCGAGTCCCTGACCCGCGGTATGCGCGTGGTCGCCCAGGGACGCCTGCGCCAGCGCTCCTTCGACACGAAGGAAGGCGAGAAGCGCACCGTCATCGAGCTGGAGGTCGACGAGATCGGCCCCTCGCTGCGCTACGCCACGGCCAAGGTCAACCGCGCCAGTCGCGGTGGCGGCGGTGGTGGCGGCGGCGGTGGGTACGGCTCCTCCGGCGGCAGCAGCGCGCCCGCGGACGACCCGTGGGGCTCCGCGCCGCCTGCCAGCTCCGGTGGCGGTGGCGGCTTCAACGACGAGCCGCCGTTCTGATCCGGCTGCCTCGCCAGCGCTCCTGCTCCGCACCCCTCGAGACTCCGAACACGACCACGTCCAGCTCCAGGAGGACGACACATGGCTAAGCCGCCTGTGCGCAAGCCGAAGAAGAAGGTCTGCGCGTTCTGCAAGGACAAGACCGCGCACCTGATCGACTACAAGGACACCGCGCTGCTCCGGAAGTTCATCTCCGACCGCGGCAAGATCCGTGCCCGCCGGGTCACCGGCAACTGCTCCCAGCACCAGCGGGACGTCGCCATCGCGGTGAAGAACTCGCGCGAGATGGCGCTGCTGCCCTACACCTCGACCGCTCGCTGACCAAGAGACCATAGAGAGGAGTTGGCGATGAAGCTCATTCTCACCGCTGACGTGACCGGCCTCGGTGGTCCTGGTGACATCGTCGAGGTGAAGGACGGCTACGGCCGCAACTTCCTGCTCCCCCGCGGCCTGGCCATCGTGGCCACCAAGGGCGCGGAGAAGCAGGTGCAGACCATCCGCAGGGCGCAGGAGGGTCGCAAGATCCGCGACCTGGACCACGCCAAGGAGGTCAAGGCCACGCTCGACGGCCTGGGCTCCGTGCAGCTGACCGGCCGCGCCGCGGCCGGTGGCGGCAAGCTGTTCGGCTCGGTCACCACCGCGGACATCGTGGCCGCGATCAAGGCCGCTGGTGGGCCGGCGCTGGACAAGCGCTCGGTCGAGACCTCCGGCCACATCAAGACCACCGGCAAGCACACCGTCGCGGTGCGCCTGCA
This sequence comes from Crossiella sp. CA-258035, assembly GCF_030064675.1. GTDB lineage: Bacteria > Actinomycetota > Actinomycetes > Mycobacteriales > Pseudonocardiaceae > Crossiella. Next base: position 9,100,714 of record NZ_CP116413.1, read on the forward strand.
CCCGGAGGTCACCGCCAACGTCAACCTCGTGGTTGCCGCAGGCTGAGCACGCTCTGCTCGACATCGAGCACAGGCGCCGCCCGAACGGGGCTACTCCATCCGGGAGGCGCCTGTGCTCGTTTGTCTCAGCGTCACAGCACGTTTTGTCGGTTGTGACACCCGGCCCGCGACACGCCGTAAACGCGGTTATACGCGACACGCCGGGCCGAGTTCCGGTTAGTTTTTCCACATCGCACACACAGGCCCTGACCAGCGGGCTTTGATTTTTCCTCGCAGGTTCTCCCCAAGTTGTCCACAGGGCACGGGACGCTTGTGGCCAGCTGTGCACAACCATCCACAGGCTGCCCACAGGTCGATCCACAGGCTGGTTTGCCTGCTCCAGACGGGGGACCTAGCGTCGCGACTGCGCGCCCGCGGTGACGACCGGGCCGGACCGAGCTCCTCGGGCCGGCGGCCGTCTTGTCAGGGGTCGCGAGCAGAATCCTGGTGGGCTCGAGCTTTGGTGGAGGTGCACGACCGTGGCCGTGGTGGACGACCGTGACTTCAGGGGCGGCGACTCCTCCGGCGGCTTCGAGCGGCAACCACCGCAGGACCTCGCGGCCGAGCAGTCGGTGCTGGGCGGCATGCTGCTGTCCAAGGACGCCATCGCCGACGTGGTCGAGGTGGTCCGCCCGAACGACTTCTACCGGCCCGCGCACCAGTCGGTCTACGAGTGCATCCTCGACCTCTACACCAGGGGCGAGCCCGCCGACGCGATCACCGTCTCGGCCGAGCTGGAGCGCAGGGGCGAGCTGCTGCGGGTCGGCGGCGCGCCGTACATGCACACCCTGATCGCCACCGTGCCCACCGCGGCCAACGCGGGCTACTACGCCGAGATCGTGGCGGAGAAGGCGGTGCTGCGGCGGCTGATCGAGGCCGGCACCAAGATCGTCCAGCTGGGCCACCACGGAGCGGAGGGCTCCGACGTGACCGAGGTGGTGGACCGGGCCCAGGCGGCCATCTACGAGGTCACCGAGCGGCGCACCACCGAGGACTACGTGGCGCTGGAGGACCTGCTCCAGCCGACCATGGACGAGATCGACGCGATCGCCAGCCGCGGCGGCAACGCGCTGGGCGTGCCCACCGGCTTCATGGACCTGGACGCGCTGACCAACGGCCTGCACCCGGGCCAGATGATCATCGTCGCGGCCCGTCCCGGCGTCGGCAAGTCCACCCTCGGCCTGGACTTCGCCCGCTCCTGCTCGATCAAGCACGGCATGTCCAGCGTCATCTTCTCGCTGGAAATGAGCAAGACCGAGATCGTCATGCGCATGCTCTCCGCCGAGGCCAGGATCCGGCTGGCGGACATGCGCGGTGGCCGGATGACCGACGACGACTGGACCCGGCTGGCCAGGCGGATGAGCGAGATCAGCGAGGCGCCGCTGTTCATCGACGACTCGCCGAACATGACCATGATGGAGATCAGGGCCAAGGCCAGGCGGCTCAAGCAGCGGCACGACCTCAAGCTGATCGTGCTGGACTACATGCAGCTGATGACCTCCGGCAAGAAGGTCGAGTCCCGGCAGCAGGAAGTCTCCGAGTTCTCCCGAAACCTCAAGCTGCTGGCCAAGGAGCTGGAGGTGCCGCTGGTCGCGATGAGCCAGCTGAACCGAGGCCCGGAACAGCGCACCGACAAGCGCCCGATGCTCTCCGACCTCCGCGAGTCCGGCTCCCTGGAGCAGGACGCCGACATGGTGATGCTGATCCACCGCCCGGACGCCTGGGAACGCGACGACCCGCGTGCGGGCGAGGCCGACCTGATCATCGCCAAGCACCGAGCGGGCCCCACCGCGACCATCGTGGTCGCCCACCAGCTGCACTACAGCCGCTTCACCGACCTGGCCCAGGGCTGACGGGCGTCTTTGCCGGACCGCGACACTGATGCCGAACGCGGTCAACGGCGCAGGGCGATCGTGGTTCAGGTCAGCGCAGACTCGGCATGACGACGCGTCAGGTGAGACGCGCGGCAACACGGTGGAGGCATCATGCGCGCAGGCGTCGTGGTCACGGCACAGCCCGGGGTGGCGGACCTCGCCGTGCTGGCCGAGGAGCTGGGGCTGCACAGTTTTTGGGTCAACGACACCCCGATGGTCCACGGCGACCCCTTTGTCGCGCTCGCACTGTGCGCGAAGGCCACCAGCCGGATCAAGCTCGGCATCGGCGTGACCTCACCGGCGCTGCGGTCGGCTCCGGCCACCGCGAGCGGGTTCGCCAGCCTCAACGCGCTGGCGCCGGGCCGGATCGTCTGCGGGGTCGGCACCGGGAACACCGCCCGGCGCACCCTGGGTATGCCGCCGACTACGGTGGCCGCGCTCGAGGAGTTCACCGCCGCGGTGCAGGACCTGTGCGCCGGGGGCTCGACCGGGTACCGCGAAGGTGACCGGGTTCGCGACGTCCGGTTCCTGCACGCCGGGGCGCAGGTGAACACCGCCGATCCGATCGAGTTCGTGGTGGCCGCGCTCGGGCCGAAGGCCGCCGCCGTGGCCGGTCGCCGCGGCACCGGCCTGATCTCCTTCGGCCTGTTGGACCCCGCCGCCTGGCGCGCGCTGCACGACGCCCGCCGCCGCGCCGCCCAAGACCCCGGCTCTCCCAGGGATTCCTACCTGGTCACCGCGCTGCACGTGCTCGGCGAGGACGAGGACCCCCACGGCGACGCGGCCCGCGACGCGACCGGCCACCTCGTGCTGTCGCTGCTGGCCTTCGCCGCCGACGCACCCTCCTTCGCCGAGCAGCTCGGCCCGGAGGAACGGGCAGCGGTGCGGCGACTGCTCGACCGGCGGGGCACCACCGCCACCGCGCCGGACCGGCACACCAAGCTCTACCCCGGCTACCTCGGCCGCATCGCGCCGCAGGACCGCGACCTGGTCCTGCCCTCGCTGATGAACATGCTGGCCCTGGTCGGCACCCGGGACGACCTCCGCGCCCGCATCACCACCCTGGGCCAGGCCGGTATCGACGAGCTGCTCATCCAGCCGGTGGTCGACCCTCCCACCGAGATGGCCCGGCTCGCCGAGCTCCTCGCCTGAGCGGACGCGCTCAGCGCCTCGTCTCGTACCTGGTCAGGACCACGCCGCCGGGAAAGGTCCGCGTCTCCAGCAGGTTCAGGTTCAGCCGGCTGTCCAGCGGGGTCCAGAACGGCGTGCCGCCGCCCACCATGACCGGGTAGGTGGCCAGCACGTACTCGTCGATCAGCCCGGCCCGCATGGCGGCCCCGGCCAGTGTCGCGCCGGCGATGCCCATCGGGCCGCCGTCCCCTGCCTTGAGCCTGCTGATCTCGGCGACCGCGTCGCCGGTGACCAGGCGGGTGTTCCAGTCGACCTTGTCGATCGTGGCGGAGAACACCACCTTCGGCGTGTCCCGCCAGTTCCACGCGTACTCGATCTCCGCCGGGGTGGCGCCGGGTTGCTGGTCGCCGGTCGGCCAGTAGGAGCTCATCGTCTGCCACAGCTTGCGCCCGTACAGCGTCAGGGCGATCGCCCGCTCCCGGTCGAGCCACCACTGGAACAGCTCGTCGCTCGGCGGCCCGCCCCAGCTGATGTCGTCGCCGGGCGCGGCGATGTAGCCGTCCAGGGTCACGTTCATGCCATAGACCAGTTTCCGCATCGTGCCAGCCTAGGCGTGGTCCGCGTGCTCGATCAGGGCGCGGAACCCGGTCAGCAGCGCGGTGAGGCCGACCTCGAACTCCTCGTCGCTGCCGACCTCGGCGAGGACCTCGGCGTGCTGGACGAGCAGCGGGCAGGCCGCGGCGTCCCGGGAGCGGAACAGCTCTCGCCGGTGACGCCTCTCCTCCGGGTCCTGCCGGTCGAGTCCGAGGTTGAAGTGCACCGAGCCGATGACGAAGGTGGCCAGCGCCGAGGCGGCGGCGGAGGCGAGTCCGGGGCGCAGGCCCGCGCCGATGAACAGGGCCAGGCCGTACTGCATCCCGGCCAGTGAGTTGGGGCCGAGCCGCTCGGTCCCGCGCAGCAGGGAGGCCACGCCGGGATGCCTGCGCAGGTGCTCGCGGAACAGGCGGGCCGACCACGCCGCCTGCTCGGCCCAGTCCGCGTCCTCGGGCGGCGGCGTGCTGGCCACGCTGATCGCCCGGTCGATCAGCAGGGTCACCAGCTCTTCCCGGTTGCGCACGTGCCGGTAGAGCGAGGCCTGCGTGCAGCCGAGCGCCTCGGCCACGTTGCGCATGGTCAGCGCGGCGGCCCCGCGATCGTCGAGCAGGGCCATGGACGCGTCGAGGATGCCCTCGAGGGTCAGTGACCGCCGCCGCCGCTGCCGCGCGGGTTCGCTCTCCCTGGCCAGCCACCAGGCGGCCGTTCCCGGTCGCGGCGCCTCGGCGGTCCTGCTCGGTTCGTCCACCGGACAAGGATAGCGCTATGCGAACACACATCACTTAAGTTAAGTTAACCGCGTTCGCATAACGGTACGAGGAAGGAACATCATGCGCGCCGTACGAAACACCGATCAGGGCATCGTCGTGGCCGAGACCGAGGAGCCGGCAGGTCCGGGGATCCGCCTCGCCGTCGCCTCGATCGGCATCTGCGGGACCGACGTCAACTTCGCCCTGGGCGGCGTGCAGGGCTACACCTACGGCCACGAGTTCGCCGGCACCACCGCCGACGGCCAGTCCTACGCCGTCGAGCCCACCGTCTACTGCGGCGAGTGCGACCAGTGCCGCGCCGGCCACGTCCAGCGGTGCGACGCCCCCGAGCACGGCACGCTCGGCATCTTCCGGGACGGCGGCATGTGCGAGGCCGTGACCGTTCCCGAGCAGATGCTCATCCGGCTGCCACCGGGCTTGGACGTGCGGGACGCCTGCCTGGTGGAGCCCGCGTCGGTGGCCGGGCACGGTGTCCGCAGCGCGGCGCTGGAGCCGGGGGAGCGGGTGGCGGTCGTGGGCGGCGGCAGCATCGGGTTGCTGGCCGCGGCAACGGCCCGGCAGCACGGCTTCGAGGTCGATCTCGAGGCGCGCCACGAGCACCAGCGGACGGCCGCGGAACGCCTGGGCGCGGGCTCGGTGACCGGCGGCTACGACGTGGTGATCGACGCCGCGGGCTCTGAGGCCGGTCTCGCCCGGTGCGCCGAGCTCGCCCGCCCCGGCGGCCGGGTCGTGCTGCTGGGCGTGTACCAGCACACCGTGCCCGTCCCGGGCATCGCCAGCCTGGTCAAGGAGCTGACCTACCTCAACTCCATCGCCTACAGCAGGCACGACGGCATCCGCGACACCGAACAGGCCGCGGCCCTGCTCGCCGCCAACCCCGAGATCGCGCAGACGGTGATCACCCACCGCTTCCCCCTCGACGAGGCAGCCGAGGCCTTCCGGGTGGCGGGCGACCGGGCCTCTGGAGCCATCAAGGTCGTCCTGCACCCCTGACTGGAATGGCGCGTTGGCACCACTGGTCGCATCAGTGGTGCTGCGCTTCACCAGGGATTTCCCCCTAAGTGGTGCCAACTTGTGCCACTTTTTGCGCGGATAGAGCCCAGGTGGCTTGCAGTGGTGCCATGAATGTGCCATTGTGGCACTCATGGAGCTGACCTCGTAGCTCCGGCCACCACACCGCCTTCCTGGGGGACAGCCATGCCTACTTTCCAGACGCCCGAACCGGTCTCCGTCGAGCTCGAACTCGGCGTCGGCAGCGTGCGGATCACCGCGAGCGACCGGACCGACACCGCGGTCGAGGTGCGCCCGCGCAACGCGGCCGACGCATCCGATGTCCGGGCCGCGCAACGGGTCCGCGTGGAATGTGCGGACGGCGTGCTCCGGGTCATCGGGCCGAAGGCAGGCCCGTTCGACTTCTCCCGCAAGACCAGGTCGGTGGAGGTGTCCATCGACCTGCCCAGCGGTTCCCGGTTCGCCGGTGAGGTGCAGGCCGGAGACCTGCGTGGCACGGGCCTGCTCGGCGAGTGCCGGTTCAAGACCGGTATCGGCAGCGTGCGGGTGGAGCGGACCGGCGCGTTGCGGGTGGTCACCTCGGCCGGTCAGGTCTCGGCGGCCGCGGTGACCGGCGACGCCGACGTCCGCACCGGCACCGGGAAGATCCGCCTCGGCGAGGTCGAGGGCACCGTGGTGGTCCGGAACTCCAACGGCGACACCACGATCGCCGCCGCGGCCGGCCAGGTGCGGGTGCGCTCGGCGAACGGGGACATCACCGTGGACCGGGCAGGCGCGGGCGTCGAGGCGAAGACCTCCAACGGCAGCATCCAGCTCGGCGAGGTGATCCGCGGCGTGGTGGAGCTCGACACCGCGATCGGCGACCTGGAGATCGGCCTGGCCGAGGGCACCGCCGCGCGGCTCGCCGTGACCACCAAGTTCGGCCAGGTGCACAACCTGCTGACCAGCACCACCGAGCCCACGGCCGCCGACGAGACCGTCGAGCTGCGCGCGCACACCTCCATCGGCGGCATCACCATCCGCCGCTCCTGATTTCCCACTTACCCGAAACGAGGGGACAGCCATGCCTGAATTCACCGGACCGGACCGCCCAGAGCTGCAGAAGGCCATCGAAGAAGCGGTCGGCCTGGGCTTCGCCGGAGTGCAGCTGCGGGTGCACGACGAGCGGGGCGAATGGGTCGGCAGCGCCGGGGTGCGCGAGCTGGGCGAGACCGCGAAGCCGCCGACGGACGGACTGTTCCGGATCGGCAGCAACACCAAGACCTTCACCGCCACCGCGGTCCTGCAGCTGGTGGCCGAGGGCAAGCTCGGGCTGGACGCCCCGGTCGCCGGCTACCTCCCGCAGCTGCCGCTGGACCCGCGGATCACGGTGCGGATGATGCTGGCGCACACCAGCGGACTGTTCAGCTACACCGGCGAGTTCTTCCCGGACGGGACGGTTGTGCCGGGAATTCCCTTCGAGGGCAAGGAATGGGTGGAGAAGCGGTTCCACACCTACCAGCTGGAGGAGCTGGTGCGGCTGGGCCTGGCCAAGCCCGCGCGGTTCGAGCCGGGCACCGACTGGAGCTACTCCAACACCAACTACGCGCTGGCCAGGCTGCTGGTCGAGCAGGTCACCGGCTGTTCCTACGCCGAGGAGCTGGACCGGCGGATCCTGCGGCCGCTCGGACTGCGCGGCACCGTGGTGCCCGGCGACTCGCCGGAGATCCCGGGGCCGCACGCGCACGGCTACATCCGTTACGAGGACGCGGGCGAGTGGAAGGTGCTCGACGTCGCCCGGCAGAACCCGTCCTGGTGCCCCGGCGCCGGTGACATGATCTCCACCACCCAGGACCTGCACACGTTCTTCTCCGCGCTGATGGGCGGCAGGCTGCTGCCCGCCCCGCTGCTGGCCGAGATGCGCGAGACGCACCCGGTCTCCGGCTTCGGCCTGGGCGTGCGCGCGCAGGAAGGTCCGGACGGCGGCACCCTCTACTTCCACAACGGTGGCACCCAGGGCTACGGCGCGCTGATGTACGGCACCCCCGACGGCGGCAAGACCCTGACCGCCTCGGTGACCACCGGGGACACCGAGGTCGACATGGCCAAGGCCTTCCAGCAGGCGATGGACCGGCTGGTGAACGAGGTGTTCGGCGGGCAGGCCGGCTAGCCCTCGAAGACCACCGCGGCCGCGACCCTGGTCTCCGGCACGGTGACGCACCAGCGGTCGCCGGTGCGGCGGGCCGGGAGCTCGACACCGCTGCGCACCTCCACCACCCTGGCGACCGCGAGGTCGGTGGCCAGCGCGATCCGATCTGGCCGCGTGGGGTGCGCAGCGGCGAGTGGTTGACCAGGTGCACGATCCAGCGTTCCGGGCCGGTGGCGGCTGATCGACGTCATGCTGGACACGGTGATCGGCGAGGTGCCGCTGCGCGACGGGAAGGGCGACTGGCGGTCCCGGCTGGCCAGGGACGACTGGGCGCTCCACACCCGGCACCCGTGGATCCTGCACATCGCGGCCGGCTCCGCGCTGGGCATCCTGGCCGGACTGGACGGGGCTTGACTTCAAGCTAACTTGAGGTTGGATGCTGGGCGCATGCCGACCATCGAGGACGAGCTGGCCGCCCTGCGCGCCCAGGTCCGCCTGCTCAGCGACCGTGCGGAGATCGGCGCGCTGATCGACGCCTACGCGCTGAGCCTGGACGAACGGCGCTTCGACGCGGTCACCTCGGCCGCGTTGTTCACCCCCGAGGTGCGCTTCGACTTCCCGGTGGGGGAGCAGGAGACGCTGGAGAACTACGCCGAGGCGGGGCACGCGGTGATGGGCCAGTACGAGCTGACCCAGCACGTGACCGCCAACCACGTGATCGACCTGCGCGGCGACCACGCCTCGGTGCGCTGGAACGCGATCATGACGCACGTGCACCTGCGGGAGACCACCGAGGCCAGGGGCGAGCGGCCGGGGGCGCACTTCGACGTGGGCGCGTTCTTCACCGCGGCGGCGGTGCGCACGCCGGGCGGCTGGCGGTTCAGCCAGGTCTCGTTGCGCGCGGGCTGGACCGAGGGCAAGCCGCCGCTGCGGGTGCTCAGGCGGGACGCAGGATGATCTCGTCCACGTTGACGTGCGGCGGCTGGCTCACCGCGTAGAGCACCGCGCGGGCCACGTCGGCCGGGGTCAGCTTGGGCTCGGCGGCGCGTTCCGGCGGGATGCCGCCGGTGTCCACCAGACCGGGCTGGAGCAGGCTGACCCGCAGGCCGGTGCCGGCGCACTCGGCGCGGATGTTCTGCGCCAGCCCGGTGACCGCCCACTTGGTGGCCGAGTACAGGTTGCCCGGCCGGATGCCGCGGCCCGCCGCGGAACCGGTGAGCACCAGGTGTCCGTTGGCGCGCAACAGTTCCGGCAGGGCCGCGCGGGCGGTGAAGGCGGCCCCGCAGACGTTGGTCAGCACCATGTCCGGCCACTGCTCCGGCGGCGCGCCGTCCTCGGTGCGGAAGCTGGTGGACACGCTGTGGCCGGCGTTGGCGAAGACCACGTCCAGCCGCCCGAACTCCGCCACGGTCCTGGCCACCATCGCCTGCACCTGTGGCCAGTCCGCGACATCGCAGGGCACCGCGAGCCCGTCCAGCTCGGCGGCCAGCGCGGCCAGCGGCGCGGCGGTGCGCCCGGCGAGCACCACCCGGAAACCCTGCTCGGCGGCCAGCCGGGCGGTGGCCGCGCCGATCCCGCCGGACGCGCCGGTGACGATCATGACCTTCGACATGCGCTGATCGTGACAGCAGTGGGGGAAAGCCCACCACCGCACGGGTCCCAGCGCTCCTGATCGACACCCGGCCCGCTGGCACGGTGTGCGCATGGGGAGATGGACGCTGGCACCGGTGGTCGTTGCGCTGCTGGCCGGGCTGGCCGCACCGGCGCAAGCACGGCCGCACACTTCGGTGCAGCAAGGGGTGGATGCGATCGTGGCCGGCGGGCTGCCCGGCGTGCTGACCGCGGTGAGCGAGCCCGGCCGGGACCGGCTGTACCGGGCCGGGGCCGGGGACCGCCGGTGGGGCACGCCGATCCCGTGGCAGGCCGAGCTGCGGGCGGGCTCGGTCGGCAAGACCTTCACCGCGGTGACCGTGCTGCGGCTGGTCGCGGCCGGGTCGATCCGGCTGGACGAGCGGGTGGAGACCTACCTGCCGGGCGTGCTGCGCGGGGACGACGAGCACGGGCGGCGGGAGATCACCGTCCGCCAGCTGTTGCAGCACACCAGCGGCCTGCCCGACTACGGACCGGCCCTGCCACAGGGCGCGGACTTCGTGGCGAACCGGTTCCGCGCGCACGACCCGATGCGACTGGTCGGACACGCGCTGGACCGGCCGCAGCTGGACCTGCCCGGCAGGCGCTGGGTCTACGTCAACACCGGATACCTGTTGCTGGGCAAGGTGATCGAGCGGGTCACCGGGCGGCCGTGGGCGGAGGTGGTCACCGCGCAGGTGATCCGGCCGCTCGGGCTGAGCCGGTCCTACCTGCCCCGGCCGCACGAGGTCACCCTGCGCGGTCCGCACCCGCGCGGCTACCTGGCGGTGGACGGCAGGCTGGCCGACGTCACCGAGCTGGACAGCTCGTACCTGGACGCCTCCGGTTCGGTGGTGTCCACCCCGGCGGAGCTGAACCGCTTCTTCCGCGCGGTGCTCGGCGGCGAGCTGCTGCCGCCGCCGGTCCAGGCGGAGCTGACCACCTGGCGGGCGGGCGGCCCGACCGCGCCGTTCTACGGGCTCGGGCTGGAGCGCTTCCCGCTCTCCTGCGGGGACTACGTCGGCCACGGCGGTGAGGTGCACGGCTTCTCCGGACTGTCCGGGGTGCTGGTGCGGCGGGACGGCGGCCTCGGTCCCGCGGTGACCACGCTGGCCACCGGCCGACCTGCCGGTATGCCCGATTTCGCCAGGGTGCTGACGGTGGCCGAGACCGCGCTGTGTGGGTAGGTTCGGCCGTGTGCTGTGGCTGGGACTGGTGCTGCTGGTCGCGGGGGTGGGCGGTTACTGCTGATCGCGACCGAGACCCAGCCGGTGGCCGAACTGGAGGTCTACCGGGGCGCCGCGGCCGAGGTGGCCACCAGCGTGTGCCGGGTGGCCGAGGTGCTGGGTCACGCGGAACCCGGCCCGTCCCGGCAGGCGGGCACCATCGGCTACAAGTACAACGAGTGGGTGCTGCGGCCGGGCACCAGGCTGTTCGTGCACGGTCAGCTCGCCGACCGGCCAAGGGCCCGTACGTGATCTCCACCAGGAGCGAGGCCGAGGTCAGGGTGGCCAAGAGCCACGACCAGCTGATGTTCGCCTTCGGCAGCCTCGCGGTGTTCCTGATCGGCCTGGCGCTGGTGGTCGTCAAGCTGGTCAGCTGACCCGCCGGGCCTCCGCCGCGGTCACCGGCTCGCCGACCTGGATCCCGTGCAGCACCTGGGCGAGCACCTCCGCACCGCGCACCACCCTGGGTCCCGGCCGGTTGAAGTAGGCGGGCCCGTCCAGCACCCACACCGCCGACGGGGCCACCTCTGTCCACTGTGGATGGTCAGTGAGCAGGTGCAGCTCGGTCTCGGTCCGTGCAGGCGGGAAACCGCAGGGCAGCACCAGCACGATGTCCGGCCGGGCCGCGACCAAGAGGTCCCAGTGCGCGGACTTGGTGTGCTCGCCCGCGGTGGCCAGCAGCGGCAGCCCACCGGCGGCCGCGATCTGCTCCGGCACCCAATGTCCGGCCGGCCACAGCGGATCCAGCCACTCGATCGCGGCCACCCTCGGTTTCCGCCGCCCGGCCACTGCCGCGCGCACCGCGGCCAGCCGCGCGGTCAGCTCGGCCACCCGGTGCTCGGCCAGCTCGCCGAGGCCGAGCTCCGCGCCCACCAGCTGGATGCAGCCCAGCACCTGGCCCAGCGTGCGCGGCTCCAGGCTGAGCACCCTGGTACCGGTCTCCAGCACCCGGAGCTCCGCGGCGACCCGGCGGTAGGACAGCGCGCACACCTCGCACAGGTCCTGGGTGAGCACCAGGTCCGGCGCGAGCTCGGCGAAGCGCGCGGTGTCCAGTCCGTACAGCGAGGAGCCCCGGTGCGCGCCGCCGACCGCGGCCGAGATCTCCCTGCTGCTCATCCGGTCCTGGTCGATCGAGCTGGTGGTGACCACCGGCACCGAGGCGACCTCCGGTGGCCAGTCGCACTCGTGCGTGCGGCCGACCAGCTCCGGCACCTTGCCGAGCACGGCGAGGATGTCGGTGGCCGCCGGCAGCAGGGAGACGATCCGCATACGCCAAAAGGTAGGCCCGGGACGCTGGTTGCGTCCCGGGCCCACCCGAGTTGGTGTTACCGGTCTACGGCCTCCCTGCACCCACTAATGGAAGAGGCCCTGGACCGTTGGTCAGACGATCGGCAGCTTCGGCATGGTGGGCGCCCCGGGGACGGACACCTTCGGCAGCGCGGGCAGCAGGTTCAGGCCCGGCAGGCCCGCCTGACGCTCGGTACCCGGCACCGCGGGAACACTCGGCACCGCGGGCACACCCGGCAGCCCGGGGACACCCAGCTTCGGCAGCGCGGGCACGGCCGGCAGCAGGTTCAGACCGGGCAGGCCCGCCTGACGCTCAGTGCCCGGCACCGCGGGAACACCCGGAACCGTGGGCACACCCGGCAGCCCGGGAACGCCCACCTTCGGCAGCCCGGGAACGGTCGGCAGCAGGTTCAGACCGGGCAGGCCCGCCTGACGCTCAGTACCCGGCACCGCGGGAACACCCGGAACCGTGGGCACACCCGGCAGCCCGGGAACGCCCACCTTCGGCAGCCCGGGAACGGTCGGCAGCAGGTTCAGACCCGGCAGGCCCGCCTGACGCTCAGTACCCGGCAGCCCGGAAACATCCAGGTTCGGCAGCTCGGGCACGGCCGACAGCAGGTTCAGGCCCGGCAGGCCCGCCTGACGCTCGGTACCCGGCAGCGCGGGCACACCCGGGAGGGTGGGCACCGAGACCTTCGGCAGGGTCGGCACGCTCGGCACCAGCTCGCCGCCGGTCAGCCCGGACAGCACGTCGAACTTGCCACCGGAGACACCCAGCGGTCCGCTGACCGGAGCCGCGGCGCGGCCCTCGGCACCGGAGAAGTCGAACGGCACGTCGGTCACGCCGGGCAGGTTCTCGCCCAGCTCCTTGTCGGTCACCGGGATCTGCAGCTCGGCGGGGGCGCCGCCGACCTCCATGTCAGTGGCCTCGCTGGCGTCGGCCATGGCGTTGCCGACGACCTCGACCGGGATGTCGTAGACCTGCGTGACCGCGCCGATCGGGGCGAACAGGTTGAAGCCGGACAGGCCGCCACCCTCGGACCCGGTGGTCTCGCCGGTGCCACCGACCACGCTGTCGACCGAGCTGGCGGCCATCGAGTCGGCCACAGCCAGCGCGGCGACGGAGTCACCGAACGGCTGGACCGCCGCGCCCACGGGCACGTTCACGATGTCGCCGGCCACCGAGCCGCCGTCACCCGCGGTGCCGAGGTCGCCACCGGCCTTGGTCCCCACCGCGGAGGCGGACACCGCGTCGGACACACCGTTCAGCGAGGCGGAGAGGCCGTTGGCCCCGACCACCGGGCTGACCGGAACGGCGACGATGTCGCCACCCAGGAAGCTCATGACACCGTCGGTCACGGTGTAGCCGCCGGCCTCGGACCCGATGCTGTTGTCGGCCACACCGGAGGTGGTGCCGATCCAGTTCACCGAGTCGCCCGCGACCTCGAGCGCCGCGGCGACCGGCACGGACGCGACCGTCCCGGTCCCAGTGCCCTTGACGCCGCTGGTCTCGTTGTCGCCACCGGCCTCGGAGGCGACCGCGGAGTTCTCGGCGCCGTCAGCCAGCACCATCCAGCCCGCACCGATGCCGCCCACGTTGGTGGGCACTGCCACCGGCACGTCGGCGATCAGGCCGGCCAGGCCGCCCTTGTCGCCAGCGGTGGCCTTGTCGCCACCGGCGACCGCGGCGGTGGCGTTCTCCGCCGCGCCGCTGGAGTTGACCAGCCAGCCGGCGCCGACGCCCTCGGCCTGGACCGGCCCGGCCACCGCGGGGGTGATCAGGTTTCCGGTCAGCAGACCGTAGGAGCCCTCGGAGGTCGAGTTGCCACCGGCCACGGAGGACACGGTGTTCTCGGACTCCGACTCGGACACCACGATCCAGCCACCGGAGATGCCCTGGCCCTGGATGGGCAGGGCCACCGGGCCGTGCACGACGTTGCCGGAGAGGCCACCGTCGGTGCCGTTGCCGCTCACGTCGCCACCGGCGCCGATGTCGTGGACGTTCTCGCTCCACGCCTTGGCGACGGCGATCCAGCCGCCGGCGAGGGCGTTCAGCGTGACCGGGCCCGCGACCGGGACGGACACGGCGTTGCCGCTGCCCAGCGCGTCGTCGTCGATCGCGGTGTTGTCGCCACCGGCCTCGGAGTCCGTGGTGCTGGTGGACTGCGCGCCGGAGTTGATGATCCAGCCAAGGGCGTTGCCCTCGGCCTCGACCGGCACGGCCACCGGCACCTGGATGCCGTCACCCGCGACCAGCGAGTCGTTGCCGCGGGTGCCGATCAGGCCACCGGCGTCGGTGGTCGTCTCGGTGGCGGCCACGGCGTCGGAGTTGGCGATCCAGCCGCCGGACAGCGCCGACACCTGGGCGGGCAGGGTCAGCGGCGCGGAGGCGATGACGCCGGCGATCAGGCTGTTGTCGCCGTTGGTGAAGGCGTCCCCACCGGCGACGGACTCGGTCACCTGGCTGTGCTGCGCGTCGGTGTTGGAGACCCAGCCACCGGAGTTGCCCAGCACCTGGACCGGCTCGGCGATCGCGGCGTCGACGATGTTGCCACCGCCGGTGCTCTCGTCACCGTTGGTCATCAGCAGGCCGCCGGTCTGCGCGGTGCTGGTGGAGTCGCTCACCGAGTCGGCCAGGCCGCCCCAGGCGAGGGCGTTGCCCGCGACGGTGACCGGACCGGCCACGTTCGGCGTGATCAGGTTGCCACCGATGCCGCTGTCGTAGCCGGAGGTGACGCTGTCCCCGCCCGCGACGGCGTCCGCGGTGGTCGACCCCACGGCGTTGGAGTTGTTGACCGGGAACACGCCGAGGGCGTTGTTGTTGCCCTCGACCGGCAGGGCCACCTGGCCGTGCGCGATGTTGCCGCCGAGGGACGAGCCCTCGCCGTCGGTGTCGACGTTGCCGCCGGCGTCGGCCGCGATGGCCGACTCGTTGTTGGTGTCGGCGACACCCGCCGCGCCGGAGATGGCGTTGCCGGTCAGCTGGACCGGGACCGCCAGCGGGACCACGACGCTGTTGCCGGAGAGCGAGGAGTCCTTGCCCGAGGTCTCGATGTCGCCACCGGACTGGGCCTCCAGCATGGACACGCTCTGCGCCTCGGCGTGGCCCCCCGCGGCGACCGCGTTGCCCGAGATGAGCACGGGCGCGACGCCGTCGACGTCGACCACGTTGCCCTTGATGCTGCCCTTGTCGCCGTTGGTGACGATGAGCTCGGGCTTGCTGTAGCTGTACTCGCTGACGTTCTCGACGTCCGCGTCACCGGTGGCGGCGATCGCGTTGCCCTCGATGACCACCGGGACCACGGCGTCAGCGTGGACCTCGTTCGCGCGGAACGGGTCGGCTTCGCCCAGCTTGGGGGCGTCGTCGGCCTTGGACGCGGTCTTGCTCTTGCCGCCCAGCTGGGGCACCTTCAGCGACTTGCCCGCCTTGGTGGCCGCGCCAGCGAGGGGCAGGCTCGGCACGACCTCGCGGGTGTCGACCTTGACGTCCTCGATGTGCTCGGCCGGGAGGTCGACCTCACCCAGCGCGGTGCCCACGGCGTTGTTGTCGAGGTGGATCGGCAGGGTCACCGACGCGGCCAGTGGAGTGGCCGGCACGTCGGGGTTCTCGCCGGCACTGGCGACGCCAGTGCCGAGGGCGAGCAGCCCACCGGTGACGAGTACGGTCTTCAGACCGCGCTTCGCCCAGATGTGCATTGTGGATCTCCTTTTGTTGTTCCCCCTGGCGGGAGGGGGAATGGGGTCGGATGGCCGGACGTGAATTCACGTCGGGGCAATCGGCCACCCGGGTCTTTGGGATATTTCCGGCACGCCGAATAAAACTGACGTGCACCGGAATGGCGCGATTTCTGCGACCTACGAGAACGGCGGGCGGAACGCCGAGAGAAAAACCCCGGCCAGCGCGCCGACCTCAGGACAGAGGTCGCTTGTCGCGCCGGGGTGGTCAGTCAGGAGTGATGCCGGGCTGCTTGGCCTGCCCGGCGAGCACGCAGTCGGCCGCGGCGGAGTCCACCGGCAGGCCGTGCGCGTTGTCCAGCGAGGAGTGCATCGGCAGGCAGCCGCCGAGGGCGACCAGCGCCGCGTCGTTTCCGTCGTGTCCGCACGAACAGGAACCGGGGTTGCTGGTCGGCACCGGCATCGGCAACGGGACCAGCGGGAGAAGTGGAAGGCCAGGCTGGACAGGCTGCGGCAACTGCCGGGGCGCGTCCTCGACCTGGCCGGGCTTCTGCACCGGCGCCGTGCTCGGCGCGGGTGAGGGGTGGTGGCGATCGGGCTGACTCGCCGGAGCCGTCGCCGCCGGGTCCACTGGGGACTCGGCGTCGGCGACGGGAGCGCCGTCGAAGTAGGCGGCGTCCCTGGCATACATCCGGGCGGACTGCCCGGCGTTGCTGGTGACCGCCTCGGTCACCTCGCTGAGCACGGGGGCCTGCTCGAACAGCTTGGCCACGTTGTGCACGGCGTCTTCGATCGAGTTCTCGGCCTTGGCCCTGCGGATCGCGGGCTGGCTGATCACCGAGGTCGCCTCGCTGATCGCCCTGCGAACGCCCTCGTCCGCGGTGTGGCCGACCTCGCCGACCAGGCCGGTGGCCTGCCCGGCCGAGCCGCCCAGGACCTGCGCGACGGTCTGCACCGGCTCGGTCACCTGCGGGGCAGGCACCAGCTCAGCGGCGTTCGCCGAACCCGCCGCCACCAGCCAGCCGACCAGCGCGCCACCGGAGACCAGGAGCGCCCGGGACAGCAGCCGACGCACTCGGCCACCCCCCGCGACATTCTGGTCCGTACCCGGCACGTGCACGCCTCCGTCTGGAGAATCTTGAGCTGGACAACGCAAAAGATGTCAGACCGAGAAGGCCGCCCGCAAACTCTGCGGCCGAATACCCACTATCGAGTTAATCGGCTCAAGGTGACTCAGTTTCGTTTCAAAACGCGGGTGGCGCCGGCCGCCGCGGTCGAGGCCAGAATCCAGCCCACCGCGGTGAGCACCACGGATATCCACTGCGAGGCGCCGGTGATCCGCCACATGTTGTCCTGGCCGAGGGTGACGATCGGCAGCAGCATGTCCGCGGAGAGCAGCCACGGGTTCCACACCGGGTTCTGGTCGCTGTCCAGGCGTTCGATCGGATACTGCTGCGGCCCGGGATTTGCGCTGTACATCTCGTTGAACCAGATGCCGCCGGCCGCCCAGAAGACCAGCAACCAGACCAGCGCCAGCCAGGGCCGGTAGCCGTAGCCCACGGTGACCTCCTGCAGCAGGCCCCACAGCCGCCCGGCCACGCCCAGCTCGGTGTAGCGGCGGCGCTGCTTCTCCAGCAGCACCCGCTCGGCGCGTTCCTCGTGCCCGCCGTCCCGGTAGACGGTGGCCAGCTGCTCGTAGGGCCCCGGCGCGTAGTCCGGGACCACGGTGCGCAGCCAGCGCAGCCGGGTGCGCACGTCCACGTCCGGATCGGCCGCGATGCCCTGGTAGGAGAAGTCCTCCAGCTCGACCCCGCCGCTGGCCTGCCAGAGCAGCTCGCCGTCGGCGACGGTGACCACCTTGGCCCGGTTCAGGATGACCCGGCCCAGCGGCTTCCGGCCGAACCGCACCACCAGCTGCTGCGCGGTCAGGCCGTAGGCGTTGAGCGCGATCCCGTCCGGCGCGCTGCCCAGCTCGGAGCCGGTGAAGGTGACCATCTTGCCGACCTCGACCAGCCGGACCCGCACCCCGCCCTCGGCCACCATGCCCCAGCTGCACAACAGGTCCTTGCCCACGGAGGCCACCCGGGCGTCCAGCGAGGGCTTGATGGTGCCGTCGCCGCGGCGGCGCGGGTCGGTCAGCTTGGCCCCTGAGCAGTCCAGGGTGGAGCCGATGCTGGCGTTCTGCAGCCGGATCGAGCCGCGGGCGGCCAGGTCGCGCAGGAACAGGGTGCCGCCGACCCGGAGCCGGTCGGCGAAGAGCACGTCGATGCCGGGCCCGTGCAGCTGCACCCCGGACAGGCTGGCGCTGCCGTGCACGTAGGCGTCGACCAGCCGGACCTGCCCGAAGGCCCGCATCCCGCCCTGCCGCTCGAACCGGCCGTCGGCCAGCCGGACCGCCTTGCCGCGGGCCTCCAGGTCGCCGCGCACCTCGATGCCGTCGGCGAGCAGCGCCACCGGGAACCGCTGCACCGGCTGCTTCTCGTGCTCGGCCTCCAGCACGGCCAGCGCGGTCTCCGAGCCCAGGGTGGCGCCGACCATGCGCAGGTAGCCGCCGATGCTGGCGTTGGGCAGCCGCACCGAGCCCGCGGCGGTGAAGCCGTCGTCGAGCTGCACGTTGCCGTCCACGGTGATCCGGTCGGCCACCAGCGAGGCCGAGTCCAGCGCCTGGCCGTGCGGCACGATCGGCACCGGGGAGTCGGTGGTGGAGTCCTCGGCCTGCAGGCGGGCGCCGGAGAACACCGCGTCGCCGCCGATCCTGGCCCCGGCCAGCACCACCCGGCCGCTGGCGGTGAACCGGCCGCCGTCGCCGTCGCAGAACAGGTTGCCGGAGACCACGATCCCGGAGCCCTCCAGCGCGTCCGCGCCCGGATTGCTCAGGTGCGCGCCGCCCAGGTGCACGTTGCCGCTGACGGTGGCCCCGCGCAGCCGCACCTCGCCGGTCGCGCGCAGCGCGGTGGCCTGCAAGGAGCCGCTGATCCGCAGCCGGGCGCCGAGCAGCGCGTGGTCCTGCGGGCTGCGCAGCACCGCACCGGCCAGCCGCAGGGTGCCGCGCACGGTGGCGTCGGTGAGGTCCACGCAGCCGGTGGCGGTGAACCCGGCCTCCAGCACCAGGTCGCTGTCCACCTGGAGGTTGCGGCCCTTGAGACCGGGCAGCCGACAGCCGGGCAGGCGCAGGCCGATCAGCTGGGCCATCCGCAGGTCCGGCGCGGTGTCGAAGGTGCACCGGGTCAGCTCGATCAGGGTGCGCACGTCCAGCGCCTCCAGGTCGAGGCGGCCGGTGATGGTCGCCCCGGTGAGCCGCAGCGCGGGCATCCCGGCCGGTTTGAGCCGGTAGAGGCCGGTGAGCAGGCCGGCGAGCAGCCCGGCCCGCACCCTGGTGTCAGGGCTGCCGGGCAGGGGGAGCACCAGCTGCCGGCCGACCGCGAAGGCGCGGCAGACCGCGCGCTCGACCTCGGTGAAGTCCGACGGCTTCGGATACGGGTCCATTGCCGTTGATCTCACCCGGCAGCGCTCGGATGGGCAATAGACCGCCAGGACGCCCCGCGCGTTCCCCCCATGACGACTCGGTCACGGCTACCGTGATCGCGTGAGCAGCCGCAGGCAGGTGCCGCCGACTCCGATCCGGCGTGAGGTTGTGGAACAGGTCCCCTACGGACTCCGGGTGAGCGCGGCGCTGTCCTGGCGCTTCCTCACCCTGTGCGGCGCGCTGGCCGTGCTGGTCTTCCTGGTCGGCTACTTCGCCGGCCTGGTCATCCCGGTGGGCATCGCGCTGCTGCTGGCCGCGCTGATGGCGCCCGCGGTGCGGCAGCTGGTGTCCTGGCGGGTGCCGGGCTGGGCGGCCACCACGATCGTGCTGGTGGGCGGGCTGCTGCTGGTGGTCGGCGTGCTGGTCTCGGTGGTGGCCGCGTTCGTCAACGGCGTGCCCGAGCTCCAGTCCAAGGTGGTGGTCGGCCTCGACCAGATCAAGGACTGGCTGGTGCACGGGCCGCTGCAGCTGACCCAGCAGGACCTGGACCAGTACCTCAACCGGTTCGTGGAGATGCTCAAGAGCAACGTCTCCACCATCGCCACCAACGCGGTGAACACCACGGTGACCACCGCGGTCGGCGTCGGCGAGCTGCTCACCGGCTTCCTGCTGCTGCTGTTCACGCTGATCTTCTTCCTGCACGACGGCAGCAACATCTGGCACTTCATGACCAAGGCGGTGCCGGGCAACGTGCGCGACCGGGTGGACGTGGCCGGTCGCCGCGGCTTCGCCTCGCTGGTCAGCTACGTGCGGGCGACCGTGGTGGTGGCGGTGGTGGACGCGGTCGGCATCGGCATCGGCCTGGCAATCGTCGGCGTGCCGCTGGCGGTGCCGCTGGCCGCGCTGGTCTTCCTGGCCGCGTTCGTGCCGATCATCGGTTCACTGGTGGCCGGTTCGGTCGCGGTGCTGGTGGCGCTGGTGGCCAACGGCCCGATCGAGGCGCTGATCGTGCTGATCATCGTGATCGCGGTGATGCAGCTGGAGAGTCACGTGCTCCAGCCCCTGCTGCTGGGCAAGGCGGTCTCCCTGCACCCGCTCGCGGTGATCCTGGTGATCATGGGCGGCCTGTCCCTGGCCGGCATCCCCGGCGCGCTGCTGGGCGTGCCGGTGCTGGCGGTGCTCAACGCGGCGATCCGCTCGCTGGTCAACGAGGACAACCCGGACCCGGACTCGGTGGACCCGACCAACCGGGCGGACGCGATCCCCAGCGGCAAGGGCGACGAACCTGCCTAAGCGACCGTGACCAGGTTGCGGCCGGAGCTCTTGGCGGCCAGCAGGGCGGAGTCGGCGGCCACCATCAGCTCCGGCAGGCCGTAGCCGTAGCGCGGTGAGGTGGCCACACCGATGCTCACGGTCAGCCCGGAGAGCTCGTGCTCGCGGCCGTCGGTGGCGGTGGTGGGCACGCGCAGCTGGGCCACCCCGGCGCGCACCCGCTGCGCGGTCCGCTCGGCCTCGCCGGGGGTGGTGTCCGGCAGCAGCACCACGAACTCCTCGCCGCCGAAGCGGCCGACCAGCTCGCCGTGCCGCACGCTGCCCAGCAGCAGCCTGCCGATCGCGGCCAGCGCGGCGTCCCCGGCCAGGTGGCCGAGCTGGTCGTTGACCCGCTTGAAGTGGTCCAGGTCGAGCAGCAGCAGCGCGGCGGCGGCCTTGCGGTTGCGGGCGCGGTCCAGCGCCTCGCGGGCCAGCCGGTCCCAGTGCACGGAGTTGGCCAGGCCGGTCTTGGCGTCCCGCTGGGCCGAGCGCTGCCACTGCGGCAGCTGGGCCGCGCTCTCCAGCATCAGCAGTGGCGGCGCGGCCAGCAGCAGCCGCAGCGGGTCCTCGGTCATGGCCATCGCCATCAGCCCGCCCAGGCAGACCGCGACCACGCCGACGGTGACGTCCAGCCGCTGGCCGAACACGTGCTCCGCCTTGGCCGTCGGGGTGCGCAGCCGCAGGCCGACCGCCACGATCATCGCCCGCACCACCAGCAGGGTGACCCCGGCGGCGATCATGGCGGGCAGGTCGGTGCGCGGGTCGGCCCAGCCGATCACGGTGCGCGCGGCCAGGGTGGCCAGCGCGGTGGCCGAGGTGGTGAAGATCCAGTGGTGCGGCCGGTGCCGGGGGCTGAGCGCGCCGTGCAGGGCGGGCCCGAGCATCAGCACCACCAGCAGGTTGCCCGGCAGTGCGAACACCCCGGCGAGCAGGTAGGCCACGTGCACCGCCCACGGGCTGCGCTGGGGTTCCACCCGCAGCGCGCCGACCACGCTGGTGCCGATGACCACCAGGGCGGCGGTGGCCACGAGCATGACGAACTTCGGTAGGTCCTCGGTGCGCGGGGCATGCCCGAGCACCATCAACAGAACCGCGGCGGACACTGCGAAACCGTCAACCACCAGCCAGTACACCAGCGCCGGTCCACGCAGTGTCCACAGTGGCCAGTCGCGCAAGACGGCCTCCCCCATGGTGCGGACACCAAGAAACCCGTGGCGATGCGTAGCCGGCCCCCTGCCGACCGTCACCCCGCTCAAGGGTGGCACAGATAGTGGCCGTGGACTGCGTCCAAGCGGGGGGATTGGTATGCCGTTGGTGAGGCAGGATGTCTCCCGTGGGAGAGACGGTGATGCCACTGTGGCGCGCGCTGGTGTGGTTGCGCGTGGTCACCCTGCTGTTCGCCCTCGGCGGGGTGTTGGTCCACCGCGAGCAGTACGAGCGGGAGTGGCTCGGCTGGGTGGTCTTCGGCGTGATGGCGGCGTGGACCGCGGTCACCGTCTACTGCTACTCCAGGGACAGCGGCCGCCGGACCTCGGTGGTGGTGGCCGATGTGCTGATCACCGCGGGCCTGCTGCTGGCCTGCTGGTTCGTGCACGACCGGGCCTACATGCTCTCCTCCGCGCCGACCGTGGTCACGGTGTGGGCGCCGGGCTGCGTGGTGGCCGCCGCGGTGCTGCACGGGCGCGGGCCGGGCATGGCGGCCGGGGCACTCGTGGCCGGGGTGAGCTGGCTGATCAGGGGCCGGTTCGACACCGACATCGCGCGGGACACCGTGCTGCTGCTCGGGGTCGGCTTCGTCATCGGCCTGGCCTCCTCGGTGGCCAGGCGTTCGGCCGAACAGCTGCACCGGGCGTTGCAGGCGGAGGCCGCGACCAGGGAGCGGGAGCGGCTGGCCCGCTCCATCCACGACGGCGTGCTCCAGGTGCTGGCCAGGGTGCGGCGGCGCGGCCGGGAGCTGGGCGGGGAGGCCACCGAGCTGGCCGAGCTGGCCGGCGAGCAGGAGATCGCGTTGCGGGCACTGGTCTCCAGCGCGCCACCTGAGTCCACTGTGGACGGTGAGGTGGACCTGCGGCCACAGCTCCAGTTGCTGGCCACGCCCAGGTTCCAGGTCTCCGCGCCGGCCACCCAGGTGCTGCTGCCCGCGCACACCGCGGCCGAGCTGTGCGCGCTGACCAGAGAAGCACTGTCCAATGTGGACGAACATGCCGGTGCGCAGGCGCGGGCCTGGGTGCTGGTGGAGGACCTGGGCGAGGAGGTCGTGGTGAGCATCCGCGACGACGGCCCCGGCATCCCGGATGGCCGGATCACCGCGGCCGAGGCGGAGGGACGAATGGGCATCGCGCAGTCGATCAGGGGACGGGTGCAGGACCTGCATGGCACGCTCGCCCTGCACACCGGCGCCGGGGAGGGCACCGAGTGGGAGGTCCGCATCCCGAGGCAGACGAGCAAGGGGGGAAGGCGATGAGCGAGCTGAAGGTGACCGTGATGGTCGTCGACGACCATCCGATCTGGCGCGACAGCGTGGCCCGCGACCTGGCCGAACGCGGATTCGAGGTACTGGCCACGGCAGGCGACGGGGACGCCGCGGTGCGCATCGCGCGGGCGGTGCGCCCCGACGTGGTGCTGATGGACCTCAACATGGGCGAGACCTCCGGCGTGCAGGCGGCCGGGCTGATCACCGCGGAGCTGCGCGAGACCAGGGTGCTGGTGCTCTCCGCCAGCGGCGAGCACGACGACGTGCTGGAGGCGGTCAAGGCCGGGGCCTCCGGCTACCTGGTGAAGTCGGCCTCGGTGGAGGAGCTGGTCGACGCGGTGCGCCGGACCGCGGCCGGGGACGCGGTGTTCACCCCGGGCCTGGCCGGGCTGGTGCTCGGCGAGTACCGGCGGATGGCCACCACGCCGGACGGCGGACCGGCCGCGCCGCAGCTGACCGACCGGGAGACCGAGGTGCTGCGGCTGGTGGCCAAGGGCCTGACCGCGCGGCAGATCGCCACCCGGCTGGTCATCTCGCACCGCACGGTGGAGAACCACGTGCAGTCCACCCTGCGCAAGTTGCAGCTGCACAACCGGGTCGAGCTGGCCCGCTACGCCATCGAGCACGGCCTGGACGTCGAGGAGTGAGCGTGGACGGAGCGCTGGAACAACGGCGACTGCTGGTCTCCGACGCCGAGCGGATGCACGTGGTGCAGCTGCTCGAACGCGCCACCGGCCTGGGCCGGATCAGCCTGGCCGAGTTCACCCAGCGCTCCGAGGCGGCGCTGGTCGCGCGCACCAGGGGCGAGCTGAACGCGGTGCTGGTGGACGTGCCCGGCATGGTGCTCAACGAGTCGGTGGCCCGCGGCGAGCTGGTGCTCGGCCACAACGCGATGTCCTCGCTGGAGCGCCGCGGCCGGTGGACCGTGCCGGGCCGGGTGGTGCTGCGCGGCACCGCGGGCAACACCCTGCTCGACTTCACCGAGGCGGTGATCGCCGAGCCGGTGGTCACCATCGAGCTGCACAACGCGCTCGGCGCGACCTCGCTCATCCTGCCGCTGGGCGCCACGGTGAACGTGGACTCGCTGGCCATGACCGCGGGCACGGTCACCGACAAGGTCGGCGGCGGCGACCTGCCCGGCGACCCGCACTTCATCCTCACCGGCGCGGTCCGCTTCGGCTCGGTGGAGATCAAGCACCCGCCGCGGAAGTCCCGGTTCTTCCGCCGCTAGGGCGGTTCAGTGCAGGGCGGCGTGCGCCGCGGTCCTGGCGTGCGCCGGGTCCTTGGCGGCCAGCGCGGCGCGGGCGGCCAGCTGGCAGGCGTCCAGCCGGACCCCGGCCAGCCGGGCGCCGACCTGGGTCAGCGCGGCGTTGTTCATGGACAGGCTGGTCAGGCCCAGCCCGGTCAGCACGCAGGCCAGGTCGGGGTCGGCCGCGGCCTCGCCGCACACCCCGGCAGGCTTGCCGGTGGCCGTGGCCGCCTCGCCGACCAGCGCGATCAGCCGGAGCAGCGCGGGCTGCCAGGGGTCGTTGAGGGTGGCCAGCGCGCCGAGCATGCGGTCGGCGGCGAAGACGTACTGGGCCAGGTCGTTGGTGCCGAGGCTGACGAAGTCCACCGCGTCCAGCACCTCCCGCGCGGCCAGCGCGGCGGCCGGGATCTCGATCATCACCCCGGCCCTGGTCACCCCGGCGGCCCTGGCCCGCTCGGCGAACCAGGCGGCCTCCTCGGCGGTGGCCACCATCGGCGCCATCACCGAGACCTCAGCCCCGCTGTCCTCGGTGGCCGCGACGATGGCTTCGAGCTGCCGGTCCAGCACGCCCGCGGCGTCCCTGGCGATGCGCAGGCCGCGCACGCCCAACGCGGGGTTGGGCTCCTCGACGGTGTTCAGGAAGGGCAGCGGCTTGTCCGCGCCCGCGTCCAGGGTGCGCACCACGACCGGCTTGCCGACGAAGGGGGCCAGCACCGCGGCGTAGGCGGCCCGCTGGGCGGCCACGGCCGGTTCCTCGGTGGCGGAGAGGAAGCAGAACTCGGTGCGGAACAGGCCGACGCCCTCGGCGCCGGTGGCCACCGCGGCCTTGGCGTCCTCCGCCGAGCCGACGTTGGCCAGCACCTTCACCCGGTGCCCGTCGGCCAGCTTGCCCACGCCGTTCCACTCCGCCTTGGGCGCGCGCTCGACCGCGCGCACCTCGACCACGCCCGAGGGCGCGGTGACCAGTCCGGTGCCGCCGTCCACGACCAGGCCCTCGGCCGCCAGCGCGAGCACGCCGCGGCAGGCGACCACCGCGGGGATGCCCAGCGCGCGGGCCAGGATCGCGGTGTGGCTGGTGGGCCCGCCCTCCTCGGTGACCAGGGCCAGCACCAGCTCGGGGTCCAGGCCCGCGGTGTCGGCGGGGGCCAGGTCGCGGGCGACCAGGACGCTGGGTCCGGTCAGCGGCGGCACGCCGGGCATGGGCACGTCCAGCAGGGTGGCCACGATCCGGTCCCGCACGTCGTGCACGTCGCGGACCCGCTCGGCCAGGTAGCCACCCGCGGCGGCGAGCATGGTGGCGAAGCCGTTGGCCGCCTCGAACACCGCGCGCGGCGCGGGCAGGCTCCGGCCGTTGACCAGCTTCTCCGCCTCGGCCAGCAGCGCGGGGTCGGCGGCCATCGCGGCGGTGGTCTCCAGCACCACCCGGCCCTCGCCCTCGACCGCGGCGGCCCGCCGGTTCAGCTCAGCGGCCACCGCCTCGGCGGCCGGGCGGATGCGCGCGGCCTCGGCCGCGGTGTCACCCGGCGCCGGGGTCGCGGGCGGTTCCGGCAGCGGCTCGGCCACCCTGACCACCGGCCCAGCGGCCTGACCTGGGCTGACTCCGACACCGACAAGCTGAGTCGCGGACATGGTCTAGACCATACCCAAGAACCGGCACACCGCGCCCCGCGCGACAGGCGCCAGTTGACCGTGACCCGGATCACGTAGCAGCACGGCCCGCCCTCCTCGACTCGAATGGCGCTCCTGGATTTCCTACCGACTGTAGCCGGGCCCCGCGGCGGAACAACCCCAATGCGGGACCCCCCATCACACTCGCCTGCCAATAACCTGCCCCGGTCAATTCCGGCAACCGTTCCTGGGAGCAGCACGTGAGACGACCGACCGGCCTGGCCACGGCCGCCACCCTGGCGGTGACCTGCACGGCTGCCCTCGGCGCCGGATCAGCCGCAGCGGCCGGAATTGACCCCGACGAGGCCGCGCCGGGCATTCCCGCGAACCAGTCCGACCCATTGCCGGAATTCCCCGACCCGGCCCGCCGGGCGCCGAACCACCTCGGCGACTACGTGTGGCTCGATCGCAATCGCCCGCCCCGGACGGGCCAGCCGTCAGCGGTGAACCGGCTGGGCGACTACGTGTGGATCGACTCCAACCACAACGGGCAGCAGGACGCGCCGGAGCCGGGTGCGCCGGAGGTCACGGTCACCGTGCTCACCGCGGCAGGCGCCGAGGTGACCAGCACCACCACCGACGCCTACGGCACCTACCAGGCCGGCGAGCTACCGGACGGGGACTACCAGGTGTGCGTGGCGCTGAAGAACCTGCCGCCGGTGGTGGCCGAGCACATGCCGGGACCGCCGCACGCGGGCCAGGACACCGCGGACTCCGACGCCGATCCGGCCACCGGCTGCACCGAGCCGGTGCGACTCGGGCCCGAGCACCGGGAGGACCGCACGCTGGACATCGGCCTCGGCCGGGACTACGTGTGGGTGGACAAGCCGAAGGGCCGCCACCTCCCCAGATGACGGCCCTTCCCCTGTGTCAGTCGTCCCCCGCCTGACACAACGTTCTCTTCCGTCCACCCCCTCGTCACTGCCCGCGACGGCGGAGCAGGCACCTTGTGCACGGAAAAGACCTTGGTGCCGCCTCCCGGGGAGGGGCACCTCCGGCTCCCACGACACACACTCTGCCCGCAAGGGACGGTCCGAGACATCCGTGCGAATACCTACATCTCGCACGGGTTAACCCTTCGTGATCTGTTGGCTACTGTAACGATACAGAACTTTTGGCGGCTTGTGTAATCGAATAACCTTGGTCTGTAATCGAATACACAACGGAACGTAGTAAGTCAGATACACGACGGGGGACTTCCCCACCCACGTCTGGAGGATCGGGTCGTTGGCGACCATGAAGGACGTTGCGCTGCGTGCGGGCGTCTCCACCGCCACGGTGTCCCGGGTACTCAACGGCCATGCCGCACCCACCGACGCCACTCGCGAACGCGTGCTCACCGCGGTCGCGGAACTGGGTTACCGGCCCAACGTGCTGGCCCGGTCCCTGCGCATGCACAGCACCCAGACCCTGGGCCTGGTGATCAGCGACCTGCTGAACCCGTTCTTCGGCGAGATCGCCAGGGCGGTCGAGGACGAGGCGCGCAGGCACGGCTACTGCGTGGTCTTCGGCAACGCCGACGAGAGCGACGAGCAGCAGCGGCGCTACGTGCGCACCCTGCTCGACCGCAGGGTCGACGGCCTGCTGGTGTGCCCGGCCAGTGACGACCCGGAATGGCTGGCCGAGGTGACCGACAGCGGCGTGCCGCTGGTGCTGCTGGACCGCGCGGTGCCGGCCAGCGACGCCCCGGTGATCATGGCCGACGGCACCGCCGCCCTGCGCGAGCTGGCCAAACACCTGCTGAGCCTGGGTCACCAGCGGATCGGCGTGATCGCCGGGCCGGAGAACACCAGCACCGGCCGGGAGCGGCTGGCCGCGTTCACCTCGGCGCTGGCCGAGCTGGGCCTGGCCGCGCAGGCCACCCAGATCGCGCACGGCGACTTCCGCCGGGCCAGCGGCGCCCGCGCCGCCGGTGAGCTGCTCGACCTCGCCGAGCCGCCCAGCGTGCTGGTGGCGATGGACAACCTGATGGGCCTCGGCGCGCTGGAAGAGCTGCGCAGGCGGCGGCTGCGGCTGCCCGATGACGTCGGCCTGGCCGTCTACGACGACCTGGCCTGGTTCCCGCTGTTCGATCCACCGATCACCGTGGTCGCCCAGCCCACCGAGGAGATGGGCAGCGCCGCCGTGCGCGAGCTGCTCGGGCTCATCTCGGGCGACCGCGCGCAGGACGTGAGTCTGTCGGCCAAGTTGATCGCCCGCGGCTCGTGTGGCGAACCCGGAGGAATTGCATGAGCGTCCTGCTCCGCGTCGAAGGTGTCACCAAGCGGTTCACCGGCGCGCTCGCGCTGGCCGATGTGGATCTCGAGGTGCGCGCGGGCGAGGTGCACGTCCTGCTCGGGGAGAACGGGGCTGGCAAGAGCACGCTGGTCAAGGTGCTCGCCGGGGTGCACAAGCCGGATGCCGGGAAGGTGTTCCTGGCCGGTGAGCAGGTCAAGGTCGCCTCGCCGCAGCACGCCCGCTCGCTCGGCCTTGCCGTGATCTACCAGGAGCTGACCCTAGTCAGCCAGCTCTCCGTGGCGGAGAACCTGTTCCTGGGGCGCCAGCCGCGCCGCTTCGGCGTGATCGACCACCGCCGGATGCGCAGGGACGCGGCGCCGCTGCTGGAACGGGTCGGGCTCCGGGTCGACCCGGCCACCCCGGTGCACCGCCTGGGCATCGCCCAGCAGCAGATGGTGGAGATCGCCCGCGCGCTGGACCAGAACGCCCGGATCCTGGTGCTGGACGAGCCGACCGCGGTGCTCACCGAGAGCGAGACCGACCGGCTGCTGGAGATCATGGACCAGCTGCGGCGGCAGGGCGTGGGCCTGGTGTTCATCACCCACCACCTGGAGGAGATCCGCCGGATCGCGGACCGGATCACCGTGCTGCGCGACGGGCGCAGCGTGGGCGTGCTGCCCGCCGGGTCCACCGAGGACGAGATGGTCCAGCTGATGGTCGGGCGGACCATCGAGGAGCAGTACCCCCGCCGGGCCGAAGAGGGCGGCACGGTCGCGCTGAAGGTGGAGAAGCTGACCCGCAAGGGCGCGTTCACCGACGTCTCCTTCGAGGTCAAGGCCGGTGAGGTGCTCGGCATCGCCGGGCTGGTCGGCTCCGGCCGCACCGAGGTGGCCCGCGCGATCTTCGGCGTGGACGGCTACGACTCGGGCCGGGTCGAGGTCGCCGGACGGCAACTGCCCGGCGGCAACGTCAAGGCGACCATGCGGGCCGGGCTGGGCCTGGTGCCGGAGGACCGCAAGGGCCAGGGCCTGGTGCTGACCTCCAGCGTCGGGGAGAACCTGGGCCTGGTCACCCTGCGCGGCGCCAGCCACCTGGGCCTGATCGACCGGCGCGGCCAGCAGCGCAAGGCGGATGAGATCGCCGGCAAGCTGCGGGTGCGCTGCTCGGGGCTGGGCCAGACGGTCAAGGAGCTCTCCGGCGGCAACCAGCAGAAGATCGCCATCGGCAAGTGGCTGCTGGCCGACCCGCAGGTGCTGGTGCTCGACGAGCCCACCAGAGGGGTCGACGTGGGCGCCAAGGTCGAGATCTACGAGCTGATCAACCAGATGACCGCCAACGGCCGCGCGGTGGTGCTGATCTCCAGCGACCTGCCCGAGGTGCTCGGCATGAGCGACCGGGTGCTGGTGATGGCGGGCGGCCGGGTGGCGGGCGAGCTCAGCGCGGCCGAGGCCACCCAGGACTCGGTGATGGCGCTGGCCGTCTCCGACCCGGCGGCGCGCCGGCGGGTGCCCGCCTTCAGCGCGGCCTGGAACGAGGCCGAGCAGGCCGAGCAGCTCGACGCGCAGCAGCGGCAGGATCAGGACGAACCCGGCGGGATCACCGTCGACAGCACTCGGGAGCAGCGGGCATGACCACCACCGGAACCACCCAGCAGCGGCGAAAGGCGCCCGATGTCGGGCGGCTGCTGTCGGAGAACGGGGCCCTCGGTGGCCTGCTGCTGCTCGTGGTCGCGCTGAGCCTGCTCACCCCGACCTTCCTGACCACGCAGAACCTGCTCAACGTCGGCGTGCAGGCCGCAGTGGTCGCGGTGCTCGCCTTCGGCCAGACCTTCGTGATCGTCTCCTCCGGGGTCGACCTGTCGGTGGGCAGCGTGGCCGCCCTCTCCGGCATCGTGGCCGCCTACACCGCGGCCGAGACCGGCCTGCCCGGCTGGCTGGCGCTGATCGCCGGTCTCGGCGTCGGCGCGCTGGCCGGCCTGGTCAACGGCGTGCTGGTCAGCTACGGCAGGCTGCCCGCCTTCATCGCCACCCTGGCCATGCTCAGCGTGGCCCGCGGCCTGACCCTGGTGGTCTCCCAGGGCGCGCCGAAGGCCACCCCGGACGAGGTCACCTTCCTCGGCTCCACCATCGGCGACTTCCTCCCGGTGCCGCTGCTGGTGATGTTGGGTGTGCTGGCTCTCACAAGCTTCATCCTCAACCGGACCTACCCGGGCCGCACGATGTACGCCATCGGCGGCAACGAGGAGGCGGCGATGCTCTCCGGCATCGACGTGCGCAAGAACAAGTTGATCATCTATGCGCTGTCCGGGCTGTTCGCGGGTATCGCGGGCATCCTGCTGGCCGGGCGGCTGGGCTCGGCCGGTCCGCAGGCGGCAGTGGGTTACGAGCTGGACGCGATCGCCGCCGTGGTGATCGGCGGGGCGTCCCTTTCCGGCGGTGTGGGCAAGGCCAGCGGTGCTTTCGTCGGGGCGTTGGTCCTCGCGGTATTGCGCAACGGACTCAATCTGGTCCAGGTTTCTCCTTTCTGGCAACAGGTCGTGATCGGCGTGGTGATCGCCGTGGCCGTCCTGGTTGACACGCTTCGCCGCCGCAGTCGCTGACCGTCAGGGACCAGCAGAAAGGGACTCTCCGCAATGAGGCACTCCAGGCGGGCCTTGCTCGCCGCCGCGACCGCCGCCGCACTCGTGTTCGTCGCCGCCTGTGACCCGAGCAGTGACGCCAACACCCCCGCGTCCGGCGGGGACATCACGATCGGCTTCGCGTCCTCGACCCTGACCAACCCCTTCTTCATCCAGCTCAGGGAGGGTGTCCAGCAGGCGGAGAAGGAGTTCGGCGTCAAGATCGTCTACATGGACGCCAACAACGACGCGGCCACCCAGCTGGAGCAGGTGCAGAGCCTGGTCACGCAGAAGGTGAAGGCGATCCTGCTCAACCCGGTGGACACCCAGCAGTCCGGCGAGTCGGCGAAGGCGGCGGAGAACGCGCGCATCCCGCTGGTCGCGGTGGACCGCGCGGTCACCGGCGGCCGGGTGATCTCCGAGGTGTCCTCCGACAACGTGCAGGGCGGGGTGGACGCGGCCGCGGCGCTGGCCAAGGCCACCGGCCCGGGCGAGGTGCTGCACCTGCAGGGCCTGCTCGGCACCTCGGCCAGCCGGGACCGCGGCGAGGGCTTCCAGCAGGGCCTGGCGCTGCGTTCCAGCGTGCGCATCGCGCTGTCCAAGTCCGCCGAGTTCGACCGGGCCAAGGGCATGTCGGTCACCACGGACATGCTCACCGCCAAGCCCGGGGTGAAGGGCCTGTTCGCGGAGAACGACGACATGGCGCTGGGCGCCGTGCAGGCCCTCGGTGACAAGGCGGGCAAGACCTTCCAGATCGTCGGCTTCGACGGCACGCCCGAGGCGCTGGCCGCGGTGGAGAGCGGCAAGCTCGCCGCCACTGTGGCCCAGCAGCCCAAGGAACTGGGCCGTCAGGCGGTTGAGCAGGCCATCCGCTACCTCAAGGGTCAGACCGTCCGCAACCTCGTGGAGATCCCCACCCGCGTGGTCACCAAGGCCAACGTGCGCGAGTTCCTGACGAACTGAGCGGATGCAGAGTTCCACCGGCCCCCACCCGGTAGGCAAGGAAAGGTAACCCCGAATGAAGATGCTCAACCGCGCCGTGTTCGCCACGCTGGCGGCCTCGACGCTGGCGTTCACCGCGGCATGCGGCGGCGGCGCCGGATCCGGCAACTCCGGCTCCGGTGAGGTCGTGATCGGCATGACCCTGTCGACGCTGTCCAACACCTTCTTCACCACCCTGCGGGACGCGGCCCAGAAGGCCGCCGACTCCGCCAAGGTGAAGCTGGTCGTCCAGGACGCGCAGAACGACGCTGCCACCCAGCTCACGCAGGTGCAGAACTTCGTCAGCCAGGGCGTCAAGGCGATCATCATCAACCCGGTCGACTCCGACCAGGCGACCCCGGCCGCCAAGGCCGCGGAGAACGCCAAGATCCCGGTCATCGCGGTGGACCGGGTGATCAACAACGCCACGGTCGCGGCGTCGATCGCCTCGGACAACGTGCAGGGCGGTCAGCTCGCCGCGGACACCCTGGCCAAGCTGGTCGGCTCCGGTGACGTGCTGCACCTGCAGGGCGTGCTGGGCACCTCGGCCAGCCGGGACCGCGGCCAGGGCTTCACCACCAACATCAAGAACGCCGCCGGGATCAAGGTCGCCGCGACCCAGACCGCAGAGTTCGAGAAGGCCAAGGGCATGTCGGTGACCACCGACCTGCTGCAGGCGCAGGCCGGCACCAAGGGCATCTTCGCGGAGAACGACGAGATGGCGCTCGGCGCGGTGCAGGCCCTCGGCGACAAGGCGGGCAAGGACGTCCAGGTGGTCGGCTTCGACGGCACCGCGGACGCGCTCACCGCGATCGAGGCGGGCAAGCTGGCGGCCAGCGTCGCGCAGCAGCCCGCGGAGCTGGGCAAGCTCGCCATCGAGCAGGCGGTGAAGGCGGCCAAGGGCGAGAAGACCGAGGCCAAGATCTCCGTCCCGGTCAAGGTCATCACCAAGGACAACCTGGCCGAGTTCAAGAAGTGATCACATCGCTGACCGCGTTGACGGACATCGTGGTCGTCGGCTCCGCGAACGCGGACCTGGTGACCACGGTGGCGCGCCGCCCAGCAGCCGGTGAGACGGTGCTGGGCTCGGACCTGCGGGTCTCGCCCGGCGGCAAGGGCGCCAACCAGGCGGTCGCGGCCGCCAGGCTGGGCGCCGGGGTGGCCTTCCTCGGCGCGGTCGGCGATGACGAACACGGCCAGCTGCTGCTGGAGTCGATGCGGTCGGCCGGGGTGCGCACCGAACACGTGCGCACGCCCGACCGGCCCACCGGCATCGCGCACATCACGGTCACCCCGGACGGGGAGAACTCGATCGTGGTCTCACCCGGCGCCAACGGCACGCTGACCACTGCGGACATCGACCGGGCCGCCTCGGTGATCGCGATCTCCACGGTGGTGCTGGTCTCGCTGGAGGTGCCGATGCCCGCCGCCCTGCGCGCCATCGAGCTGGCCCGCGCGGCCGGGGTGCGCACGGTGCTGAACCTGTCCCCGCCCGGCCCGCTGACCGCGGACGCGCTGGCCGCGCTGGACCCCCTGATCGTCAACGAGCACGAGGCCGGCTGGCTGCTCGGCGCGGAGACCACCAGCGCGGACGGCCCGGCCCTGGCCGAGGCGCTGCTCGCGCTCGGCCCGCGCTCGGTGGTGGTGACCCTCGGCGGCCGCGGCGCGGTGGTGGCCACCCCGGACTGCGTGAGCACGGTGGCCGCGCCCAGGGTCAGCGCGGTGGACACCACCGGCGCGGGCGACGCCTTCGCCGGCGCGCTGGCCGCCCGGCTCTCCGCCGGCGACGAGCTGCTGGCTGCGACCGGTTTCGCGGTCCGCGCGGCGGCCATCTCGGTGACCCGTCCCGGCGCGCAGCCCTCCTACCCGACCAGGGGCGAGGTGCGCGCGTGAAGCGGGCCGGCATCCTGCACGCCGAGCTGAGCGCCGCGTTGGCCCGGCTCGGCCACACCGACGAGCTGGTGGTGGCCGACTGCGGCCTGCCCATCCCGGACGGCCCGCAGCTGATCGACCTGGCCTTCTCCTTCGGCGTGCCCGGTTTCCTGGACGTGCTGGACGGGCTGCTGACCGAGCTGGTGGTCGAGGGCGCGGTGGTGGCCACCGAGCTGGATGCCGCCAACCCGGACTGCGCGGTGGCGGTGACCGAGCGGCTGACCAAGCTGGAGCGGGTGGACCACGAGGAGTTCAAGCGCCGGGTGGCCGGGGTGAAGCTGGTCGTGCGGACCGGCGAGGCCAGCCCGTACGCCAACATCCTGCTCCGCTGCGGCGTGCCCTTCTAGCCCGTCTCCTCCTTCACCGCCGCGACCAGCCGGGCGTACCGGGTGCCGACCACCAGCAGCACCAGTCCGGCGCCGAGCACCGCGGCCACCCTGGCCAGTCCGTCCAGCGTGGCCAGGTCGAACAGGAACAGCTTGGCCAGCGCGATGCCCAGCAGCACCATCCCGGTGACCCGCAGGTGCGCCGAGCGGATGCCGCGCAGCAGCAGCACCAGCGCGGCCGCGGTCCAGCTGAGCGTGACCAGCACGTGCCCGGTGAGGAAGCCGTCCCGGTCCGGCAGCGCGAGCAGCGCCGAGCCGAGGATGGTCAGCGCGGTGCCGTAGAGCGCGACCGCCGCGGCGATCAGCCACAGCACCCGCTCCGCGCTGTCCGCCGGTCCGCGCAGCAGCCCGGTCCGGAAGGCGGCCACCGGCAGCGCGACCGCCACCGCGGCCAGCAGCAGCCCGGTCACCGGGACGCTCGCCTCGACCAGCGCGGTGGGCTCGCGGAAGAGCAGGCGCACCGGCACGGTGGTGATCAGCGCGGCGAACAGCCCGGCGATCCCGTAGCCCAGCGCGCCGAACAGCGGCAGCCTGCTGCGCAGCCACCAGGCCAGGCCGGCCAGCACCAGCGCCGCGCCGAGCAGGGTCAGCCCCCTGGAGCCGCCCTCGGCGTAGGTCATGATCGCTTGGAATATGCCGACCAGCCCGACCGCGGCGGCCGTGATGGCGAACCTGCTGGTCAGCCACTTGCCGACGGCCGCGAAGGCGAAGGCCACCGCGGCCAGCCCGAGCGCGGCCTTGCTCGCTCCGACCTGGTCCAGGATGCCCGCGGAGAGCAGCGGCGGCACAGCGGCCGAGGCCAGCACGACCAGCGGCACCGGGTCCGAGGGCCGCAGCCGGGCGGCCGCCGCGGCCAGCAGCATGGCCAGCACCGCGGCGCCGAAGCTGACCGCGATGGTGGCGTGCTGCTCGGCCGAGGTGAGGATGGCGCGCAGTCCGGCCAGCACCGCGCCGAGCAGCGCGGGCAGCGTCGCCGCGGCCACCAGCCCGGACCAGTCCTTGATCAGCCGCACCGGCGCGGCGGCCAGCGCGAGCACCATCAGGAAGCCGACCAGCAGCGGGGTGAAGGCCATGGTCAGCATCGGCGCGCTGACCGCGGCGCCCAGCACCACCCCGACGGCCAGCGGCTGGGCGTCCCAGCGCACCGCCAGCCACAGCCCGGCCGCGGTCACCGCCACCCCGGCGAGCAGTCCGAGGTGCACGGGCAGGAACTCGTGCAGCGAGGTGGCCGCCACGATGTCCAGGTAGAGCGCGGCGAACCCGGTGGCCGCCAGCGCGTACCCGGTGGTGCGCCCACCGGGCCTGCCGTAGGCGCGCAACGCGAGCCCGACCAGCCCCAGCCCCAGCACCGCGCCACCGGCCACCCTGGGCAACGGCCCGAAGTAGCCCCGCTGCGCGGCCAGCACCAGGAACAACACCAGGCCGAGCAGGGTGACCCCACCGCCGACCCAGGTGACGATCCGGCTGTTGCGCCGCTGCCGCGCGCCCGGGTCCACCGGCGGCGGGGGAGGCGGCGGCTGCCACTGCGGCGGGTAGCCGGGCGGCGGGGCGAATCCCGGCGGCCGGTGGGTGGGCACAAAACCGGGCGGCGGGAACTGGGCCGTCGGGACCGGTGTGGCCGGTGGTGTGGGCACGGGCGGCGCCTGTCCCGTGCTCGTCTCCACCGCGGAGCGCAGCTCCGTCTCCAGCGCCTGCAGTCGCAGACCCATCTCGCGAAGCTCCTGCGCCACGCGCAACACCGGTTGAGCCGTCATGTGCGACAGGGTGCTGCCTCACCCCGTCCTGGTGAATCCGCAGGACTACTCAGACCGCGTTACAAACTGGCCGCGATCAAGCTGTGGATAACTCATATTCGCAGCTCAGAGCCCCAATTTTCACCCGCGAGGAGCAACCTGTCGCCAGGTTTCTCCACAACAGATCCCCAGTTGTCCACAGCTCACCGCGGACCGGTGCACAACTCAGCCCTTGGCGGCGCGCACCGCGGCCAGGAACGCGTTCACCTCGTCGGAGGGACCGCACTGCTGCTCGCGCATCTGCTCGCGCTGCTCCGCCCACATCTTCTCCACCGCGGCCTTGATGCCCTCGTCGCCGCCGTGGAAGGCGAAGATCAGCTCGTCCATCCGCTCGACCACGCGCACCGCGCGCTCGTCGGTCGGCGCCGCGCCCTCCGCCATCAGGGCGTCGACCTCGGCGAACAGCCGCGGCCACTCGTTCTCGACCTCCTTGATGGCCTCCTCGCCGAACTCCTCCCGGCGGCGGGCCAGCTGGTCGAGCTGCTCCTGGGTGTAATAGCTCTCGATCATCGTCATCGTCTCCAACGCTTGCAGGAACTCGGTGGCGTCCGGAGTGACCGAGCCGTCCAGCTTCGCCAGCAGCGAGCGCACCTGGGCCCGCAGCCGCTGGGCCTCGCGCACCTGGTTGTCGAGCTGGGTGAGCTGGGTGTGCAGCACCTCGCGCAGCACCCCCGGATCGGGGTCGGCCTCGCTCAGCGCGACGCCCACGTCCTCCAGCGACAGCCCGAAGGAGCGCAGCGCCCGCACCCGGTACAGCCGCTGCAGGTCAGCGGCGGTGTACCTGCGGTGGCCAGCCGAGGTCCGTTCGCTCGGCCGCACCAGCCCGATCTGGTCGTAGTGGTGCAGCGTGCGGACGGTCAGTCCGGTGGCCCGCGCCAGTTCCCCGACGCTCCACCGCTTGGTCTCTCCGTTCACGTCGATGACGGTAGGAGCTGACGTCGCGTCAGGTTCAAGCCCGGATCGCGGCAATGGGTGTGATCGGCGCCGCACCCGGCTTCAGGTCGATCATCGCGGGCGTCTCGCCTGCCCCGGTCCTGGCCTCCAGCCGGTGCAGCCGCCCGTTCCCGCCGACCCAGTACCGCAGCCGCCCGTTGGCGTCCTTGCCCGGCTCCAGCGGCCCCTCGAACACGTCCACCGGGACCTCGCCCACCCGGTCCGCGCGCAGCCAGCGGGCGCTGCTCTGCCGGAGCAGCTCGGCGTTGTCCGGCCGGTCCGCGGCCAGGTCGACCAGCAGGGTCAGCGCGGTGTCCAGCTCGTTGCCGGCCCGCTGCATCGGCCGCACCTGCCAGCCGTTGCCGGGCACCGGGTCCACCGCGAGCTGACCGGCGCCCGCGCGGAAGGCCAGCACCTCGGGACTCCACTGGAGCAGCCCGGCGGAGGCGGCGTCGTTGCGGCCCTCGGTGCGCATCGCGGCGTAGCCCAGGTGCGAGACGAAGTCGATCCGCCCGTCCAGCACCACGATCCCGGAGGCGCTGGGCACCGCGGCCCGCACCGCGGCGGTCCGCGACTCGTAGTTGATGAAGCGCACCAGGGCCAGCCTCTCGGCCTCGGCGCCGCTGAGCGAGCGCGGCCTGCCGTCCTCGGGACGGGCGCAGCTCATCAGCACGCCGATCACCGGCACCAGCAGCAGCGCGAACACGATGACGGCGGCGACCAGGCGGACCCGGCGGGGTTTCACAGTCGATCTCCAGAACAGTCGGCGCGGGCGGAGCGCCGGAATCCTAGGGGCCGCCGACCCCGGAAAAGCCGTTCCACCGCGAGCCTCACTCGAAGGGGGACCCCGGCCACGGTTTCACGTGAATCGTGGCCGGGGCGCCGCCCTCAGCCGACCGGCTGCGGCTCGCGGCTCTTGGGCTTGTCCTCGACGTCCTCGCCCTCGTGGATGCCGACCCGCTGCTGCAACCTGCGCAGCGGTCCGGGCGCCCACCAGGCCGCGTTGCCCATCAGCTTGAGCACCGCGGGCACCAGCAGCATGCGCACCACGGTGGCGTCCAGGGCCAGGGCCAGGATCATGCCGACGCCGACGAACCGCATCATGGTCACCTCGGCGAAGGCGAAGGCGCCGGTCACCACGATCAGCAGCAGCGCGGCCGAGCTGATCACCCGGCCGGTGCGGGCCAGGCCGGTGGCCACCGCCTCCTCGTTGCTGGCGCCCTTGCTCTTGGCCTCGACCATGCGGGACATCAGGAAGACCTCGTAGTCGGTGGACAGGCCGAAGACCACGGCCGCCATCAGCACCACGATGCCCGCCTCCAGTGGGCCCGGCGAGACGTTGAGCAGGTCCGCGCCGTGGCCGTCCTGGAACACCCAGGTCAGCACGCCGAAGGTGGCGGAGAGGCTGAGCGCGCTCATCACCACGGCCTTGATCGGCAGCAGCACCGAGCCGAAGGCCAGGAACATCAGCACCAGGGTGGCGCCCACGATGACCAGGATCATCCAGGGCAGTCCGGCGGTGATCGCGTTCAGGCTGTCCAGCACCCTGGCGCTGATCCCGCCGACCAGGATC
The DNA here is from genome assembly GCF_030064675.1 of Crossiella sp. CA-258035. Taxonomy (GTDB): domain Bacteria; phylum Actinomycetota; class Actinomycetes; order Mycobacteriales; family Pseudonocardiaceae; genus Crossiella. The sequence goes on from NZ_CP116413.1 coordinate 9,138,677, forward strand.
TTGGTGTCCCCGGGCGGGGTCAGGTTCCGGATCTCCTTGACCGCGTTCTTGGCCTGGTCGCTGAGCACGTCACCCGGCAGCTTGGCGGTGAAGGCGATGACGTCCTTGCCCGCGCCCGCGGGCTGCACGTTGGTGACGCCGGGGACCTTGCCGAGCTCACCGGCGAACTGCTGCGCCGCGGCCTGGCCGGGGGCCTTGCCGTCCTTGCCCTGCAACACGATCTGCGCGGCGTCCTTGCTCAGCGCGGGGAAGTCCCGGTTGAGCGTCTCGGCGGTAACCCGCGCCGGGTTGCCCGCGGGCAGCACCTTCTCGGTGACCTCGCCGAAGCTGGCGCCCAGGAACGGCGTGCCGAGCAGCACCAGCACCGCGATGATCGGCACCGCGAAGATCACCGGGCGCTTCATCACGGCCAGGCCCAGCTTGCGCCAGCCGCGGCCCTCCTCCTCCACCGGCTTGGCCGCGGCGCGCTTGCGCCAGGGCAGGGCCAGCGAGTCCACCCGGCGGCCGAGCACCGCGAGCAGCGCGGGCAGCAGGGTCAGCGAGACCAGCATGGCCACCGCGACCGCGGCCATGCCGCCGTAGCTGACCGAGCGCAGGAAGCCCTGCGGGAACAGCAGCAGCCCGGCCAGCGCGATGATCAGCAGCGTCGCGGAGAAGGCGACCGTGCGGCCGGCGGTGGCCACCGTGCGGCGCACCGCGGCGCCGGGCGCCAGACCGCCGGCCAGCTCCTCGCGGAACCGGCCGACCATGAACAGGCCGTAGTCGATGGCCATGCCGAGGCCGAGCAGGCTGGCCACGTTCACCGCGAAGGTGTTCACCTCGACGAAGCTGGTCAGCACGTTGAGCACGCCCAGCGCGCCGAGGATGGACAGGCCGCCCACCAGCACCGGCAGCGCGGCCGCGACCAGGCCGCCGAAGATCAGCACGAGCAGCAGCAGGGTGATCGGCACCGCCACCAGCTCGGCGGTGATCAGGTCGTTCTGCGAGCTGGTGTTGATCGCGGCCGCGGTCGGCGCGAACCCGCCGACCTGGCTGGCCACCCCGTCGACGGCCAGCTGGTCCTTGATCTTCTCGTAGGACCGCAGCATCTTGTTGGAGTCATCGCCCGCGGTCATGGTGATCACCGCGAGGCCGCGCTTGTGCTCGGCGTCGGCGAAGGCGGCCCGCGCGGCCGGGTCCGGGATCATCCAGTAGGACATCACCCGGCTGACCTCGGAGCTGGGCAGCGCCTTGAGCTTGTCGGTGATCTTCTGCCCGAGCGCCGGGTCGTCGATCGAGCTGCCGCTGGGCGCCTCGTAGATCACCACCACGTCGCCGGTCTGCCTGCCAAGGGCCGCGTCCATGGTCTTGACCGCGGTGATCGCCTGGCTGCCCGGGTCCTCGTAACCACCCTGGGTGAGCTTGTCGAAGACACCGCTGCCCCAGGCGCCGCCGAGGACGGTCAGCAAGGCGGCGGCGACGAGCACCACCCAGCGGCGCCGATGCACCACCGATCCCCAGGATAGGAACATGATCCGGCCCTCCGGCGAAACTGGTCGGTGGCGTAGCCAGCGGCTACCGTGCTGGTGAACGCGAGGTCAGTAAACGGTGTTCACCTACCGTCGGTGACCATAGGCGAGAGTGAACGGTGTTTACAACCCGAAGGGGTGAAGTATGACGGAGGCCACCCGTCGAGAACGGCTACGCGCTCACACAGAGCGTGATATCCGTGCGGCGGCCCGTCGCCTACTGGTGGAGAACGGCCGCGACGCGGTGACCCTGCGCGCCATCGCCCGCGACCTGGGCATCACCGCACCGGCGCTCTACCGCTACTACGACTCCCGCGAGGACCTGCTCCGCCAGCTCTGCGAGGACGTCTGCCTGTCCATGGCCGAGGAGCTCCAGCCCAAGCTCGACGCGGTCGGCGACGGCGACCTCCTCGGCCAGGTCTTCACCGTCTTCCGGTCCTTCCGCCGCTGGGCCCTGGACCACCCGCAGGAGTTCACCCTGGTCTTCGCCTCGCCAGAGGTCGAGGTCAACAACAGCTCCCGCGGCGGCCGCAAGACCCTGGGCGAGGACATGTTCGGCCGGGTCTTCCTGGGCGTGGCCGGAAAACTGCTCGCGGAGAACCAGGAGCTCGCCGCGGGCACCGGCGAGGTCCCGGCCGCGCTGGAGGAAGACCTCCGCGGCTACCGCGACGACCTGCTGAAGTCCCTGGCCGACACCGGCATCCAGCTCACCGCCGACCGCCTCGGCCTGTCCACGGTCTACCTGATGCTCCAGTGCTGGGTCCGGCTCTACGGCCACGTCGCACTGGAGGTCTTCGGCCGCTTCCCGTTCGCGCTGAACAACGCCGAGACGCTGTTCGAGTCGATGATCGCCGAACTGGCCAGGGAGGTCGGCCTGCCGGAGCCGCCTCCCTGACCAGCGCGGATCACAGGACCAGGTTGACCAGCCGGCCCGGCACCACGATCACCTTGCGCGGCGAGCCGCCGTCCAGCAGCGCGACCACCTTCTCATCGGCCAGCACCGCGGCCTTGATCTCGTCCTGGCCGGCCGAGGCGGGCACCACGACCTTGGACCGCAGCTTGCCGTTGACCTGCACCGGGTACTCGATGCTGTCCTCGACCAGGTAGCGCTCCTCGGCGACCGGGAACGGGCCGTGTGCCAGGGAGGTGTCCTGGCCCAGGCGGGACCACAGTTCCTCGGCCAGGTGCGGGCACAGCGGGGCCAGCATCAGGACCAGCGGCTCGGCCACCTCGCGGGGGGTGCCCGCTCCGGCGCTGTAGGCCTTGGTCAGGTGGTTGTTCAGCTCGATCAGCTTGGCCGCGGCGGTGTTGTAGCGCATGGCCGCGTAGTCCTCGCGGACCCCGGCGATGGTCTTGTGCAGCAGCCGCAGCGTGGTCTCGTCCGGGGTGTCCGCGGTGACCCGCAGTTCGCCGGTGACCTCGTCGACCAGGTTGCGCCACAGGCGCTGCAGGAAGCGCTGGGCGCCGACCACGTCCTTGGTCGCCCAGGGGCGGGAGACCTCCAGCGGGCCCATGGACATCTCGTACAGCCGGAAGGTGTCCGCCCCGTAGTTGTCGCACATCTCGTCCGGGGTGACCACGTTCTTCAGGCTCTTGCCCATCTTGCCGTACTCGCGGCTGACCTCCTGGCCCTGCCAGAAGAACTTGCCGTCCACCTCCTCCACCTCGTGCGCGGGCACGTACGCGCCGCGGGCGTCGGTGAAGGCGTAGGCCTGGATGTAGCCCTGGTTGAACAGCTTGCGGTACGGCTCGTCCGAGCTGACCTCGCCCAGGTCGAAGAGCACCTTCTGCCAGAACCGGGAGTACAGCAGGTGCAGCACCGCGTGCTCCACGCCGCCGATGTACAGGTCGACGCCGCCGGGGTCGGTGGCGCCGTGCTGCTCGGGGCGCGGGCCCAGCCAGTAGCGCTCGTTGGCCGGGTCGACGAACCGCTCGCTGTTGTCCGGGTCCACGTACCGCAGCTGGTACCAGCAGGAACCCGCCCAGTTGGGCATGGTGTTGGTGTCCCTGCGGTACTTCTTCGGCCCGTCGCCCAGGTCCAGCTCGACCGTGGTCCACTCGGTGGCGCGGGACAGCGGCGGGGAGGGCTCGGTGTTGGCGTCGTTGGGGTCGAAGGTGCGCGGCGAGTAGTCGTCGACCTCGGGCAGCTCCACCGGCAGCATCGACTCCGGCAGCGCGTGCACCCGGCCGTCCTCGTCGTAGACCACCGGGAACGGCTCGCCCCAGTAGCGCTGCCGGGAGAACAGCCAGTCGCGCAGCTTGTACTGCACGGTGCCCTCACCGGCGCCGCGCTCCTGCAGCCACTCGATGATCGTCTTCTTCGCCTCGTCGACGGCCATGCCGTCCAGGAACTCGGAGTTGATCGCCGGTCCGTCGCCCAGGAACGGCCCGTCCTGGTGGCCCTCGCCCGGCTGCACGGTGCGGATGATCGGCAGGCCGAAGGCGGTGGCGAAGTCCCAGTCGCGGCTGTCCTGGCCGGGCACCGCCATGATCGCGCCGGTGCCGTAGCCCATCAGCACGTAGTCGGCGATGAACACCGGGATCTGCTTGCCGTTGACCGGGTTCACCGCGTACGCGCCGGTGAACACGCCGGTCTTGTCCTTGTTCTCCTGCCGGTCCAGCTCGGACTTGCGGGAGGCGGCCACCCGGTAGGCCTCGATCGCCTCGCCGGGGGTGGCCGCGCCCGCGGTCCAGCGCGGGTCCACATCGGCGGGCCACTGCGCGGCCGAGATCTCGTCCACCAGCGGGTGTTCCGGGGCCAGCACCATGTAGGTGGCGCCGAACAGGGTGTCCGGGCGGGTGGTGAAGACCTCGATCTGCTGCTCGCCGACGGCGAAGCGGACCCTGGCGCCGTGCGAGCGCCCGATCCAGTTGCGCTGCATCGACTTGATCTTCTCCGGCCAGTCCAGCCGGTCCAGGTCGTCGACCAGGCGGTCGGCGTAGGCGGTGATCCGCATCATCCACTGGCGCAGGCTGCGGCGGAACACCGGGAAGTTGCCGCGCTCGCTGCGGCCGTCCGCGGTGACCTCCTCGTTGGCCAGCACCGTGCCCAGGCCGGGACACCAGTTCACCGGCGCCTCGGACAGGTAGGCCAGCCGCTGCGAGTCGATGACCTTCGCCCGCTCGGCCACGGTCAGGTCGGCCCAGCCTCGGCCGTCCGGGGTGGGCCGGGCGCCCTCGGCGTACTCGGCTTCCAGCTCGGCGATCGGCCGCGCCTTGCCCAGCGCGGTGTCGTAGAAGGAGTTGTAGATTTTCAGGAAGATCCACTGGGTCCACCGGTAGTAGCCGGGGTCGATGGTGGAGATCCGCCGCCGCTCGTCGTGGCCCAGCCCCAGCCTGCGGATCTGCCGCAGGTAGGTGTTGATGTTCTCCTCGGTGGTCTTGCGCGGGTGCTGCCCGGTCTGCACCGCGTACTGCTCGGCGGGCAGGCCGAAGGCGTCGAAGCCCATCGTGTGCAGCACGTTGCGCCCGGTCATCCGGTAGTACCTGGCGAAGACGTCGGTGCCGATGAAGCCCAGCGGGTGCCCGACGTGCAGCCCGGCCCCTGACGGGTAGGGGAACATGTCCTGCACGAACAGCTTGTCCGCCGGCACCTCGCCGTCACCCGCGAGCGACCCGGCCGGGTTCGGGGCGTGGAAGGTGCCACTGGACTCCCAGCGGTCCTGCCAGCGGCGCTCGATCTCGCCGGCCATGGCTGCGGTGTAGCGGTGCGCCGGAACGGCGTCCTGGTCCGTGCTCATGTCATGTCCTGTCGTGTTTGCCTGCCCCTGACAACCAAAAACCCCTCAGCCCATGGAGGGCATGAGGGGTTGCCGCGCGAACCGGGAACCGGTCAGCGCGGCTGGCTAAGAAGCAGGTGGGCCGTGCTCACGCCTACCAGGTTAGCGCACCGCGAGCGTGATCAGCTGGCTGACCTGCGTCGCGGAGAAGTTGTCATCGCTGACCAGCACCAGGCTGCGCTCACCGGAGGGCAGCCGGGGACCCCAGGTCATCCCCTCCACATTGTCCACAGTGGACAGCCCAAGGGCGCCGAGGTCGGCGAGCAGCTTCTTGCGCACCGGGCGGATCTGCGCCCCGGCCAACGAGTCCACGTCCTTGACGTTGGAGGCCCCGGCGGTGCTGATCTCGTAGATCCGCACCTTGTTGCCCACCCCGGTGACGAAGGAGCGCTCCATCACCAGGAACCGGTGCGGGTCGTGCTCGGTGACCGGCAGGATCGCCACCACGCCGTTGTTGGCGAAGGCCCCGGCGGGCACCGGCTCGGCGAAGACCTTCTCCATCGGGTACGCGTACTGCGCGAGCAACTGCCCCGACCTGGTCTGCACCGAGATCCGGCCCAGCGCGCCGGCGGCCGGGGTGGGGGAGGGCCCGTCCTGGATCAGCGGCCCCTCCACGGTGGAGACCACCAGCCGCCCGCCCGCGGCGAAGGCCAGCCCTTCCAGCACCTCGTTGCGCCGCGGCCCGCGCTCGTCAGTGGACATCCGCAGGTTGGCCGGCAGCGGCAGCTCACCGGCGAAGGAGCCGTCCCGGTGCGCCCGGCGGATGGCCGGGTCGATCACCAGCGGCGGCAGCCGGTCGCCCTCGCTGGTCCACCACAGGTCCCCGGTCAGCGGGTCGACCCGGATCTCCTCGGGGTCGGGGGTGTCCAGGGACAGCTTCGGGTAGGTCGAGCCGTCCGGGCGCAGCAGCGGCTTGGTGCCGGTCAGCTCGAAGCCCTGCTCGCCCTTGCGCGCGGTGTAGTAGCGGACCGGCTGCCGGTCGGAGCGGTCGTCGCTGATCAGCACCCACTCCCCGGTGCGCCGGTCGTAGTCGAGGCCGGAGAGGCCGCCCACCGTGGTGCCCTGGAAGGTGATCTTCCCGATGATCTGCTCTGAGACCAGGCGGACGCGCTGACCTGCGGGTTCAGCCGTGGCGGGCGCGGCGAGGGCGAGCACCAGGACTCCGGTGAGCGCACCGACGGCGCGGAGAGGTACAGACATGGGTGCAGCACACCTCACAACGGTGACGAGAAGGTAGCGGGCGAGTCGCGGAATCACGGCGCTTACCCTCAAGGGGTGCAGCAGCTCGCAGTCATCGCCATCGTGCCACGGATCAGCGTGACCTTCCTGCTCGTCATCGCCGGGGCGGCGCTGGCCGTGGTCGGGCTGCGCGGCCTGCGCGGCACCCTGCCCCGCAACGCCTACGCAGGCGTGCGCACCGCCCGCGCGATGCGCAGCGACGAGGCATTCGCACTGGCCAACAAGGTGGCCGGGCTGCCGGTCCTGGTGTCGGGGCTGCTGTTCGCGCTGACCGGCGTGGTCACCGCGCCGCTGACCGAGACCGGGCTGTACCTGACCCTGCTCATCCTCGGCAGCCTCGGCGCGGTGCTGATCACCGCGGCCGGCGGCATGCTGGGGCACCGCGCGGCCGACGCCCTGCCCGACCCCGAGCCCGCCGCCAAGGGCTGCGGCGGCTGCTGCGGCGGGATCTGCGCGAAGCTGGGCGCTAGTTCCGCTTGATGTCCACCGGATGCGTGGCCAGCAGCGAGAGCGGCATGCCCTGACGGCGCAGCACCCGGCCCCACAGGTCCACCCTCGGCGGGGTGAGCACGTCATCCGGCAGCGCGGGCACCACCAGCCAGTCGCCGCGCTCGATCTCGTCGTCGAGCTGCCCCTCGCTCCAGCCGGAGTACCCGGCGAAGACCCGCAGCCCGCGCATCCGCGGCGCCAGCTCGTCCGGGTCGGAGTCCAGGTCGACCAGGGCCACCGGGCCGCGCACGCCGATCACGCCGTCCATGGTCTCGATGTCCTCGCCCGTCTTGAGGTTGGCCAGGCACAACGCGGTCTTCTGCTCCACCGGACCGCCCACGAACACCGCGGGCGGTCGGCTGGCGTGCGGCGCCCAGCCGGGTAACACGTCGTGCACGGCGACCTCGCTCGGCCGGTTCAGCACAACGCCGAGCGTGCCCTCGTCGCGGTGGTCGATGATGTAGACCACTGTGCGACGGAAGTTGGGGTCGAGCAGCCCTGGCGTGGCCACCAGCAGGGACCCCGGCTCGACTTCGGCGTCGGAAGACACGGTGCACATGATCCCACTCGTTGCTGCGCCGTTCGCCGCACCGCACCGTGCGCCGTCAAGACCAGGTAGTCCGGGGTGCTGCCGTGCGCACCCGGACCCGTACGCTGGGTGTGTGCAGACGGCCGAAGACAGCCTGGCCGGTCGTGGCCAGACCCCGCACAAAGCTCGGGTCGGACTCCGCCATCTCCTGACCAATCCCGGGTTCTTCCGGCTGCTCGCGGTCAAGGCGACCGCCCAGTGGGGCGATGGCGTCTTCCAGGCCGGGCTGGGCAGCGCGGTGCTGTTCAACCCCGAGCGCGCGGCCGACCCGCTGGCCGCGGCCGCCGGGTTCGCGGTGATCTTCCTGCCGTACTCGGTGGTCGGCCCGTTCGCCGGCGCGTTGCTGGACCGCTGGGACCGCAGGCAGGTGCTGGTGCTGTCCAACGTGATCCGCGGGGTGCTGGTGCTGGCCACCGCGCTGGCCGTCTTCGGCGGGCTGACCGGGCCCGCGCTGTACGTGGCCGCGCTGCTCACCCTCGGCGTGAGCCGGTTCGTGCTGGCCGGGCTGTCCGCCTCGCTGCCGCACCTGGTGCCCAGGGAGGACCTGGTCGAGGCGAACGCGGTGGCCGCCACCCTCGGCGCGGGCATGGCGGTGGTCGGCGCGGGCTGCGCGATCGGCCTGCGCGCCCTGCTCGGCGCGGGCGACGCCGGCTCCGGCACGGTCACTGCGATCGCGGTGGCCGGCTCGATCGCGGCGGCGCTGGCCATGCTCGGCTTCCGGCGCGGGCAGCTCGGCCCGGACGAGGTCAACGAACCGGCCAAGGCACTGGTCGCGGTGGCGCACGGGCTGATGGACGGCGCCAGGTCGGCGGCGGGCACGCCCAGCGTGGCCGCCGGGTTCGTCGCGCTCATCACGCACCGGCTGGCCTACGGCGCGCTGGTGCTGCTCGGCGTGCTGCTGCTGCGCAACTCCTTCCACGACGTGGGCTGGCTGCCCTCCGGCATGGGCGGGGTCGGCGTGGTCGCGGTGGCCGGCGGCGCGAGCATCCTGGCCGCGGCCCTCATCACCCCGCCGCTGGTGGCCAAGATCGGCCGCAGGGCCACCATCACCGGCTCGCTGGTGCTGGCCGCGCTGACCCAGCTGGTGCTCACCCTGACCCTGTCGCTGCCCGCGCTGCTGCTGTCCTCGTTCATGATCATCGGCGCCGGCCAGGTGGTGAAGCTGTGCGTGGACGCGGCCGCGCAGCGCGATGTCGGCGATGAGACCCGGGGCCGGGTCTTCGCCCTCTACGACACGTTGTTCAACGTCAGCATGGTGGTCTCGGCGGGCACCGTGGCCTTGCTGGTGCCCGCCGACGGCCATTCCACCGGCGTGATGCTCGGCGTCGTCCTGGTCTACCTGATCGGCACGGTCTGCTACCTGCTGGTCGAGCGCCGAGGTCAGGCGCAGGCCAGCCGCAGCGGTCGCACCGGCTCGGCCTGACGCGGGCCGGGCACCGACGGCACGGCCAGCAGCGGGTCGAGCACCCGGTGGCCCTCGGCCGCGGCACGGGCTGCCGAGGCCAGGCTCTCCGGGGTGTAGGTCTCGTGGAAGAGCACGCCCTGGAAGCCCTGGCGCAGCAGACCGATCGCCTGGTGCGCCCGGTCCACCCCGAGCAGCGCCACCACCGGCGTCCTGGTGGTCAGCCTGGCCAGTTTGGTCAGCCGCCACTCGGACAGGTCCGGCAGGTCGGCCAGCACCACGTCGGCCCGATCCCCCTCATCGACCAGAGCCAGGTCCGCCCCCGCGGACACCATGCTCCGCAACCCGAACCCCACTATCAGGTCGTCCGCACTCACCAACACCCTGTACACGGTGCACCCCCATGCCCCTGAGCAACGAGTTCCCTCCACCACACATGGTGACCGATCTCGCTGTCGTCCCGCTAACCGCTGATCGCGTTATCTGTCGCCGTCCTTCTTGGACTTCAACAGGATCCTCCGGTCCAGCTCGACCACGGCGCCCGCGGCAGGTTCCTGACTCACGACCTTCCAGTTCCGGTCGTTGAGCAGCAGCCGCCCCTTGCCCGTGGCGTCCTCTTCCGCGAGATTCCGCAGGCCGGCGGCCTGCATGGTGTCCTGAGCCTGCTGGTGCACCATGCCGACCACGTTCGGCACCTTCACCGTCTTACCCCGGGTCTCCGAGGTTGGCGACGGGTTTGCGGTCGGCTGGGTCTGGGTCACCGTGACCGTCTCCCGAGGCGGTGGCGCACTGCACGCCGAGACCGCCAAACCCACCGTGACCAGCACGAACAGCGTTCTGCCGAGGATGTTCATCGTGCCCCCTTTCGCTACCGAACGTAGCGAAAAGGCAACCGGACCGGCAGGAACTAGCCCCGATCAGGTGGCTGAATGCCCTGCTCCCTTGCCCAAGCGAGCAGCTCCGCCTCTGCCTCTTCGGGCGCGAGCGGACCGCGGTCCAGCCGCAGCTCCTTCAGGAACGTCCACGCCTTGCCCACCAGCGGACCCGGCGGCAGCCCGAGCAGCTGCATGATCGCGTTGCCGTCCAGGTCCGGCCGCACCCGGCGCAGGTCCTCCTCGGCCGCGATCCGCTCGATCCGGGTCTCCAGGTCGTCGTAGGTGCGCTGGAGCGCGGCCGCCTTGCGCTTGTTGCGGGTGGTGCAGTCCGCGCGCACCAGCTTGTGCAGCCGGGACAGCAACGGGCCCGCGTCGGTGACGTAGCGGCGCACCGCGGAGTCGGTCCACTCGCCCTTGCCGTAGCCGTGGAAGCGCAGGTGCAGGTAGACCAGCGTGGCCACGGCCTCGATGATGTCCTTGGAATATTTCAGCGCGCGCAGCCGCTTGCGGGCCATCTTCGCGCCGACCACCTCGTGGTGGTGGAAGCTCACCCCGCCGCCGGGCTCGAACCGCCTGGTGTCCGGCTTGCCGATGTCGTGCAGCAGCGCGGCCAGCCGCAGCACCAGGTCCGGCTCGCTGCCCGGCTCCTCCAGCGCGATCGCCTGGTCCAGCACCACCAGCGAGTGCTGGTAGACGTCCTTGTGCTGGTGGTGCTCGTCAATGGCCAGCCGCATGGCGGGCACCTCCGGCAGCACGTGCTCGGCCAGGCCGGTGTTCACCAGCAGCTCCAGCCCCCGCCGCGGCTGCGCGCCGCAGAGCAGCTTGGACAGCTCGGCCTGCACCCGCTCGGCGGTGATCCGCTGGATCTGCCCGGCCATCTCGGTCATCGCGGCCAGCACCCTGGGCGCCACGTCGAAGCCCAGCTGGGCGACGAACCGGCAGGCCCGCAGCATCCGCAGCGGGTCGTCGGCGAAGGACTCCTCCGGCGTGGCCGGGGTGTCCAGCACCCGGGCGAGCAGCGCGCCCGTGCCGTCGTGCGGGTCCACGAAGACCTTCTCCGGCAGCCGCACCGCCATCGCGTTCACGGTGAAGTCCCGGCGCACCAGGTCGGCCTCGATGGACTCGCCGAAGACCACCTCGGGGTTGCGCCCGACCCGGTCGTAGCTGTCCGCGCGGAAGGTGGTGATCTCCACGGTGGCCCCGCGCTTGACCGCGCCGAGGGTGCCGAAGGCGATGCCGGTGTCCCAGATGGCGTCGGCCCAGCCGGTGAGCAGCGCGCGCACCTGCTCCGGCCGCGCGTCGGTGGTGAAGTCGAGGTCGGTCAGCGGCCGTCCCAGCAGCGCGTCCCGGACGCTGCCGCCGACCAGGTACAACCGGTGACCCGCCGCGGCGAACCGCTGGGCGAGCTCGTCGGCGACCGGTGCGATCCGCAGCAACTCCACGACCGCATTCTGCTGCGCGCCGCGGGCGGGGTCGACCTGGTTCGGCTGGGCCGGTACAGAGGTGCTGGACACGAGGAGCCAGCCTACGTCGCACTACCATCGGCGCCATGCCCCCGTCGTCCTCCGGCAGCGCCGGTGGCGCCAAACCGGGTAGACGGACCAGGCGCCAGCGGGGAAAACGGCTGCGTACGGTGGACGAGGTGTCCGCCGGTGGGCTGGTTGTGGATGCCGCGCGCGAACACGCTGCGCTCATTGGCAGACTTGATCGAAAAGGACGGCTGCTGTGGTCGCTGCCCAAGGGCCACATCGAGCAGGGTGAGACCGCCGAAGAGGCGGCCGTCCGCGAGGTCGCCGAGGAGACCGGCATCCGTGGCCGGGTGCTGGGCCTGCTCGGGGCGATCGACTACTGGTTCGTCGCCGAGGACCGGCGAGTGCACAAGACCGTGCACCACTTCCTGCTGGAGGCGGTGGGCGGAGAGCTTTCCGACGAGGACGTGGAGGTCACCGAGGTGGCGTGGGTGCCGCTGGGTGAACTGGATGGGCTGCTGGCCTACGTGGACGAGCGCCGCCTGGTGCGCAAGGCGGTCGACCACGTGCGCGCGCCCAGTGAGACTTCGGAGCCGGCGTGAAGAGGCTGTTCGCGGTCGCGGCTGTGGTCGCGTGCACCGTGCTGACCGTGCCCGTCCCGGTGCGCGCGGAGACCTACGACGTGCGGGCCCAGCCCGTCACCAGCGGCCCGGCGCCGGCCCAGCCCGCGACGCTGGAGCTGGACACCCTGCAACCGAGAGTGATCACCGGCGACGGTGACAACAAGCTGGTGGCCGCGGGCAAGCTGACCAACACCGGCGACCGCAAGCTCAGCGACGTCATGGTCCGGCTCCAGGCCGGCAGCCCGCTGACCAGTGAGGACAAGGTCAACGAGGCGGTGGCGGGGGAGGCCGCGACCGACCGGGCGGACTCCAAGTTCACCAGGATCGGCACCGACCTGGACCCGGGCCAGAGCGCCCAGGTGCGGGTCGAGGTGCCGCTGAGCGTCCTGCAGATCACCGGGCCCGGCGTGTACCCGGTGCTGTTCAACGTCAACGGCACCCCGGACTTCGGCAAGCAGGCCAGGATCGCCTCCCGCGGCTTCCTGCTGCCGGTCACCGGCGTGCCCGGCGGCCCGGTGCTGGCCAGCCCGCCGAACGCGGCCGCCACCACCGTGCTGTGGCCGATCGTCGACCAGCCGGTGCGGGTGCCCGGCAGCGGCGGCACCGTGCTGACCAACGACGACCTGGCCCGCTCGCTGACCACCGGCGGCCGGCTCTCCGAGCTGGTCTCCGCGGTGGAGCAGACCGCGCCCTCGGGCTCGGCGCTGGCCGGCTCGCTGTGCCTGGTGATCGACCCGGACCTGGTGCAGACGGTCACCGCGATGGCCGACACCAGCAATGGCGTCTACCGCATCCGCAGCGGCAACAGCACCGTGGAGGGCTCCGGCTCCACCGCGGCGCAGAAGTGGCTGGAGCGGCTCAAGGGCATCGCCAGGGGCCGCTGCGTGCTCGCGCTGCCCTTCGCCGACGCGGACCTGGTCGCGCTGTCCAAGGCCGGGCTCACCGACCTGGAGAAGCTGGCGGTGGACCGCAGCAAGGCGGTCGCCGAGCTGCTGCAGATCCAGACCGTCGGCGACATGGTGTGGCCGCTGGGCGGCGTGATCGACGAGCGCACCCTGGCCGACCTGGGCCGCCGCACCCTGCTGCTGGAGCCGCGCGGGGTGCAGGACGGCCGCACGGTGACCTCGCCGGTCAAGCTGGCCGCCGCGGCCGACTCCTCGGCCGCCGGCTCCTCCGTGGTGCCGATCGACCCGGTGGTGCGCAACGCCATCGGCGGCACCGCGCCACTGTCCGGCGCGGCCAGCTACGGCCCGCTGGACCTGCAGAACGGCATGGGCGCGCTGCTCTACCGGGCCACCGCGCTCGGCAAGAACGGCGGCTCGCTGGTGGTGGCCCCGCCGCGCCGGTGGAAGGCCCCGGTCGGCGAGCTGACCGCGTTCCTGCAGTCCATGCAGCACCTGCTCGGCGGCAAGCTGGTCACCCCGCGCGGGCTGAACGAACAGGTCGCCAACGGCGGCCGCACCGTCGGCCTGACCTACCCGGTGGATGCCACCGGCGCCGAGATCTCGCCCAGCATCACCGGCGACCTGCGTGCCATGCGCGACCGGTCCAGGGACCTGCTGTCGGCGATGAGCAGCGACGGCGTCAAGGGCACCTCGCCCGCCTCGCTGATCGAACCGCTGGACCTGGGCATGGTCCGGGCCGCCTCCGGCGCCTGGCGCGGCAACAACTCCGCGGGCGGCGCGGCCGCCTCGCTGGTCGGCGACCAGCTGGAGTACCTGGTCTCCCAGGTGCGCATCGTGCAGCCGCCCGGTCCGTACTACCTGGCCTCCTCGGACAGCCCGCTGCCGCTGACCATCAGCAACAAGCTGCCGGTGGTGATCAAGGTGCGGGTGACCTTCAGCAGCACCCAGGGCCTGCGCACCAGCGATGTCAACGACCTGACCATCGGCGCGAACAGCAACCTGCCGATCCGGGTGCCCACCGAGATCACCCGAGGCGGCCAGTTCTCGGTGGACGCGCTGCTGCAGACCATCAACGGCACCCCGCTCGGCCGCGGCGGCGAGGCCAACCGGATCACGCTGATCTCCACCGCGTACGGCACCATCACCCTCGGCATCACGGTCACCGCGGGCGCGGCCCTGGTGCTGCTGGTGGCCCGCAGGCTGATCCGCCGCCTGCGCTCCGGCAAACAGGACAGCGCCGCGTGAGCGAGACGAGGCAGATGGACAAGCTGGTCCCGGCCAAGGCCCAACCCTCACTGGCCAAGGCCAGCGGGTCGATGGCGATCGCCACCCTGGCCAGCCGGATCACCGGCTTCCTGTCCCGGATCGTGCTCGTCGTGGTGGTCGGCTCGGGCGTGATCACCGACTCCTACCAGGTCGGCATGACCATCCCGCTCCAGGTCTACGAGCTGCTCCTGGGCGGGGTGCTGACCAGCATCATCGTCCCGCTGCTGGTGCGCGCGGAGAAGGAGGACGCCGACGGCGGCGAGGCCTACATCCAGCGCCTGCTGACCATGGCGCCGGTGATCCTGCTGGCCGCCACCGTGGTCATGATGCTGGCCGCCCCGCTGCTCACCACCATCTACGTGGACGGCAGCAGCGGCAAGGCACACCCGGAGCTGGCCACCGCCTTCGCCTACCTGCTGCTGCCGGAGATCGTCTTCTTCGGCCTGGGCGCACTGTTCACCGCGATCCTCAACTCCCGCGGCGTGTTCGGCCTGCCCGCCTGGGCGCCGGTGTTCAACAACCTGGTCGTGCTGGTCACCCTCGGCGTCTACCTGCTGGTGCCGGGCGACCCGACCATCAACCCGCTGGCCATGAGCGACCCGAAGCTGCTGGTGCTGGGCATCGGCACCACGCTGGGCATCGTGGTGCAGGCGCTGGTGGTGCTGCCCGCGATGCGCCGGGCCGGCATCCGGTTCAAGTGGCGGTGGGGCTGGGACCGCAGGCTCACCGAGTTCGGCGGCCTGGCGCTGTGGATGGTGTTCTACGTGGTGCTCGGCCTGGCCGGGGTGATCGTGGTCACCCGGATCGCCACCGCCGCGGTGCCCGGCAGCATGACCGCCTACAACTTCGCCTGGCAGCTCTTCCAGCTGCCCTACGGCATCCTCGGCTTCTCCCTGCTCACCGCGATCATGCCGCGGATGAGCAAGGCGGCCGCGGACAACGACGTGCGCGGAGTGGTCGCCGACCTGTCCCTGGGCAGCAGGCTGCTGACCACCATGCTGCTGCCGCTGAGCGCCGGCATGACCGTGCTCGGCAGCCAGCTCGGCGTGGCGCTGTTCTTCTACGGCGCCAACACCCTGGACAAGGCCCAGCAGATCGGCACCACGCTCGCGGTGTCCGCTTTCGGACTGGTGCCGTACGCGATCACCATGATGCAGCTGCGGGTCTTCTACGCGATGAAGGACGCCCGCACCCCGGCCATGCTCCAGTTGCTCACGGTGGCGGTGAAGATCGGCCTGTCCGTGCTGTGCGTGCAGGTGCTGGACGAGCACACCATGGTGCTGGGCCTCGCCTTCGTGAACTCGATGTCCTTCCTGGTCGGCGCGGTGGCCGGGAACATCTGGCTGCGGGTCCGGCTGGGCAGGCTGGAGACCGGGCGGCTGGGCCGCACCTTCGGCCTGACCGTCATCGGCTCGCTGCTCGGCGCGCTGAGCGTGGTGCTGGTGCACACCGCGACCCTGGAGTTCGCCCCGCTCGGCACCTCGCCACGGGTGATCGCCTGGGTCGTCGTGGTCGTCGGCGGCCTGCTCGGACTGGCCGTGGCATTCGGGTCGATGATGCTACTGAAGGTGACGGAACTGAATCCGGCAATGTCACGGATCACCCGACTTTTGCGCCGCCGCTGACGCCCGGCGTCCCGTACCCTCGACCGGGAGCACCAGCACGCGGTCGGGGGTCACGACCGCAGACGACGTGCGGAACGGGAGAAAGCTCGGTGAGTGGGACGCCGGATTACACGGCGCCGCACGGGAATCCAGCCGGCGGCGCGGTAGGAGCTGCCGCCTTCGTTCCGGGTGCGACTCTCGGTGACGGCCGCTACCGCCTGTTGTCGCTGGCCGGCCAGGACGTCCGGGCTCCGGCCCAGTTCTGGCGGGCGAGGGACAACGCGCTGGGACGTGATGTTGCTCTCACCGTGCTGATCGGTGACGCCTCCGACGAGCACACCGCCGCCCGCGCCCGCCGCACCCTGGAACGCTCGACGCACGGCGCCGGCTTCACCCACCCCGGCGTCTCCCGGACGCTGGACGTGCTCTGGCCCGGCCACGGGGTCAACCCGCGCGACGGCGTGCTCGGCATCATCGTCGCCGAGTGGACCCAGGGCACCGACCTGCTGGACCTGATCACCGAGGGCCCGCTGCCCTCCGGCACCGCGTCCCGGCTGCTGGAGGCGCTGGCCGCCGCGGTCGAGACCGCGCACCACGCCGGACTGGTGCTGGGCGTGGACCACCCGCAGCGGCTGCGGGTCACCCCGGACGGCAAGCTCCGGCTGGCCTTCCCGGGCCCGAGGGCCGAGGTGACCGCCCGCGAGGACGTGCGCGGCCTGGGCGCCGTGCTGTACCTGATGCTGACCTGCCGCTGGGCCCTCGACGGCGGCCCGCACACCCTGCCCTCGGCGCCCACCGGCCCGGACGGCACCGTGGTCTCCCCGCAGACGCTGCACCCGACCGTGCCGCACGAGCTGTCCACGGTCGCGGTGCGCAGCCTGGTGGACACCAGCATCGGCGGCCTGCGCACCGGCGCGGCGATCCTGCGGGTGCTGGAGCAGACCGCGGCCGCGGAGGCCGAGGCCGCCGCGCTGCGCGCCCAGGAGGCCGCGCTGACCGAGGAGTACTCGGCGGTCGGCGTCGAAGAGGACGACAAGCGGGACGAGAAGAGCAGGCGGCGCAAGCTCGCGGTCGGCATGACCCTGCTGACCGTGGCCACCGTCGGCATCCTGGCCTGGATCGGCCTGTCCGTGATCGGCATGTTCGCCACCCCGGAGACCCGTTCCGGCCCGACCGTGGCGCTCACCCCCACCACCACCGCACCGCCAGCCGAGACCAGCAACCCGGTGCAGCCGAGCACGCCGCCCAGCAGCGAACCGGTGCAGGCGGGCGGCACCGTGGACGTGGCCAGCGTCAACGTCTACAACGTGCAGGGCGAGCCGGACAACCCGCACCGGATCAAGCGGGTGGTCGACGGCGACCCGCGCTCGACTTGGAAGACCATGACCTACCGGCAGCAGTTCCCGCGCGGCAAGCCCGGCGTCGGCGTCATGATCACCCTGTCCGACGCGGCCAAGCTGGCCAAGGTGGTCATCGACTCGCCGAGCGCGGGCACCAAGGTGGAGGTGCGCAGCGCGCCCTCCGGCAACGCCGACCTGGACGCGACCACCGTGCTGGGCAGCGGCACCCTGCAGAAGGGCGACACCGAGATCGCCCTGAACGCCGGGGACGCGACCAAGTTCGTGCTGCTGTGGATCACCGGCCTGGGTGGCAGCGGCGACCGCAACGTCTCAGAGCTGTCCGAGCTCACCTTCGTCCGTGCCGGGTGAACGCCCGTCATCCACAAGGATGAGCTGACGCTATTCTCTGCCGCGTGACAGCCGCGGCTAGCTCGGACGGGGACCTCATAGCGGCCCATGCTGCCGGCGACCCCCACGCGTTCACCGAACTCGTGCGTCGCCATCGGGATCGCATGTGGGCCGTCGCCCTGCGGACTTTGCGTGACCCGGAGGAAGCGGCCGACGCGCTGCAGGAGGCGTTCATCTCCGCCTTCCGCGCCGCGGCCTCCTTCCGCGCCGAGTCACAGGTGACCACCTGGTTGCACCGGATCGTGGTCAACGCATGCCTCGACCGGGTGAGGCGCCGCCAGGCCCGCCCGACCGTGCCCATGCCGGAGGAGCCGCACCGCGAACCGATGGCGCCCAGGGACCACATGGACGAGCGGGTCACCTCGCTGGCCGTCCAGGACGCCCTGGCCGAGCTGCCGGAAGAGCAACGCGCGCCGATCATCCTGGTGGATGTGGAGGGCTACTCGGTGGCCGAGTCCGCGCGGATCCTCGGCATCGCCGAAGGTACCGTGAAGAGCAGATGTGCTCGCGGAAGAGCGAAGCTGGCGAAACTTCTCGGGCACCTGCGGAACCCCGATGCAAGTGCGAACGTCTCACCTGACGCTGGAGCAATGGCACCGCGGCGTCCACGGGAGGGACGATGACCACCAACGAGCGCCGGCCCGGTGTGCCGGATGGCCCGCCGTGGTCTGTTGATCTCATCGCCGATCTGCACGCCGGGGTCCTTGACCCCGCTGTGGCCGCCCAGCTGCGGCCCAGGATCGAGGCCGACCCGGAGGCGCGGGCCGTGCTGGCCGCGCTCGATGAGACGCAGGCCGAGCTCGCCGCACTGCCCCCGCTGCGCATGCCGGAGCACGTGGCCAGCCGGATCGAGGCGGCGATCGAGAACGAGGTGCGGCTGGCCATGGCCGCCCGCCCCGGCGCGGCACCACTGGCACCGTCAGCGCCGCCGCAGGTCCACCAGCAGCCGCAGCAGCTGGCCCCGGTGGTCGACCTCGCCGCCGCCCGCCGCAGGCGCACCAGGGCCATCGGCTGGGGCATCGGCGCGCTGGCCGGCCTGGCTGCGGCCACCGGCCTGATCTTCGCCGTGCTGCCGGGTCAGCAGCCGGTCACCGGCACCGCCCAGCCCACCAGCGTGGCCAGCACGCCGGGGGATGGCGTGCTCGCGCTCAAGTCCGCGGACCTGGACGGCAAGATCCCACCGGGGATCTCCGGCAACAAGGACTACGGCCCGTTCAGCGACCAGGCCAAGCTCAAGGCGTGCCTGCTGGCCAACAACCAGCCGGGCCACCTGCTCAACCCGGTCGCCGGCCGCCAGGTCACCGTGGACGGCAAGCCAGGGGTGGCGCTGGTCCTGCTCACCGCGACCCCCGGCCGCACCCGCCTGCTGGTCGTGGGCGCGGACTGCGCCGCCGGGAAGCCGTCGTTGATCAAGGACAGCACCGTCGGCTAGCCGTCGCGGTGTGACGTCGAAGTCACCTGGGAACAGCCGCACCTAGGATCGCGTTGTGCCGGTACGAAGCCGGCACACGTCGACTCACGGGCACGGAGGTCCCCAGGTGTCATCGCAGGTACGAAACCTGATCGTGGTGGGCTCCGGTCCAGCCGGGTACACCGCGGCCACCTACGCCGCTCGGGCTCAGCTGGATCCCCTGGTCTTCGAGGGCACCCAGTTCGGCGGCGCGCTGATGACCACCACCGAGGTGGAGAACTACCCGGGGTTCAAGGACGGGATCATGGGTCCCGACCTGATGGAGCAGATGCGCGCCCAGGCCGAGCGGTTCGGCGCCGAGCTGCGGGCCGAGGACGTCGAGTCCGTCGAGCTGTCCGGCCCGGTGAAGACGGTCACCGCGAACGGGGTCACCTACCAGGCCAAGGCCGTGGTGCTGGCCATGGGCGCGGCCGCCCGCTACCTGGACGTGCCCGGTGAGCAGAAGCTGCTCGGCCGCGGTGTGTCCGCCTGCGCCACCTGCGACGGGTTCTTCTTCCGCGACCAGGACATCGCGGTGGTCGGCGGCGGCGACTCGGCGATGGAGGAGGCCACCTTCCTCACCCGCTTCGCCCGCTCGGTGACGATCATCCACCGGCGGCAGGAGTTCCGGGCCTCCCGGATCATGCTGGAGCGCGCCCGGGCCAACGAGAAGATCCGCTGGCAGCTGGACACCAAGGTCGTCGAGGTGCTCGGCGAGACCTCCGTCACCGGCGTCCGGGTGGCGAGCACCGTGACCGGCGAGGAGTCCATCCTGCCGGTGACCGGGTTCTTCGTCGCGGTCGGCCACGACCCGCGCTCCGCGCTGGTCAAGGGCCAGGTGGACACCGACGAGGAGGGCTACGTCAAGGTCGCCTCGCCCGGCACCGCCACCAACCTGGACGGCGTGTTCGCCGCGGGCGACCTGGTCGACCACACCTACCGGCAGGCGATCACCGCGGCCGGGTCCGGCTGCGCGGCCGCCATGGACGCCGAGCGCTGGCTGGCCGAGCGGGAAGCCGCCGAGCCGGAGACCGTGGCCGCGGTCAGCTGAGCCCCCACAGACCGATTCACCTGCCCCCAACCAAGGAGTGACGATGGGCAACAACACCAAGGTCGTGTCCGACGCGAGCTTCGTCGAGGACGTGCTGCAGAGCGACAAGCCGGTGCTGGTGGACTTCTGGGCGACCTGGTGTGGACCGTGCAAGATGGTCGCCCCGGTCCTCGAGGAGATCGCGGGCGAGCACGCGGACAAGATCACCATCGCCAAGCTGGACATCGACGCCAACCCGTCCACCGCGCGGGACTACCAGATCATGTCGGTGCCGACCATGATGCTGTTCCAGGGCGGCAAGCCGGTGAAGACGATCGTGGGCGCCAAGCCGAAGGCCGCGATCCTCAACGACCTGAGCGACGTGATCTGAGTCCTAACCCAGGACCCGCCCGCTGCGCTGACCTGTGCGATGAGTTAGTTCAGGTGAACCTGGCGTAAAGTCCCCAGCTGGATCGTGCAACCCCGGTTCGCGGTTCTTCGTCATCCTGATGAGTGGTTCTGCCGCTCGGGATGGTGAGCCGCAGCCGGGGTTGCCGTTTTCGTGCTGGAACGACTGCTGGGAGTAGCCCCGCATGTGGCTGCTCAAACCGCAAGGCACAATAGGACGTCTTCAACTGCGCGCCGAACGAATTTCCGGCGCCCGAGTCATGCGAGGGGTGCATGCTGCTGCTCCGCCGGGGTGATGACGGTCCAGCCGTCGCCGAGATCCGGGCGACTCTCGTGAAGCTGGGGCTGCTACCGGCCACCAACGGCCAGATCAGGCCTACCAACTTCGATGGCCAGGTCGAGCACGCAGTGCGCTCGTTCCAGCAGCAACGAGGGCTGATCACCGACGGCATCGTCGGTCCGAACACCTACCGGGCGCTGACCGACGCGCGCTGGCAGCTCGGCGACCGCAACCTCGCCTACCTGATCTCCCAGCCGATGAGCGGCGACGACGTGCTCACCCTGCAGCAGCGACTGCTCGAACTGGGCTTCAACGCCGGTCGCGCGGACGGCGTCTTCGGTCACCAGACCGAGCACGCGCTGCGCAACTTCCAGCGCGACTACGGCCTCTCCGTGGACGGCATGTGCGGCCCTGGCACGCTGCGCGCGCTGCGCCAGCTGGCGCCCAAGGTCCGTGGCGGCCGCCCGGTGTTCCTGCGCGAGCAGGAGCACCTGCGCCGGTCCGGCCCGCGCCTGTCCGGCAAGCGGATCGTGATCGACCCCGGTCACGGTGGTGGCGACCGGGGCATCGTGGTGGACGGCGTGTCCGAGGCCGACCTGATGTGGGACCTGGCCAGGCGGCTGGAGGGCCGCATGGTGGCCACCGGCATGGAGGCACTGCTCTCCAGGGGCCCGCAGGTGTGCCCGCCGGAGTCCGACCGCGCCCAGTTCGCCAACAGCGCCAACGCGGACCTGTTCCTGTCCCTGCACTCGGACGCGAACTCCTCCCCGCACGCCCGCGGCGTGGCCACCTTCCACTTCGGCAGCGGCGGCCACGGCACCAGCTCCACCGTGGGTGAGGCCCTGGCCGGGTTCATCCAGCGCGAGCTGACCGCCCGCACCGGCATGCTGGACTGCGGCACCCACCCGAAGACCTGGGACTCGCTGCGGCTGACCCGCTGCACCGCGGTCCGGGTGGAGACCGGTTACCTGACCAATCCCGAGGACCGCCGCCGGCTGCTCGACCCGGCCTTCCGGGACGTGGTGGCCGAGGGCATCCTGGTCGCGGTGAAACGGCTGTACCTGCTGGGCAAGAACGACCAGCCCACCGGCACGTTCACCTTCGACGACCTGCTCAAGTACGAGCTGTCCAAGGCCGAGACGGCCTGACCCAGCCAACGAGAAAGGCCCCGCCGGTTTCCCTGGCGGGGCCTTTCTCGTTGGTCTCAGACGGGGCGGAAGCTCGGTTCCTTGCTCCCGGCGGTGGCGCTGATGGACACCGTGCCCAGCAGTCGCTCCAGCGCGGCCTCCACGTCTTCCTTCCAGGTCAGCGCGGTCCGCAGCTCCAGGCGCATCCGCGGCCACTTCGGGTGCGGGCGCACGGTCTTGAACCCGACGCTGAGCAGAAAGTCCGCGGGCAGCACGCAGTTGGGCTGGTCAGGCGTGGCGTCGCCGAAGGCCTCGATCGCCTTCACGCCGCGCCTGGTGAGGTCCTTGGCCACCGCCTGCACCAGCACCCGGCCGAGGCCGCCGCCGGTGAACTCCGGCAGCACCTGCAACGCGGTGATCAGCACCGCGTCCGCGCTGACCGGGGAGGTGGGGAAGGTGGACGCCCGTGGCACCACACCCGGCGGGGCGTAGAGCACATGACCGGCTGGCACCCCGTCGGCATAGATGATCCGGCCGCAGGAACCCCACTCCAGCAACACCGCGGAGATCCAGGCTTCCTTGTCGAACTCGGTCTGGCCGAACTCCTCGGACTGCTCCTTCATGTGCGGAGCGAGCTCCCAGAACACACAGCCCCGGGAGTGCCGGGACAGGTGGTCGAGGTTGTCCAGCGTGACGCCGACTACGCGTCGCGACACCTGACCTCCCAGCAAGAACGGCATGCCCGCGCACCACGGGCACCGAGAACCAGCATAGGCGCAGCGCACCGGCTTCGACAGGGAGGCCGGATCACACTCGGCGCCATCGGTGCCATCGGCGGCCTAGACTGGCTCGGACGATCGCCGATACCGGAGCGCCGCATGAACCTACCTGCCTCAACGCCCGAACAGCAAAATCCGTCCGCTGTCCCGGCCGCGGCGGCAGCAGGGCGCAGCCTGGACCCCCACCTGAGGCGCTACGCGGCGCGCACCGCGGGGATGACGGCTTCGGAGATCAGGGCGCTGTTCTCGGTGGCCAGCCGCCCCGAGGTGGTCTCGCTGGCCGGTGGCATGCCGTACCTGGCCGCGCTGCCGCTGGAGTCGCTCTCGGCCGACGTGGCCCAGCTGATGGCGGCGGAGGGCCAGACCGCGCTGCAGTACGCCTCCGCGCAGGGCATCCCGGCGTTGCGCGAGCAGATCTGCCAGATCATGGCGCTGGAGGGCATCTCGGCCCACCCGGACGACGTCACGGTCACCGTGGGCTCGCAGTCCGGCCTGGACATGGTCACCCGGATCTTCTGCGATCCCGGTGACGTGGTGGTCGCCGAGGCGCCGTCCTACGTCGGCGCGCTGGGCACCTTCTCCGCCTACCAGGCCGAGGTCGTGCACGTGCCGCTGGACGACGAGGGCCTCATCCCCGGCGAGCTGGACCGCACGCTGACCGCGCTGGCCTCGGCCGGTCGCCGGGTCAAGTTCCTCTACACGATCCCGAACTTCCACAACCCGGCCGGCGTGACCCTGGCGGTGCACCGGCGGGCCGAGGTGCTGGAGATCTGCGCCCGGCACGGCGTGCTGGTGGTCGAGGACAACCCGTACGGGATGCTCGGCTTCGACGGCCAGACCTACCCGGCGCTGCGCTCGATGGAGCCGGAGAACGTGGTCTACCTCGGCTCGTTCTCCAAGACCTTCGCGCCGGGGCTGCGGGTCGGCTGGGCGCTGGCCCCGCACGCGGTGCGGGAGAAGCTGGTGCTGGCCTCGGAGTCGGCCACGCTCTGCCCGCCCACCTTCACCCAGGCGGTGGTCTCCCGGTACCTGGCCCAGCACGACTGGATGGGCCAGATCAAGAACTACCGCGAGGTCTACCGCGAGCGCAGGGACGCCATGCTCGCCGCGCTGGAGGCGCACCTGCCGGCCGGCTGCCGGTGGACCAAGCCGGACGGCGGCTTCTACGTGTGGGTGGGCGTGCCGGAAGGCATTGACACCAAGGCGATGCTGCCGCGCGCGGTCACCCAGCGGGTGGCCTTCGTGCCCGGCACCGCGTTCTTCGGCGACGGCTCCGGCAACGGGCAGATGCGGCTGTCCTTCTGCTACCCGACGCCGGAGCGGATCCGCGAGGGCGTGCGCAGGCTGGCCACTGTGCTGGAGGGCGAGCTGGAGCTGATCAGCACCTTCGGCCAGGTGCACCGCCGCCAGTCCACCGGCCCGCAGTCGCCGTCCCCGGACACCGCCTGACCTCTTCCCACAACGCTTTTCCCGACGGTCCACTGTGGACGATCACAGTGGACCGTCGCCATTCACGCAAGGAGCTGTGCAGTGTCTGATCGTTGGGTCGCGGTGCTGGCCGGTGGACTGTCCCACGAGCGGGAGGTCTCGCTGCGGTCGGGCCGCAGGCTCTCCGCCGCGCTGCGCGAGACCGGGCTGACCGTGGAGGAGTGGGACGCCGACGGCGCGCTGCTGGAGCGGCTGCGGCAGCACCGGCCGGATGCCGCGGTGATCGCGCTGCACGGCGGCGAGGGTGAGAACGGCGCGGTGCAGTCGGTGCTGGAGATGCTCGGCGTGCCGTACGTGGGCACCGACCCGAGGGCCTGCCGCCGGGCCTGGGACAAGCCGACTGCCAAGGGCGAGCTGGCCCGCGCCGGGCTGAGCACGCCGGACTGGGTGGTGCTGCCGCACAGCACGTTCCGGGTGCTCGGCGCCCAGGCGGTGCTGGACGCGCTGGTCGACCGGCTCGGCCTGCCGCTGATGCTCAAGCCGGACCAGGGCGGCTCGGCGCTGGGCGCGACCGTGGTGCGGGACGCGGCGGACCTGCCGGCCGCGATGGTGGACTGCCTGGCCTACGGGGACACCGTGCTCGCGGAGACCTATGTTTCCGGGGTTGAGGTGGCCGTGGGGGTGCTGGACACCCCGGAGGGGCCCCAGGCCCTGCCGGCGGTGGAGATCCTGCCGGAGAACGGCGTGTACGACTACTCGGCCCGGTACACCGCTGGGCTCACCACGTTCCACGCGCCGGCCCGGCTCGCGCCGGAGACGCAGCGGGCGGTGGGGGAGCTGGCGGTGGCCGCGCACCAGTTGCTCGGCCTCCGCGACATCTCCCGCACGGATGCGATCGTGGCGCCGGACGGCACGGTGCACTTCCTGGAAGTGAACGTCTCGCCGGGACTCACCGAGACCTCGTTGGTGCCGATGGCGGTGGAGGCCGCCGGGCGCTCGCTCGGTGAGGTGTTCGGCACCCTGGTCGAGCGAGCGCTCGCCCGCAGCTGACAGACGTTCCCATCTGAAAACGTCACCGTGACATAAGTCGGCAATACCCTGGCTAGTCGGCCTGCTGTGCCCGTTTTGCCCCGTTATGTCCCATCAGCTCCACGATGCGCTCAAGATCGTCCACGGAGCCGAACTCGAGCACGATCCGGCCCTTGCGCCGGCCGAGCTCGACCTTGACCCGGGTGTCGAACGCGTCCGACAGCTTCTCCGCGAGGTCCTGGAGCCCGGGGGCCTGGATCGGCTTGCGCGCCGCCGGCTTGGCCTTGGCGGGCTGCTCGCTCTTGGCGAGCACCACGGCCTCCTCGGTGGCGCGCACTGACAGACCCTCGGCAACGATCTTGGCGGCCAGGTCCTCCTGGCGGCCGGGGTCGTCCAGCCCGAGCAGCGCGCGGGCGTGCCCGGCGGAGAGCACCCCGGCGGCGACCCGGCGCTGCACGGGGAGGGGCAGCTTCAGCAGCCGGATGGTGTTGGTGATCACCGGGCGGCTGCGGCCGATCCGGCCGGCCAGCTCCTCGTGGGTGACCTCGAACTCCTCCAGCAGCTGCTGGTAGGCCGCCGCCTCTTCGAGCGGGTTCAGCTGCACCCGGTGGATGTTCTCCAGCAGCGCGTCCCGCAGCATCGCCTCGTCGGCGGTCTGCCGGACGATGGCCGGAATCCGGTCCAGCCCCGCCTGCTGCGAGGCCCGGAGCCGCCGCTCGCCCATGACGAGCTCGTACTGTCCCTTGCCGAGCTCCCGGACCACGACGGGCTGCATGAGCCCGAACTCGCGGATCGAGTGCTCCAGCTCGGACAGCGCGTCCTCGTCGAAGACGTGCCGGGGCTGCTTCGGGTTCGGCTTGATCGCCGCGGTCGGCACCTCGCGGTAGACCGCACCGGCCACCGAGGTCTCCGGCTCCACCGCCTCACCCTTGGGCCGGGAGGCCACCGCGGTGGCGGCGGGGGAGGAGGCGCCCGCCGCACCGGGCGGCGGGCCGCTGGGGATCAGTGCGGCGAGACCTCGGCCGAGCCCGCCCTTTCGTTCTGTCATGTAGTTCCCATCTCGGCGCCGCGTACGGCGAGTTCCTTGGCTGCGTCGAGGTAGCTCATCGCGCCCCGCGAACCCGGGTCGTAGGTGATGATCGTCTGCCCGAAGCCAGGCGCCTCGGAGACCTTCACGCTGCGGGGGATCACGGTCTTGAGGACACGTTCCTGGAAGTGGTTGCGCACCTCGGTGGTCACCTGGTCGGCCAGCTTGGTCCGGCCGTCGTACATGGTGAGCAGGATGGTGGACACGTCCAGGTCCGGGTTCAGGTGCTGCTGCACGAGCTCGATGTTGCCCAGCAGCTGGCTCAGTCCCTCCAGCGCGTAGTACTCGCACTGGATCGGGATGAGGACTTCCTGCGCGGCGACCATCGCGTTCAACGTGAGCAGGCCGAGCGAGGGCGGGCAGTCGATGAAGACGTAGTCGGGCTGGAGCGAGTCGAGCGCCTCGGGGGAGAGGGCTTCCTTGAGCCGGGACTCCCGGGAGGCCATCGAGACGAGCTCGATCTCGGCACCGGCCAGGTCGATGGTGGCCGGCACGCACACCAGGTTGTCGGTCTGGTTGCTGGGCGCGGCGGCGTCGGCGAGCGAGATCTCCCCGATCAGTACCTCGTAGATGGAGGGGGTGCCGGAGCGGTGTTCGACACCGAGGGCGGTGCTCGCGTTGCCCTGCGGGTCGAGATCGATCACCAGGACTTTGAGGTGGTGCAGGGCGAGCGCGGCGGCCAGGTTGACCGTGCTGGTGGTCTTACCGACGCCGCCCTTCTGGTTGGCCACGGTGAGGACGCGACGCCGGGATGGGCGCGGCAGCTGCAGGGCGTCGGGGTGAAGAACGCGGGTGGCGCGCTCGGCTTCCTCGGCAATGGGGGTCCACACGGTGCTCTCCTCGGGCGCGTGGGGTGTCACCGAATCCGGTGCGAGTGTTTCACGTGGAACAGCGGCCGTTTCGCGCTCCGGATGCGAAAACAGGGGCGACTCCGGCCTCATCCCCGATCCTTCCTTCTCCGGCGCTTCCCGTCACGCCCTGGAGCGCGATCGACCACAACTACCGTCGTCGGCACCTCAAGAACCCCTTCCCCGCACACCACAATCCGACCGTTCACGCCCCCCACCGCCGCCACAGCCTGTTCATCCCGCGCCAACTCCTCAGCCGCACTGGACCCCTTCAACGCCAGCAGCTGCCCTTCGGGCCGGGCCAACGGAAGACACCACCCAGCCAACTTCGCCAACGGCGCGACCGCCCGCGCAGTCACTACATCGGCACCAGCAAGCTGTTCCCGAACGGCTTTCTCTTCGGCGCGACCCCGAACAACGGTCACATCGAGTTCCAGCTCCTCCACGACCTCGGTCAACCAAGCCACCCGCCGAGCCATCGGCTCCAGCAACGTGATGGACACATCGGGCCGAGCAATCGCCATCGGCAACCCAGGAAGCCCGGCCCCAGAACCCACGTCAACCACGGAGGCGTTCGGAGCCAGCAACTCGGAGACCACCGCCGAGTTCAACATGTGCCGATCCCACACCCGCTCAACCTCGCGCGGCCCGATCAGTCCACGAGTCTCACCCTGCTCGATGAGCATCTCCGCGAACCGCACCGCCACCCCAAGCTGGTCCCCAAAGACACGCGCCGCCACCTCCGGCACCGCCACCGTTTCACGTGAAACCACGCCCACACCCCGTCCCGTTCGTCGCCGTTTCACGTGAAACGACCACCGCCCCACACGACTCCCAATGAGACCACGAACCCCAACCCGCCCCACGAACCCCCGCCCACCCCAACTCCCAACTCCACCCCAACACCCCCGCGTCCCACCAACCCAGCGACAAGATCAAGACGGAAAGCAACCTTTTCGCCCCGAAAAGCGTTCCGCAGAGGAAGCGGAGGCGCGGGCGGGAAAACAGCGGCCCGGACAAGCGCCACGTCTCACCAAAACCACGACCCACGGCCACCCGACAACACCGGCCAGCCCGGCCCACTGGGAAGAGCCGGACTCAGCAGCACGCAGCAACCCACCCCCAGAACAAGTTGAGAACACCAGCCACCCCGCCCCGACCACGGCTCAGTCGCACAACCCGTTCCCGCCCGGCTCTAGCCCCGGCCTTGACGCTTGCCGGGGCCGCGACCCAGTGCCCGGCAAGGTCTCAGCACCCGCCGCCGCCTCAACTTGAGCCCGAATTCATCCCAGCTCCGCCAGCGACATCGCGCGCACCACCGCCACCGGCCCACCTCGGGCGCACGCGCCAACTCATGCGCCAGTGCCACCTACGCGTCGCCCGCCCCCTCCAGCGCCGCCGGGCCGCTCACACCGCCAGGCCGCTCACACCGACTCGCCCGCGCCGCCCGGCCGCGCGCCTGCCCCAGCCGCGGCCCGGCATGCGCGCACCCACGGCTGGCGGCTGGCGGCTGGCGGCTGGCGGCTGGCGGCTGGCGGCTGGCGGCTGGCGGGGGAGTGTCGCCGCCCCGGGCCGCGCCGCACCAGGGTGCCGTGCGCCCCAAAGGTCAGTGCGACAGGGGTTGGGCGCAAAAACAAACGCCCGGCCGGGGGAGTCCCGGCCGGGCGTCTGTGGTTCTTGCTGGGGTCAGCTGGTGGGGAAGACCACCACGCGGCGGTGGGGTTCTTCGCCTTCGCTTTCGCTGTGCACGCCTGCGACGGCGGCGACCGCGTCGTGCACGACCTTGCGCTCGAACGGGGTCATGGTGCGCAGGCGCTTGGGCTTCTCCGTCGCCAGGACTTCCTCGGCGGTGGACTTGCCCAGCTCGCTCAGCTCGGCCCGGCGGTCGGCGCGCCACTGGGCGACGTCGAGCATCAGACGGCTGCGGCTGCCGGTGGACTGCTGGACCGCGAGGCGGGTCAGCTCCTGGAGGGATTCCAGGACCTCACCGCGGCGACCGACGAGCTTCTCCAGGTCTTCGCCACCATCGATGCTCACGATCGCGCGGCCCGCCTCGACGTCCAGGTCGATGTCGCCGTCGTAGTCGAGCAGGTCGAGCAGCTTTTCCAGGTAGTCGCCCGCGATGTCGCCTTCGCGCACCAACAGGCTCTCGTCGTTACCGGCGTCCGGAGTAGCGGCGTCCGTTTCTTGTTCGGTCGCCTGCAAGGTCTCCGACACGGTGTCTCCTTCCATGTAGCAGCCGACTCAGCGGCGCTTGCGGGTCTGCTTCTTGCCCGTCGACCGGCTCTGGATGATCCCGGGGACCTCACCGGGCTTCGCGGCGGGGGAGTCCGTGGACTTGGCCGCGTCCGAACCGTTGCGCGGGGCATTGCTCTTCTCCGACCCGGTCGAGGCGGAGGTGTCCTTGTTCTTGTCGGCCGAGGACGTGGTGGGGGAGGCGGCCTGCGGGGCGGCGTTGGCCGGGCGCTTGCGCACCGGCTTCTGGCCGGGCGCGGGCTTCTGACCCGGCTGCGGCTTCTGGCCGGGCTTGGGGCCGAGGTTCTGCCGCTTCTCGATGGCCGCGGCCTTCTTCTCCTCTTCCTCCCGGTCGATGCGGTGGTACACCACGTACTGCTGACCAAGGGTCCAGGTGTTGTTGCTCAGCCAGTACAGCAGCATCGCCACCGGGAAGAACGGACCACCGACGAGCACCGCGAGCGGGAACAAGTACAGCATCAGCTTGTTCATCATCGCCGACTGCGGGTTGGCCGCCGCGGTCGCGGACTGGCGGGCCACCGAGTGCCGCGCGGTCAGGTGGGTCAGCACCGAGGCCAGCACCATCAGCGGGATGGCCAGCAGCAACAACGCAGTGCGGTCGGTGCCGATGACGGCCAGGTCCGCGCCGCTCATCCGGATCGCCGCGGACAGGTTCACACCGAACAGCTTCGAGGCGAGGAAGGAGCTCACCTCGGGCTGGCCGAAGATGTAGTTGCTCGTGGCGCCCGGCTTGAAGCCCTGCAGCACGTTGAGCAGACCGAGGAACACCGGCATCTGCACCAGCATCGGCAGGCAGCCGCCCAGCGGGTTGAACCCGCCCTCGGCCTGGAGCTTCTGCATCTCCTGGGCCATGCGCTGCTTGTCGTTGCCGTACTTCTCCCGCAGCTTGGCCAGCTGCGGCTGGAACTCCGCCATCTTGCGCATCGAGCGCACCTGCTTGACGAACGGCTTGAACAGCAGCGCGCGCAGGGTGAACACGAGGAGCATCACCGACAGGGCCCAGTTCACCCCGCTGGTCTCCGGGATGACGTAGCTGAGCACCTTGTGCCAGAACCACATGATGGCTGACACGGGGTAGTTGATGAAGTCGAGCACGAACTACTCCTCAGCGGATTTGCATGAAGCCCGCTCCGAAGCACGGTCGCGGGGCGGCGGAACGGGGTCCAGGCCTCCAGGGTGCCAGGGTCCGCAGCGCAACAGCCTGCGCACGGTGAGCCACGACCCGCGGAAGGCGCCATGAGTGGTCAGCGCCTCGACCGCGTAGTGACTGCAGCTCGGGTAGAAGCGGCACGTCGGGGGAAGAGCGGGAGAGATGAACCGGCGGTAGAACCGGATCGGCCACAGCAGCACGGTGGCCAGCGGCCCGGCCCGCCCGGCGCTCACCCCGCACCACCTGGTGCGGGCAGGCCGAGCTTGCGGAGGGCCGAGTCGAGATCGCCGCCCAACTGGGCGCTGGTGGCCTCGGCCGAGGCGGGCAGGGCGCGCACCACCAGGGCGCTGCCCGGCGGCAACCGGTCGATCCGGTCGCGCACGAGGTGCCGGAGCCGGCGGGAGACCCGGTGCCGGACCACGGAGTTGCCCACTGCCTTACTCACGACGAAACCCACCCTCGGCGAGAAGGACTCGCCAGGGGTGGGCGGGTTCGACAGGTGCGCGTGCACCACCAGCCGGGGTCGCCCAACGCGGCGGCCCCGGCGTACCACCAGGCCGAAGTCCTGGCTACGGGTGAGCCGGGCAGCCGCGGGGAGCACGGCGGCGGGTGTCTCAGGCGGACAGCTCGGCGCGGCCCTTGCGGCGGCGAGCAGCCAGGATCGCGCGGCCGGCACGGGTACGCATCCGCAGCCGGAAGCCGTGGGTCTTCGCGCGACGACGGTTGTTGGGCTGGAAGGTGCGCTTGCTCACGGTCGGTTCTCCCGGTACATGGGTGAAGCAGGTCTAGGGTTGTCTCCGTCGCGATCACCATGATCAGACGACCATGACAGGCACGGCAAACGCACCCGTCGGTACGCGGGAGACCATCCGAGGGTACTTATCACCCGCCGTCATCTCAAATCCGCCCCCCGTTCCACCACATCGGGCGAGGTGCGCGCCCACTCCAGTGCAGTGACCGGGCAGACCTTGTGAGTGCGGCTGGCGGTTGCTAGTTTGCCCCTTCCGCGTTTACGGGGGGTCCATGTGCGGGCCCGTCCCGCCTTCGTGCACAGTTGTGGACAACTCTGTGGACATCTCACGTTTGGTGTTCGCGCGGCGCTGACACGAGGGGAGGGAGCGGAGCAA